>JABIHA010000138.1 GCA_018649885.1 Bacteriovoracaceae bacterium
TGAAATAGAATTCATAATATTCCTTTTGGATGGATTTTTGTTTGGCGATAAAAATCATATCAAAAGAATTAACTACGGCCATTACGCATGGCCGTAGTTTTATGAAATCATTCAACTATTTTCTTAAGTTAGCAGCATTCCTGCCAGTAGACTTTTACCAGTCTGCTGGTACTTATTTCTTTTTTGCTTTCTTTCTAATTTTTCGCTCAATTGACTCTTCATATTCATAATAGGGTGCCATGTATTCATATGTAGAGTCGTAGTCAAATTTGTCTTTGCAGTCTGGGCATTGATATACAGCTGCGGATCGATCGCCGGGACTTGGGTTTCCTTTTAAAATTTTAAGCTTTTTGATACACTCTGGAAGGTAGTCGTTTCTTGAGTTTTGATCAATCCAATAACAATATTCCCTGTTGCCGATTTCCCAGCATGTATCACATTTAAAATTTACATACTTTGGAGAATTTCTACGTTTGTTTCTAGCAACTTCTTTTTCACCGATTAGTAGAGAGTATATTTTTTCAGCGGTTTTGATTTTACTCGTATGGATCATCATCATTCTGGCAAATGTTTCAGCATCATTTCCATTAAAAATTTCTAAATCTACATTTGGTGAAAACTTAAGCAGGAGTTTTACAATTGGGAGGTTGACGCCAACAACGGCCTCCATTAGAGCTGTCCATCCATTTGATGATTGTTGGTTAATACTTGCCCCTAAGTCCAAAAGCAATTTAACCGCTTCAATTTGAGCTCCTCTGATGGCCCATCGTAGTGGTGAGGCATCCGTTGCATCAAAAGTATCAACTACGGCACCACCCTTTATGGCCTTTTCAATTTGCTTTAAATTTCCAGAGTAGGATGCCTTTATCAGTAATTTATCCAGAGCAGAAGTATATTTGTTATCTACCTTGGGTCTTGCCTGAACAATCTGTGCTAATTGCAAATGTTCTAGGATGAATTCGCTTGAGTACACAGATTTACTTGCACAGGTAATTGTGTCATTTGTAACTATGGCCCCATACTTAAGAAGCATCTTAATGGCCTCAAGCTTTCCATGTTTAGCGGCCACACTGAGGGCAGTAAATTCAGCATCATCTAAAGTCTCTAACTTTGCTCCAGAATCTAGCGCTTTTTTTAATTTTTTTGTATTACCAGACTCAGCTGAAGCAAACATTAGCGAAGTGGGGTCTTCAAGATCATTTTCACTTTTTCGTTTCTTTGCCATAAGATTCTTTGGGGGTATTTTAACATTGCACTTAACTTGTACATGATAGCATGAAAAGATTAATGCCTCTGAAGTCAAAAAAGAATTAGGTTTGTCTCTTTAGATATTTGGCAGGCAGACTATATTTTAAAAACTCCCGCTAATAGTACCGGGTGGTTTGAAAATTTCCCCAAATAATACCACTCCTTTTTAAATTCCCGCTAATGGTACCGGTAGGTCTGAAAATTTCTCCAAATAGTACCACTCTTTTAAAAATTCCCCCCAAAGGTACCGCAAGTTTATGATTTTTACGTAAATTTGAACCATTATTGCTGAAATTCCCTCTAAAAGTACCGGTGTTCTTGGAGGAAGCGGTACTTTTAGAGGGAATTTCAAGTTGGTGCCAAGGCCAGGTTTTCACTTTTACTGGGCGGGGATATAGATAATATCAATAAGTTAGATGTCTGAATGCGTAAAAAGACACGTTATAATTATAATAAATACTGTAAAAATACATATTAATATGCTAGAATAATGCGTAATAATACGCATGTTTGCCGATGAGCTTGGAGGAGGAGCAGCAATGAAGATTAACCTGAATAGTTTGACCCAGTCTCAGATTGAAAGAAGGCTCGATTCTATAAGAGAAACCAAAGGGAAGACGGTTGTTTCAAAGGGCTGGATACAATACATAAGAAAAGCGATGGGACTAACTATTGAAGAGCTTGCAAAGCTAACGGGCCTATCGGCCAGGACAGTAGCACAAGCGCAAAGTAGAGAAGTCGAGGGGAAGATTACTCTATCAACTTTGAAGAAGATGGCAGATGCAATGGAGTGCGATCTTGTATATTCATTAATACCTAAAAAAAGTGTGACAGAGACGATCAAAAATAAGGCAAGGGAAAAAGCGCGCAAAAGACTAGCTGAGGCGGGGCTCCACATGAAGCTAGAAGATCAAGGGGTCGAAGGCGCAATGGAAGAAAGGGTAGAGAGGTTAGCGCTAAAATTGATCGAAAATGGAGATGTTTGGTAATGGACACCAACTACCATGGAGATATTTAGTAATGTCTATATTATTTTATAATAGAGATGGGCAAACACCTGTCGATGAATCAATACGTAAAGATCTAATTCCAGATCATATTAATGACATGACTGAATTATATGAATCGGAAATTGAAAATATTGCACTTGGTATAGAGTGGGCGAAAACTACCAAGAAAAACCACAGGGATTACTTTACTTGGCTTGAAGTCCACAAGCATATGTTTAACGATGTTTGGAAGTTTGCTGGTAACACAAGAAAAGTAGAACTTAATAATCCAGATTTCTTAATGCCCTATGAAATTCTTCCACAACTAAAAGATCTGCAGGAAAATTTAATTTTCTGGCTTGAAAACAAGACGTTTGATGACAGAGAATTAATGGCACGAGTGCATGAAAGACTACTGACTATTCATCCATTTAAAGATGGTAACGGTCGTTGGGCAAGGCTGCTAGTAAACATGATTTGTGAAAAACAGAATATAGAAGTTCCAAGCTGGGGAAAAGAGATTAAAGAGGATGACAAGAGAAGGAGCATATATATTTCAGCAGTAAAAAAGGCTCGGAAGGATGACGACTACGCCCACTTGATTTCAATTATGTACGAAAAATGATAGAACATTAGAAATGAGAGTTATTCAACTATGAACAAGCTTATTTCTTTAGCGACGACTATTTTGGTATCTACTGTAGCTATAAGCTCATGCTCCCATAACTCTTCACTGGACCTTAATTTAGTTAGGCAATGGAATCCTCAAGATGAAAAACTTGAACCCTACCATGCTCCATACGTGTCGATATTTAGCTGCAACTCATGCAAACTCTATAGCATCTCCCACTTTTAAAACTATCAAGCATACAGTTAATACAAGCCCCCCAGAGTTAATAGTTCTTGAAGGATTTTCAAATAACAATAATGATCTTAGTCCTAAGTGGTTTTTAAATCGGGTGGGGAGATGCAAGAAATCTGAGTTTAAAAAATGTGGTGAACCAACATATGCGGCGATGATCGCTCATGAAAATGGAATTCCCTTTGTTGGAGGAGAGCCAAGTGATATAGAAATCTACCATGATCTAAAACATTACGGGTACCAAGAAATCGATATTCTTGGTTTTTATCTTCTACGACAGATTCCGCAATTAAAGAGATTAGGGAAATTAAAAACTAATGGTTTTCAAAGTCAGGGTGAGAGTCTTTTGGCGAATTTCGCTAGCGATTTTAACTTTAAATCATCTCCAAGCTTTGCCACCTTTTTGCGGTGGTATAACTCTCACAGGCTTGGTGATAAGGAATACCTCGACTTCACAACTATGGATGTCGCACCAAGTGATTATGATGGAGCATCGTATTTTCAAAAAATGTCAGCAAGAATTGGTGTAACAAGAGAACGTTTTATTAATACTGTTTTAAATGATGCATTAAAAAACTATAGTAATATTCTCATTATCTATGGTGCTGGACACCTAGTAAAATCGAGAAAAGTATATGAAAAAGCCTTTGGTCAATCAGAGAATCTTAAAGTCTTTTAGTTCTCATTATCAGTATTGGTTGCTGCTGTAGCGAACCTAATTGTTCAATTTACTGAGTCATATCGGGGAGCGTATTGCTGAAGCCCTATAAGATAAGTTATAGGGCTTCATGATAAAAAATCCGTATTGCCTCAATAAAAACGTAACCCTACTAAGAGATTTACATAGTGTTGACTCAGCAAAAGATATTCTTAACTGGGATTTATTCTATGAGGCCTTTTCAAGTTCTTGTTTTTGTTTCAAAATTATCCTTATTACTTACTTTGAGTCACCTTGAAAAATGTAACCCAAATCAAAACCCAAAACCACTTTTTCCAAAAGTGTTGACTCACAATAAAGGTTACCCAAATAACAAAGGAATTTTCTATGTCTTTAAAATTTAAGGTGGAATACCTTAAGGCCATTCGCGAGCGGTATTTCAATTCTAATCGACCTCAAAAATCAAAGATCCTCAATGAGCTTTGTGAGGTCACCGGATACAACCGTAAATATGCCATAAGAATCCTTGCTAAAGGTCATCATGAAGGCCCTAAGGCCTCAGGAAGATGCAAAGCATATTCTGATATAACCTTTTATCATCTAAAAAAACTTTGGCATCTGATGGGGAGAATCTGCTCTAGGAAAATGGTTGCTGGCTTTGAGACTTGGCTCAAATATTATAATGAACCTGGATTTGGGCCAATTGTTAAAGACGAACTACTTAGTATGAGTGCAGCTACAGTAGATCGATACCTCAATGGCTACAAGTCAAAGTTTGCGCGTACAAAGCGCTCAGGGACTGTTCGTGGCTGTAAGAAGTTTCAAAATACGATTCCTTTAAAAGACTTTACAATAAAAACTCAAAGACCAGGTTTTGTTGAGGCAGATACAGTTGCTCATTGTGGAAGTTCACTATCTGGGAAGTTTGCATGGAGTTTGACTGTAACAGACGTTTATTCTGGGTGGACTGACAATAGGGCCTTTCATGGAAAAACTGCTGATAATGTTCTTACGGCCATAATATCAATAGATAAGGGTCTCCCCTACACACTCCGATCTTTCAACTCAGACAATGGCACCGAGTTTTTAAATAACTACCTCGTTGAATTCTTCAGAGATCTGAAAAAAATTCCAATGACACGCTCGCGGGCCTACAGAAAAAATGATAATTGCCATGTAGAGCAGAAGAATTTCACACATGTCAGAGAGGTATTTGGGTATGAGCGATTTGAAAATGAGTTTTTAACTGATTATATGAATGATATTTACCAAAACTATCTAAATCCCCTACTAAATTATTTCACACCTCAATTAAAGCTGATTGAAAAAAAAAGAGTTGGTTCAAAGTATTATCGTAAGTATGGACCAGCTCAGACCCCGTATCAGAGGCTGTTAGCGTCACCTGATATTTCAATGAGACAAAAAGAATTACTCCGTAGATCTTATACGAAACTAAACCCAATCGAAATAAAAAGAGCACTTAGTAAAAAACTTTCAAATTTTAAAAAGATCTACGAAAGAATTGGCTCAGTAAGCTCAGATGATGTGGAAGCCAGTTCTTTGAATATTGAGCATATATTAAAACTCTATGCATAGCTCGAACACTTAAGTCTTCCCTCTTGTTAAACAATATTTGATTTCTTGATAGGTGCAACTCCTTCCTTGATGATTCTTATGAAGAAAGAAGTTATAATATTATAGAGTCTGCCTTGTAACTCTCTAGGGTTACCTTTTTATCTGAGGCAATACGAATCACGGAATAGTTATTCAGGATAAGGAAATTGCATCTTGAGTGAGCTGAGTATTGGCGATCATTTCAAAGCCGCCTTGGTATTTTATATTGCTATATAAGTCAACTAAAGTTGCAAATTGTTTATTATAATATACTAAAAATCAAACCACTCTTCTTTGATAATCCCAAATCTAGCATGGTGATTAAGTAGGTAGTATATTTTCTTGCCATCAGAGTAATAGAGTTGGATTCCTGTGTTAGAGTACTTAAAAAATGCTGGGTATCTATTCCCCTTAGCATCTTCAAATTTCGTAGTGTCACTTGTATGATTAAAGTCAAATTCAGCTGCAGGATAATTAATTGTGTTAGGGTGTAGCCTGGTTTTATTGAAGCGTTTTTGGTCATCGATGTCCGCAAATTTTGTTGCAAAGACGACTTGCATTTTCGGCAGAAAAATTTGAATGGCCACATCACTCGATATCCCCCCGCCCCCATTTGTGAGTTTTCCTAGGTAAACTTTCTTTTTATCTATTTGTTCACTACTAAATATTGATCCAACTGGGTATCCCCACGAGAACATGCCAACATGTGAACACCTTTTTTTATCTCGTCCAAATATAGCACCATAGCAAAATGAGTATTGTTTCATAGCTCTAAAAAAATCAAGCTCCTTTATTTTAAATTCTCCGTAGCCAGAACCTTCTGATCCAAACCAAATGCTGAGAGCACCTGTATCCATAAAAGTATTTTGAATATGACCAATTCCAAAAACGTGGCCGAGTTCGTGAATTAATGCTCTTTTAAGCAGATTAGGAGTAGACCAGCGGTTTTTAGCAAATATTTTCTCATCATCTCCTTTTATATAAATAAATCCTTTCGCCTTAAGGTTTACTTTGTCATATTTCTCTCTTATTGCGATACCAACTAGATTTTCGTAATCACTCTGAAAATATTTTAATTCACTTTTGCTTAATGATCCTTTGCCCAGATAGAATCTTAAATCAGTTTTGTTACTACAGTTTTCATAGGTAAATGTTTGAACTCCCGCACCTAAGATGGTGTTATAACTCATCATAAATGAGTGATAATCTTTAAATTGATCTTGCCAATAAAAAAGTGCTCTTTTAATTTCTTGTTTGAATCTTTTTAAGTCTATTGAGTTTCTAGATTCATCAATTTCTACGCAATAGCTCACTTTTTTAGTATTTATGACCCACCATGGATTACTATAGTCTGATCTCCAGCGTAACTCCCCGCCGTTGCCTACCCGAGTTTCTGCAAAGCTAAGAGAGCTTGATATTACCAGAGTAATTAATATTAAATACTTCACTGTATCTCCTCATTTTTTTGTTTTGATATTGGAAAAAGCTGAATTCCTAGCTGAAATAACTTTTGTTTTCCTTTCTGATCTAAGGCCTTAGAAAAGTCGTCAAGGAAACCCCTAATAAGTTTTTTTGCAACAGGAATATCTTCTTTATTCATTTTAATTAAAACTGATTGAAACTCTCGAAAATCCACTGAGAAATCAAAAAGTGCTTCTTTTGCACCATCCAGCATGTCTCGGTGGTATTTTTTGATGGCGATATTCGCCATATCATCTTCAGTTGAAAGCCGACCATTGTTAAGCTTAAGCTTTCCACTACTATCTCTTATTAGAAGTTCATTTTCTTCCAATATTTCAAGAGCTCTTTTTATATCACCCACATTTACATGAGATTGAAAATTACTTTGTATCCAGCTAGGATCTTCAAAGAACTCATCTAAGTCGACCATCTCTCTTATTGAAAGAGTGTACCAATTAGAAAGAATTTCATAAGAGTGATTATCGCCAAGTACAAAATGTGTATCAGGATTTGATTTTTTTAACTTTTCCATAAGAAGTAGTCCCAGTCTTGGATCTTTTTTTATTTTTTGCAGTTGAATTAAATCCAAAAAGTATTCAAGGTCACTTTCATTAAACTCAAAATAATGAGTAAATTTTTTAACCATCTCTGCACCTGGATGGCGCTCATTTTTAACTATTTTTGTAAGTGAAGATGTGGATTTAAGCCCTAAAGATTTGGCCCAAGCACCATAACTCCAGTTTTTATTCTTAAGTTTTTTCTTCTCAAAACTGTGAAGTAAAAAAGCGCGATAATCTGAAAATTTTCTAAGTTGTGTTTCCATGCCCAATTCTTACCTAGCCGTTGGCTAAAATCAATGGCCTTGTTGGCAAACTTAGGAAATACCCTTGGCTAAAGCTGCCAATAAATCTTTACGCAATACGGCTACTTATTGTTTTTACTCACTTGATCAGCAGCTCCTTGGCACTTTTTAAGGCCTGCCATGGAATGGGCCTTAAATGCTAAAATGACAACGCTATAAATATTAACATCACCTTCGACTCTTTAATTTTTCACATGTAGAAATGCCTCAGTAGAGAAGCTACAGAGCTGCTTTAAAACTGTATTGATTTGACGAGAGATTCCAGTCCATTGACTTTGATTTCATAGAGCTCGGCCAAAAGTCTTCCCAGCTCGCCTTTGGGAAGCTCATTTTCGTAGTACCAAACCACATAAGTCTCAGGTAAGTCGATCAGCTTAACACCTCGATATTTACCGTAGGGCATTTCCATAGAAATTATTTTTTTGAGGCTTTCTGGATTGTAGTTGGACATAGGCTCACCTTATACTTTCTCTTTGAATATTAAAAGGACTAGTGAGTCTGTTATTCAGTAGATTTTATAGTCAGGATATAGCTATAAGTAGCAACAAATCCACCTGGAATAGGAAAGCGAAGTGATTTTATGATATTTTTAGCACAGTCACTAAACTTACCTGGGAGCTGGGTTTTGATGGTCACTTTCTCAGCGAAACCTTTGGGGGTGATGGTAAAATTGAATTCTGCCTTTGACCATTTTTCTGCCAATTGCATACTGGAGTATGAAGGCATTGACCGACTTTGATAGCAATTGGTTATATTATTTGAGTGAAATTTCATCAGCGAGTCCACTTTTAGAAAGTATTTTTCTCTCGGACTGATTTTCCTTAAATTAAAGCATGAGCTTTGATCTTTTAACTCGCAGCCTATTTTATAAAACTTAAGTGCAGACTTGTAATTCTTAGATTTATTGTAGTGATAGCCTAATTTGGCACATGAGAGACCATCTTTATTTAAACAATTTTTCCTCAAACTTGGGATATCAATTTTTACTTTTGGGTGAGGAGTCAGTTGTTGCTTATTTTCTTTTGTGCCACAACTTATAGCAAAAATAAGCGCATTTAGTATTAGGAAATGGAAAAAGACTTTGTTCACAAAATTGTTCCCTTTGAGTAGTAAGGAAATATCTAACATATAGACGCAATTTTTCAATGCTGGCCTGTAAAGAAGTCACTCAATTGTTACTGGGAGGTGAGTTTACTTGGAGTTACAAACTTTTGGAATAGGACTTCTCGCTGCTTCTCAGCATCTGGCCTTTGACGAGGGCCGACTGGGAAAGGCATAATGCTTTATTAAAAAAATCGATAAAGGATTATCTATGAAAGCCCTACTTCTACTGTGCTTTTTTATTGGCACTGTTCACTCCTCAGATAAAGATGATTACCAAGAGGCCGTAAAATTATTAAACGGCGAACTTAAACAAGCAATGAAAGGAAGGCATAGCTGTCCAGGTCTTAGCTTAGTAGTCAGTTGCGGGAATCAAAAGTGTGAGGCCTCCAAGGGAGAAGACGTAAATAGTTGTCCCGCCGATTGCCTTTATTCACCGGTTAAATCCTATAATAAACAAACAATTTGTGAAAATACTCTGGGGCTCCATAGACCCTACTCTACTTTGGAAGTTTCACAAATCGTCAAAAATGCTTATGCCAAGGGCGAGAAAATAAAGGTAGTGGGTACATTGCACTCGGCAACGGGGATTATTTGCTCTGAAGGTCATATTATTAGCACTGAAAATCTTAATCACGTTTTGGGATTGGAAAATGTTGGTGCCAAGGAATATGTAAATGTCGAACCAGGAGTTACTGTTTTTGCACTTTCTGAGTGGCTTCACAAAAGAGGAAAAGCATTAGCAGGTATTCCTCATATGGGATTTAGGGACTTAACTGTGGCCGGCGCCATCGCTACTGGTTCTCATGGAAGCTCACCCAAGCATACAGGAGTTATCTCCAATATTGTTGATGGGGTTGAATTTGTGGATGGTCTTGGAAATATTAGAACTGTTACAGAGAAAGACCCTGAGATAAAGGCCCTACGTGTAAGCTTAGGCATGCTGGGAATAACCACTAAATTAAAACTGCGAATTCAAGATCAATTTAATCTAGAGGTCAAAGTTAGCTTTCATCATGAAGATCTACTACTGGGATCAAAGAATATCCATGACGTAGTTGCAGACTGTGATTACGGGCAACTCAACTGGTTTCCTGGTACTAAAAAATTCATGAAAACTTGTGGGAAGAAAACCAAAAAATCTGTCCATAAGAAGGCCAATAATGAACTACTTAATCCCTCAATACCTGATGTCATAGTGGACCCATTTAAAGTCGCTCTTCAGTACGGGGCTTGTCATAATTCAGTCATGTGCTCTATTGAAGCTGTTAGATATCTTCAGTTTGTCTTTCAACCACCTCTTACAAAAAAAGGGATCTTTGGTATCAAGATGAATTCAAAGAAAGTTAGAGGGCCTTCACATAGAATGGTGAGCTCTCACCTAACTCCCAATCAAGAAGGCTTTTTCCAAATGGATTGGGAAATTGCTCTACCTCAAAGTACATCAATGGATGCATTAAAATTTGTAAAATCACACATAGAGAAAAACAAAATATGTCTGCCGCTAGTTGGAGTTTTTATTCGATTTGCAAAAATCGAAGACAAGACCCTTTTGGCCCACTCGAATGCAGATGGCGTGAAGTGGAAAGTTGGAGATATTGTGACTTTTCTTGAAATGCCAGTCTATCTTCCAGTTGGTTTTAATGCTGCCGAGAAAAAATCTTATGATCTTCCCTTTGAAAGCTTTGCAAGCACTCTTGTTAGTAAATATTCGGGAAGGGCCCACTGGGGAAAAAATAGGATGTGGATTTTTGAAGATCAAAAAAAGCTTGGAACTTATATGAATAGAGTTACAGAATTTCAAAAGCAGGCAAAAATTTATGATCCTAAGGGTCTATTTAAAAATAGTTTCTCTGCTAAGGCTGGACTCTAAGTATTTGATTGGTGCGAAGTTATTTACTTAGCACCAACAATAAAGGCATTCCAGTTGACAGTATTTTCTTCGGTTTCACTTTGATGGAACTCGCCATTTCCGAATCCATCATCGCCGATTCCCTCCCAGAAAACTACGCTCTTCGAAAATCCAACTTCTTCCATCAGCTCTCTTAGCTCTGGAATTGTCCACATTCGAAAATGATAGCTAAAAGCTTTTTCAATTGAGGGGCCATCTTCGTATTTAAAATTAATATGATAGTGAGATTTGCGTGATATGGGGTTAAAGCTTTCCCTTACAAATTCAAAGTCAAAGTTTTGAATTTGGTCATTATTATGAATTTGACGAACTTGCGTTTCAAGAATCTCAGAATCACTACCACCAAATAAATCTAGGATCAAAATTCCATCCTTATCAAGTGAATCCAGGCAGTGTTTAAAATACTGTTTTAGCACAGATCTTTGGTGGAATAGGCAGTAGGAATAGTTAAAGGCGACAATGATATCAACTTTTTCAGTAGTTGATATTGAGTCTTGTTGTAAAACATTTAGCCTTTTCTTTTCGTCATCACTTAAATGGGTGTAGTAATTTTCTTTCCCGTAGGAAAGGGCATTTTCATCTATATCAATTGCAATGGCAGAATTATTCTTTTCATCTTGAACCCAGCAGCAGCATAATGCAAAAGTACCGCTAAAATCTTCTCTTAATTTTTCAGGATTTTTTTCAGTAAGCTCAGTGTAAATATTTGAGATTCTTTCAACATCGCTAAGTGGATCTTGAACAGAGCACAGGTAGAGGGCATATTTATCTTGTGTAATAATTCGCTTTGACATGATTTATTTTTGGCGGCTTTCTAGGAATTCTAAAAGCTTTGGAAGTTGACCTTTTTTTCTTTTGGTCCTTCTTTCACTCATCATTTTAACAAGCTTATCTTCTTTATCATCTTTTTTCTTTTGCTTATCTTTCTTGTCCCCAGTGGCATTAATTTTAAAATCGATAGACTCAATGGCCTCGCTTACTTTAAGAGTTCTGCCATCCACTTCCATACCATTGAGTGCTGCTATCGCCTTATCAGCGTCTTTTCCATTGGGCATGTGAACAAAGGCCAAGCCTTTTTTTAATTTAGTTTTTGGATCGAGAGGAATTTTAATTTCTTGGATGTAACCATATTTTGAAAATAAAAACATAATCCCTTTCTCATCTCTACGATAATTAAGGTTTCCAACGTATATAGTTTTTCCGCTCATTTTTTATCCATTTCTGCATTGTAGTACAATTTTTTTCAAACCTAGCACTATGCATACTCGATGACTATGACTAGGTGTTTCAATAACCAAAGCCTCTATAAATAATACATGTGCCAGTTGCTGTCATTTACACTCAGAGGCCACTTTCGATATGGATCCCTTTTAATATTAATGGGAGAAGAAAATGAAATTAATCACAATTTTGATGACCTTGTGCATTACTAATGCCATGGCACTCGATCTTACAGGTCTTGTGGGAGAGAGTAGCTCACCCAATCCAGTAAAGGCCAAAAAGCTTTTAAAAGAATTTAAAACACCTCACCTTTTATCGAAACTCTCAGCAGTGGAAAAAGCAAAACTTGCTGAAATTGAAAAGAGCCTTTCAAAAATAAATGAAAAACCCAGCTTAGAAATTCGAAAGCTTGGAGCGGCTGATAAAAAATATTTTGATAACCTTGAGAAGATTAAAAAATCTATTGAAGATGCAAATGATGTTTATGAGGATATCTCCTATACATTGGAAGATGGTGAAGAAGTTCTCTCTTACTGCAACTTTGCTGATGATGATTCTGATTTGACTCCTGAGCAGTATGAGTTAGAGGTTCTCGAATATGATTATTCTTACTGGGCCAATAGAGTTGAAAAAGATGGTGCTCTTGTGGCCTATATGTCGTTTTTGTTAGTTCCGGTTGTGGGCTGGCATCGTGAAGCTGGTGAGAGAGTGACTTGTCAATTTCCTCGCTCTGTTTATGCAATTGATACAGATTTGAACTACGTAGAAGATGCTAAATTTCCGAGATACGCTGAAGAGTTAATGGTTAAATAGTAAGACTAGTATTGTGGGAGAGATTTCACTCTCTCCCACTCCTAATGGTTTTGAAATTTATTTGCCGCCACATTTTTTACGTCTGCAACCGAATCGAACTTCAAGTCCAACACCTGCATAGGGGACAAAGTCTCTAGCGAAAATCTCATCACTTGCATGAGAGTAGTCTACATTTAAGTAGTTTGCCTGAAATCCAACTTGGCCATAAGCGTAGAGGCCATCGGCAAGAATTCTATAGTTGGCCCTAACCAGACCTTCAGCGAGAATTCCTTCCATAAGAGTGCTTTCAATGCCATCTCCAAGTCCTCTTGGAGTAAGGTAAATAGTTGTTTCCACCATTGCTTCAAGTGTAAGTCTTGGGGTTGCATGGTAAACCGCTGTGATATTAGCACGAACAAGGGGAAGCCAATAAAGTGTTCGATCACCCATGGGTGTAGCAGGATTATTCGATTTCATAATTTCAAATAGTGTATTTCCCAGAGTAATCTTAACGGCTGCTCTTTGGTTTTTGGTTTGATAATCGAGCAGGTTAATAGCATATGTTCCAATAGAAATTAGGGTTCCAAGGTCACGGTCTTTATCGATCTTTATGCTAAATAGATCAAGCCGGGCCTTATCGTCAATATTCACGCTTGCCACCTCGACTTCAATGTAGCGTATGTCTTCGTTTGATACCCCTCTTCTGAGTGTTGCTGAAAGAAAATTGATGTCAGTTGAAATCGTTGACTCTTCTGTGGAATTTCCCTCTTGATCAGTTTTTTTGATTTTTAAGGAAAGGCCTATATCAATTGAAATTCCCAGTTGTGCTTCAACATCACCATCATCAAAATTCATCACGAGCACTTCTTTAGAGGCCTGAACCAATAGCTCAGATTCTTCGACTTTGGTAGAGTTTGCAAGTGGTGAAACTACTGTGGCGATAATAAGTGTGGATAATAAGAAAAAGTGTCTGATAGACCTCATGATTTAACTCCAGAAAATGTATAATTATGTGCGGGTGTAAAATAGCATGGAGCATTATCTGGTTGTATTGAATTTACGATTATCTGTAAAAAATACAGAGTTTTATTAATTGAAAGTTAAGGAAGTTCTACGACCTGCTACTTTAGGATGATCTCAATCACCTAATACAGACCTTGGTGAGCTACTGCCAAAGCCAGAAAGTGATTCTGTTGTTGGAGGGGCATCGTTAAAATTGGCCTCAAAATGTGGATTTTCGTCAAAGGCTTTTTTGACAGCAGCTTTAACTATGGAGCCAGTAGTGTTTTTACAGGCCTTTATAATAGCATGTCCTGTGGCCCTCGCGGCCTCTCTTTCTTCAGAGCCATTAGGGCTTGCATTAAAAATAGCGAGCTGCTGCTCAAGTTCTTCTTTTATTCTATCGTAAACGATTTGATCAAAAGTGACTTTGGGATTCTCATTAAAGTTACACATTTTTCCTGCCATCTCTCGCTCACCATACAAGGGGCCATAGGTTTTTATTGGCTGTCCATTTTTGGCCACCACAACTTCATGCTTACCACCTGGAGCTCGAAATAAATGGTTGGCATCATTTAAGTAGCTATAGCAGACTTTGTTTATTTCAGTTGGAGTGGGAAAATTGCTACCTGTCGTTCTTGCAGTGGCAAAAATATTTGATAAAGAGAAGGAAAGCACCAAAAATAATAAAGTAGCTCTAAACATTTTTTATTTTCCCGTAGTATAGACCTTTATAGTGTTTCGGCTATTTAGAGTTTTTTCTAAATATGTTGATGGTCATGGATGTACATAAATTATGAGAAGTATTGATCCATTGAAAAGTCTATTCATCTGTCTATTCTTTAGAAAAAAAACCAAGTGATCAATTTTTGGGACCTAACTACTTAAAATTGACAGTGAAGTGTGGCACTGAGGTTGCCCTTATAGAGAGCATAAAACTGTACGTCGCTGAGGAGGAGAACATGAGAAGTATGCTAATTTTATTGAGTGCAATCTATTCAACACATTCATTTGCCACAGGTGGACCGGGAGAAGCTGTAGTTCATAGGGTAGGCTCTGATCAATTATCAAATGACACTGTGGTTATTCATCGTGGTCCTAGCTCTGTTGAGAGAGTAAAAGTTGAAGAGAAATCCAAACGTTTCTTTGTCATCGTTATAAAGACAAAAAACCAAGTAGTCGTGTTGCAAAAAAAGAAAAAGATGTTGAAGAGCCCTATCAAATTCCAGCTTTAACAAAGGTGAGAACTGGAGGAAGTCTTGAGTCGGGACAACGTCAAGGCCATGGAGAAACAGTGTGGTCTATTTATTAAGAGAGACTACTGATAGTATTGTTCCTATTTTTAGCTGTAGGGATATTATTGTTGATATTGGCTCTCCATTTGATGGCCATGATGCTCACACAAGATCGAAGTGTCTTGAAGGCCTTAGTCATTTTGAGCAAAGCTCTAGACCACTTGCTGACTCAACTCACGACCTAGGAAGATGGGTTCAAGAAAATGGTGGGAAATTAATAGAAGTTTTTGAAAATACGGCAGAAGATGTGAGTGCATTTTTCGGCCTGTAATCTAATCCCCCGGGGTGCGTCGGCTGAGGCCAATGTATCCCCACTATCTTTCTAAATAGTTGACGATACACAAGTCTATGCAAACAATAACTTACATTCAATCCAGAATTTGGGAATTCACCTATGTGCTTATTGACCCAGATGTCAGAAAGTGATTTCTAAATCATTACCCCTAATGTGGTAACGAGAAAAAAGGTAATCAAAGTGCTAAACGGCCCAATGGTTGAAGTCAAAGATTTAAAAGTGAGCTTTTTTACAAAGCTTGGCGAAGTTAAGGCCGTTGACGGAATTTCCTACCAGGTGGCCCGTGGCAAGGTTATGGGGATCGTTGGTGAAAGTGGTTGCGGAAAATCTGTCAGCTCCTTTTCTTTGATGGGACTTTTAAGCCAGCCGGGAAAGATTGTGGGAGGAGAAATCCTTTTGGATGGAGTCAATCTTACAAATTTGGGAAATAGCGAATACGAGGGTGTGAGAGGCAATAAAATGGCGATGATTTTTCAGGAGCCAATGACTGCACTCAATCCAGTATTAAGAATAGGTTATCAAATTAGTGAGCAGATTATAAAGCATATGGGATTTTCAAAGATCCAGGCAAAGAATAGGGCCTTCGAGCTTTTAGAATTAGTGGGTATCCCCTCTCCCCAAAAAAGATTCCATGAATATCCTCATCAATTATCAGGTGGAATGAAGCAAAGGGCGATGATCGCTATGGCACTTAGTTGTGAGCCGGAGTTTTTGATTGCCGATGAGCCTACCACTGCACTTGATGTCACTATTCAAGCTCAAATATTAGAGCTGATTCAATCACTTCAAAAAAAATTAAATATGACAGTTCAATTTATTACTCATGATCTGGGAGTGATTTCTGAAATTGCAGATGATGTCATGGTGATGTACGCGGGAAGGATTGTAGAGTCTGGCAGTTGTCATGAAATTTTTCAAAATCCAAGACATCCCTACACTATTGGCCTCATCAACTCATTGCCCAAATTGGGGACTAGAGTTGATGAGCTTTATACCATTCCTGGAAGTGTCCCAGGTCCTCTCGAATTGGGGCAGGGCTGTGCCTATTATAACCGTTGCTCTAAAGCTTCTGAAAAGTGTCTTATGGAGCGACCTCAGCTGACAGGTGATAAAAGTAAGGTCGCCTGTTTTTTCCCTGAAGATCACGGGGGTATAAATTGATTTTAGAAGTTGAAGATCTAAAAAAATACTATCCTATTAAGTCAGGACTATTACTCCGGCACACAGGAGATGTAAAGGCCCTGGACGGGGTTAGCTTTACTCTTGAGCGCGGTAAAACACTAGGAATTGTAGGAGAAAGTGGTTGTGGTAAATCAACCCTTGGAAAAGCAATTATTCGTCTCTATGAGCCCACTTCAGGTATTGTCAAATTTGAAGGACAAGACTTTTTAAATCTTAAGGGTGTTGATCTTCGAAATTCTAGGCGAGATATTCAAATGATTTTTCAAGATCCATTTGCCTCACTGGATCCCAGGATGACTGTGGCCAATATATTGAATGAACCACTCGAAATCCACCAAATCGGAACGCCTAGTGAGAGAAAAGAAAAAGTTGACCAACTGATGCGCATTGTAGGTCTTAAAAGAGAGCATCTAAACCGCTATCCCCACGAATTTTCAGGTGGGCAAAGACAAAGAATAAGCATTGCAAGGTGCTTGGCACTTAACCCCAAGCTGATTGTAGCTGATGAGCCAGTTTCGGCGTTAGATGTTTCTATCCAAGCACAAGTTTTAAATTTATTAAAAAAGATTCAAAAAGATTTTAACATCTCTTTTGTCTTCATATCTCATGACCTTTCTGTCGTAGAGCATATGTGTGATGAAGTGGCCGTGATGTATCTTGGAAAAATTGTCGAGAAGGCGCCACGTGATGAGCTTTTTAATAATCCAGCACATCCTTATACTAAGGCCCTACTCAAGGCGATCCCAATAGCGGGCAGGGGAAAAAGAGAAAATAGGGAGCTACTTAGTGGGGATGTCCCCTCACCTATTGATCCCCCATCAGGCTGTGCCTTTCACCCCAGGTGTCCTAAGGGCCAACCCAGCTGTAGTATTGAAACACCCAAGCTAGAAAATTACCAAAATAACCCCCAACATCAGCTAAGCTGTCCACCTGTGCATTCGGAGAAAAGTATATGAAAAACTATCTTTTAATTTTGCTAATGATGTTTCCACTTTTATCGCATTCTGCAATTAGTAGGAAACCAAGCAACAATGTCTTAAAAATTGGCATGACACAAGAATTTGAGAATATGAACCCAATCATCAAACAAATGATGGCCACTTCCTATATTTATGAAATGGTGGGAAGGACACTTGTTGTCCTAGACGAGAAGGGTAAATGGATCCCTCAACTTGTAAAAAAATACCCAACCCTTGAAAATGGCCTGGCCAAAATGTACACCGAAAAAGGTGTCAAAAAAATCAAGGTCCAGTGGGAGATGAAGGATCTTGCCAGCTGGGGAGATGGAACCCCAGTGACAGGGTATGATGTAGAATTTTCTCACAAGATTGCTCTTAGTAAAAATATCTCTGTAGGAGAAACTGAAGTTTACGCTCAGGTAGAGAAAATTATTGTTGATAAAAAAAATCCCAAAAAGTTTACTTTTATTTACGAGAAGGCCAAGTGGAGTTTTAATCAACTGGCCACATTTCAAATCGTGCCAAAGCATCTTGAATCTGCTGTTTTTGATAAATTTGGAAAAGATAAAGAAGGTTATTCGAAAAACTCTATTTATTCAGTGAATCCAACTCACCCAGGTCTTTATAATGGTCCTTATAAAATACAAGAAATAAAACTGGGAAGCCATGTTACACTTGTTCCCAACCCCACTTTTTACGGTAAGGCCCCTAAAATTCAAAAAATTATTCTCAAATTAATTCCCAACACGGGAACTCTTGAGGCCAACTTGAGGTCTGGAAATATTGATATGATCTCAATATTGGGACTTACTCTAGACCAGGCAATTTCACTTGATAAAAAACTTAAAAAAGAAAAATCTAGTCACCGCGTGAACTTTAAGCAAGGTCTCATTTATGAGCACATTGATCTTCAGCTATCGAATCCTATCTTGAAAGATATTAATGTGAGAAAAGCATTGGTTCACTCGATTAATAGGCAAAAATTAACTCAAGCTCTTTTTGAAGGAAAGCAAACTCCTGCTCTTCATAATGTGGCTCCCATCGATACATGGTTTACCAAAGATCCTAAAAAAGTTGTTGTCTACAAATATTCCAGAAGGAAGGCCAAGAAACTTTTAGATAAGGCCGGCTGGAAAATGGGAAAAGATGGGTATCGTCATAAAGATGGTAAGAAGTTAGGTTTTCAACTTATGACAACATCAGGCAACAAACTCAGAGAGCTTGTTGAAGTCTACCTTCAAGAAGAATGGAAAAAAATTGGTGTGGAAATTAGCATTAAAAACGAGCCTCCCAGAGTTTACTTTGGTGAAACAGTCAAAAAATCAAAGTTTCCAGCAATGGCGATGTTTGCATGGATTTCTTCTCCAGAAAATACTCCTAGATCAACTTTTCACTCTAAAAGTATTCCCACTGATAAAAATGGCTACAGTGGACAAAATGCTCCTAGATGGAAAAACAAGAGCGTTGATAAACTAATTGATGAAATTGATGTGACATTTGATTCAGATAAGAGAAAAGAGCTTGTCCATAAAGTTCTTTATCACTATACAAATGAAGTTCCTGTTATCCCTCTTTACTATAGATCAGATATTTCTGTGACTCCCAAAAATTTGGTGGGCTACAAACTTACAGGACACCAATTTAGCTCAGGAAACCATGTTGAAGGCTGGGAGCTGAAGTAGAATTGGACCACCCAGTTTAGGAGAGATTTGTGGGAAATTATATAACCAGGCGATTATTTCAGATGGTATTAGTCCTGATACTTCTGTCTTTTGTTTGTTATGGATTGATGAGTTTGATGCCAGGTGACCCACTTGATATCATGATTAGCTCTAATCCAAAAATAACTAGCGAAGATATCGTAAGACTCAAGGCCGTTTATGGCCTTGATCAACCGATGTATATGAGATACTGGGCCTGGCTCACAGATATCCTTTCAGGGGATTTTGGTTACTCTAGAACTTACAAGGTCCCAACGACCACGATTTTAGTGCCAAGACTTTTTAATACCTTCGTCCTAACCATGACTGCTTTGATTCTCTCTTTAATGATATCCATTCCCATTGGAATAATTTCTGCTTTAAAAAAGGGATCCAAATTTGATTACTTCACAAATCTTTTGGCCTTTGCTGGGATTTCTATCCCCTCATTCTTTTTAGCAATCATTTTAATTATCATTTTTGCCGTTTGGCTTGAATGGTTCCCTGCCGGAGGCACAGAGTCAGTGGGAGAAGCCTCTTTAACAGGGATGGCCTATGCTAAAGATCGAATACACTATCTGGTTTTGCCAGTGGTATCCCTCATGGTACTTCAAATAGGAACCTTTGTTCGCTATACAAGATCTGCCATGATGGAAGTATTGGGACAAGATTATATTCGAACTGCAAGAGCAAAGGGGATTAAACAAAACAAAATTGTTTACCTTCACGCTCTGAAAAATGCACTGATTCCTCTTATTACTGTCATATCGATTAGCTTTTCTTTCATTTTCTCAGGAGCAATTATCACAGAGACGATTTTTGCCTATCAAGGTGTGGGACGGCTGGTATATGACTCTATTATGGGAAATGACTACAACGTGGCGATGATCGCCTTTATTATATCAATCGCAATGGTGCTGATTATGAATTTGGTAGCTGATATTTTGTATGCAGTAGTTGACCCAAGAATAAGTTATAAGTAGGGAGAGAGAATTGTCGACCGAGGTGTTAAATTCAGCGCAAATGAATAGGATCAAAGATTCTAAGGATAGTAGCGCAACTGACTCCAAATCAATGTCTCAAATTGTGTTCTCACAATTTATAGAGCATAAGTTTGCTCTTGCAGGACTTTTTACTATCACGGTTTTTATGTTGATTGGGATTTTTGCACCTGTGATTTCAGGGCTGACTGGACTTGACCCCAATGTCCAAGACGTTTTTAATCGCTACAAGCCAGCTCTTTCAACCATCTCATATAGCTCTGATCGTATGGACTATGAAATGGAGAAACTATCTGATCAAAATCCACTAATTAGTGACAAAATTAAAACCTACTTGCAGTCTGCTGGGCCTGCCATAAACTCTGAAGTCGATTTTAGTCTCTCCACCGATGAGTTTTTAGTGGATCTCAATGGACTTTTAAATGAAGAGCCAGAAATCTTAGAAAAATTTAAAACTCTTAAAAATCCTGAGATTCAAAGACTATTGAAATTGAGAGAAAGTTTTAAAACAACTCATCTTCTGGGAACTGATGAACTCGGTAGAGACGTTTTGATTAGGCTTGTTTATGGAACGAGAGTTTCCATAGGAGTGGGTCTCTTAGTGGCCTTTGCTAGTGCCATTATTGGACTTTTTATTGGCTCTCTTGCCGGATACTATGGCGGGGTTATCGATACTCTTTTAATGCGAGTGACTGATTCTCTTTTGAGCCTTCCCCTACTTCCTGTACTGATAATCTTTGCGGCAGTAGACCTTAAAAAAGTACCACTACTAAACTTCTTTGAAGGAAGTGAACAAGAGAGCGTTTTTAAACTCATTGCAATTCTTTGTCTCTTTTCTTGGATGACAGTGGCAAGACTTGTGAGGGGAAGTATTCTATCCATTAAAGAGCAAGAATTTATTCAAGCAGCAAAAACTCTGGGTGCTCGTGATCATATCATTATTATCAAGCACATCATCCCCAATGTCATCGCCCCACTTCTTGTGAGTGTGACTCTCAATATAGGAAATTCTATACTATCAGAGGCAGCACTTGGCTTTCTGGGGCTGGGAATTCAACCTCCTATTCCCAGTTGGGGAAATATGCTCAACAACGCTCAAGAGCTAATCTATCGTGCTCCACTGCTGGCGATCTTGCCAGGATTTTTGATCCTAGTGGTAGTTATCTCATTTAATTTCTTTGGTGATGGGTTGCAAGACGCCGTTGATCCTAAATCAATTAGAAGATAGAGCAGAAACTTATTTTAACCCACTGGACTTTAGTGCCATCTCTATTAGATCTTTTGCTAGGAAATATCCATTTGGTGGTTTTTGTTTGCGACACTTTCCGGGATGAATACAAGATTTGACAGGCTTTGATAGTGGCAGTTGAATATCCCACTTCTTCTTTTTATTCACCCAAAGATCCAATTTCCCAAATGTCACTGAAGGGCTTGGGAAGTAAGACATGGGATCTCTTAGTGTAAGTACATCAGTGTGTTTTTTAGAAAAATCTAGACAGATCTTTTGATCA
The DNA here is from genome assembly GCA_018649885.1 of Bacteriovoracaceae bacterium. Lineage (GTDB taxonomy): Bacteria > Bdellovibrionota > Bacteriovoracia > Bacteriovoracales > Bacteriovoracaceae > JABIHA01. Next base: position 21,663 of record JABIHA010000138.1, read on the forward strand.
AGCTGCTCTTTAAATTCTTTCCCTGTTTCTTTAACTGTTAGCTGACATTTCTTCTTAGTTGATTTGAGCTTGACTTCAACCAAAGGCCATCTCTTTTTTCCACTTAGTTTTAGTTCAACCTTAAATTTTGCAGACTCATTACCTGCATAGATCGAGAAGGTGAACATAAAAGAAAGTAATACAATCGCTATTCTGGACATAAGTAGTGCCCTCCTAGTTTTTTCTTTAGTTCTGGAACTGTATTCAAAAGACACTCAAAAGTATCGACAGCATATGGATGAGATGAATCTCTCATTCTATTACAAGTATCCCATGGATGAACATCGCTTATATTTTCTGCACTCATTATGGCAAAGGCATCGGCCCATGCCTCTTCTAGGTAGGCTCCGGAATAAAAGGGGTCGCAAGTGGTGCTGGAGTAATTAATAACGCTGTAGATGCATTCCAGAAAATTGTTATTAAATCCTGTGTCACTATAGAGCCTATCAAAAAAATCATAGCTAGATTGATAGTGGTAAGAGTAACCATACTTTGCTAGATTTTGAAATTGTGATCTCGCCTGAAGAACTTTTTTCTTAACTTTTTTCTTTTTACTATTAAAATTTGAATAAAGCTGTAGTTTGATTCTTGAGCAGGCATGAGAAAATTCGTGTCTCATGAGACTGTCTGTAGTCTCCCAATAGGTGTTGCCACTTTCTCTCCAAACATAGGGTGAGATTCGAACATGGCCTGAAATGATATCCCATTGCTTTTTTAGTTTTCCAATTTTCTTTCGACCATTTTTTCGAAAAGTTTTTTGTATATCATCCATTATTTGGTGTTCTTCAAAATCAAAATCGAATTGTGGACCTTCAGTGCACTCATCCCCAAGACTTTTATTATCTCTTGCCTCTTCATCCAAGCAAAATCTGATTTCAACCTTTTTGATGGCCTCAAGACACTTTTTATCTTCTTCACAGCAATTAACTTCCCAGGTAGAGCGCTTGGCCTGTATGTCTTCAAGTTGTGCAATTTGCTCTTCAGCTGTTGATCGCACATATCCGCTTTCTTCTTCAAACTCTTCTTCTGAAGCCGGGACAAAATTAACATCATATCTATTAGCTTCAACCATGGTGCAACTATCCATATTTTGCCAAGTAAAACCATTTGTTTCCCATAGCTCTTTACAAAATGGGACAAGCTCATCAGATAGTGCGTCTTTGGGGTATTTTGAAAGCTCGCTACATTCAAAAGTGATTGGCTCCACCTTTATTGGAATGGCCAAGTTTTCTCCACTGGCAGGACAGCTACTTTTTATAGAGGTTGCACTACTTAGGTATCGAGAAATCCTAGTTAGCTCCCTGGCACCATGCCTTGAACGGTACTCAGTCCTGATTTTTTTTTGACTAGTATTGTGTGCCTGCAAAGTAGCAGCACCTAGTAGTAAAAAGAAAAATGTAAGCGCTCTAATACTCACTAACTCGCCCGGTTCAATCTCTTCTCCATATCGAAATATCCGACGATGATAGTGAGTTTAAGATGGTGAAATCTATTAAAGGGAAATATTCACCCGGTTAACCGAGTGTTTGGGTCGACCAATGCTGTTTCTTGCCACTTTGGGCCAGCTAGGATTCAATATAGTATTAAAGATTTTTATTTTCTGGGGGCACTTTGAAAAGGGTATTCTGCATTGCCTTAGGCTGTTTTATGCTCTTTTCCTGCGGGAAAGACAAGAGCAGTGTTTCTACTCACGTCAATGTGAAATTTGGCGCGGCCAATGTCACTAGCGGCGGCGGTGTTATCGTTAAAACCGAAGATTCTGGGGGGGCCGGTAACACCTACATCCTAGATGGAACCAACTCTGCTGAAAGCATTAACCTCGATTCTGGAGACTGGAGTTTTACAGTTTTTGCATGGTCGGGCACAACTCCTCTGAGTGGTGAAGCATACTGTGGTTCTGCATCTGCCTTTTTAGAAAATCCAACTGAGACAGTGGATATTTCAGCAAGTGTGGCCGAGTGTAATAATACTGGCTACTCCCAAATCCTTGACGGGGCAGGCAAGTTCCCTAACCTCAACATGCAGTCTTGCATGAATATGACCAATATTGTTGATTGGGATGATACTTGTGAATTTCCCATTGAAGACAAAGGAGAGGTTCAAAGTGTTCGCTTTGAAATTGTTGGTGCCAACGGCTCTATAACCTCAGCTTGTTATGGAAATACTGGCTCAGGTAATGATACTAGCTATACAGATAGTATCATTGAAGGGATTGATGTCAGGATCCCCTTTGGCAATACAGGTGGCATAAATCTCTACACAGTAATTCATACCTACGCTGATACAACTTGCACAGCTGCTTATGAGTTGCTCTCTGGAGAATTTCCAAGTGGGTTCCATGCTGGAGAGCTTTTTGGGATAGAAACATATGCAGCTAGCTCAACCTCTATAACCACTATCACTTTTGCTGACACTCTTTCGGGTGTGGGCTCAATGGCCTTTACAGCTGAAGTTCCCATGCTACATTGTGTGAGTGGAGGTACTGGTTTGCCTACCCCCTGTTTTACTGATTACGATCTAGGTGTTTCATACGATAGCGCTGACTATGATTTATATATGTCTTTTAATGGCGTAGGAGCCTGGCATTCAGATGAATCTACTAATGCAGGAGACACATCATACGATTTGGGGACAGCTATAGTTAACCCTGATGCTTGTGTTGTAGACAGTTGGACAGGTTTCTCAGTGACTCCTACTTGTACCTGTAATGGCAATGCTGGTGACTCAATAGGAAGTGTTGTTGGTTGCTCAATAGATGTCCCTACAGAGGCATCAAATTTTGTGGGTGATGGTTCCAATTTTAGTATTGATTTTCGCCTTTCTGATGATTCAGGCTCCACTTGGACTTCTTATAGTAAAACGGTCTATGTTTATTATATAAATGTTGAGGCCAATCGATATGGAAAAAATGCCTGGGGTAATCAGCTGGGGAGCGCTTCAGGTATCAACCCTGAAGGCTATTCTTCGTATTCAGAATATAAGCATCGAGGATTTATAGGAGACATGCAGGAGGTTTTAGGGCCCGATCTTGTATCAGGACTTTTGTACCTGGAAGGAATTAGCAGTTGCACTAGTATTCCCGCTTCAGGGACAGTTTCTGGCTCGAAAGATTTTAACATGGCCTTAGCTTCCTACACTATGACCTTTGGCACTTCCTCTGACACCTTTCCCTCTGGGGGAATTGGGGGAAATATCACCTCAGGTGTGACCCTTGATAAGAAAATTGGAGTGAGCTACGTGCTGTCAACTGGAGAGAGTGAGACTTCTTATTGGTGGCTCAACTGCGCCAGTAATGTGGGGAAGTATGTCGCTTATGAGTATAAGCCTAGCACTGCCTCTAATAACTATAGTTATATAATTTATGACAACAATAGTTTTGCGACAAGTGGAAAGGCCTTTGAAAGCTACGGTGTTGAGTATTCTTCTACTTCCGAGTATGAATATAATTTCGGAAAAGCAGTAAGATTAAACGATGCCGAGCTGACAATGTACAGTATAGTAGCAGGTTTATATTCAACTGAAGAGTATGTCACAAGGACGCTCACTGATATAAGTGCTGCTGGTAAAATGAACGCCCAAAATACATTTTCATATAATTACGCGGCTGCCTTCAATGACACGACTACAGACTTTGTAGCTGATCCAGATGGAGCGGGAAGTAACTGGTATGCCACAGCTGCCTGCGTTGACCCGTCAACCTATGCGACTTTAACAGGCTGTAATACCCCTCCCGTAGCAGTTAACTCTGATTTATTTGCAGGCAATATTACTCCTGCCTATGTAGTAAAACTAGTTAAAGAGGATGATTGTATAGGTGTAAGCACCCCAACTAAAAGTCAGTTGCATTGTGATGTAGAGAGTTTGTTCAATTCTCAATAAGTAGTTGGTCAGCAGTTGATTTAACAATTGTTTTTTGATCTAACTTGTCTCTAAAATAACGATAGATATAGCGCCCACTCCACAGAGCTAAGAATCCTTTGAGCAAATTTCGTCCCATTTCAAAAGAACTTCTCCCGTCGTCAAAGTAGATGGACTTTACAGAATAATTTTGAATTTCAGCTAGCTCGAGCACAAATTGCTCTTTACTTAAAGTGGCCCTTTTAAGACTTTCTTTTGCTAGATAAGCAGCACTATTAGTAATTCGTCTTGAAGAAATCTCTGCAATTAAATCTTGTCTTAAGCTTGGCGGTAGTTTTCTGACAAGTTCCCACTGAGCGCCAATGGCCCGGGTTTCCATTCGCCTAAAAATCAATGTTAAGGCCGGATTACTGGGCATGACTTTAACACCTTTTAGAAATAAAAATACTGTTCCTTGGGCCCAAAGAAGAGGATTGGTATTTCTATCGAAGGCATGCTCAATTTCGTGGATGGCCACAATAAGATCTTCTACTTTTCTACTCTCTGTCCAAGGAAAATGAAGTAGATTTTTAAAAGGATCGTAGTGGGCACCACCATGTGAAAGTAAATCAACTGCAGCAGGGTCGAAGGCCGAGTTTAGTGCACGTTCCATTAATCTTCTACTGATAAAGTTGAGGCTTGAGAGCCGATCTTTAATTAAAATTTCAAAGACCTTTTCTACTTTGTTGTCATTTGGAATTAATGAGTTTTGAAAAACCTCATCAATCTTTGACCCAGCTTCAGCTCCAATATTCCATTTTTTAAAATAAATGGCATAGCGGTCCAGTGTAGTCGCTACTTCTATCACTCTTTCACATTTCATGGACCAGCTCTTATGTGAAAAACACATAAGGCAAATCAATAAAAAGAGTATTCTCATTTTCCCCAAACCATCTATTTTAAAAGTCTTTTAAAACGATGGCTCCCCTTTATCTTTACTACAGCTTTGATAAAAAGCATGCAGGCCGTAAGTCCTATAATTAAAAACCCAAAAAGCTGGGTATATATTTGTCTCGTAGTCAAAAACATTGAGTCTATTTCTGTCTGCTTTTCCATGCAATGAGAAAGGGCTGCACCTGTGGCTGTTTTACAGAGGGATTTATTCTTTAAGCTAAAGGAGTGAACACAGTTCTGTCTTATATTGTAGACTTCGATCTCAGAGCAAAGTGATACCTCATTTTTATGAAAGGCCATAGATCTTTTTTCCTTACTTGGGCTAATCCAAAGGAATGCTGAAAACAGCAGTAAAAAGATACTTGATAGAACCAGGTGACCAATAAAGGATTTGTATTTGCTCATAGGCAAACCTAACAAAACTTTTTCACTCTTTAAAAGAAGGTGTATAATTTACAGTGTAAAACTGGAGAAAACTAATGAGATTTAAGGTAGTTATACCCTTTATTGTGGTGTTTGCTTGTGGCTGTAATGGCGCCATTGGCAAAAAAGAATGCCAAGACTATGCATTTTCCTCATATAAAGGTTTTCCTCGCGCCGCCAATAATTACAAAACACTGTGCAAAGAAATTAAAGTCTCCATTACTCCTAGAGATTGTGGGCGTGCATTTGAAAAGATTCGCAAGTCTGGAAACTTGAGACTTCTAAAGAATAATTTTGGGGCAGATGTGGTGAACTGCTTTAGTGAAAAGGATTTGAAGCTTTTGGTTAGACAAGAGTAAATTTCCCCCCAGTTAAAAAAACTTAAATGTGCGATAAAATATAGTGTGTCGAGCGTTATGGTATGAAAAAAATCTATATATTAATTGTCACTCTCGTGACCCTAGCTTTGGGTTATGAGTTTCTTTATCTAAATCAATTCTTGACCAGTGAGTTTAGTTTTTTGGCAAGTATGAAAGAGAAAGGGATAATCGCAAGCGACGTTTCGCCATCGACCAGATCTGGAAAATGGGTCAGCCTATATCTCGGTTGGATTGGATCTTCATTTCTACTAGCACTGCTTTTATATTCCCTGAGAAGAAGAGTTTCAGTTTTTAAAAGTCTAGGTGCCATAAAAACTCATCTAGATTTTCATATTTTTTGCGGTTTTATGGGAACTGTACTCATTGTCTTTCACGCAAATTTCAAAGTGGGCGGTCTTGTTGCGATTCCTTTCTGGACCATGATGATCAGTTTTGTCTCGGGTATTATCGGACGTTTTTTAATGGGACAGCTATCGGTTAAAAAAGAGGATTTAGAAAAAGAATGTTTAATGATTGAAAGCGAGCTTGAACAATATCCCAGTGTCATCAGTGAATTTGTTAATTCAAAGAAACAATTTATACAAGAATATATTGGGGGACAAACTGCCAGCATTTACAACGAAGTTTCTATTACCAAAGTATTCTACAATACCTTTTTGGGAGATTTTTATCTCCATATGAAACTCAACCGTGTCCTCAGTGATTTACCGAAAGACGTGGCGGGAAAATTAAAGCTCTATTCACTGGCCAACCGAAAACTGGCCTTTTACGCACCCACCAAAAAGATCCTCTCCTATTGGCATTCCTTCCACTTGCCATTTTCCATTGTGATGTATGTATTGGCAATATTACACATAGTTAGCTCACTTTTCTTCTCTGTTGAGATGTAGTTTCCCCCTCTAGCTTTAAGCTGCTAAGCAGTTTAGCTAATGAGCTTCAAGTAGATTTAATAATTTTTCAACGACCTCCCTACCAGGCAATATCACCTTGTCTTACAAAATCTCCTGGAGGAGTCATGAAAATTATCATTCTACTTTTTTTAATTATTGTCTCCCAAACTGCATTTTCTTCAGTTGTTTTAGTTGATTCAGTTTCTCAAAATTCTTTCATTCACTACTCGAATCCATATGTTTTGGGTGGTCCAGAGGTGACTCAGACAACTTTTCATATTTACGTTGATTCATGTACTCCTTTTAATGAGGAAGACTTTAAAGTTGAAGTCACAAAAAAATATTCAGGTCTTCCCGGAACTCTTTTAAAGTTTGTTAGTCTTGAGCTTTCAGACCAAGTAGTTGACTGTATGGGACCAACTACTTTACGTAGCTATGAAGTGGTCACTGAAAAACTTAATAAAACTGAAGATTATATTCTAGAAAATAATAAGGTTTTAAAGTTTTAATCAAAGCTCCCTTGTTGTTTGTTTGCTAAGCCCTCTCTATAATATACAGACCCTGGTAAATTATAGAGAGGTTACTTATGAGCATTTCCAAAACCATCCCATATCCAAAAGCAGGAATTCTCAGCTCAATGGTAATCACCCTAGTGACTGCTGCGCTGGCCATAATCGTTGGACTTTTTGTACCTGTGCTTGCTCAGAGATTTAATGCTTCCGCTTCAAGTGAATTAGTAAATAGCTTTTTAATTTCAATTGTCTTAATGGTGGCCCATAAGCTTGAGAGCTACTTTACAAATGAATATGATCATTGCCCCGTCTACCTCCACGCTTCCACAAAGTCTTGGGGGCAAAAGCCTAGGCAAGCAGTCTTTGTCGGTTTTGTTGGCACCTTTTTGGCCATGGCCTTTATTAATTACCTACTAGTTAAGGGACCACCTTGGACTCTTTTGATTCTTGCAGCTTGGGCCTCACAGGGATTACACGAACTTCATCATAGTGCTAAGAGCTTGGCCCAAAAATCTTATTATCCTGGAACAATTACCTCTATTATTTTCGTAGCATATGGTGCAAGTTCATTTTTCCCTAAGTGGTCGGCCTTAGTGAATACAGGTGGTCATGATATCACCGCTTGGTACTATGCAGTTATGCCCTTTATTTTTGTGGGATTTTACTTTGAGCATAAATGGTGGCTTAAAAAGAAAGGGCAAGTTGATTGCAAGGAATTCGTATGTACCAGTTAGATGATTCATTTTGGAGTGAAGTTAGATTAAAGTTTCCTGCCGCAAGTAATGGAGTCTATCTCAACACAGCAGCTGTGGGGCCGCTCGCAAATCCTGTCTATGACAGTTATCACTCGCACATACTCCACATGAATCGTGTTGGGGACTGGAATTATACCCGGGCCATTGAGAATATGGAGAGGACCAGAGAAAAGGTTGCAGCTCTTATGGGCGCTGAAGCCTGCGACATAGGCTTTGCACCCAACACATCTCACGCCATGAATCTTTTGGCGATGATGTTTAAAGTTTCTGGCAGCGACAATTCCATCTCAATGCCAGACATCGAATTCCCCTCTTCTCTCTATCCTTTTAGATACCATGGGTATCAGTTAAATTTATCTCCTACAATAAATGGAAGAATAGATTGCGATCAATTGATAAAAGGAGTGGACGACAATAATCGGGCAATCCTTGCAAGTCATGTACAATTTTCCAATGGTTTTAGAATGGATCTTGATGAGCTCGGCGCCCGAGCAGAAGGTCTTGGCACTCCTTTTATTGTCAATGCTACACAATCACTTGGAAGTTTTCCCATAGATGTTAAAAAATCAAAAATTTCTGCCTTAACGGCTTCTTGTCACAAATGGATGGGCGCAGGCTACGGGCTTAGTGTTGTTTATGTAAGTAAAGAGACAAGGGAGAAAACAAAGTGGCCACTTATGGGCTGGTTGAGCGTGGCCCAAGAAGACCTATTTAGCGCTGAAGATGTAAAAATTAAAGAGATCACCTCTGCCATAGAAACAGGAGTGACTCCCCTTTCCAATTATTACGCCCTTGGGGCCTCAGTTGATTTAATTACAGAAATTGGTGTTGAGAATATCGCCACTAGGATTCAAACTCTTTCAACTCAATTCGCAGATCGCTTGGCGACTGAGGGATTTGAAATTCTCTCTTTTAGAGATCAAGAAAGTGAGCATTCAAAAAGTCATAATTCTGGAAATATATTGATCAAAAATGAGGATCCAGAAAAGGCATGGGAGATCTTAAATAAGAAAGGGATTTACCTCTCTCCAAGAAGAGGAGGCCTTAGAGTCTCTATCAATTACTTTAATAACACTTCAGATCTAGATCAGCTAATCCTGGCCCTTAAGGAGCTAGGGTGATTTGAACGGCGTGGTTTGATAATCTTTCAATCCACTCGTACTCACGAATAATAACAGGTGCATTTAAATGAGATTCTTCTCCATCGCGAGTTTTGTCGTAATCATAGATGGGCATACTTTTATCGGGGTAAATCGAATCTCTAACATAAAAAACACCACGATTTTTACAGCCACCACTTTTCTTAAAGGTGCTATCAATGGCCTTGCCGTGTCTTCGATATTTTTTTGCTTTTTTAGCATAGTACAAAGCGTCGCTTTCTTCTTTAGCTTCACTTTGTTTTTTGTCCATTTTGACAGCTCTTTTTTCCATTTTCTCCTGGTAGCTAGATAGAAAAGGACAGCCGTATGAATTAGCGTGATCATTGTATCCCATAATCATATTGGCGTGCCAGTAGCCATAGTGGTTGTAAATGGCAATTACAGGAGCCTTGTTTTCTCGTAAGGCCTTTTTGATAAGGGCAACGGCATTTTTAGGTGCCTGTCCTGTATTCCATTGATTGCGGTCCCTATCTTTGTACAAAACAGTTCTTTCAAATTTTGGTAGTGATACCAGAGGGGTTCCTTTCGGGGTGGGAGAAACTATCCAGTTGTAAGCAGTCCCGTACACAGCGTCCTCAGCTCCTTTGTGAGAGATGACTCTTTTGCCAGCCGATTTTTTGAACCATCCCTTGGTAAAAGGAAAATCAGAATTTAAAACATGCACTCCACTAGCATTAAACCTGTAAATGGTATCTGTCCTCCAATTGGAAATAGATTTAGATCCAATTTTCCTTGATTTTAAATTCAAGGTATATCGTTCACTAAGATTGATTTTGTTGGGGGACTGAATTTTAGAAAGCCACCACTCAACGACCGCTGTGTGGGACATAAAAAGACATGAGCCTGCATTTTCTTGATCGGGAGCTGGAACGACATAGGGAAGAAGGTCATTGAATCCACCCTTAAAAGTACCTACTTCAGGCAGCAATGCTTCTGAGTCTATGGCCTCAAGGCCTTGTCCACTTTCATTCGGATATTTTAAACCCTGAACAAAGTTTGGTGCAGCTTGCACGCATATGGAAAAAATTATGGAGAGAAAAATAAGTGTGGTCTTCAACAATTGGGCCCCTGTGAGTTTGTGGAGCTAGATTGTTGAAGATCTATGGGAATTTGTCACTTTGCGAAGCGAGAGCAGAGACAGATTTTAGTTTGATGCTTGGCAAACACCCATTTCAATCAGCCTATCGTAGTAGTCTTCTATAACGTGGTGCTGCTCAAATGACATGGAAAGCGGCTTGCCCCCTCTTTGTATCTGCCAAAGTGGAGCACCTTTCTTTTTTAATTTAGTGATTTCGCAGTCTGAGGGAGTATCTGGCATTTTACAGATTCCAAAGTCTACCAGTAGTGAGAGTACTTCCTCGGTATCGGCGATTGTCTCAAGATTTCCAGAAAAACCCTTTCCATCTTTTATAACTTTGTAATTGAAGGTGACTTTGTTGTAGTTAATATCACAAACCTCATTGGAAGCAAAAACTTCGCAAGTTCCACCTTCATTTAATTGAATGAGTGCTTCAAGAGTATCATTTAATTTGTTCGATTTTTCACTGACTTTAGTTTTTCCCTGATAAATGGCGTAACGCTTTAATAGCGGCTTAAATTTTAACTGACACTTCCCTGCACTTTCTTGTGGGAAAATTTTAAGGCCTTCAGAGCCTACATAGTTATTGCAAATATTTTTCTGGGCCAAGTTACTAAGAAGTACTTTGGCATCCTCGTACTTCCCAAAAGAGTGGGATTTAAATGTATCTTCTCTTTTGAGAATAAATGAGCTTTCACCATGAGGAATGATAGAGCATTTTTGACTTGCCCTTATTGGGTAGCTGCAAACCCCTGCGCTGACATATGATTCAAACATTTCCATAGCAGCACTCAAACTTTCATAGTTACTTTCATCAACAGCATTTTGACCGGAGATTATTTGAAAATTCCCTTGTTCGTTACTTGTCAGCCGACACGCATTTTGTGCCCATACTGAGAAGCTGAAGGTTATCAGTAGTAAACAAAACCACTTTAGGACTTTCATTGGTAATTCCTTTGTCTATATTAAGTCAGCTTTTATAAAGCAAGTTATGGACCAAGAATGCCCTTGTTAATTAACTGAAATTACATAAAGCACTGTCGAAAATTTAGAGACTTGTAGTGAAAAAATTACTGTAGTGCTCGGGGACATCGCAACCACTTTTCCTTTATTGTGCAAAAAACAGACAGCTTTGAAAATAGAACAATATTGACCTGCCGAGCGCCTCTTTGAGTTAGACTTTTAGCATCTAGCGATCGTTTTTTTGGGGAAAATAATGAAAATATCACACATCTTTTTACATGGTCTCTTGGCCTTGCTTTTCTCATTTTCAGTACAGGGAAGTGATGCAAAGGCCTCTGTGCCAGAAGCAGGAAATACGGTAGAGGAATTCCAAAAGAGATCTAAGCAATATATAAAGGAATCAAAAAAAGAACAGCTAGAGCTTGGCATAGATCAAACAAGTCCAGCACAAAATGTAACCTGCAAATATAGTGGATTTGAAATTCCTTCAGGTGATGATACCCCACGAATTACTAAATTTGGTGGAGAGGTTTTTATCAACTTTATCCTTGGTGAAATTCAACGCTCCTTAATTGTAGATTTAAGGTCAGCTGGAATTAATAATCTGATAACAATTGACCCCATTACTATGCATATACTTTCATTTGAGCTTACTAGTGACACAGCAATTGAATTAGCAATCCCCGAAGCTTTTTTCAGCTACGATGGGGCTTCTTCTGGAAATGCAGAACTCGAATTTGAAAATGGTATAAAATTTGAAATTTCCTGTAAAAAAACACTCTTCCCTCCTTTTAGAAGTGGAGGATGGTAGGCCGAATTTGGATTAGTAGTGTGGTAAAGTAGGTCTCAATCTTTTGATAGTATAGTTTTTTTAACAAAATGCCCTCACCACAATCAAATGTGATCATCATATACCCTTTAGCTCTCCCTATTTCTTTGAACCCAAAAGACTCCATCGCTGTACTCTTTAATCTCTGTCTCTACTCTTTGCCGAAGCTGATCCTTGTCCATGGCAGGATTTCTCATAGACATCAGCTGGCAGAGATCCTCTATGTGAGTTTCGTCGGCCATTTTAAATTTGAGATCTTTTGGGTGTTCGCCACTTTTTAGATTTGGTTTATAAGGCTCATTTTGCTGTTTGCTCATTTTCAAAAATCTCCAAAAAAAAACGGGTCCAATTCTGGACCCGTTCCCCTTCATCTCTCATGACAGAGATTACCTCATTATTTCGTATTTTCTGCGACCCATTGCCTGTGATAAATTAGATTTGCTGAAATCCCGATGCTCTGGCACCAGTCTCCTGAAGAGTGAACTCCAGCTAGGAAGTTTCTTCCTTTGACCTTAACAACCCATGGGCCTCCACTGTCACCATTACAAGTAGTGACGCCGTCTCTCACGACAGCAAGTGTTCCCACGTAATTAAATTTACTTAAAAAGCCTGAAGCCCCCTCGATTGGTAATACGTGAAGATCCATATCAATTTTTAAAAGATCCTCACTAACACCATCGTAGAAACCCAATTTTCCCCAGCCAGATATTTTGACTTGAGGAAGGCTTCTTCCCTGCTCAGGACCAGCCGTTTGTGGCTCAACATAACCTGAGTAAACATCATCAGCGATAACTTCTACCGGCTGAACTTTTTCACTATATTCAATGTTGTCCTTGAATTTTATAAGGGCAAGGTCGCAATGGGTGCATGACTCCAGTGTGGCCAGATCGTATCCCTTATAAGATTCGTGAACTGTAAATGATTCGATTTCTGGAAGAGCTTCAAGTGAATCACTTGTACCGCTTCCTCCTGCGAAAACTGTAAAGCCTTCAACTTTTCTTTCATAAAGGCAGTGAGCTGCAGTTAGAACATACCTTTTTCCAATAATTGTTCCACCACACCATGTAGATCCAAATCGTCTTATTTGAACCATCCAAGGAACTTCTTCTGGGCTAGCTTCTGAGCCACCAACAATGAAAGTTGATTTAACATCTAAAGCCTCACCGCTTGGGTTTTGCCCACATGACACAAGGCTAAGAGTAACAACTAACATAACTAAGAGTGTTAATAATCTAGACACAATCACTTCCTCCGCAAAAAACTTTTGATGAAGCTATAAAAGAAAAATTGTACTCTTCTGTCAAATAGTTGAGCGCTCTTGTAAGTTATTGTTGGTATTATGTGGTTCTTAATTTTTTTCTTAGAGAGACGTGGGGCGGTTGAAAGATGTTTTAAGTTTTCGAAACATTGCATCAAGTGATTGGGATCAAAAGGTTGTTGCGTTTAGTTAGAGTGGTTACGCAGTGACGAATTGAATGGTGCTCGACAGAGCACCATGTTATGTAAGATTACTCAACAGAGCTTTGAGTTGAAGCAAATTTTTCTGTCAGCTTAACTTTGATTTCTGCGATACATGAATTCAGACTCTCATCTAACTCACCGCCTTTAACTTTTTCTCTGCATTCTTTTCTAGAGATATCAGAGGCCTTACAAAGAGACTTTGCACACTTTAATTTTGCACACTTTTGAAATTTTGGTTTTTCAAGACATGTGGCTATATCGTTTTTCTTAAGACATCTTTTAAGACCTCTTTTACATTTTCTGGCAATTTTTCTTCCGCGCTTTTTGCCTTCACTTTTACTTGGGCCTTTTGACATAAGCTCAAATGAAAAAAGCACTGAAGCAACAATAAAAAGTATCATAATTGGGTTTTGGTTTCTCACTTTCTCTCTCCTCGTTTCTTAGTTGAGGGTTATACGAAGGTTTTTAGGAAAAGTTCTAAAGTACTTTGATCAAATGATTTTTGTTGAGAATCTGTTCACTAAGTGGTGAAAACTCTAGGCGTATTTTGCACCTATCCTGGCCATATAGATATATGCATATAATATATTTTGAACTCATGGTAAATAAAAAATAGGTGGATTAAAATGACCAAGATTTTGATGCTCTCAGTGCTACTTCTGTGTTCATGTGCAGGAGGTGATAAATTTAAGGTCATTGCTCATCGTGGACTTCCAAGATTATTTCCAGAACATACTTTAGAGGGACTTCGAGCAGTTTTAAAATACCCGGTTCACTACGTTGAGCCAGATGTGGTTTTGACTAAAGATGATGTTCCCGTGATTCTTCATGACATTCATTTAGATAGTACAACAAATGTGGCCTCTGTGTTTCCAAAGAAGGTAAGGGCAGATGGCAGATTTTATGCGGCTGATTTAACTTTAGCTGAACTTAAAACATTGAGGGCCAATCACAGAATTAATCTAAAAACGAAAAAAGCGGCCATTGGTAGTAGAGTTCCTATTTCAGGATCACAGTACTTAGTGCCTACCCTCAGTGAATTTATGACTGTAGTTCAAAACCACAATGAAGTTGAAAGAACCAGTGTGGGTATTTATTTAGAAATTAAGGCCCCTGGTTTTCACAAAAAAATGGGAAAGGATATAACGAATATTGTTTATGAGAAAATTAGTGCTTTTAGTAAAATTCATAGAGAAACTCCATTTATCATTCAATGTTTCGATGACAAAACTCTTATTAGGTTGAAAAATGTGATTAAAACTAGAATCCCACTGGTTCAGTTGATAGGTGAAAATTCGTGGGCCATGAATAAAATTGATTACAATAAAATGAAAACAAAAGAAGGCTTAACCAGTATTTCAAAATATGCTGCTGGAGTTGGTCCTTGGATTCCTCATGTTCTTACTTATAAAGATGGAGAGGTTAGTGCGACACCATTTTCTGAATGGGCACATGAGGTAGGTCTTGTGATACATCCCTACACCCTTAGAAATGATGCTCTTCCAAAGTTTATAAAAGATGAAAAACAGTTAGTTGAGCTTCTGATGAACGAAGCAAGGGTTGATGGCGTCTTTACTGACAATGCTCACACTACTTTGGAATCTATTGATTTATTATAAGTTGTGGCCCATCCTCTCTTTAACATAGGTTTTAATTTCTGAGATCATTCTCTCAACCCACATAACAGATTTTATTCTTCCCTCAGTGCATGCATCTAAGTGGGCGCCATCGCGCTGGCAACCAGAGTCTTCTTTTGGATAGGACATAAATGGTAGTGAGCTTTCTCTACTGCTTAGAAATTGGCAGTAATTTCCCGCTTTGACGTGAGCAGTCACTAGCATTTCGTAGAGCCTATCTTGTTTGTATTTTGGTTTTTTTCGTAGGCTTCCATCTGGTGGTCCAATCCAGACACACTTGGCACCTGATAGCCTAATTTTATCGACGAGCGCAACTACGGTATTCGCGGCATCTTCGAGTTTGGTGTTGGCCACTTCTGGATCTAATTGGGGGTCAGAGCCTACGCTATTAATCTGGTTGGCACCTAGGGCGACAACAACGAGGTCTGCTTTAATTGGTATGTCTTGGGCCGGGTCTATATTAGCTAATAGATTATCAACAAGCGGAGTTTTCAGAAACTTACCCCTTAGCCCCGTAATGGTGTCAGTTGAAGCGCCGTTAAAAAATCCACAAGGAGTTACCCACCTGTGTGATGTTTTAGTCCAATGAACCGGAGAAGATCCACAACGGCCATAAGTAGCAACTTGAGTGTTATTCAAAGTGCTGAGTCTCCCATGCATCATGATTCCAAACGATTGGGCAGTATGAGAGTCCCCGATCACCAAAATATTCAGTTTATTCTCCTCACCAAAGGCCGTGCAGCTGCAGATCATGATTAAAAATAATGTAGTGGTGAATGTTTTCATCATAAGCTCCTACGAAAGAGAACTGGGGGGAGATAATCTCTAAAACTGGCGCCATTTGCAATGTGAGCCTGTAGAAAATTCAGAGTTTACTGACTTGAAATCAGGTAGATCCTGATAAAAAAGTGAACGGTCAGTTTGGAACGTTTATTCCTAATAGGGATGGGTATTATTTTCAGTTTTGTGGGGCATTGCGTTGACCCCTGGTATAAATCATGGATACGGGACGCACTTTTATTTTTAAAACTTATACGGAGTTTTTTATGAAATTTTTTGCACTACTGCTAGGGCTTAGCCTTGCGGGTTCTTCATTTGCTGATGAAGGAGATTTTACACTACTACCATTTGCTGGAGCAGGCTCCAGAGTTAATGTTCGAATCTCAGAAGATGGATTTGACGGCGGCATTCAAGCTGATGAACACGCTGAAGACTTGCTGGTATCAGTTAATATGCAGGCGCTTAAATACAAAGGCACCACATTTTTGAGTCTATATGCTGACTTCATGGTCTCTACCGATAGTAGTCCAGAGTTCCATACCTTTATGGCAACGCTAGCTAATATGGATCTTTATGATTCATCTAAAACTACTCCAGAAGAGGAGCAGAAAAAGGCCAGAATCAAAACTCAGATTTCTGCAAGTATGCTTACTTTTCTAAGAACTAATGTTTATACTAATCCGGGAGCAGAGCCATTTGCTTTATCACAAATCGAAATTGCAAAAATAACTATTGACCATGTTATTCCTGTTGATGATGGAAAATTTCAAATTCACACTTCAATAAGTGTCAGTGGTGGTGTCCAGGGTATTATCGGCGACGCCGATCCAGAGACATTCTTGGCCTTAAGTAGCTCTTTAACACTTGCTTTTGGAAATGGGTTGTCTGTTTCTTTTGGCAACTACACAAAGCTGTACACATTGACTCCAGATCTAAAACTAGTTTTAAATCCTACAGGATCAATTTCTTACGCTATTCCAGATACTGCTCTTTCGGTTTATCTGGAATTGGGAACGGCCAACCTCTTTCTTGGCGCAGATGATGGAATTGATAGATATAATAATGGTTACAGTGCCACTGTTGGGATCAGAGGATATTGGGATCCAATTAAGCCTTTTAGAAGAAAGAAAAAATAAAGTTAAATACAATCTTTGGGGTGCAGATTTCTTTGCTGCACCTCCCTTTTCACAATCTGGCATTAAGTTAAAATAGAGCTCTAATTAAGTTGGAGCAATCTATGCCGTATATTCAGCACAAATTTGGAAGAACCTTTTTTCAAGCGAAGGGTCGTTTAAGCTCTGGAGTTCCTTTAGTGGTACTTCACGGTGGTCCAGGTGGAAGTTATAGTAAAAGTAAGTCACCTTTTTTGAAGCTTAGCACTCACAGAAAAGTCTTTCTTCACGATCAAATTGGAGGAGGCAAGAGCTCCCCACTAAAAACATCTCAGATGAAAATCGAAACTTTTGTTTATGAGCTGGACCATCTCATTAAGAGCTGGGGGTTAAAGGAGTTTCATCTTTACGGAGGCTCCTGGGGAACTACGCTGGCGTTGGAATACTATCTCAGAAAAAAACCAAAGGGACTGCGCTCTCTTATATTACAGTCCCCTATGTTTAGTGCCAAAGACTGGGAAAGGGATGCAATCCGTTTAATTCAAAAGCTACCTGCTAAAACCAGAAAAGTGATTGAGTACTGTCATGAAATAGGGGCCACCGACTCTAAGGTTTATCAGGAGGCCGTCATGGTCTATTATCTTCGCCATGTACTCAGAAATGAGAGAAAACTAAAGAAAGCATTTAGTGGTAAAAGTAATCCTCATGGTAAGCAAGTTTATGAGTATATGTGGGGCCCTTCAGAGTTTAAGCCAACTGGTACGTTAAAAAAGTACAGCCGTGTTTCAGATTTATCAAAAATAAGTGTGCCCACCTATCTCATGTGTGGTCAATACGATGAGGCAACTCCGGCCACAGTTAAAAGTTATCATCAGCGAGTTGCGGGATCAAAATTTAAGATCTTTAAAGACTGCTCTCACGCCATAGGTTCAGAAAATGAGAAATTATTTCTTTCAGAAATAAAGGGATTTTTGAAGGAGTGTGATCAAAAATGTTGAGCTACGAAGTATATAAAATCACCCATATAGCTATTGTTTTTATTTTTTTAACCACTCTTGCTGCTGATCTTTTAGGTGGCAACCAATCTAAGTGGGTTAAAATGGTTGTGGGGATGAGCAGCTTTTTGATTATTGTCACCGGAATGGGACTCGCGGCAGTGATGGGAGTGTTTGGCGGTGGTGAATTTCCCCTATGGCTTAAGGGGAAAGTTCTTTTTTGGGGAGCTCTAGCAATGGCCGCCCCTATTTGTGGAAAGTATCTTGTGAAACATAGAGCGGCTTCTTTTTGGGGGCTACTAGTATTAGCTTTACTTGCAGTTTCAATGGCCATTTACAAATTTATTTAAAGAGTTGGCCCTGAGACTAGAACAAGCGCTCTAAAATTTTAACCATATGCTGGTTAAATTTGGATTCACTCTTTGAAACAACTTCCAGTGCTTTTTGATGGTTTCCTTCGAGTTTAGAAAGAGCTCGGTCATAGAAGTTTGAAAGTATGGTTATCTGAGAATAAATAGAGAGTTGATTTTTCTTAATTCCTCGTGGGTAGCCACTCCCATCACAGTACTCATGATGATCTCTAATGACTTCAACTACCTTTTCGCTTACTTCGCCTAAGTTTCCAATAAGTGAGACAGATAAATTGACATGCTCTTTGTATTTGAGCTTTTGTTCATCACTTAGCGTTTCATATGGGGTATTGTCCATACCCAGCTGAGCAAGACCAGCGTCATGTAATAGACCTGAAACAACGAGGATATCTCTTATTATAGATGAGTCACTAGGAAACTGGTTTTGGAATACCTTAAATTGAGGCGCCAGCTTTGGTTCCTCAGTGACCAATAAAATCTCCCTGTACATTGCAAAACTAAGATTGGCGACATTGACGGCATGTTCAGATATTCCATTTTCATTTTGGTTGTTAAAAATATGCTCTATATTGCTTTTTGAGTCATCACTTAAAAATTTGGAGATATAATTTGAGGCATCTTTTATCCCCTCAAAGCTTTTCTCATCAAGCTTTTTATAGGCATCACTAACCTTTGAAGCAGCGAATTTATTAATGACCTCGGCAGCAGTATTCTTTTCACCCGAATTTGAGCTTAAAATGTCGTCTATGTATTCATCTAGGTAGTGCTGGTAGGCCGGCTCATCTTCAGCGTGAATATAAATTCTTTTCACACCGTGCTTACCAAATGCTTGAATGTGACCTTTGGTAATTACCGTTCCTTTTTTTACTATCACCTTTTTAGGGTCCGCCTGGGAAAATGTGTCAAAAGGAAGAGCTTTTCCCACTAAAATGATTTTGACTCTTATGGGGACAAGCTTGGGAGCATTTACTACATTGATCACTTTTTTTATTTCAGTGGGGACAGCTGCTAGGTCGCTTCTTTTTAGGTAGAGGAAACTTCCTTCCGCCGGCATTTTAAATCTTTCACCATCAGAGCAAATACTTTCAAACGAATCCTTTGACTTTTTGTAAAGAGCAATAGGCGAGATTTCAAAAGAGTCCAGAAAATCAATATGGACAGGGACAATATTACTGGCTTTGGAGTTAGCTATTGAATAATTTTTTATAATGCCATTTATAGGAGCCGCTACATTTTTTATCGGATGGATTTCTAAAAGTCCGAGCTCAATAAATGGATTGTAGCCATTAAATACTTCTTCTGTAATCATTACAAATTTTACAAGAGATCCTTCAATGTAGATTTGAATAATCGAATCAAAAATATCTTTTAGTAAGTTCCTAGTTTGCAAAATGAAAATTGAGGGGATCTCACTTACTGAAATCTCCATCACTGCATTTAAAAAATTTGGTAGTTCCGTAATTTCTAGTTTTGATTTTTCAATAAGGCCTACTACTTGATCCAAAGCATCTGATTTTTCGTTCTCATTGACAAAAAATACTTTTGGAGCGACTTTGGCCATTTTTTTCCTTAAACATGTTTTTATCCAATTATAACTCAATTTGTGGTCTGAATAATTGTTTTTATGGGTTATGATTGGAATCAATGCTTAAAAAAAATTGTTTTCAAGAAAGCACAGGGGGAATTATGGAGCCAACTTGGGAAATTGAAGAAAAGATGTATAACAACACAGAGAAGTTTAAAGGTGATTTTTTTGATCGGTTTTCTCTTAGGCACAATAAGGCCCCTTTGAAGCTTACTGATAGTATTGAGAAGAACTATCTATTTCCTACATTTTATGGAGATGTCACTTGTGCTGTGGGGATTTTCTTGTGTGACTATGAGAAAGCAAAAAAGGTAATGCTTCACCCAAAAATTGAGCCAGTGAAAATGCCAAAAGGTAGGGCACTTGTTATTTTTTCTTGTTATGAGTATCAAAGTGTTTACAATATTGCTCCCTACAATGAAGTCGCAATGACAATTCCAGTTATGTTTAACCCCGGCCTTAATATACCCGTTTTACCAATTGTTATGCCCCAGCTTTTTAATAACTTTGGATACTATGTTTTTTCCATGCCGGTGACTTCAAAAGAAAACCAACTCAGAGGAACCAAAATTTGGGGTCTTCCCAAGGTGACTGAAAGAATTGATATAGATGTTAAAGACAACCACTCACATACTCGCGCTTATGATGAAAAGGGAGAGATCTATTTTGAGCTAAGTGTTCCAACTGATGGAAAGAAAACTCACTTTGATGTGAGCTCTCCTCTATACACAAAAAAAAATGGTCATCATTTACAGAGCTATACTAACTTTCAGGGTGATTTTTTTGTGAATAAAAATATGAGTCTGTTGTTTGATGGCTCCCCTGATCGTTCTTTTGAAGGCAGTCCATTAAAGTTGGGAAATTCTCCGAGAGCTAATTTGTTAAAAGAGTTAGATATTATTCCCACTCCTTTTCAATTTAGATATTGCTACAATATGTCTAGTTGCTTTGACTTACCGAGTGAAGGATTTAAGCCAAGTATTTAGTCACTATCACAGCCATAAAGGCATGAATCTACAGAGTCGACTCTTCCCCATGGGTCATTAAATTCAGCCGGTACATTAGGGTCTACTTTTTTTGCATATTCCCATGGGCAGTTTTGGCATCCACTTTGGCAGCAGTAACCTCTTTTTTTCAGGTAACTTCCACTGAAAACCATTTCCCCGTTTTCATTAAACTCAAAATCTTCACCCTCTTTTAGCTCTTCCATTATAAATGGATACCAAAAATTTGGGTGAGTTGAAAGGCACGCGCGCGGGTGCCGCCGCGCGGATTTGCCATATGTCACCATTTGCGATCAAATACGGCCAAAATGATAGGGGGAGTTATGAAAAAAGCGGTACTACTAGTCTTAGTATTTTCTGCAGTGAGTGTGTTTGCCAAACCACTGAACTACTCACTACAAAGCTGCCATCTTAAGAGCAGCTCCCCTGATAAAATCAATATCGTTTTTGTTCCCTCAGGATTTAATTCTGACAAGGTGGCCTTTCAAAAAAATGTTGAAAATACAGTTAAAGTTTTTGAGAGCTTTGACCCAGTCTCTCCTGCTATCGTAGGCCTTGAGTACTCTATGTCCTTTGCAGGTATAGAGAAAAAAGCATTTTGCAAATTCAATTGCAGTGGCATCAAAAGACTTCTTTGCTGTGATGTAAAAACTTCAAAAAAAATGGCAAGCTCTTGCGGACCCTATGTAGATCAAGTCATTGTAGTCCACAATTCATTGCAATACGGAGGGGCTGGCTACAGATCAAAAAATGTGGCCACAACATCTATTCACCCTAAGTCTGCTCTCGTTGCAGTTCACGAGCTTGGGCACTCACTATTTAAATTGGGAGATGAGTACACCTCTGGAAAGGGAACACCTTCTAACTCAGCTAATTGCCAGGATAAAACTTGCACTAACTGGAGTGATCTTCTTAAAGATAGAATGAAGGCCGTAAGTTGTGGAGGAAGTGGCTGTAAAGGTGGTGCCTACTACACAGCGGGAGAGACCATCATGAAATCTCTAACTCTGCCTTTTCTCGCCTCCAACGAAAGAATCTCTTGCTGCGTATACAGAAAACGCCTTAAAAACTTGCCTGCCTACTGCTCAAAGTTTTTTAAATATGGAAGAGGCCTCGATAATTTCTGTGACTCTGTAAATAAAATCATTCCCCCCACAATGAATGCCAGGACACTTAATATCAATTTACAAAAAATAGATGGTTCGTGGAGTGTGCAACAATCCTTTATAAGTGACCGCTTTGTTCCCGAAGACCAGGCCCTAGAAAAGCAAATAGAAAAAAAGAAAGTGTTTAAAGTCGTGATTGCTGGCATTGAACATAACATATTAGTAGCCGAAACTGAGGGCGTTGAGTATCACACTGGTGACAGTTTCGAGAATGCTCAAATCCAAAACCTGTATAGCACGGCCCAAATCGTCCTAGGTGAAAAGCTTGATTTTACAGGTCGCTTTGAAGTCTTCGATGGTGGTGAGTTGATTTATAGAGGTAGTTACTAAGGGGCCTAGAGCAAGACCTATGAGACTTAGAGTGTTGGTTGCATCTAGTCCCAAAATTGTGGACGTACCTAGATATAAATAGTACCTAAATAAAACGACGATGCTGATCAGGGCCCTTGATAAGGAATCATCGGTTCGGTCCGGTGTGGTTAAGTTAAATAATGTGAAGGAGTAGAATTGAAACTTGCATTGTGTGTTGTAGCCTTTTCTTTAATCAATTTTTCTTATGCCTCAAGTCTGAAGCATGATTTAGACAAAATTATTTCAAAATACCAAAAGGGTAACTCCTTTCAGGGGACTGTAAAGGTTTTCAAAAAAGGAAAAGAAATTTACAGGAAAAATCTAGGGTTTGCGAGTGTTGAACATAAAGTTAAAATTCAAAGTGACACTGTTTTCCAGGTAGGCTCTCTAACAAAACAGTTTGTTGCTGTTGGTATTTTAAAGTTATTTGAGATGGGGAAAATAGATCTGGATGGTAATGTCTCTCAGTATTTGAAAACTCCGAAGCATTGGGAAGATGTTACTATACACCATCTATTGACTCATACTTCAGCACTCAAAAGAAATGCTCCTATTACAACTAAAGAGTCCAGCGCTTTTCACACACTTAAAGATGTTTTCGACTCGATTTCATCAGAATCCCTTCGTGATAAACAAAAACCTGGTGACAAGTTTGCCTACAGTAACGCAGGTTACTCAGTGCTAGCTTATATTATCGAAGTCGTATCTCAAAAAAGTTATCAGGAATTCATGAATAAATTTGTTTTTGGGCCTGCGAAATTAAATTCTACTGGAGTATTTCACCAAAGTTTGATTGTTCCTAATCGGGCAGAGGGATATGTTGTATTCAAGAGTAACGATTATAGGGCATGTTGTTTTGACTATACAAATACATATGGTGCAGGGGATGTTTACTCTACTGCAGATGAGTTATTCAAATGGTATACATTACTAAAGTCAAATCTGGTTATTAGTAAAAAATCTTTAGATTTATTATTCACAGAACATATTCAACACTCGAGACAAAGCTGGTCTTATGGGTATGGGTGGATTATTGATAAGTACAAAGGGAGTGATATTATCTGGCATAATGGATCAGTTAATGGATTCTTAGCAGATCTGAGCATCATGCCAAACAAAGAGATTTTTACAGTTATATTGTCTAATAAAGTCGTGAGGCCTACAACTTTCTACTTAGATAAATTCAGGAATAATCTCATAGATAGAGTATTGCTAGAGAAATAAAAAAACAATATTTTATGGAGATACTCGCTTCAAACAAGAAACTAAAGGAAGGTACGCCTAAATACTAAATTTTCTGCGTAATTTTTTCTAAAGATTTCGAACCAAAGTCTAAAACAAATTGTCTGGTATTGTGGTTCTTGCATACAAGTCTTAAATTATCTAAGGTATTTTTCCCTCCCTTTGAGTAGGGCGTGATGTGGTGATCAAATTCCAGGTTTCTGGATTCAGTGCACTTTCCCCTGTGCATGCTAACATGCTCGCATGTGTAACTCGCCCTTTTTCGAATTTTTCTTTTTATCACTTGGGGGATATACCTCGAACTCACATTTTGTATTGGAGAAGGCCTTCGAATTGCTTTTAGTTCACACTTCCTAACTTGCTTTAATTTATTTTCAAGGGCCACTTCAAGTAATTTGATTATGGATGTTGAATGATATTAAAGAAGTATTACCTGGCCAGTTTTAAGGAGTGTCACAACCACTAAAAAAGAATCCCATCTCGCTTTCCTCCTCTCAAAATAGAATGGAAAATCATCTCCCAAGCACTTTCTCTTAATAAAACCTATCACCAAAGTCAGCAATTCCAGAGATGAAATCCCTCCCTAAATCTTCCCATAAAAGAAGTCCTCAAAACCATATATCAACTACACAATCTTCACATCACAAAACTCGTCAAAATACCCCTAAACTATGCCGTGATAGAAGGGCCGCCACCAAACTAATTATGAAACTCAACCTTCCTACGGCCCGTGAACTACAAATCTCTTTCCCTGAACTTCTTTGAATGTATATTTGATGGAACATCTATACTGATTCTTAAAATGATCAATTTTAGTTTCTTTGGGTAGATTCACTCCGATGAAATTCTTGGCACCTTCACACCAATGGCACTTAGCGTGTTCCTAGTATCAAGTTCCAAAAGTATGTACCAATGCAAATGATCTACGAATGATCAATCTTTTGACACAATAAAGTAAACAATGAAAAATATTCATGAAAAATATCATTAACAATCTCTCCCGTCATTTTACTTTGAAAATCGCTAAACTTATATCAACAACAAGGGATCGCTTATCATGACAAAAATTGGTCCAAGATTTATAAAATTGAAAAGGTACTAAATCAAATTTCTCAAGAGGAGCTTGAAATGAAAAAAAATTTCACATTAATTGGGCTTTCTTCTCTAATGGCCTTTCCACTATTTTCTGCAGAGGTCAGTGCTGATGAAGAAGCTGCTCTATTTAGACAAATCATTCATCAGGCTCATGCAAATTTAGAGGTTGGCCAAACATCTACTTATAGATCTGCCGTTAAAGGACTTAATAATGCTTATCCTGAGTGCTGGCTAGAAGTAAAAAGAGAGTCTACCGTGAAGTCTATTTCAAGAACTGATTATGGTGGGTATGTGAATAGATTAGAAACTATTGTTCCATCTAAGTTGGCCTTAGGTACTGAAGTAGCAGAAGTCGACTCTGACAATTCAACACAAGAATGTCAGGGAATGCAGTTCATTGGTGTGCCTAGTTCATATGAAGTAGATGAGCAACTATTAGCAATTGATCATAGTTGGATTTTAGGCAAATATGGATTTGAGTTAACAAAAGGACTATCTATTTCAAGCAACAAAGATGGGCAAATGGTTTTAACATACAAGAATGAAAAAGGTGAAGTGGATCTAAATCCAAGCCACTTGGTGCCATATTCATTAAGAATTCCTGGAAAAGTTTATACTCTTAACTAATAATTTGAATGCTTTATGTCGTGGGCAATAGCTCATTATCCACGATGTATTCATTCTCCAAAACATTGCTTATAGCATCTTCTCTGCAAGACCCCAGTCCACATCTTCAAGATTATTTACACCAGCAGCAAGCTTTTCAATTGTCTCTTTGTTTTTTATTCCCTGATCGTAAGCTTCTTTGTAAGGTCTGAGACCATAGACGACCATTCTATACCTTGAGTTGAATCGATCTGGAAATCTGTTGACAAGTTCCTTTTCAATTTTCTTTTTGAATAGGAATTTCTCATCTCCCACGTGTTCACTCATTTCACGGTAATTTTCGATGGCCATGGTGGCGATGGCGTCACCGTTGGGTTTTTGGAACTCGGTGTATTTAGAGAATGCCTGCTCAAGAGTTTCACTATCGTCTAGGATTTCTTCTAAAACCGTGCAGTCTTCAAAGCCCGCATTCATTCCCTGTCCAAAAAATGGAACTATGGCATGAGCGGCATCGCCTATCAGGGCGACTTGGCCTTTGTAGTTCCACGGGAAAGATCTAACGGTGCCTAGTTTACCCACAGGGTTTTCAGTGAACTGCTCTAGGTAATCTTTCATCAGGGGGATTGCACTGGGATAGAATTTCTCAAAGTAACTCTTTGCTAGCTCTTTTGTTCTCAGGTGATCAAAGTGATGCTCACTGCTTGGTGGAATATAAAGAGTTACTGTAAAGCTTCCCTTTAAATTGGGAAGCGCCATGAGAAAGTGATCTCCTCTTGGCCATATATGAAGAGCATTTTTTTCAATTTGATAGTTGCCGTCATTAGTGGCGGGCATATAGAGCTCTTTATAGTCGGCATCGAGCCACTCTATAGTGCTTTCAACTAAGTTTTGTCTTTCAAGCTCTTTTCTTACCACTGAGCCCGATCCATCAGCTCCGAAAATGATATCTGAAGTGAATTTTCTATCCCCAAATTGGATTTCATTTTTATCAACGTCTAAGTTGGTGAGGTCGTGATCAAAGAAAAATTTGGCCCCAGCTTTTTCAGCGAGATCTATCAAAATGATATTGAGCTGTCCCCTCGAAATGGAGTAGTTGCACTCAGAGTTGTCTTTACCGTAGGGTTGGTAAGTTGTTTTTCCCTCTATATCGTGAATCATTCTTCCAAATACGGGAACGGACTCACTTAGCACTTGATCTTTAATATCTAAAAGCTCTAATGCTTTGATTCCTCTGGAGGTGATAATTAAATTAATTGATCGACCTGAGTCAGCTCCGGCGGTTCTGGGATCAACACGCTTTTCAAAAACATTTACACTATGGCCTCTTTTCAGCATATACAGTGCTTCAAGGCTGCCTACTAGACCACCACCTACTATGGAAACATTTTTACTCATGATGTGTGCTCCTCAATGATTTCTACTAATTTGTGGACCTCTGAATATGTATTGTAAAGAGGTGCCGGAGTCATTCTTAGTATATCGGGTTCTCTAAAGTCACAGATAACATTTTCATCCTTAAAAACTTCCAGAAGTTTTTTGGGATTATTTTTAAAGCGAAGGCAGAGCATGCTACCTCTGCTACCTGACGGTGATATCACTTGGGCCTTGTCAGCTAGCTTGCTCTCAAAAAGATATTCCATGTAGTTTGTAATTTGGTGGCCTTTTTCAACAATTCTATCCATGGTATTTTCATAAAAAATTTCGAGGCTCGATCTAAGCGAAGCCAGTTGAAAAATGGGGGGATTTGATAACTGCCAGCCCTGAGCTCCCTCAATGCCTTTAAAGTCGGGACCCATTTTAAATCGACTTTCTTTGTCGTGTCCCCACCAACCACAAAATCTTGGAAGGTCCCCTGCTGCATGATTTTCGTGGACAAATGCAGCTGCAAGACCACCAGGGCCTGAGTTTAAATATTTATAGCCACACCAAACGGCAAAATCGACGTTGTGCTTGTGCAAATCTAGTTTTAAATTTCCTGCTCCATGGGCCAAGTTGAATCCAGCCAGTGCTCCCTTTTCATGTGCTTTTTTGGTGATGGCCTCAATATCAAAATATTGGCCACTTAAGTAATTGCAGTTACCCAGCATCACAAGTGCTAGCTCGTCGCCTAATTTGTCGATGGTTTCAAGAACTTGCTCTGGGTCCACTGTCAGCTCACCTGGTCTTGGACATAGTTCAACGATTGTATCTGATGGGTCAAAGCCGTGAAATTTGGCCTGGGAATCAACTGCGTACTTGTCAGAGGGAAAGGTGTTATTTTCAATGAGTATTTTGTAGCGAGTTTTAGAAGGCCTATAAAATGAGACCATCATTAAATGTAGATTAACTGTCAAAGTGTTCATGGTGACCACTTCGCTCTCTTTAGCACCCACAATGTGGGCCTGCATTTTTGTTAGGTTTTCGTGGTATGGAAGCCAAGGGTGTCTGGCATCAAAGTGACCTTCAACACCAAATTCCGCCCAGTCCTCTAGCTCTTCGCCAATATAGTCTTTGGCCTTTTTGGGCATAACTCCCAGTGAATGGCCTGCGAAGTAGAGGTATGGACTTCCACTTTTGGTGTGGGGCATGTGAAAGAGCTCTCTTGTATGAGAGAGAGGGTCATTTTTATCAAACTCTTTTGCAAACTCTTTGTCAGTTCTAAATTCCAATTAAATTCTCCAGGTATGTCTGTCGGCTACACTACGACCTTTTTTTTTATCTGAAAATGGCAAGATGCGTCCTGGCAAGGCGTCACAGGCACTTTTTACTGCTCAAAATATGACGGGGGTAATAAAAATTGTTATGTTCTTCAGCAAACTTCAGCATTTTCAAAGGGGCCGCCGTAATGGATCTAAACTTAGAGGGAAAAAGAGCACTTGTTTGTGGGTCTTCCCAGGGGATTGGTCTGGCCAGTGCCATAGAGCTCGCATCTCTTGGAGCCTCGGTTACGCTGGTATCTAGATCAGAAGAAAAACTCGTTAAGGCATTAGAGCAACTTCCTGGAAGCGGTCACGATTTTTTGGCAATTGATTTAAATGACAGCGATGCCATTCGTGAGCTTGTGGGCCCCTCTCATAAAAAATCTCCTTATAGTATTTTGGTAAATAATAGTGCTGGTCCCAAGGGTGGGCCTATTGAATTTGCAGATCCAGACGATTTTGTTGCGGCCTTTAAGCAACATCTCTTAGCTGCTTCAATCATATCAAAAATTGTTCTTCCCGAAATGAAAAGCATAGGCTTTGGAAGAATCATCAATATTATTTCTACTTCAGTAAAAACTCCACTCATGGGTTTAGGAGTTTCCAATACCATTCGCTCAGCTGTTGCAAGCTGGGGAAAAACTCTTTCTTTAGAAGTTGCCCCTTTTGGTGTGACTGTAAATAGTGTTCTTCCGGGTGCTACGGCCACATCAAGGCTTGACTCACTTCTTGAGAGCTGGGCCCAAAAAAGTGGATGTTCTGTGGAAGAAGAGGCCACAAAAAGAAAAGCTGCCATTCCCGCTGGAAGATTTGGAGAGCCTTCCGAAGTGGCTTCTGTAGTCGCTTTTTTATCATCACCTGCAGCTGCCTATGTAAATGGCGTTGCACTTTCTGTTGATGGAGGGAGAACCGCTTGTCTTTAATCAGTGACAATCAAAGCTATATTGATATCACCCCTGTTATTTCTGAGTCTATGGGTGTGTTTCCCGGCGATTGCTCTTTTAGTCGAGACGTCGTCTTGTCTTTTGAAAAAGGTGACAACTTAGTTTTAAGCTCTATCAAAGCTACTGCTCATTTAGGCGCTCACACAGATGCTCCCAACCATTACCACCCTGATGGAGTTTCAATCGAAAAGAGATCTCTTAATTACTATATGGGCCCTTGCCAAGTAATAGAGGTGCCCACCGCCAAAGGGCAAAGAATTGAGCTTAGTGATTTTGAAGATCAAAAAATTGTGGCCCGAAGAGTATTGTTTAAAACTAACTCTTATGTTGATCCCAATAATTGGAGTGATGACTTTTGCTCCCTTAGTGTCTCCGTTATTGAATATTTAAATCAGCACAAGGTAAGGCTTGTGGGAATTGATACACCTTCAGTGGATCCATGTGATTCAAAAGATCTACCTGCACATCACGCTATTTATAAAAATGATATGGCGATTTTGGAAGGCGTTGTTCTAACAGATGTAGTTCCTGGAATATACACCCTACTGGCGCTACCTCTGGCAATTAGCGGAGGTGATGCCTCTCCAGTTAGGGCAATACTACTGAGTGAAGGAAATGGAGTCTAAGTGGAAAAGATATTAAACTACATTAATGGTGAGCTCGTTAGTCCAAAAAATGGGAATTGGATTGAGGGAATGAATCCGGCCACACTGGAAGTGACTTCACAAATCTGTGACTCTGAAGCCGCTGATGTGGAGGCTGCCATAAGAAGTGCTGAGTCCGCCTTCACATTTTGGGGGCAGTCTTCAGTTTCCTACAGAGTCCAGGTTGTTAGAAAAATTGCCGATCTCATTGAAGAAAATATAGAAGAGCTCAGTAAAATTGAAAGCATGGATAATGGAAAGCCTATTTCCGCCTCTAAAAGTGTCGACATTCCTAGGAGTGCTACTAACTTTCGCTATTTTTGCGATGCTATGACTCAGTTTTCAAGTGAGTGTCATCAAACAGATCCCGGGCTTATCAATTTCACTACAAGATCACCTCTGGGGGTTGTCGGTTGTATCTCCCCGTGGAACCTTCCTCTTTATCTTTTTACTTGGAAAATTGCACCCGCCCTACTGGCCGGCAATACCATTGTGGCCAAGCCCTCAGAGGTGACACCCATGAGTGCTTTTTTTCTTTCAAAGCTTTGTATTCGTGCGGGTCTTCCCGGAGGAGTGTTAAATATTGTTCACGGTCACGGTCATAAAATCGGGGAGACACTTAATACTGACCCGGTTGTTAAGGCTATTTCTTTTACCGGAAGTACACAGACTGGAAGAATGATCGCCACTGCAGCTGCCGGAAGTTTCAAAAAAGTTGGCCTGGAGATGGGAGGAAAGAATCCTACCATCGTTTTTGCTGATGCTGACCTTGAGCTTGCTACTTCGGGAGCAAAGAGGGCGGCATTTTCTAATCAGGGACAAATTTGTTTATGTGGTTCAAGAATTTTGGTGGAAAAGAGTATCTACTCTGATTTTTGCCATCGGCTTATTCAAAAGACTCGTGAAATTACCATTGGTGATCCCCTCGATCCTAAAACCCAGCATGGGGCGATGGTTAGTGGTGAGCATTTTAATAAAGTGATGAAAAGTATTGAACTGGCAGTGCAAGAGGGCGGAAAAATTCTTTGTGGCGGTAATAGCGTAAAACCGGAAGGTCTCGCTGGATATTTTATAGAGCCTACATTGATAGAAGGTCTTGGCAGTGAGTGCAGAACAAATCAGGAAGAGATTTTTGGTCCAGTGGCGACAATTATTCCTTTTGAAGGTGAAGAGCAGGCACTGGAAATTGCTAACTCCACCGAGTATGGCCTGGCGGCTTCTGTCTGGACTAAGGATATTAGTTTGGCCCACAGAATGTCAGAAAAACTTGAGGCCGGAATGGTTTGGGTAAATTGCTGGATGGAAAGAGATCTTCGAACTCCTTTTGGCGGAGTGAAAAATTCGGGCTTTGGAAGAGAGGGAGGGCTTGAGTCTCTTCGCTTTTTCACCAAACCCAAAAATATATGTATTAGTTATTAGGATAGAAAAATGGAAGAAAAAAATTCAAATAGAGCTCCCGATCCCGTAGGCCTTTATCCCCACGCAAAAAAGGTGGGGAATTTATTATTTCTATCTGGTGTGGGCCCAAGAAAAAAAGGAACTGATCAAATCCCAGGGGTTGTGCTGGGTGAAAATGGAGAAGTAGTTGAAAGTGATATTGAAGCGCAATGTCGAAGTGTTTTTGATAATGTTAGGGCGATCTTAGAAGACTCGGGCTCTAGCTGGGATCAATTAGTAGATGTAACCGTTTTTCTTACCAATATGAAAAAAGACTTTAAAACCTATAATAAAATTTATGCTCAGTATTTCTCAGAAAATAGGCCTTGTCGAACGACAGTAGAGATTAACTGTCTTCCCACCCCTATTGCTATTGAATTAAAGTGCATAGCCACAATTTAAGATTCAGGAGACCATCATGAGTACTTGTATTCCCATTAATTTTAAAAACTGGATTAACGATCACCGGGAATTTCTAAAACCCCCTGTTGGGAACAAGATGGTTTGGAAAGAAGGTGGGTTTATTGTGATGGTAGTTGGTGGGCCCAATGCTCGTCAGGATTACCATATAAATGAAACCGATGAGTTCTTCTACCAAGTAGAAGGAAATATGGTTTTAAAAACAAGAAATGATCACGGTAAGATAGTAGATGTACCTATTAATGAAGGTGAGATCTACCTTCTGTCTGGAGGGGTTCCGCACAGCCCACAAAGAGAGGCCAATTCAGTTGGACTTGTTATTGAAAAAACGAGGGTCCCTGAAGACAAAGATTCTCTTGTTTGGTATTGCGAGGGATGCGACAGTGTCCTCTACAGCGAGACTTTTTATCTATCAAATATTGAAACCCAACTGAAAGAATGTTTTGATCGCTACTTTGGTGATGAAAAAAATTATACCTGCAAAAAATGTGGGCGGGTAAACCCAAAGGCTTAGTAGTGTTAAAAATTGATATTCATACCCATATTCTTCCTCCTGTAATCCCTGAGTTTAAAAAACAATTCGGATACGGAGGATTTATCTGTCTTGAGCACGCGAGCGCTGAATGTAACTGCACTGCCAATATGGTGGGAGATGATGGGCGGTTTTTCCGTAGTGTTGAGCCCAATTGTTTTGATCCCAAGGCCAGAATTATAGACTGTGATGAACATGATGTGGGTGTGCAAGTGCTTTCAACAGTACCAGTGATGTTTAGTTACTGGACTAAACCAGATGATGGACTATTTGTTGCAAAATTTCTCAATGATCATATCGCTAGTGTTTGTCAGAAATTTCCAAAAAGATTTGTGGGGCTGGGAACACTTCCTATGCAATCACCAAAGCTAGCTGTTAAAGAGCTAGAGCGCCTTGTGAAAGAATTGGGGTTGTGTGGAGTAGAAATTGGCTCTCATATTGGGGAGTTAAATTTAAATGATCCTGCACTTTTTGAAGTTTTTGAAGCGGCTGCTGAATTGGGCGCGGCCGTACTCGTTCATCCCTGGGATATGATGGGAAAAGAGCGTATGGAGAAGTACTGGCTTCCATGGCTTGTGGGAATGCCGGCTGAAAGTTCACTGGCGATTTGTTCCATGATTTTTGGTGGTGTCTTTGAACGCCTCCCCAAACTCAAGGTAGCCTTCGCCCACGGAGGAGGCTCCTTTCCGTCTACAATTGGAAGAATTGAGCATGGTTTTAATGTCAGACCGGATCTTTGTGCCATCGACAATGATAAATCACCTCTTGATTACCTAGGGCGTTTTTGGGTTGATTCATTAGTTCACAATAAGGCAATGCTCGCCCAACTGATAGAGCTCTTTGGATCTAATCGTGTGGCCCTTGGCACAGATTATCCTTTTCCCCTAGGAGAGCTAGAACCTGGACAATTAATAGGGTCAATGAATTTAGATCAAGAAACTAGGAACAACCTATATCACGCCAGTGCCCTAGAGTGGCTTGGCCTTGAAAAAGAAAGATTCACCACGGAGAATTAAAGATGCAAAAAAATCCTAACCCTTGCTATTACCCTGATTACTTAAAATTAAATATGGTCTTAGGCAGCCAAGAGCCCTTAAGTGGTAAATACGGCGAAGAGGCCCATGATGAAACTCTTTTTATCATTGTTCATCAAGTATATGAGTTATGGTTCAAACAAATTTTGCACGAAATGGGTGTTGTGCTCAATGTTTTTGGGCAAGATTACATTAGTGAGTCAGATCTAGGAAGTTGTCTTTCAAAAACCTACCGA
The DNA here is from genome assembly GCA_018649885.1 of Bacteriovoracaceae bacterium. Classification (GTDB taxonomy): domain Bacteria; phylum Bdellovibrionota; class Bacteriovoracia; order Bacteriovoracales; family Bacteriovoracaceae; genus JABIHA01. Next base: position 54,813 of record JABIHA010000138.1, read on the forward strand.
GTTAAGTCGATTCAAAAAGTACTTATTGATCAGCTCAATATTATCGAGACCATGACTCCTCAAGCCTTTTTAGATTTTAGAGACTACCTTGTCCCCGCTTCTGGTTTTCAAAGCGTTCAGTTTAGAGAACTTGAAATTAGGCTTGGACTCAAAACTGACAACCGGGTCGCTTACGACAATAAATCCTTTCACAATCGCCTGTCAGCTGAACACCAAGAATACCTTATCAATGTGGAGAAACAGCCCGCCCTAATTGATCTTTTGGCGAATTGGCTTGAAAGGCTTCCTTTTGTCGATTTTGGAGGATTCAAATTTTGGGAACAATATCAAACTGCCGTTTGGAAAATGTTAGATAGTGATAGTGAAATCATTAAAAATAACCCCACACTAAATCATGAAGAAATAAAACTCCAATTAAAAGAGCTTGATTTAACAAGGGCGAGCTTTGAATCTCTGTTTGATGATGAAAAATACAACGAGCGTTTTCCAAATCACGTACTCTCAAGAAAAGCGATGCTTTCAGCACTGTTTATTAAGCTCTATAGTTGGTATCCACTACTGGATATTCCTGCAAGATTTTTAACATCACTGATGGATATTGATGAATTACTTGCCAATTGGAGGCACAATCACGCTCTGATGGTTCAAAGAATGATTGGGACCAAAATTGGTACTGGCGGTTCTGCAGGACACACATACCTTAAGGCCACAACACATTCCAATCGAGTTTTTACAGATTTATTTAATATATCGACTTTCTTAGTGCCCACATCTGCACTACCTAAGTTACCTGAAGAGGTAATAAAAAACCTTCAGTTTCAAAGAATGTGATCTTCGATCTCGCCAGTAATTGTCTGGCAATAAACTTCCTTGTCCTCTGGGGTTAGCCCCAGGGTCTCGGCAAGGGAGTCGGTAATGGAGGGGGCATCAATATGAACATCGATATCCATTTTCTCCATATCACTGGCAAATTCAAAGGCCTTCTCTATAGTCTCTAGGTGTGTTGAGTATAAGACACTACCAGAAGCTGTATTAATAACTTTTACGTTCTTTTCTTTCATCCAGATATTATGCCCATTTGTAAAAAGAACAGGCAAGTGGATTTTATTTGTGGCACAGTGTTGGAACTGTGATGGAGATATTTTGTGATTTTAATGAATCGTATAAATCCATTTTGAAAGCACTCGCAGCAGTTCTCACTCCTCCCGGAAGGGAGTTCTTGTTTTTGATCATGCAGTGTAGAGAGGCGGCGAGCAATTTAACGGTGGATTTATTTGATGGGTCCCCAGAGGATTTCATTTGGGCCTTAAAAAGAGACCCGCTTTCAGTTATTGCAAAAATGTGTGCTGCAAAATGACCTCGTTCAATACTTAGATCACTTGGACCTTCTCCCGATTTTGGACCAAATCTTTTTAGCAGTGGGTGTAAGGCCTTTTTTTGAAAGGCAAAGTCTGCCAATTTTTGGGCCCAGCTAACTCCTTTAGCAGAAACCTTGTTAAAGCTGTTGGTGGGATTCCAGTATTCATTATAATAAAAAGGGAGTTTAAAATACTGATGATCTTTACTTAGAAGCTCAACACTTCTTTGAACTACATTGGTATTTATTGATCTTTGGAAAAACGGTGCCACCCATTTTCCGTAATTTTTGTGGAAGTGGGCCTTGTCTTCTTCTTCACAGTACTCATCAGCAATATCAAAGCTATCAACACAAAGGTTATAAGGGGAGTGTGCCTCCATATAATTTTGATTTTTTCCAAGACCAAGGGCGGTTAAAAAAGTACCCCCATTAAGGCCACCACCAATATTGTAGACTATCTCAACTTGTTTGGTTTTCTCTCCCACAAATTGATGAATTTTTTCCATCATATAGAAGCTGCCAAAGTCAGCAGGCACAGAATCAAATCCTGCGAAGGGAATAATACAAGTACCGTTTTCCACAGCTTTAGAATGTGATGATTTAATGATTTTTTTGCCGAAATTTACTTCCCCGCTAATATCGAGATAATGAGTTTTGTGTCTTACACAGCTTTCAACAATATTAGGGCCATTTTGAAAAAAAGGACCAGCTAAATTAATTACAATCTCAGACTCCGAAATCAACTCATCGATACGTCTGGTATCTTCTAAATTCGCGACTTGTTTTTCTGGTCTATTACTGGGATGAAGAGTTCTGTAAACGCGGTCAAGTTTTTTTGGATCCCTTCCAGAAATGGCCCAATGGCGAAGACCAAACTCAGCTCGGTGTGAGATATATTGGATGAATCTTTTGCCGACAAAGCCTGTAGCTCCGAAAACAATAATCTGATATTTTTTCATAGTCAGCACACTTACCATCGTGGGCATGACTTAGGCCACGCTCGTAATAAATTTTATGGACTTCTTCACTAAGAGGTTCAAATTGCACAGTCCAAATAGGGGGCCCAATAAGCTTCATTTAAGTAGTTGATGGATGTGATAGACTATAGCTTCCAGGAGGTTTCAATGTACGCTCTTTTTCTATTTGCACCGCTTTACTATCTCTGGGATTTCTCACAAGGTTCACCAAATGGTTTACTCGGGGTGCTACCCTCACTTTTCATGATTTACTTGGGTCTGGGGATTTTGTTCTCAGTTATTAAAATTTCATTGGTGCTTAGTTCTGATTTTTGTGTCAAAAGCATGAGCCTCCCCATTTTATTGCATCAAAAAGATTTTGGAGATGGACAGCTAAGGGATCTAAGTGTGGAGAAAGAGGAAACCCCCAAGGCTGCATAGCGAAGACCTTTTCATTCTGATCTATTTTATCGCTAGAAATATTACATCCAAAGTAGTAAAAATTCGGGCACATATAATTTTAAGGTGTTCATGGTTTTTAAAGATTTACTCCAACTGACTAAGCCAAAATTGAGTGGGCTTGTGATTTTTACCTCTGCCGCTGGAATGCTACTAGCGCCTGGCGAGATCTCTTTTGCGCAGGGGGCTTGGGCCACACTTCTCATTACTATGGTTGTGGCATCTGGTGCTGTCCTCAATTCTTTTCTTGAGTGGAAGCTCGATAAGAAAATGGCCAGAACTAAAAGCAGACCTTTGCCTGCTGGAAGAATGAGCCCGGAGCTTGCGCTGTGGTTTGGTGTCCTGCTAAGTGTGATCTCTCTGCCACTGCTTGTTTTTACCGTTAATACCTTAACTGCATTTTTGGGCTTTATAGCGTGGTCTACTTATTTATTTGCCTATACACCTATGAAAAAACGAACACCACTTGCAGTTGCTGTAGGGGCCATTCCTGGAGCCCTTCCACCACTAATGGGGTGGGCCGCTTGCGCTGGAGGCCTTGACGCCATGGCCTGGTCACTTTTTATCATTTTGTGTGTTTGGCAAATTCCACATTTTCTTGCCATCTCTATTGTTCATAGACTTGATTATCACAATGCAGGGGTTATGGTTTTGCCAAACCTAGAGGGAATTGATGTGACGGCCAAGTGTATCTTTGCCACAACACTACTTCTTTACGCTGTTAGTTTTCTGCCAGGCTTTGTATCTACAACATTTGCTGGATATTCGGTGGCCGCCCTTCTCCTGGGAGCAGTACTTGCCTTTTTCTCCTGGAAAACCTGTGCTCATTCTTCTCAAACTTCCCAGAGTTTTAAATGGTCCAAGGCCTACTTCTGGTCAACCATTGCTTACTTGCCGCTACTGTTCATTTGCATGATTGCATTTAAATTCTCCAACTAAAAGATTCTACTTCTATTCTAATTTCATGAGGGTTATCATGTTTAGAAATGACGTGTTCAATGCTTTTGCCATAGGAATCTATTTATGGGTTTTAAATTATTGGTTTCGCTGCTCCATGTAGGCCAAGTCAGTGCTGGAATGTTTTCAGATTTCATTACGATGCTGACCCCTCCTGAAGATATTTCTACTTACGGTCACAAGATTATGTTTCTGTTTAACTACATCACTGTGATGAATGTGTTTTATTTCACGCTCGTGTGTATTGGCCTTTTTGGTTTCTCTTATTTGTATAGTGCCAAGAGAAACAAGACTCCTGAGTACACTTATGGAAATAGAAAAAAACAGCTTAAGGTTACCCTGATAATAGGTCTGGCCGTTTTTTGTACAGTGGATAGTGTTATTACAGTGACGGCCAACAATGATTTGGTAAATACTTTTTGGAAGTTTCCTGAAAGTGATGATCCTGAAACTATCAAGGTTCAAGTTTTGGCCCAACAGTGGATGTGGCACTTTAGGCTTGCCGGTAATGATAAGGTTTTTAATACAGATGATGACATCGTGACCGCCAATCATCTTCATCTTCCAATAGGAAAAAAAATTGTTTTTCAACTAACTTCTAAAGATGTCATTCACTCCTTTTTCCTACCTAATGCTAGGGTAAAGATTGATGCAATGCCTGGAAGAATTTCAAGGATCTGGGTCGAGTTTACAAAGTCTGGTGATTTCGAGATCGCTTGCGCTGAAATGTGCGGGACCCATCACTATCTAATGAAAGCAAAAATGACTTTATACGATCCAGATGATTTTCAGTATTGGGAAAGTGAAGCAGCTAAGTTTGCTTACCAAGAAAACGATACAGGGACTGTTGATTCCTACTGGGGATGGAAGTGGGAGAGCAATAGATGAAAGTCTTAGTACATGCACACGATGCACCTAATACATTTTTAAGTAAGTATATAATCTCATATGACCATAAAGTGATTGCTAAGCAATTTTTATGGTTGGGCATGGTATTTCTCGCTATAGGCGGATTGATGGCCATGTTGATAAGGTGGACTTTGGCAAATCCAGGTGTTCCGATGCCTTTTTTTGGCCATCTTCTCTTCCCAAATAGTGGCGGAGTTGTTCCCCCCGATTCATATGCCATGCTCTTTACTGAACATGGAACAATTATGATTTTTTGGGCCATCACTCCCATACTTATTGGGGCCTTTGGCAATCTTTTGATTCCCCTTCAAATTGGTGCCAGGGATATGATTTTTCCCACGCTCAATATGCTCTCTTTTCATTTTACCTTTGTTTCAGGTGTCATTATGCTATTAGCACTTTGTACACCTCTTGGTGGTGCTGCTGGTGGATGGACTGCCTACCCCACTCTTTCGTTGAATTTGGGTAGCCCTGGAGCGGGACAAACCTTGTGGGCCATCGCTATTTTTCTTTTTGGTATTTCTTCAACTATGGGGGCCATCAATTATATCACGACAGTGATATGCCTTAGGGCCCCAGGCATGGGTTATTTTGATATGCCTCTTGCTGTATGGGGACTTCTTTTAACAGCGATTTTAAATGCTATCTTTGTTCCAGTTCTTGGAGCAGGTGGGCTACTGCTTGTTTTTGATAGGGTATTTGAAACCCAATATTTCTTGGCGGGAGCTGCTGCTACTTCTGGAACAGGGGATCCTATTTTATTCCAACACGTATTTTGGATCTTTGGTCACCCCGAAGTGTACATCCTTATACTGCCGGCTTGGGGAATTGTTTCAGATCTTTTGTCTTTCTTTTCAAGAAAACCAGCATTTGGATATAAGGCCACTGCACTTTCAATGTGTGCTATTACCGTTTTGTCTACACTCGTTTACGGTCACCACATGTTTACGACTCAGATGTCACCACTTCTTACTCAAAGTTTTATGACTCTTACAATGACGATCTCAATTCCATCGGCCATCTTTTTCGCCAATTGGCTTGGGACTTTATACAAAGGATCGATCCGCTTCACTTCTCCCATGCTTTTTTCATTGGGAGTTGTTTTTGTTTTCGGTCTAGGTGGTTTAACAGGTCTTTATCTTGGAACTACTACCACAGACTTCTATCTTCACGACACTTACTTTGTTGTGGGTCACTTTCATTACACCATGGCAGCTTCTGTATTTTTAGCTGGCTTTGGAGCAATCTATTTTTGGTGGCCAAAAATGTACGGTACGATGCTTAATGAGAGGCTTGCTAAAGCTCATTTTTGGGCAACCATACTTCCTCTCAACGGTGTGTTTATGGGGATGATGATGATGGGCTATGCGGGGATGCATAGAAGACTTTACAATCCCTTCATCTATGACTTTCTTAAAAAACTAATACCAATGAATAATTTTGTTACAACTTGTGCGATCCTAATGGGTTTTGCACAGATTTTCTTTATCACCAATCTTATTTGGACTTATTTTAAAGGTGAGCAGGCTTCTGATAATCCGTGGGAAGTGGGAACACTTGAATGGACTACACCTTCTCCGGTTCCACACTATAACTTTAAATCTATCCCAATTGTTAAGTGTGGACCCCACGAACTTGGGAATCCTAAATTGACTACGGGAAGAGACTTTCAATATCAGACAGAGGAATTGGTAGAAGTTTAATGGAAACAATTGATTTAACCATAGATCCAAAGAAAAGAAAGATAGCTGGTGAGGTCGCTTCAACTGTGGCCATGGTGTCTTTTGCTATGCTTTTTGGAACTCTGTTTATGGGCTACGCTGTTTTTAGGGCCCAACAAGTTGTTTGGCCCCCTATGGGTCTTAGTCTTCCTCCACTTTTTTATCCAACTCAGTCTACTATTGTGATTGGAATCAGTTCACTATTTTATGAGGGATTTCGTCATTTTGTAGAAAGGGACGATTTAGGGAAGGCAAAAATTTGTCTTGTGGCCACACTTGCATTTGGGCTGGCCTTTATTTTTTGTCAGGTGAAGTTGTGGGAAGTGTTAGAGCTCTCAGGAGTTTATCATTACTCTGGAATTTTTGGCTCTGTGGTTTTTGGTTATACATGGATTCATACTGCTCATGTTGTGCTGGGAATTAGCTCTCTATTGTATTTAGTTTTACCCACTTTTTTTGGGGTTTTAGGTTCTGCAAATTTAAAAAGCTCAGCAGGACATATAGGAAAGTTTTGGCACTTTTTAGGTATAGTCTGGTTAATAGTTTATTTAATGATATTTTTATTTTAATAAAAGGTTCAACTTTATGAATCAGAAAATTTTTGTTCTGTTTGCATTATCTCTAAGTCTTGTCTCATGTATGCAAAGCCATGAGCTTCCAGAAGAAATTACTTTGGCGGGAGCAGGCGTTGTTACAAAAGATACACTTTATTTGGGTAAAACAACTTATATGGAATATTGTTTTGCCTGCCACGGTGTAAATGGAGATGGTAAAGGTGTTGCCTCAAAAGGTTTAATTCCACCACCAAGAGATTTCACTCAGGGTATTTATAAATTTGGTTGGGTTATGGCAGGTGATTTGCCTACAGATGATGACTTTAAGAGAATTATTAGAAAAGGCCTTCATGGAACGGCGATGCTTAAGTGGGATATTGGAGACAAGAGATTAAATGCTGTTATTCAGTACTTAAAAACTTTTGCACCTAAAGTGTGGAAAGGTAGTGATAAAAAAGTCGGCAAATGGGTAGATATTGGAGCTGATCCCTACACCATAGCAAGAAAGAGTCATGCCATCGCCAAGGGAGCTGAAGTCTATCACAGCGTAGCTATGTGTCAGACATGTCACAGAGCTTATGGCACAAAAGCTGAGTTAAGCCGCTGGAATCAAAAATATAACGGTGAGCCTTTGACAGAATTCGACCAAGATATGTACAAACTCAAGACACAAGAATCTGAGTTTGGCGTTAATACCCTTCCGCCGGATTTTACCTGGCATGAGGTGAGATCCGCAGATACTGTAAGCGAGATTGCCCTTAGGGTGGCAGCTGGAGTATCAGGTACAGCAATGCCAGCTTGGAAAGATACCATTGAAGACAATGAAATTTGGGCCGTGTCCTATTACATTCGAAGCTTGATGGATCTTAAACACACCCCTGGTAGGGCCTCTCTCATGAGGAAGCTGGAGAACTAAAAAATGGAATTAAGTGCAGGAAAAATTCGCCAAGATAATAAATTGCAAAAAGTTTTGGCCAGTAAGTGGTTTTGGGTTCTCTCAATTTGCTTTTTATTTTCCTATCCTCTTATAAGGGCGGTTAATAGAGAGCTTCCTCCACCCAGACCAACCCTATATCAAGTTCCAGAGTTTACACTTAAAAATGAGATGAATAAGCCTTTTGGTTCAAAAGATCTTAAAGGCAAGGTATACGTGGCCAGTTTTTTCTTCACAAGTTGTTCTGCCACTTGTCCAAAACTTATGGCCAAGATGCAAAAAATCCAAAAAAGAGTTAGAGGTTTAAGACAAACCATTGCTCTTGTTTCTTTTACTGTTGATCCAGAAGAAGATTCACCAGAAAAACTTTTTAAGTTTTCAAGAAAGTACAAGGCCAATCCCTATATTTGGCGTTTTTTAACTGGTGAACGAGAAGTTTTAACGAAGCTTTTGGTAAAAGGTTTTAAGGTTCCCATGAGCGGAGTAAAAGATCCTGACATTGTTGATTTGGCCCACACTGAAAAGTTTGTCCTTGTTGATAAAGTTGGCGGGATAAAGGGTTATTATGGAACTGATCAAAGCGGTATTGATAGAATGATGATTGATATTGGGTTACTTGCTAATGGAATTTAAATTAGGCCCAAGATAGTTATAGCAATGGATTGTAAATTAGGAGTGAGCAGTGAGTGATCAAACAGAGCATAAGAGTCATAAGAAAGAATATTTCCTAGTCTTTTTGGCCCTTGGTGTACTGACTTTAATTGAACTTTTTATCCCTGGTACTAAAGGTCTTTCTACCTTTGCCAAGGGAAGCGCTCTGACTTTTTTAGCAGTTGGAAAGGCATGTCTTGTTGCCTATTTTTATATGCACCTAAAAGATGAGACAAGGTATATGAAATACCTTGCAATGGTTCCCATTTCTGCAGCTTTTTATGCTGTAGTCGTTGTCTTAGAATCAATGTTTCGCTAATAATCGAGGTTTTTTACCATGGCAGGAAAGCAACACCCCACATCACTGGCCAGCAGATCTATAGAAGATCTTGTTCATTACAAACCAGACCAATTTAAGTTTCCTACTTGGGGAGCGGTTATTGTATTGATCGCAGCTTTTATAATCTTAAAAATGTTTATTTATATAAAAGACTCTAAAAGGCATGGGAAATAATTTATTGACTGAGCTTTTCTTGCTCGTCTGTGCTGGCTTTACGCTCTTTTTTTAACGAGAGTTCCATTTCGCTGATTTTTAATTTGAACTCACCGCATATTTCTAAAAACTGATCGATTTCTTTTTTACTAGGTCCTGTGGGTTTTAAATTGGGCCCAACACTTTTAGTTTGAAGCTTCGATAGTATTGTCCACAAGATAGTTGAAAATAAGAGGAGCCCAAAGAAGAGCTTACCTAGTTGAGCAAGATCATTTCCTCTGGTGCTGGCCGTGGTGCTTGGAAAATATCCAGTAGATAGTAAAAATTTCTTTTTAAAAAATTGAAAAGTTAAAAATGAATGATGGAGAGCGTGCTCACCTTCGCCGCCAACTTGAATAAAATATCTATCTTCACTATCAAGTAATTTAGAAAAGGCCGGTGTTCCCAGAACTATTGGTCTAATGCTGTCTATCGGAGTCAGCTTTGAGTGTTTTATGTGGTAAATATGAGAAAAGCTAAGACCGTTTTCAAATTCACTTTGGGTCAATAGTTTATTAAAATAATTTTCTCCTAATTCAAAAATCAAGACCCCAGTGGTATTTTTTGTGTTTTTTATGGGAACGCCAATAAAAAGAGATGATGAAGAATCTTTTCTAGCGCTATCTATATAGAGTCCACTTTTTTTAACTTTTTCCATAATAGTATTGAATAGTACGCCCAATGAGCCTGTTCGCTTTAATAGCTGTTTATCTAAAAAGAGGTTTTCTTTGTTAGTGCCAATTACTTCTTTAGTTTTAAATTTAATCATATAAATATTTTTTAGGGAGTTTGTTTGTCTGGACTTTTGAAGTCTACCATAGGCTAAACGCTCACGAGCTACCACCTCTTCCATTTCACCACTTTCACTAATACTTACAACCCAAGGCTGACGAGACAGTGCAACTAAACTTTTGACTGTGAGTGATAGCCTTTTTTGAACTAGGTTGGCCTTGTTTCGATTAAGATCATTCAGGGTCGTTTTAATTTGGATAGAATATATATCGTGAATTTTTTGATAACTGTGCGCGAGTAATATAGTTAGTGGAATACTGATAATCAGTAGACCTTGGAAATATCTATTTTTTAAGATTTTAATCACTATCACCAACTCTATATAGTTATACTGATCCCAGTTTGAATTTCAAGTGGCGTATTCCTCGTCGGAGTGTGCTACACGCCTTTCTCGTCATCCACTCACTTGAAATCCAAACTGGAATCAGTATAGTTTATCGGAGCCAGCTGAATGAGAATTTATTAAACCTGAGGGAGAGCTACCTAATGAGAAAGTTGTTCGCCCTTAAAGTCGTGATCTGAATAGACGATTCTGTCGTGCATTTCGTGGTTAAAGCCACTAATAGATGCCAGGTTGCCTACTTTTCTAAATATTGTCCCGCATTTATAGCAGATAACAATAGAACCGAGCTTTTTAAAAAGTAGGAGATCAAAAAGATAGAGTATGATGAAGCTGATCCCATAAGTCCAAATTGAAGCAATTGCCGCAAGAACAAAAAGGGTGACGCCAATTTTTCGGTTAAAGTCTTTTTGTTTGTAAAAATCTTGTCTTTCACAAAGAGGGCAACATAGTAGATTTCCTTTTTCATGATCGGCATTAAACTTCACATTGGTTTCGTGAGAGCAGATACTACACTTGGCAATATCACCAGTTGCATCCGGGTGTACATGGACTGCTGATCCACATTCACTGCATGTAATTGTAACTTCCATCATAATAACAACCCATGTTCAAAATAAAGATAAGTCGAGATGATCTCGGCAATATAGACAAAGAACACCATCACATAAAAAATGCCTGTAGCACTTTGTATGTCTCTCATCTTTACAAGTTTCCAACCAAAATAACTTAATACCAGTAGGATGAGGTATCCCCAAACAACTCGCATTATTAACATAATCCAATTAAAAGAATATCCACTGCCGAGAATTGTCCCCTCAGTAAAAAAGTCCATTTTATCAAATGCACCGAAACTCGTTGCTGTGAGCTTTAACAATAAAAGTGGCCAAAATATGAGAAGCCCTTTTAGAAGCGGTTTATTGCTAAGCTTAGGAGTTACTAGGTACCAGTGACCAAGTATCATCACATAGTGAACAACGCCCAGGTAGAGCATACTTGAAAAGTAAAAAAGAAAAGGAACTAGTTTTTGATCCACCAGAAAGTAAGCACAAAGGGTGTGGGTGACCCCCGAAAGGGTATAGATGGTCCACATCAAAATAGACTTTCCATCGCGGTGGAAAAAATAGGTGATGATTTGGAGAATGATTGTCCCAATGATTAGTAGAGTGAGTGCTTGGTAGAATGACTCGCCTGATGTTAAAAAAGTTATCAAGGCAACAATCATGGACGTTGCTGAAATTGTGCTGAGGACTCTAATAAGTCCAGCTCCCGTATTCTTAGAATTTGCTAGGATTGAAAATAGCGTAGAGCCAAAGCTGATACTCAGAAGAAAAAATATGGCAACTTGTCCTATTGATCCCAAAACTGCTCTCTTTTTTTCGAATTAAATTCTTTTAAATCCTCAAGGATTTGTACATTGGCCTTTGGGATATGTATCTCAAAATTGTTAAGGGGGCTCCACATTCCTTTGGTCTCTAAATTTTGAAACTCTTGCTGGTTTGCCTCTGTGAGAAAGACCTAGAGGGCCACTTTTCTATCGCTGTATTCATGGTTGTATTTTTTAAAAAATTTGAGGTTTTGGGTCTTGAGACCTGTTTCTTCTGCTAGCTCTCTGCGCGCCGCGGATTCGGCTGACTCCAAGGATCTTATTTTCCCGCCCGGAAATTCCCACATGCCATCAAGAGGGCCATTTTCCTCTCTTTTTTGGATAAAGGCCTGGCATTCACTTCCCGTGGGGTCCTTCAGGACTATGCTAACTGCTACATTTATTGTTTTCACAAGCTAACTTGTATCACATTTTTTCAAGCATTCTCAATATCAATAACTTACAACGCTCTGCATGTTCATCACTAATTTAAATAGGCCTTTTCTAGCCTTATTTGATGAAATGTTGTATAGTGAACCCTAAAAACCGTGGGATATATATGAGCGAGCAAATTGTAACTTTGACTGAGAAAGCGATTGAGAGAATAGCCCAAATTGTGGCAGCTGAAAGTCCGGCTGAGGGCAAAGGTCTTAGGCTTGGTGTTGTTGGTGGAGGCTGCTCAGGCCTTAGCTACAAGATTGAATTTAGCGAAATTAAAGACAATGATTTCTCTATTAAGCTTGAAGGTATTCAAATATTAATCGATCCTAAGTCGGCCATATATCTGAAAGATGTTACCCTTGATTTTCAAGATGGGCTCGAAGGCAAAGGCTTTGTTTTTGAAAATCCCAATGCCAAAAATACATGTGGCTGTGGAGAATCCTTTACCGTTTAAATTTATATGGAACAATTAACTCTTCATCAAAAATGTTGTTATGGTGCCAGGTTTCTTCTTGAAAATCAGAAGCTATTCAAAATTTCTGGCACTGACGCAAAGAGATTTCTGCAAGGTCAGATGACTGCAGATATTGATACTCTCGAAACACCAAAGCATGCAATTCTATCCTCACTTTTAAACTTACAAGGAAAAGTTGAATGCTTTTTTTGGATTTATCGTGAGGATGATTTATACACCGTTTTTGTTTCCAGTGAGCAATCAAAAAACTTCACTCAGCGTTTAGAAAAATTCATCATAATGGATGACGTTGAAATTGAAAGCACTGAAATAGGAGATTTTCATGTCTTTTTAGGAGCAAAGGGAATTTTTGCGGAAAAAAGAGATGATTCATTTTACGCGAATTTTTTTGGGCTTCCCGCTCGAATTAGTAAGACTTCCGACTCTTCATGTGAGCAGCTATCTCAAAGTGAATTGAATTTACTTCACTGGCTTTGTGGATGGCCTGTTTGGGGAGAAAATGTCAGCCCTGATGAATTTGTAAATGAAACAATTCTAGATCCACAGGCCATCTCATATAGTAAGGGTTGTTTTCTTGGGCAGGAGACTGCCGCTAAAATCCACAATGGTAGAGGTCCATCCAATTATCCGGTGGTCTTAGAGTTGGGCTCAGATGGGCTTACTGCTTCAGCTGAGAGCACCCCCTTTTTTATTGGCGGGAAAAAAGCCGGATGTATTTCACACTGCTTTGAATATAGAGGAGTCCAGTACGCCACGGCTAAAATTTTTAGAAATTACCGAGTTGAAGAAAGTATCCACCAAATTGAGATTGAAGGTGAAAATCACCAGATAAAAGTTCGCTCTCTTCCTTTGGTAAAAGAAATTCGAGATTTGAGTGAATTTGGTCAATATCTTTTTGAGCTAGCGTCTTTAATTTTTACTGTGAAAGATAATAGACTTCTTGCCAAAGAAATTCTTGAGTATGCCTTGATGGCCAATCCAAGGGACGCCAATAGCTTTGAGGCGCTTGGGGTGATTTATGGTAAAGAAAAAGATTTCCATAAGGGAATCGAGTTAATGGATAGGCTTTTAGAGGTTGATCCTGAATCTGTTTTGGCCCATACAAATAAAAGTTTATTCTTAATGAATCTAGGGAAAATCGAGGAAGCTGAAGCTGAGAAGGCCCAGGCTACACTCAAGTCTTTTGCCATGTATGGTAAAGATGCACAAACTGCGAAAGAAAAAGAGCTAAGAGAGCTTGAAGAAAAAGAAAGTAGAGAAAAGAGAAGGCAAATGTTCATGCAGGTTCTTGAGTTAGATCCAAATGATGAAATGGCCAATTGTGGTCTTGGAGAAATTGCTTTAATTGATGGCGAGCCTGAGAAGGCCTGCGAATACTTTCAAAATATAATTCGAACAAATGAAAAATACTCACAGGCCTATATGGGGCTGGGGGAAGCATTGATTGCTATGAATGAGTGGGAAGATGCTAAATCAGTCCTTACCACAGGGATAGGAATTGCTGCTGAAAAAGGTGAACTGATGCCAGCAGGGAAGATGCAGGCGAAGTTAAAATCATTAAATGAAAATGGAGTGGTATCTTGAACAAAATCGAAGAAGTAGAGAAGCTTATTAAAGAAGGCCTTCCTGATGCATATATCGAAACGATGGATCTGGCGGGTAATGTAGAAAATCTTCATTTGGGGATTTTTGTGGCTAGCAATACATTTTCTGGAAAAATGCTTATTGAACAACATCAAGTTGTCATGGATATTTTGAAAGAGAAGTTGGATTCAAATGAAGTACATGCAGTAAAATTAAAAACAATGACACTTGATAAATACCATAAATTATTAAAAGACAAAGGAGCGACAAATGAGTGATGAAAATCCATTTAATATTTTAGGCAATACAGAGGTCCCTAAATTTGGAACACCTATTGTAGAGCAAGGCACAACAGAAGACCTTGGTGAAAGAATTAAGGCCATCATTTCTTCTTCAGACACTATGTTATTCATGAAAGGTACACCTGACTTTCCTCAATGTGGTTTTTCGGCCAACACTGTGGCAATGCTAAACCACCTTGGAGTGACCTATAAGACTTTTGATATTTTATCAGACATGTCAATTAGAGAGGGTGTTAAAGCTTATTCTAACTGGCCTACTTATCCGCAGCTTTATTTTAAAGAAAAGCTTGTGGGAGGAAATGATATTCTAACTGAAATGTTTCAAGACGGTGATCTTCTCGAGCTTCTAAAACCTGCAGGGGATAATGCGTGAGCCTAACTTATTTTCACAATCCAAGATGCTCTAAGTCCCGGCAGGGTCTTGAGCTTCTTAGTGAAAGTGGTAAAGATTTTGAAATTGTTGAGTATTTGAAGTCTGGTGTCTCTTTGATTCAAATTGATGAACTTTTAGAAAAGCTTACAACTGAGCCTCGCACCCTTGTGAGGATTAAAGAAGATGCATTTAAAGATCTAAATATAGGGTCATCTGAGTTAACAAAAGAGAAGATTAGAGAGATTATTTCGGCAAATCCTTCTCTTTTAGAGCGACCCATATTGGTTAATGAGAAAAAAGCTGTAATTGGGAGACCAACAGAAAATCTAAGTGAGATTCTTTAAAAAGAGGTCCTAGTTGTGAATAGTAAAAGTATGTATCAAATGATCATTGTAGGTGCTGGACCCGCCGGAATTGCTATGGCGGTTGAAGCGATTAAGTCTGGAATTCATGCTGATGACATATTGATACTAGAAAAAGAAGAAAGTCATAACTATCCAGTCCGAAAATTTTATCCTGAAGAAAAACTTGTGATGGCAAGCTACAAAGGCAAGGCAGCTGAATGTCTTGGAGAGCTTTGTATTAGGGATATGGGCAAGGATGAACTTCTTAGTTATTTTGATGAAATTATTGAGGACAACCATATTCGTGTAAAATACCACGAGCAGGTTAAGTCTATTGACAATAAAATTGCAGATCAATATTTTCTTGTGAATACCTACAACACATCTTTTCTCACCAAAACAGTGGTCATGGCCATCGGGATAATGGGTCGTCCCAATAAACCAAAATACCCACTCGCCAGTGCTCTAAAAAATCAAATCCACTATGATTTAACTACCCATAAAATTGAAAAAAGCGATGTCTTAGTTGTAGGTGGAGGGGATTCTGCTTCTGAATACGCTCAAATTTTGGCGGGTAGAGGAAACCGTGTGTCTCTTTCTTATAGGCAGCCAGAGCTCATTAGAATGAATGAGCGAAATAAAGCACAAACATTGTCCATGGAAAAAAGTGGAGAAATGAATTTGATTTTGGGTAGCAATATAGAGCGAGTTGATGAGCGTGATGGCATGGCCCATGTTCATTTTGCTGAAGATAGCATTGAAAACCGTGAGTTTGATCACATCGTCTACGCCATTGGAGGCTCATCTCCTAGAGAGCTGATGGAATCAATCGGAATTACTTTGAGCCGAGATGGTGTTAAGGTGAGTGACCACTTTGAATCTGATATTGAAGGCCTTTTTGTGGTCGGTGATATTTCTGCAGGCAAAGGTGGAGGGTCAATTAACATGGCCTTTAATAGCTCTAAGTTGGCCCTTAAAGAAATTTGCTACTCCTACCTTGATTGTAACCCAGAATAGCGCCCTTTTAATTGGCCAGGTTGAGAGATGGAAAAAGAGACTCTAGACCAGAAAGTGCCTTCGAAAAATTGCTACTAGAGAAATTCTTTTTTAACCGGTTGCAAATGTCATCTACCTTATTAAAATCATAATTTTGAAATCGAAGATGATCTACAAGGTGTTCTGATATTATATAAATTGAGCTAAGAAAACTTATTCTTTGGTCGTCTATACCTTTTGGGAACCCCTTTCCGTTGGGAAGTTCATGGTGCTGCTCGATAACTTTCAATGTATCAGGGTAGATAATATCAGAGTATTTTGACAATTCTCTTGCAACCTCAATTGGATGGGATTTGATATGTATGTTAAGAAATTTCTGCCATTTGGCATTAGGGTCAAGCTTGAGGGTATCAACTTCTTTAATCTCACTCTCTGTTTGGGTTACATCACATAAAAGAGAGGCAAGTGTAATCTTTTGATATTGAACTTCGCTGGCCCATTTGAATTGTTGTAGTAGTGAGCATGCAGTAAAGGAAATATCGATAGAGCGTTGTTGGCAAAAAGGAAAACGAACTCCATTTTTAATAAATGATTTAAGTAAGTGAGGTCTTTTTTGCATTAAAAATACAGACTTTGCACTAATTTCTACTGCTAAGTCTAAAACAAAGAGATTGGCCCCTAGATTTTGCATACCCTCTCGCATTTGGGTTACACGTTCACACAGTTTTGCTAATATCTGCGTTTCACTTTCACCTCTAGGATCAATTTGAAGGGCTTTTGATGTCTTTGAAAGATTTAAAAAGGCATCTACATCTTCTTTTTTCGCCCAAACACTTTTCAAGCCTCTTTTTACATAATTGGTGAGTACACTATCCAAGTCATCATTTTTTGGGTCAAGTGTGATTTTTTTTTGTGAACCAAAAATTATCGTAATGCAAAAACAAACACGGTTTCTCATAGACTGGTAAACACCAGCGGGAATTTCATAGTGAGTGCTTTTAAGTGAGCTTGTGGTATTTTGTTCTGATTTCTTATTCAATGAGGATTCCTTAGTAACTATCGGGAATCATTGTATTTTCCAAAGAGAGATTGTGCAATAGTAAGAGTTTAAAAGTTAGCTTTACTAAAAGTAAGCAAAAATTAAATTATTTCTGACCTTGATACTACTTTGATAATTTGAGGTAGTGCTCTCTTAGGTAGTGTGTGCAAATACCCATTGCCACTGCCACGTTCAGTGAGTTTTTAACTCCGCTCATACCAATGCAAAGTACGTGATCACAAAGTTCTAGTAAGTCTTCTTCTAAACCATACCTTTCATTTCCAAGTACTAAAGTCATGGGTTTTGCTATTTTAACTTTAGTTAACTCTTCTGAGTTTTTTGAAGTCTCAAGGCCTATGATGACGTCACCTTTTTCTCTTCTAAGAGAAATAATATCTTTTGCCCTTGGGACCCACTCCCAGTCTAGGACTTCCTGCGCTCCCATTGCGACTTTTCCAAACTTGGGATCATCTGGGGTTGAAGAGTATCCACAGAGGTATATTTTTTGAACCCCAAGACATTCGGCAGTTCTCATAATGGAGCCAATATTAAAACTTGAACGGATATTTTCTAACACCAGTGTAAGTGGGATTGTTTTCCGAGGTTTTGCTATGCGGTCTTCAGTGGTAATGAGGTACTGGTGGTCACTCAGGGATCTTGTGTAGCTTCTCTCAATGGGAACGATTAGTGATAAAAATTGTTTGAGCAAAATGTCTTTTTCTAGCTTTTGAGGGAGCTGCCTAATACTATCGAGTTCTTCAAACTTTGAAATAGCTTTGTTTAAATATTCTGAGTAACTCTCAAGGAGTTTAGATCTAGTGTCCACGTCTTCCCACTCATTTTCTATAGAAATGGCGAACTCAACAAGGAACTTCATAGTGAGGGCAAAGTTTAAATTTTCAAACTCGCCCCAATTGCGATTTTTTTCACTCAATTATTTATGACCTATCTCTTAGCATCCCGCCATAAAGGGCATCAAGCTTTTTGAATCTTGGATCTTTGGAAAATTTTTCAATAAACTTTAAATTTTCAACTCTAAAGATAAATCGATTGTGAGTGTAATACTCATATTGAGCTGGATTCAGGGTGAGTTTGAGTACCTTTGTTTTATTGAGTGCATAGACGGTTTTCTTAGGACCTGTGAGCCAGTGGCCACCTTGAAGGTACCTAATGGCAAGTCCAACCATACCTGTTCTGTGCATACCTCCATGACAATGAAATAGTGTGGGTCCACTATGTGGTTTTAAAACAAGATTCATAATTCTGACAAAATCGTCAACGCTGCCATCTTTTTTTCCATCACTAATTTTACCGAAAAAGCCGAGGGCCTTTACTCCAAGATATCCACTAGCATCAATATCCTCTCTAGGGGCATAGGGATTAAATCCATCTAGGTAAGTTCTGCTTACGGGTGAGAAGCTGTGATAGTACTCGTATTTATATGTACTTTTTTGAATATATTCTTCAAGGGCGAAAAGCCGATTAAGAATTTTGGGAGTTGTGTCTTTCGGACCGTTGTACCCAGTTTTATTCATGTAAATTACTGTTTTTGGAAAGGCCAATTTTTGGGTTTTCAGAAAACTTTTTAGCATCAAAAGCCTACTGGTACCAAGCATTCCACTTCGATAAATTTGGTAGTGTTTATTATTAACAACAAGTCCAAAATTCAAAGCCACTTTCATGGCCTTTACTTTCGTGTCACTAGTATATTTATTTGAGGCAAAGGCCCCAGTGCTAAGAAAACCCACCAATAAGGCGGCACTGAATAAGTGCTTAATCATGGTCTATCTCCGTGTTAAAACCTTTCACCGATGCTAACACTCAGCTCATAGCAAAATCAATTTCTGGGAACAAATGTAAGGAATCCTGCGGTGTGTTGGCGAATATTTGCCGTTAAGGGTGGTAAAAATAAGGCAATTAAAAAAATAAAAGATCTACTAAAAGCATCAGGAGATTAGGTGAGCGCGCAAAAGTTTAACAGTTCATCCTGATTGCATTTTGGATGGTATCAGGGGGCTATTCTCAGAAGGGGCGTGCAACTTCACTTCATCGAAGGGCCAACCAAGCACAAACCAACATAATTCCCTTCCTATAAAAATGTAATACGGAAAATTATCTACTTTTTTATCAACAACCATTTATGAGATAGAATCCCCTTTAGGAGGGTGAAAACTGACCTCTATAGTACAGTTTTCACCATCTCCTAGCAGGTCTTGCTCGAATAAATCATCATAGGTTTTGTCAAAAAGGGCGATGATTTTCTCAAACTGAGTCTCGGAAAATGCAGGGATATTTTTTTGAAACCGGGACACATAGAGAGGATTCTTTTTTTCTTTTTGAATTTTCCTCGACTGAAAGTTTTTTTGATCAGTAGCTGATGAGTGAATAAATTTATGGGCCTGTTCGCCATCAAGAGATAGGTTGTTAACAATTTTTTGAACTGAGTAGGGTCCAAGTGAAGCTTTATGATTAAAGACCCTGGAAAGGGCGCTGGGGTCAATTCCGAGTGCTCTAGCAAATGATCTGAGAGAGTAGCTGGGGTTTCTCCTAATTCTTTGCTGGAATTCATCCCACAAGTATTTCTTATAAAAATTAGAACTTTGTATATTTTCCATAACCCACCCTTTGTTATTAGTAGGTATAGTAGAAAATGAAATAATTAAAAAGATCACACCTTGATTTCGTGTAATCTTGCTAGGTCGAAGCGTTCCTGGTAATGGGTCTAGAACCCCGGAACAGCAATATGTGGGTGATTGACCAAGAGTCTCCACCGGGCGTAACTGGTCTTAAAGTCGAGCTTTGCAAGCTTCATTTTGAGCTTGAGCTCTTTTAACGTTTCTTCGCGCTGACCTTCGA
Source organism: Bacteriovoracaceae bacterium (assembly GCA_018649885.1). GTDB lineage: Bacteria > Bdellovibrionota > Bacteriovoracia > Bacteriovoracales > Bacteriovoracaceae > JABIHA01. Next base: position 74,751 of record JABIHA010000138.1, read on the forward strand.
ATTCTCTTTTGAACTCTCTTTTTAACTTCTTGTATTCAATTCTAATCATTTGAAATTTCTTTGAAGCCTGCTCAACCTTTACTCTCAGCTCTTCCATACTTTCTGCGAAATTAGGACTAATTAGAGTCGTTCTAACTTCATCAGCTAAGAGTCTCGCTTTTAGAATTTCTTGTGGGGATGTTTTTTTAAGGTTGGCCGCCAGCCCTATTTTTTTCATGGTGTATATCACCCATTTTGTAGGATCAAACTGGTACCAGCGAATTCCATTTCTGTAGTCAGTTTGAAATTTGTGGTGAAAATTATGGTAACCTTCACCATATGTGAAGAATGCCAAAATAGCGCTATCTCTTGCTGTATTATCATTATTGTAAGTTCTTTTTCCCACAATGTGGCAAAGTGAATTGATGAAGAAAGTGCAGTGGTGAACAAAGACAACCCTGGCAAGACCAGCAATGGCCAAGCCGCCAATTGGACTAGAGAAAAGCGCCCCAAGAAGTGCTGGGAGAATAATGCCCGTGAAGACTGCTAGTGGGAGATAGTATTTGTGTTGCCACATAACAAGTGGGTCATTTGCTAGATCACTAGAAAACTTACCACGATACTTATCCTCTTCTTTAAAAAATATCCAACCAACATGTGAATACCAAAATCCCCTTTTAGCATTATAGGGATCTTCATCAGTATCTACTTTGTTGTGATGTCGTCGGTGATCTGTAGACCATTTAAGTGCAGAGTTTTGAAAAGCTCCCGCCCCAAAAATAAGAAAGAAAAGTCTGATGGGAGCGCGGGCCTTATAGGCCCTATGAGAAAAGAGCCTGTGATAGCCAGCTGTAATAGAAAATCCTGTGAGAAAATAAAAAATGGTGAATATCACCCAAGGGGCAATGGAGGCACCTTCAATTGAAAAATGATAATAGCAGGCAAGACCTGCGAGAATCGGAGTGGTGGTGATAAAAAGTGTGTTTATCCAATCTATTTTTTTCAACTGGTTTTTCATATTTCTTTCCCTTTACGCATAGCTTTTGCTTTCATAGGATACAATCATAGATTTGAAAACTCCACTGTCAAGAGTAGTGAATGCAAAGCGTCTGCAGCTACTGATTGATTATTACAAGAGAATAATGATGTCAAAAAAAGTACTGATTACAGGAATTTGCGGTGGGCTTGGCATGGAAATGGCCAAGGGATTCATCAAAAAAGGCTACCAGGTAATTGGTGTTGATATTGATGATTTAGCGCTCGAAGGCCTTGAAGACAAGTTAGGCCAGGAGATTCCCACTTTTGTCTGTGATTTGAGAAACAGAGGCCAAATAGAACAGTTGTGTATGGAAGTTGTTCATAAAGGGGTTTTTCCCGATATTTGGATCAATAATGCGGGTGTTGCAACTATTGCTCCTTTTATGGAGCAAATCGATAGTTTTTCAGATGTAATGGATATTAATTTTAACTCGATTTTGTATACAACACATTTTTGTGTTGGTGAAATGATGAAAAGAAACCAGGGAATGATCGTTAATATTGCCTCCGTTGCAGGCCATGCTCCTTGTCCCTACTTCACCTCATATAATGCTTCAAAATTTGCGGTGGTGGGTTTTACTAGGAGTCTAAGACATGAATTAAAATTAAAAAAGATCCCTATTGATGTAGTCCTGGTTTCTCCAGGTTTTGTCGATACTAATATTATCAATCAAAAATCTTTTGAGTTCCCCGATTTCATGAAATTTATGCTCTCAAAGCCTGAAGTAACTGGAAAAGAAATAGTTGATGGAATATTAAAAGGAAAAAATGAGATTTTTCCAACTCTCAATGGAAAACTTCTCTTGGGACTTGGTAAAGTTGGGGCCCCTGTTCAGGATATGATGGGTCACTTAATGAATGCTAAAAACTGGAAACAGATGTTTGGCATTGAAAAAATTGACCCAAAATAAACTTACTTTGCTTTAAAAGGCCTTGCTTGTTTTATCCAAATGCTTCTGTCTTCTCCAAATACTTTGTATTCAGCATCAATAGCAAATTTGGGATTATTCGCCTTTTTATATAGTTTAGCAAAAAATTCCTCAGCTATAGCAAGTGCTCTAGTGAGTCTTCTGATTTCAAGCTCTTTTGGGTTTTCAAACTCTTCAGGGTTATCAAGAAAAACACTTTGACCTTCTTGAATTGAGGAACGAGTTAGATATTGGTAACTCCAGTCTTTCCAAACTAGTTCTGGAGATTGCCCATAATCTACAAGTCCTTCAACCATTACTTCCTCAGTCAGGTAGGAGTGATTTGGGTCAATATTGTATTTTATCAACTCTTCTTCTGTGGGAGGATTAGTCACCGCAAGATCAAAGTGTTGTGAGTTTAAATAGGTTCTCCAAAAATCTTCAGGGGAATAAATATCAGTTGTGATCCCCACGCCATTAGCTAGTTCTCCCTTGGAGCCATCAAATGATTTACTTGGAAATGAGCGGTGGACGGCCACGCCGACTTTGACATCAAAGTGTCTTGTGCCTCCCATATTGAACCAAACTCTTTCATCAAATGCTCTGTCATTCCACACGCTTGAATATATGTAGGGAAGTTTTCTTTTGATTTTGGCAGCAATTTTTTTCCATGATTTTTGGGCGGCTGAATTGTATGAGCCATCAGAGAGCTTTTTGTACAAGCTGATACCTGTTGAGTTGTAAAGTCCCGCTCCATTAAATCCCTCAAGGTCCTCAGCATTTGTGCTTGATCTAAGCCTTATTTTTTCAACTTTCGATATATGGATAGGCGAGTTTTTATCTTCGATTAAAATATTTTTAAATAGTGATAGTACGCTTGGTGGAACGACTGAGTTTTCTATGATGGATCTAATTTTTGCTAGTGTTTGCTTCGATTTACAAGGGGAGATAAGTCCATTTTCTAGAAGCCCAGCTTCTTTAAGTAGTTTTGTTATTATCTTCTTTGGTGTTGTCACTCTTTCTGGGTTGGCGTGGTCAAGGCCCGTTTGTGCAAAGTTCATAAATTGATCATAGAAACTAAAAGGGATGGCGTAGCCATTAGGAGTCTTAACATTAACACTTTTAAATTGTCCCTTCTTTTGAAGGTGTGCAAGTACTGCTAAATTGGCCGACTTGGCACCAATAGTTTGAATAAGGTATTTGTGATTATTTCTAAAAAAGCTATAGTTAAGTGCATTTTCAAATTCTACGAATTCATTTGTATTTGTGGTGATGGAGTTTAACTCGACAACGCCTTGGGGTCTTTTTTTCTCCCAAAATTCTCTTATCTTTTGGTCTGCTCTGTTTTCATCAATTAGCTCAATCTTGTACTCAGTTCCGGTAACTGAAATCTTGACAGCTCTTCCAATGTATTTCTCAAGTTTACTGGTGGCCCCTTTGAGCGCCATATTGATAGTCCCGCGGTTTTGGCTTTTGACATTGACGTGGCCTAAGGGTGTTTGAAAATTTTCTGTAATAATCCCCCCCACAAGGCCAATCTCATTTGGGACTTTTTTGAAAAGGGCAATTGATGTGTGATCAAGGCATACTTCAGAGTTACTTTCATCAACGAGTTTGAGGTAACCATATGAGGTACCACTAGTGAGAGCTTGGAATTTTTTATTAAGGTATAGATCTTCAGTTTTAATAATTGGAATTGAGTCCATAGATTGCGAGGCAGCTAGCTCTTGTTGCACGCTAAGTGGGTTGTAAGCAAAAGGAAGATCTACTTTTATGGCATTTCGAACTGTAGTGTAAAGCTCTCTTAAGTAGTCTATCTCAAGATTATCACCACTCCAAAGATTGAAAACAAAGAGATCCTGATTATTAATATTTGGGTAGAATACAAGTGAGCCCATATTGAATTTGCGGTTTTTACCAGGTATGGAATAATTTCTATTAAACTCAGCATTCCCGACATGGATTCCTAATTCTTCTCTAACAAAGTCTATGTGATAAGAGTGTTTTTTTGTGTTGAAAAAATATATTTGATTTGAACCTTGGGAATTTCTCAAATAGACAAACTTGACAACTTTTTTTCCTGAAACAGCGGCAGCGTACTGATCGAACTGAGATAAGCTGACTAATGAGTTTTCGCATATTGAAGGATTAGGACAGCTGGGAGTGGCCCAAAGTTTGGTAGAGAAAAATAGAGTGAAAATGATAATTTTGCTGAACATTGTTTGCTCCTAAGCGTTCAAAAGGCGATGAGGTATGACTTATAGAAGCAAACAGGTATAAGTTTAAATTATTTATTGTTATTATAGTTAATAAGTACTGCTAATAAGCGTGTAACTGCTTGAAAATTAAAATACTAGCCGTCTGTAGGGCCAGATTCATTACAGATGATCATGGGAAACTCCTGGTAAAAGGTCGAAAAACTGAACACTGAGCTGGTAGGTTTTATCTTTTGAGTGACCTGAGCTCATAAGTGAGTGCATTTTAGATCTAAATTCGCTTATGACTTCCCTTGCCTGACTAAGCTTTGAGCTGTCGATGGCCATGGCGCAACTGCTGGAAAGGCGCTGATCTTTTGACTGAGTCTCAAGTGCAAGTTTTGCTTTTTCGAGCACTTGAATATGGTGAAACCTTATGGACTTTGCACTTATGTCCTTAGGTGTTGCAACTCGATTATTAGAGGCTTTGTAATGGGTATTGCCACAATCATTTTGAGTTTTAGATAAAAGCCCTAGAAGCACAAGGCCTTCGATGCTTCTTTCAACTTCACTGGGTCCTATCATTCCATTTAATTTTTCGATGATTCTCTTTTTGGTGAATTTTTCGGAATCAATCTTTGTCATTTCGAGTATCGCCATGTGATGCCATTCACTGATGATATCAAATTGATCAGCACTGACAACGGTACTACTTTCCTCTGGTTTAATATCGATAAAAGATTTTTCAATAAGTCTTTTTTCTTCATCACTTTTTGCATTTTCATATTGAATCAAAAGGCCTAGATATCTCTTAGCTTTGTCATCTATTTCAAGTCCTCTCGTGAGTGGAAAATAATTACTAGGTTTTATGGGCTTTTCTGATCTAAGCATTTCATGGAGAGTAGAGTGTGATTTAAACCCCATGGTCTTTGACCATTTCCTTACAGAGAAGGTTCCTTGGCTTTTCTTAATCCTGCAGTAATCAACAAGAAAGTGCCTGGCAGAGCGGTAATTGTAAATATCAATTTTCATAACCTATCCTGTGTATTTGTTTTAATAATGATAGTCGCTGGACTAGATTTTATTCAATGAGTTTGAAATTATCACCATGGTTTAAGCGTACACATAAATGTGACTTAGAGGGCAGCTGGGCCAAGGTATGGTAAGTTCGAAGCCTTCTAAATATAATTGGTTTTGCCATTACCATTCATTCTAATAAGAGGAACCTGTTGCCACGTACTGATTGAGGGTAAATAGAGGTAAAATATATGAGTGAAACTATTCATTTTTCTTTTATTGTTTTCTCCCTATTTAAACAGTGCAGAGCATGGTCTTCTTCCCTCCGTTGAGAAGAGGAGCTGGTATTACTTCAAAAATTTCTTCTATAAAAAAGTAGATAAAGCTCAGTTTATTCAAAAGCTTCGTGAAGACAGGCTTCAAGATTTAGATAAGTATGCCAAGTTAATCAATGCGGAGGAGCTAGTTTCACCTGATAGTTCCAAACCTCCTAGGAAAAATCGAGGAGAATTTTTTTCGCTAGATAAGAATGGGATTGCTATTTTTAGATTAGATTTTTTAGTAAAAGGAACGGCCAAACGCGTTGAAGGCAAGCTACTTGAAAATATCAATACTAAAATAAGTAGAATCGTTTTGGATTTAAGGGGAAGCCCAGGAGGTCATGTTGATGAAGCTGTGGATATCCTCTCCCTATTTATGCGCAAGAGATTTTTGTTTAAACAGGTAAAACGATCAGGCATTAAGCCTAAGGAATACTACTCTAGCAAAAAAAAATATTTTAATCCTAAAACTCCTATTACTGTGCTGATTGATAAAAAAACGGGCTCCGCTAGTGAGTTAATTGCCATGGTTTTTAAACATTACGGTAGAGGCTACTTGTTTGGTGAAACGACTTATGGAAAAGGTGTCGTTCAAAGTACTTTCCAGGTGGGCAAGTCATTTTATATTCGCTTCACCACCGCCCAAAGCATTGGACCAAGAAATTTTATCATTCATGATACTGGCATTAGTCCTGATTATACAGTTGACCAAATTGCTAAGGATGGTTTCTCAGATAGTAGCTTTCTTAAAAATGTATTATCATGGATAAGTGAAAAAAATCTAAAACAATGAAACTAGGACCTAAAAATGATCAAATTGAAATTGATTAGAAATAATCGCGGCATGAGTCTGGTTGAAGTGATGATGGCAATTGGAATCATGTCGGTCGCAGGTCTTGGTTATATGAAAATGAATGAAAATCAATCTAAGAGTCTAAAACGACACGCAGGTATGACAGATGCCAATAGTTTTAAAATGCTAATTGAAGGTTCACTAATTAAGTCAGAAAAATGTGAAGCCGCCTTTGCCGCCATTTTAGAAAATGGTGGAGCTGAGGTCGATCTTTCAAGTAGTTTTGATGAAACGCTTACTTCTGAGCAGGTTGGAACCTTTACTATGGGAACAAGTACTGAAATGGCCGTAGATCAAAGCTATGGGAAGCTTAAGATTTCCGGCTACAATTTGGAACTTAAATACACTGAGGGGAATTCTTATGCAGAATCTACCTTTACTGTGGATACTACCCTTGCCTTGTCCCCCACACAGACCATGCCTAAAAGAGTTAAGGTGAATGTTTCCTTTGATGTTGCAGGTGGAAAACTAGTCAGTTGTTCGGCGCTTGGGGGAAGTGGAAATGAGGCCTGTGACGTTCTTGATGGGCAATTAAATGCCTCCAATGGAAACTGTGAAGATATCAATTTGTATGGAGAAGTGACCAACAATGGGACCATTAGAGGTGGTCAGATTAAAGGAATCTCGTTTGAAGGGGGAGATGTTGTTACATCCCCGACAGAGGAATTGGCAGATTCTTATCGCCAACCGTGTGATGGATCGGGCTATCAAGTATCTGAATGCCCTGTTACTGAATATGAAAATCCGACTTACTTTAAAGGCTACTTTAAAAGTGATACGACTAACCCTGCTGTCCTTGATGATTTTACTTTTTTGTCTCCAACTTTTAAGTCAACAAGAGCTTTTAGTGAATATGTGAAAAATCCAGATGAGGATGGATGGGCAGATGCTGCAACTCATACTCTCAATGGAATAATCGTTCGCGATTACGATGGTAGAGAGTATGAAGTTGTCTATAAATGCCTGACAATTTCAGGTACAAAATTCTGCTTTCTTACACTTGATCCTCTTCCATGGATTGAAATAGCAGAAGCACCTAGTTTTACAACTCCTACATCAGCACCTTCAGTTCCAGAATGCTTTTTGGCAGGGACAGATATTTTGGTGGGGGACAAAATGTACAAGAATATTGAAGATATTATCGTCGGAGACACAGTCCTTTCCTTCGATGGAAAGAAAGTAGTGCAGTCAAAGGTATCAAAAATTATGACTTCAGTGAGGACCGATGGGTATCTTCAAATAACTCTCAGCAATGAAAAAGTAATAAGAGTTACTGATGATCACCCATTTTACGTTAGTGGAAAGTACATTCCAGCGGGTAAGTTAACCACAAAGTCAAAGCTCTCTATGATTGGTGAGAAGGATGCCTTTGTACCACTTGAAATCACTAGTATTAAAAGGGTGAAAAAAGTTTCTAAAGTTTACAATATGACTGTTGATGGGAATCACAACTATTTTGCTGAAGGGGTTCTAGTTCACAACAAATCAGTATCCTCACCACCTTCCTCACCCTCATCACCTTCAGCACCAGATCCAGAGGATTTACCTGACACTGACCCTGCTGAAATATTACCATCAGGTCTAGATTAAGAGGGCAACACTAGGGTGGCCCTCATCATTTTAATTAGTCAACATTAACTGTGGCCTGTAGAGTGCCATCAATAATTACTTTGTAAGTGCCTGCTCCCAAAAGTTGTCCTTTTGCGAGAGTTACAGAACCACTATGTGGTCCAAAGGCCATGAGACATGGTGAAGTGAAATCTCTTTGAGTTGTTTGAAGAGAGATCTCTCCACTGTAATCATATTTTTTGGTCAATCTGTTGTATACTCTTGTGCCTTTCACAGTGTAACTGCCAAGTGGAATATGGCACATAGAGCTTTTGATTTCTTTTGTAGAGAAATGAATTTGAACCAATTTTTTATCGGTGCTTGTAGCTCTTACATTGTAAAGAGAGACAGGCTCATCGCCTATTTCAGGGAGATTAAGAGTAGTATCACTATCAAATAGTATACGGTATGCCTTATTACCTAGGCCTAAGTCACTTCTTTTAAATTTTACAGTTTTGTGTACAAGGGCCCGGCATCTGTCATCGTCAGTGTGGTCAATAAGTGTGGCATCGACCATTGTAGGGTAGATCTCAAGTGGAGAGACAACAAGTTTGAGTTCAAATTTGTGCTCCTTGCAACCACCACCGTAAACAACATCGAGGGACAATTCATTAGACTCATTTAAATACTCTGCTTTTTGAACATCCACTGTGTGGGAAGCAAAGAGGTGTGCACTTGTAAGTGTCATCATTAATACCAATAGCTTTTTCATTTTTTTCTCCTTATATAAATTACTTAAATAAATTTTGTAGCTGGCGCTCACAGTGGTTTTAGGCCTAGGTTAATATTTTGTAAAATGATAAAAACCGATGATGAGTGATCAATTTAGCTAATGATGTCGCGTTGCACGTGATCTTTCATTTAATTCCATGCCATTTACTTTTTAAGGGTTTAGGCGATAATTGTAGGAGTCAAAACAGCAATTAAATAAGGAGTAAAAATGAACCATCGCTTCCAAATGAAATGGTGGGGATGGGGAGAGGATAAAATCAAATTTGAGCTAGACTCAAAGCCTGGAATTCTTCCCTATGTTAAAAAAAAGTTTGATATTGGTCAGCTAAAAAAAGCAGTTGCACCTGACCTAGATCAAATTCCTATTACTCCCTCTCAGCTTCCCCAAGGCATAGTCGATTCTTTCACCAAAATTTTGGGAGAGAAAAATATATCTTGTGAAAAAGAAGATATTATTTTGCACTCTCTAGGAAAAAGCTACTTTGATTTAATAAGATTAAGGTTAAAGACCCCCCTTCTTACACCTGATTTGGTTTTATATCCTGATACCGAGGAGCAAATCAGCTCTATTTATCAGATATGTGAAAAAGAAAAGATCGCCATTGTTCCTTTTGGTGGGGGAACGAGCGTTTCAAGTGGTGTTGAAGCACTCAAAGGAAGTAATGATTTTGTGATTTCTCTAGACCTCCGAAATTTTAAACAGATAACCAAAATTGACCGTGTCTCAAATCAGGCCCACGTTGAAGGTGGGATATTTGGCCCAGAGCTCGAAGAAGAACTCATGAAAGAAGGTTATACTTTAGGTCACTTCCCGCAGTCTTTTGAATTTTCAACACTGGGTGGTTGGATTGCCACCAGAAGCAGTGGGCAAAATTCTATTATCTACGGCGGTATTGAGAAGATGGTAACTTCTCTTAGAATGATTTCTCCCAGTGGAGTTATTGAAACTCTCAATACACCGAGAATGGCAGCTGGCCCTGACTTCAAAGAAATGCTGACTGGATCAGAGGGCAGATTTGGAATTATTATTTCCGCTGTTATCAAAATTACTCCTGCCCCACAGGAAAAAAAATATCGAATGTACTTTTTTAGAAGCTTTAAAGAAGCACAGGAGACGTCGAGAAAAATTGTTCAATTGGGTTATAGGCCTGCCATGATAAGAGTTTCAGATGAAGAGGAAACTGAGGGGATGATGGCCATGGGAAAGAGTGACCCCAATTTTATCACTCAAACCATTTCGAATTTAGTAAAAAAACACATGGTGTCCAAGGGCTATAATCTTGAAAGTGTTGCCTCTGTGATGATTGGATATGAAGGCAGTCCCAGCGAAAATCGAGAACTTCATAAAAAAGTAAACCATATTTTTAAACAAAACTGTGCAATAGGAATGGGGACTGGCCCTGGAAAAAAATGGCTCAAGGATCGTTTCTTCCTTCCCTATTTGCGAGATGAGTTTATGGAAAATGACCTTCTTGTGGACACTCTTGAAACTGCAACGACTTGGGAGAATCATTTGGTTCTCTATGATGAGGTCAAAAAGGCCATTGGAAATGCTCTTAGCAAGTATGATAAGAGATACGCAATATATACTCATATTTCTCATATGTATCATGATGGGGCTTCTCTTTATTTTTCTATTATAGCTCCTCAGCATACTGAAGATCCCATTTTACAATGGAAAGAAATGAAAGCGGCGGCAAATGCTGCGATCAAAAAATGTGGAGGAAGTTGTTCACACCACCACGGTGTTGGGGTCGATCATATTCCTGCCCATCATTTTAGTGATGAAGAAAAAGAAGTTATGGGAAAATTGTACAATCACTTTGATCCAGGAGGGATATTAAATCCTGGGAAATTGATATGAATCAATTTGAGAAACGAAAACAGAAATTGAATGAGCTTTGTGAAAAAGTCTTCGATGTAATTGTTGTTGGAGGAGGGATCACTGGAGCTGGGATTGTCAGAGATGCTACTTTTAGGGGTCTTGATACTCTTATATTAGACAAGGGAGATTTTGCTTCCGGAACCAGTTCGAAATCAGGCAAGCTTGTTCACGGGGGCCTTCGTTATCTTAAAAGTTTTCAAATAAGCTTAGTATTTGAGTCCTGCCTAGAGAGATTCCGCTTAATGAAAATAGTGGCCCCTCACCTAGTAAAACCTACGATGTTTATGCTTCCTTTTTACAAGGATAGCAAAACTCCTCGCTGGCTTGTGGCCATTGGACTTTTCTTATACGATCTTCTGTCTTTGTTTCGAAATATTTCTACTTTTAAATTTGAAAGCATTGAAACTCTAAAAGAAAATTATCCAGGATTAAAAACCGAGGGTTTAATTGGTGGGTTATCTTATTATGATTGCAAAGTGCTAGATTATAGACTGACAGTCGAAACTATTAAGTCGGCCAGTCTTGCTGGCGCCCATGCTTTGAATTACCTTGAGGTTGTGGGGATTGATTTTTCTGAAACTCCAATTAAAGTATCGGTTGTCGATAGGGTTGCAGGTGGGAGTTGGGTACTTAAATGTAGCAGTGTGATAAATGCTTCGGGAGCATGGGCCGATAAGGTCATTGAACTCGGCGCTCTCGGCGCAAAAGAAAAATTTAATTTGGGTTTAACAAGTGGAATACATATTTTTGTATCAAAGTTAAAATTTCCTATTAAAAAAACAATATCGGTAGAGGCCATCCAGGACAAGAGGCCACTTTACGCTGTCCCTTGGGGAGAGTATGTGCTGATTGGAACCACTGATAAGTATTATAAGGAAGACTTAGGTCATCAAAAAATTAATCGTGCTGATGTCACCTATCTGCTCGATAACTTAAAGCACTATTTTCCAGGAAGGCCTATAACAAAAGAGGACATTGTATTTATCTCATCTGGAGTCAGGCCCTTGATCGGAAGCTCAGACGGGCTCAGTGAATCTGAAGTCTCAAGGGACTTTGAAATAAGGTACTCCTCAGCCGGAATGCTTTCAGTGACAGGGGGGAAGTTAACCACCTATCGCCATATGGCCAAGATGGTGGTCAATGAGTTAATTAGTAAAAAATTTAGTGATAAGCAGCAACTTGATCTTCCCACTCTTTCCCCACTGATCCCGAAAAACACAGAAGATGAGAGTATTTCTGAAGATTCAAAAAAACTTTTTGACACTTATGGCAGTGAGGCCCGCTCCATATTGAAAATTTGGGAAAACGATTCGGCCAAAAAAGAGGAGATTTATCTTGGAGCTGAACTCAGCTTTGGTGAGCTCGATTATTTTCTCGACCATGAATTTGCTCAAAGTATTTCAGATATTTTCTTACGTCGAAGTGAACTTGCTCAACTTGCACATCCGCTGGAAGACAATGAATGGGAAAAAATTGTGGAATATCTCTCAGCTTACTCAGGTCTCGGTAGTGAATATTGGCATCAGAGCGTGAAAGATTATCTTAGTGAAATTAATCAAAATATGGAGATTCTTCGGAACTAGTAATATGAAAAAAAGAAAATTTATTATCAACCCAGTATCGGGAAAGGGAATTAATCAAAGCACTATTGATGAGCTAAAGGCCTTCTTTGTCAAAAGAATAGGCGACTTTGATTATACCTTTAGTGATAACACTGAAGATATTGTCACTCAAACAAGGCTTGCCTTGAAAATGGGCTATGAGCAAATTGTTGCCGTGGGAGGAGATGGAACTGTTCATCAGGTGGTAAATGGTTTTTTTGAAAATGGTAATCATATTAATGCTGAGGCGTCGCTTGCTGTCTCAAATCTTGGTACAGGATCGGATTATTTTAAGACTCTACAGGCAGGCAATCGTAAGTTGAGTTGGATGCAGATGATTATTGAAGACCGCATTCAAGAGGTTGATATTGGGTATGTGAATTTTGCCTCAAATAAGCTCCCCAACCACTTTTTCGTCAATATGGCAGGCATTGGAATTAGCTCAGATATCACATTAATTAAAAGTAGATACCCAGGATGGTTTCCTAAAAGTCTCAAATACATAGCACCCACTGTTCAAGCAATCATAGGTCATCAGCCTACCAAGGCAGTTGTTACGCTCGATGAACAAGAGATCGAGGTTAATTTAACAGCTCTTTTTGTCTGCAAAGGAACCTATGCTGGGGGTGGGATGAAGTTTGGAGCAGGTGCAGATTTGAGAGACGGCTACTTTGATGTGACAGTCGTGGGGGATTTTAAAGTTGCTGAGCTTCTCTCCAGGTTAGACAGACTCTACTCAGGTGATGTCTCTAAAATCAAAGGTGTTCAAAAATTAAAGGCACAAAACATTAAGGTAACTTCACAGACGCCTATAGGGGTTGAGCTTGATGGAGAAAATTGTGGGAGTACAGATTTAAGTATAGAGCTCAAACCAAAATTTCTAAAAGTCTGCATCGCCTAGGTTGCGCTGCGGACATTATCTCATATTTGATTTTTGCCTATAGAAATATATCAGTTTTCTGGAGTTAGCTTTGGAGATATGTTGTTCATGAGGCTAGAAAATCTTGTGGGGCTTGTAAGAGTTGGAGAGCACCTTCATCAGGGTCGCCCAAAGCTTAAAATTTTAAGAACATAGTTTTTTATTGAAATTTCACTCACGCTCTTGTTGGTCTTAATCATCGTGGTAAAATTTGTGGGATTTACCAGGTTTTGGGAGCGCCTTCTATCAAAGCGTGAAATTTAAAATGGTGGAGTAATGTATTGATGTTTCGCTCTAGCTGGGTTTAATTATTGTGGTAGTTGCTTTTGGCCCACCTTCGGCAGTAACGCTCAAAACCCTTTCCAGCACGAGGTTTCGAATTTTCAAAACTCCCGACATAACTACCCTGCTAACATGTTAACGGTTAACAGTGCACTGTTCAGGTTACGGTTTTTGTGTGCTGGAATCGCTTCCTGGTAACGTCCACAATTTCTCTATAATTTTTTCAATTATGAGTAGATTCGAGATGTTCAAGTCACTCTTTACAATATGCTTAATTCCAGGGGGTTATGAACTGAAGTATGCTGATTTGTTAACTAATGATGACAAATGAAACAACTAAAACCTATAGGGAATGCTGCATGACGTATATGCTAAATGGGCAAGTAATGGATTAGGAGTTGATATGAAAATGTTGTTATTACATTTGTTTGTATTGTTTGGCCCTTCACTTTTTGCAACGACAATTGATTCGTTTCAAGTTGATGAAAATGTTTTAACCAATGGGGAAAATACGGCACTTGATATTTCTGAAGGTGTAACACTTCGAAAAAATATTGATAGAGGTGGAAATTTCAATTTTTTTATTAGTGCAAATTGGCAAAAATACAAATTAAAGTCGATATGGGATGAAGAAGACAAAAAGAGTCAGTTCATCACACGAACACTAAAATCAAATCAAGAGCAAAATAGATCTATTGCAAGTATAATGAAAGGTAGCGCATTACTTAGGGCGATACAGAAAGGCAAAATTCAAAAGATAAAATTTCTTCTCAGTGTTGGTGTAAACCCCGATGCTAAAGACTATTTCCGTAATACTGCATTAATTTGGGCCGTAAAAAAGAGTGACACAGAAGCAGTAAAGCTTCTAATCAAGGCCCGTGCTGATCTTGATATTCAAAATAGAGATGGTGAAACTGCATTAGCGTGGAGTGCAAAGACGGGTCATACTGAAATAACAAAGCTTCTAGTCAACGCTGGGGCCAAACTTAATATTAAAGACTTTAAAAGTGATACTGCAGTGATTTGGGCCATAAGAAATGATCGTACAGAAGTAGCAAAATTTCTAATTAGTGCTGGCTCTGACCTTAATATGAGAGATAAAAAAGGTGAAACTACATTATTTAGGGCCATCGAGGATGGTCATGTTGAAACAGTAAAACTTCTAATCAATGCTGGTGCCAACCTTGATATTCAAAATAAAGATTCTAAAACAGTATTGCTCAGAGCTACAAGAGAAGGCAATATAGAGCTAGTAAAGCTTCTAGTCAATGCTGGGGCTAACCTTGAAATTCCAGACTATGATCGTAATACGCCATTAATGTGGGCCACATCCAGAAATCAGATTGAATTAGCAAAACTTCTCATTGATGCTGGTGCTGACCTTGATGTTGTTCGTTGTAGAGATGGTGGGTATATGAATAGAAGAGATACCTGTAGGGCAATGCTAATAACGGCCACATTCAGAAATCATGTTGAATTAGCAAAACTTCTCATCAATGCTGGGGCCAATCTTAATATTAAAGATGGAAATGGCAGTACTGCATTGATGCATGCTGGAGTGGAGAACTCTAGCGAAATAACAAAACTTCTCATCGATGCTGGAGCCAGTCTTAATATTGAAGATGCATTTGGCAGTACTGCATTAATATATGCTACGAGGAATAACTCTAGTGAAGTAGCAAAACTTCTCATCGATCTTGGCGCTAATGTTAATGCTAGAAATAAATATGGCGGGATTGCATTAATCCATGCGACGGAGAATAACTCTAGTGAAATAGTAAAACTTCTCATCGATGCTGGAGCTGATGTTAATGCTAGAGATAAATATGGCAGGACTGCATTAATCCATGCTACGGAAAATAACTCTAGTGAAATAGTAAAACTTCTCATCGATGTTGGAGCTGACGTTAATGCTAGAGATAAATATGGCAGGACTGCATTAATCCATGCTGCGAGGGAGAACTCTAGTGAAATAACAAAACTTCTCATCGATGCTGGAGCCAATCTTAATATTAAAAATGGAGATGACGGGACTGCATTGACTCGGGCAGCGGAATATGGCCGCGTTGAAATCGTTAAAATTCTAATCAGTGCTGGTGCTGACCTTGAAATAAAAGACCCAGATGTCGGTAAGACTGCTTTAATTACGGCTTCACGTAATGGCCATGTTGAAGTAGTAAAATCTCTCATCGATGCTGGTGCTGACATTAATATTGAAGATGAAAGTGGCAGTACTGCATTATTTCTTGCCTCCAGAAAAGGTCATACTAGAATCATAAAACTTTTAACAGCTGCTTACAAAGCAAAATAAAGGGTTAAAAGGTGGCATGTGAGTTTTATAAAATTAATCTTGGTATTGATAGTTGCCAACCTAAGTATTTCCCAGGGGTAGGAGTATTCGCAAGGTGTATGTCTAGAAAATATGGAAATTTTATCAAAAGTTAGTCAAATTTCTGGCATAAAATCTCTTGTCGCCGGAACAACCTCTTACGGGTGAAGGTAAAACTAGTATTACCACTTCCCCACATCTAGAAAGAAAGGCCTACTTTCAATCAGAAATATAATTTTACTGCTTAAGATGGGTTTTAGGGAGAGGGGGACATCAATGCATTCCCCCTCCCACTGCTTAAAAATCTGTGTGGATAGAAATCCACACAATTTTCAAGTGTCGTGATCAACATATCTCCAGGCCTGATTCCACAAACCTTCTTTCACCAGGTTTTTCAGCGTCGTGAACAGGCTCCTCCAACAATCTCAGCAGCAAAGTATAAGATAGTGAATGCGTCGCGTTAAAATTCTTTTAATTTCTCTACATTTTTTATAGTGGTGGCCCGTGGAAAGTGGCGCTTTCAGGGCTTTGAAGTATACTGTGACCATCTAAATTTTAACTGGGAAAAGTAAAAAATGAGAATATTAATTCCTCTAGTCGTTTTGGGTCTTTTAGTTGGATGTCAAAAAGAGAGCACTGATGGAGCTGAGGCAAAAGAGCTGTGGATTTATACTTCTATGTACAAAGATACAATTTCAGATATTTCCCCAAGGCTTAAAAAGGCATTTCCGGGAGTAAAGTTTAATTTCTATCAAGCTGGAAGTGAAGATATAGCCTCAAAGGTCAACGCCGAGCTAATGGCCGGTGGAACTAAAGCTGATATTTTGATTTCTTCAGATCGCTTTTGGTATGAAGAGATGGCAAGCAGTGGGAATCTTTTTTCTTATAAGTCAGATGTTGCTAAAGGTGTTCCAGATCAGTTGAGACATGCTGATGGGTTCTACACTACAGTTTCAGTTCCGGTGATGGTTCTTAGCTATAATAGTGACGCCGTTAGTGACTCAGAAGCCCCTAAGACTTTTAAAGAAATGGCCGATCCCAAGTGGAAGGGAAAGTTTACAACTGGCTCACCACTTGCTTCAGGAACAAATTTTACGACTATGGCCATGCTTCAGCACCACTACGGTTGGGATTATTTTGTTAAGCTTAGAGATAATGAAACTATTGCTCAGGGTGGAAACTCTGCTGTTATTAGAAGGATGCAAAGTAAAGAAAGACCTGTTGGTTGGGTGCTACTTGAAAATCTTCTGAGATTTCAAGGTAAAGACACCAGACTTAAAATTATTTATCCAGAAGATGGAGCGGTCACCCATACTAACGTGATGGCAATAACCAAGAAAAGTGGATCTAGAGAGCTTGCTAAAAAATTCGTGGACTGGATGTTCAAAAAAGAAGGTCAAGAAGCTATGACCAGGTCATTTATGTATTCTCCACTTAATTCGATTGCTCCTCCTGTTGGAGCACCTGTACTTTCAAAATTGTTAAAGAATTCTTTTCCATGGAGTAATGACTTTGTGAAAAAAGTGACAAAAGACAGAATGAACTTAAAAGAAAAATATTCAGAGATAATGTTTCAGTAGATGTTTTTAAAGAAACTACTGTCCCAAAAACTTATTTTAACAGTATCGGCCTTGATCTTGGTGATACTGTGTCTCTATCCTTTTTTAGTCCTATTTGGAAAAATTACTTTTCCAGCACCACTATTTGAATTTGATTTAAAATATTATTTTAAAGTTTTTGAGAGCAAGTCTACTCTTTTGGCCTTGAAAAATACCGTTTTTATCTCTCTTGGTACCGCCATGGTGAGCACTATCCTCGCTCTTCCTCTTAGCTGGGTGCTAACGAGAACCAATCTAGCAAATGCAGGGAAGTGGCGATCTCTATTTTGCCTTCCCTATGCGATTCCTCCATATATTGGTGCTATGGCCTGGATTTATCTGGCAAACCCAACTAATGGCCTACTCAATATTATTCTAGGGAAAGGATTTTTAAATATTTACTCCCAATTGGGGTTGATGTGGGTAATGAGCTGTTTTTTCTATACCTTTATTCTTCTCAGCCTTTTGGCCTCACTTGACCGGATGGATCCCTCGCTAGAAGAAGCGGCCAGGATAAGTGGGGCGTCGCCATTTAAAGTTTTTACTCAGATTACAATTCCTATTATATTTCCTTCACTGCTCAGTGGGATCCTCCTGGTCGTTTTAGCTGCGTCTGCAAGCTTTGGGGTGCCTGCCTTGATTGGGAATCCAGCTCGGATTTACCTAATCACCACAAGAATTTATACCTTCCAAAAAATGGGCAGTATGGGGGGCATTTATATGGCCGGATCTCTTTCTGCCCTTTTAATTGTTCTGGCAATTTTTATATTACTCCTTAATCAAAGACTGCTTAGAAAAGGCCATTTTAAAACCGTAGGGGGAAAGACATCAAGGCCCTCTCTTATTGATTTAGGCAGCTACAAAACTCCTCTGACTATTCTTCTCGGGATGATGTTCTTCTTATTATTTGGGTTACCATTTTTTGGAATACTAGTGACCGCGCTCAGCAAGGTTCAAGGGGAGCTCAGCTTTTCTAATCTTGGTTTTCAAAATTTTACGCGAGTATTTTTTGAAGTAGATGAAACACCTAGGGCCATTTGGAATAGTACCAAACTTGCATTTTGGGCAGCAACTGCGGCCACGATGTTTGGAATGGTGCTGGCCTATCTTAAACAGAAAACAAGAATTAAAGGTAGGGGGATTGTAGAGATTCTGGCCTCCCTTCCCTATGCTACTCCTGGAACTGTTCTGGCCTTCGCTTTCATTCTGACCTTTAGCTCAGGAATATTGGGATTTAAAATTCCACTATATAATACATTGGGGTTAATCGTACTTGCTTATATTGCCAAGTATTTGAATTTTTCTTTGAGGACTACCTCTGATGGTTTTGGGCAAATTGATGATTGCCTGGCCGAAGCTGCAAGAGTTAGTGGTGCCAGTTGGTTTACTACTATGAGAACCATTTGGTTTCCTCTTATGAAGCCAGCTCTTGTGGCAAGTTGGTTTTTGGTCTTCATGCCGTGTTTTAGTGAACTGACAATGACAATTTTGCTAACTGGGCCTGGGCTTGAAACTCTTGGGACTTTAATTTTTCAACTTCAAGAATATGCTGACGCCAGTGGCGGTGGATCGGCAGTGCTAGCATTGCTTACAATTGCAGTGGTGGCCTTATTAAATACCTTTGTGAAGGTAGCCTCTAAAGGGAAGTACGGACTATGAGTTACGTATCATTTGAAAATGTTAAAAAAAATTATGGGGATGTAAAAGTCATAATGGATTTTTCTCTCAGCATAGAAAATGGAGAGTTTGTCTCATTTTTAGGACCTTCAGGCTGCGGAAAAACCACATGCCTTAGAATGGTCTCAGGTCTTGAGAGAAATACTTCAGGGATTATTAAAATTGATGACCACATCGTCAATAATCCTGATAGTGGTATTTTTGTGGCACCAGAGCACAGGCATATTGGCATGGTCTTTCAAAGTTATGCCGTTTGGCCTCATATGAATGTCTACGATAATATTGCATATCCGCTTAAAGTCACCAAATTGGCAAAATCTGAAATTAGTGACCGCGTCGCTGATGTGATGAAAACGGTTGAGCTGACGGGTCTTGAAAAGCGAATGCCAGATGCTCTGTCAGGTGGACAACAGCAAAGAGTAGCGCTGGCGAGAGGTCTTGTGGCCAAGCCAAAGGTTTTACTTCTTGATGAGCCCCTTTGTAATCTAGATGCCAAGCTTAGAGAAAAAATGAGAGTGGATATTCGTAAGATCCAACAAGAGTATCAAATCACTTGTATCTATGTGACCCATGATCAAATCGAGGCCTTTACCATGAGTGATCGAATTGTGATTATGAATGCGGGAATTATTGAGCAGTTGGGCTCACCCTCTGAAATCAGAAATGGTCCGGCCAATGCTTTTGTAGAGGATTTTATTCAGTAGGTTTTGAATTCTTGAGCTGCTCGGTCCATTACACTGTTAATGGCCGACAAAATAGCTTCGAGGTCTTCTGAGTTGACCTTATCGTCTGTGCATTCAATTTTGGCAACTCTACTTTTCATAACATCCCAGGTGACTGAAAAGCGACTCCCAGGGTCAGTGGCGACTAATGGGGAAGCATTCAACTGCTTTATCAACTGCTGGTTTTTTTTCGAGTCGGCCAGAGCTTTTTTAATAGATTTCGTAATTTCGATAACTTCCATGGAGATCTCCTTACCGTCTTTTATAATAGCTGTTTGCTAGATTTGTGCCTATGGGGAAAAGGCTTCGAGTCATGGCCCTAGGTATTGAATTATTTTATTAGTCTTTTACTTAAGCCAGCTACCGCTACCCCAATGTCCTTCGTAATCACCAAAAGCTTCATAGAGTTCTTTTCTTTTTTCCTGAGCACTTGTCATTTTAGCTTCGGCTTCTCGTTTACTTACAAGAAGTTCAGCCAGTGAATCATCTATCGATTCTTTTTCGCTTAAAATCGACTCTTCTAATGAGGCCTCATAGGTGGCCTGAACAACTGCAAGCTCAGCCTCATAAGTATCCTTTGTCAATGTGTCGACATCGGCCTCATAGCTGGCCATGATATCGTCGCCACTGACAATGCTGTCAAAGAATTCTTTTTGTTCACGAAGAGCTGCTTCAGATTTTTCAATTGATTTAACAAGTGCGTTAGCTTCTTTTTCTTCTTCTTTAAGACTATCATCATAAATTTCAAGTCTATCAGATGTTCTTCTTAATATTTCTTTTGCCTGCTTCTCAATAGAGTCACTTCTTCCGTTGCGATCGTAAGTATCTGCTACAAATTTATACTCTGTAATATAAGCATCAATTAATCCATTACCTGGTAGGAGCTCATCTGCTACACATAGATAATATCCTCCATATATAAGGTAGTGTTTTGAGTGGTTCGATATACCTACAAAATCTCCTGCCCAGAAAAATGGGTTGATATCTCTATTGGCTTCATAAATTGAAGTGCCAACAGTGTATGAACGTATAAAACTAGGTGCTTCACAATATACATAGTGAGTTACATAAGTACTTGGGTCAGCGAATGCGACACTCGATAATAATAGAGAAAAGACAAGCATCTTTTTAAGGCTTGATAACTTCATTAAACTACCTCCACGATAGTTAATATAATATGAAACAATCTTATAAGGTGATCTCATCTAGTGGAATACACTGTGTAATATTGACCCTGGCTGTCAATGCTGCTTGAGCATGAAACAGGCAGTTTTTACAAAGTTGTCTATAATTTAAAGAGTTTATCCCGTTAATCTCGCTTTAACATGGTCTTGTGGGGAGGAGACAATAATAGATTGCCCAGATAGAAAAGGGGACCACTTACCTTGGGTCCCCGTTAGAAGGCTTTACTACTTAGCAGTTTTCAACGATATTCGAAGTTTTTCTACATAGCTTGGTTTGCTCAGAACTCCTGATACCTAAACTGTCTTCAAGAAGCACGTGAGTTTCTGGCAGGGCAAATTCACCCTTAAACTGAAATTTCTTGGGGTTTTTAAGGATAATAATCCCGGCCATAATCTTTGCAAGATACTGCTTGTCTCCTATATCACTAAATGCCCAAGGATCGAGAGTTCCTCTATTTTCGATCTCTTTTTTAAGACGACTCTCACCAGTGTTGTAGGATAAAATAGCCAGTCTCCAGTCTTTTTGAAAGTCTGGAATTTTGTAGAGACTTTGGTAGTAAGAGATGGCCGCAGCTGTGAGCTTACCTACATTAAATCTTTCATCGTGTCCTTTTTTTACCACTAGACCAAATCTTCTGGCCGTTCCTGGCATGAATTGCCAAATGCCAGCAGCTCCATTTCCTGAAATCGCTTTATTGCTAAAACCAGACTCCATTAGTGGCACTGCAAGTAGCTCAAGAGGTAATTTACTAAGGCCCAGTTTTCCTAAAATAAAACCTTGGTAGTTTTTCATTCTCACCATGGCCTTTTTCATAAAAGATCGCCCGCGAGGGTCTCCGATATAAAAATTAAGCCATTTGAGAACCTCTTCATTGACTTCGATGGGAATCTTACTGTCATAAGAGTGAGCGATGTCAGACGCCTGCTCCAGACTTAAAATATGTCTGGAATCACTACTTATGGCAAATGCTGTCTGCAATAAGACTACCGAGCTCAAAATTAAGGCCGCATAGGTTTTAAGGGGTGTTCTACTTTTTTTCTCATTCATTGAGATCATTTTAATCCTCCATTTTAAAAGTTTTAGGGAGGCCATGGCACAAGTTGGTTGAAAAGAAATTCCGGAATTTTTACTAGCTATTTTTAATATTGATTTTGCATATTTAATTGAATTTTTGCGGTTGTGATCGACTACCTTTCTGTCACATCGGTACTCAATTTGCTCGCCTATCTTTCTCACAAAAAAGTGAGCAAAAGGATTGAGAAAAAAGAAGGCCTTGATCAGCTGAATAAGATAGATCGACTTGGTATCGCCTAATTTATGGTGAATGAACTCATGTTTTAATGAATAGTGGAGCAGGTCTTTATCTTGTAGTACTGAGCTTGGCACCAAAATTAAATAATTCCCAGGCCACCAAAGTGAGCATGGAGAGCCCAGGTTTTCAGAAACTAGAATTTTCGTTTTTTTATGGAACTTCACCTGATGGGCATTTCCAATTATTTTTCTCAAACGGAAGATATCTCTTATAAAGAGAAATCCCCATATTGTGAGACCAGTCAAAAATATACCTATCCAGAGCATATTAGAGCTAAGGGACTGGTAGGTTTTGGTAATGACCTGCTTACTGCTTGTTTTCCTAACAATTGTTTCAAAAACTGCACCAGTGGAGCCACTAATCAAGGTTTCAAATTTTTCTATACCGTGCTCAAGCCCTGGAGCGCTTACTGGAGAGAATTTCCATAATAAGGAAAAGGCAATGACTAGCGGAATAGTTAATAGAAACATTCTTTCAAAGTTGGTCTTTTTTTCCTCTTTATAGAAAAGGGAGAAAAAGATCATCAGGACTCCACATAGAGTTAAAAGAAGGTGCAAATCTTTGAGCATAGAGATCATAACTCCCCCTGCTCTATTAAGGCGCACAGACTTATCAGTTCTTTTTTGGAGATTTTATTTTCATCAATTAAGCATTTGACGATAGATTGGGGAGCACCCTCAAAAACGGTATCTAAAAGGTTGTTAACACTTTTCTTTTGATAGTCGCTTTTTTCTAGTTGAGGAGTGTAGATGTGGCCTCGGCCTTGTTTTTGTGAGCTGACGGCATTCTTTTTTTCAAGAATTCTGACCATGGTAGAAACGCTGGTATAGGCAAGGTTTCTATTTTCTCCCATTTTTTCCATGATATCTTTGACGCTACCACTTCCAATGGACCACAAAATATTCATTAGCTCTAGCTCTACCTCTGTGAGCATATGCTGATCTTTCGGCATAATTCTTCCTTAAAAAATGTGTTGGTTAAAAGTTTAAACTAAGACTTTAGTTAAAGTCCAACTAAATCTTTAGTTCGATTATTTTTCCTTTATTCGCGTCATGCGTATATTCCTAGGCGATTGTCTTATCCAAAATTCCTTTTTGGTTTTAAAATATTCTTTTGACTGGTGAGGAAGTTATGTTCTTTGATTCGATTATATTTGATTTGGATGGGACTCTTTGGAAGGCCTGTAGCTCTACTGCCTATGGTTGGAATCGAGCGTTAGAGAAGATGGGAAGGAGTGAAAGGTGCACTCCCGCCGATATTGAAAAAGTGGCCGGCAAATTTTATATGGATTGTGTTAAAGAGGTTTTTCCAAATATTGATATCCCCTACCCTGAGCTCGCGGCGGCCCTTAGTGTTCATGAAAAAAATGCGGTGATAGAGCGTGGTGGAACTCTTTATCCCGGATTGGAAGAAGGACTTACGAGTTTAAAGAAAAGCTACAAGCTCTATTTGGTTAGCAATTGCGCTGGCTGGTATCTCAATTCTTTTTTTGATTTTTCAGGACTTTCTCGTTTCTTCGAAGATTCCACCTGTCATGGTATGACCAATTTGAGCAAAGATTTAAATATTTTAAATATCATGGAAAAAAATGGCCTGAGTAAGTCTATTTACATTGGTGATACCATGGGCGATTTTGTCTCAGCAAAAAAGGCGGGTACATCTTTTGGACTGGCAAGCTATGGTTTTGGAAAAGTCGATGAGGCCAAAATTATTTTTGAAGACTTCCATCAGCTGACTGATTATTTTCAAAAATTAAGAGTACTAGAAGACAAAGCAGAATATAGAAAAAATGTGGCGGCCATCATTATTGATAAACAAAAAAAAATATTGATGGGCAAAAAGAAAGTAGAAGCTGGCGAGACCCCCTTTTGGCAGCTCCCGCAAGGCGGAATTGAAGAGGGAGAAAGTGCTGAGGAGGCCATTACCAGGGAAATCACTGAAGAGACAGGCATGAGCTCATTTTCGATTATTGGTGAAACGGATGAGAGTTACCGCTACATCTGGAATGAAAAATTTAACCCAGACAGTCCCTATATCGGCCAAGAACAAATATATTTTTTGATTGAGGCCGAAGATATAGCACAGTTGACTGAGACTGATGATTTTGATGCCTATGAATGGGTTGACCCAAGCGAAGCCGTTGATAGGACACTCGATATTAAAAAACCTGTCTACACAAAGGCCCTCAAATTTTTCCACTTATTAGAAGATTAATCATCTCCCCTGTATCAACTGTAATTTGATAGGAATTGACACCTGTGTTGTGGCTGAACTCAGAGTCATCTTTAAAGTAGGTGAAAAAAGAAAAATTAAGCAAGGGCATTGGTCAAAGTACAATTTCTTCACTAGCATAGAAAGATGCAAAGGAGTGTTTATGACAATCAGTTTATGGTGTGTTTTAGTGGCGGGGATTATGCCTATGCTTTGGGCCGCATGTGCAAAAGCAAGTGGGCCAGGTTTTGATAATAATGGTCCAAGAGATTTTTTAGAGGGATTAACAGGAGCGAGAAAGCGAGCTCATTGGGCCCAGCTCAATAGTTTTGAAGCTTTCCCTCTTTTTGCTGTAGCGGTTATAGTCGCCCATATGTTGGGTAAAATTGGCCAAGAAACCATAGACAATGTGGCCATTTTATTTGTGGTATCTAGGGTGTTCTACGGAGTATTTTATATAAAAGATTTTGCAAACATGAGATCAATTGTTTGGTTTGTAGGACTGGTTTGCTGTATTTCATTGTTTGTGATGTCAGTATAAGTAGAAAGGGGAGTTGTTGTCCAACTCCCCCATTAAATTCATAATTTGAGTTCTTTTTTGATTGCCTTAATTTCTTCACGCCAATTCGATTGAAGCTTGATTTTCTGAAACTTTGGCCTTCTTGCCAGGTCGTCACCCAGCTTTTTTTCAAGAACCAGAAGTTTTTCAAGCAAGTCCTCCTCAGAACCTTGAATAAATTCTTTGGTTGCAGCTGAAGCTGTTGCTGCCATGTTGCTTTGGATCTCTTCACTATTTAAAAAGCTGTCATAAAAATAGTTTGGACTGGATTCTTCGTATAGCTTCCCATTTTTAACCACCAAAAATCTAGAGGCCACACTATCAATAAAGGCCCTATCGTGACCGGTTACAATTAAAGTGGCGCTGCTACCCTTTAAAATATGCTCAAGCTCTTCCTTGCCTTTGATATCAAGGTGATTTGTCGGCTCATCTAGAATCATAAAATTAGGTCTTAGAGTTGAGAGAATGATAAATACAATTCTTGCCCTCTCTCCCCCACTGAGATTACCTATTTTATCGTGATGTCTATCAATGGCAAAACCGGCACGAATCAAATTCATTTTGATTTCATTATCCACACAGTCAAGTTTACTCCTTAACTCTTCCCAAATAGTGTTTTTGACTTCCAGCTCTTGTTGCTGTTGATCATAGAGCCCTAGAAAAGTATTGGGGGCAATACGAATTTCACCAAATTCTTCTTCCGCCCTTATAGCTTTTGAAAGAATCGTAATAAGGGTTGTCTTGCCAACTCCGTTTTCTCCCAGGAGGGCCACTTTTTCTCCTTGTTTGAGATAGAGCTTTTCAATGGAAAAGAGCTTTTTATCTGGATGACCTGGTACATTCACATCAAAGTTTTTGATTTCTACGGCCATTTTACTTTTCTGCTCTTTGGTATCCAGTGACAGTGTCAGTGAAGAGGTCTTATCAAGTTGCGTTTTAGTAACTTCAAGCTTATCCACTCTTTTTTCCATGGATTTGGCCTTTCTTGAAAGGTCTTCATTATCATAAACCTTTCCCCAAATAGCGAGTCTCTTGGCCGAAGCTTTGATTCGGTCTATTTCCTTTTGCTCTTTTTCAAGTCTCAACTTCCTTAGCTGATCTTCTTTTTGTAGATTAACTAAAGCAGTGCTGTAGCCACCTTCAAAGTGATAAACATTCTTATCGCGAACAAAGATAGTCCTATTTGTTGTAGTATCTAGAATGGATCTGTCGTGGGAAATAATGACAAAAGTGAACTGGCACTGGTTTTTCAAAATTTCCTCGAAGAAAACAAGGTTTTTTAAATCGAGATGATTTGTAGGCTCATCAAAGAAAACCACATCAGGCTTGGTGATGAATGCTCTTGCCATCATAAGCCTATTTTTTTGTCCACCGCTGAGACCGCCAATCAAGATATCGAATTGGTCCTCTGTGAAATGAAGATCCAGTAAGAGCTTCTGAGCAATGTGGATATTTGAAATAGGATCATCTAATTTCTCTGATACGGCTTCAATTATACTCTTGTCCAGTAGGTACTCTGGCAGAAACTGCTCAACTGACTCTACTTTTAGTCCTCTACGGTAGATCACATCCCCTTTTTGAGGAGTGAGTGTTTTATTCAATATGGATAGTAGAGTTGATTTTCCACTGCCATTGTCACCAACTAGGCCAATCCTATCACCTGCCATAATTGAGACAGAAATATCACTCAAAAGAATATTTGAGTCATGGCCAAAGGTTAAATTATTTAAATCTATAAGTGTTTTCATTACAATCACCATCTTTTTATCAATTTGATTGACTCTGCAATCAAATTAAAAAATTAAATTTTTAGAATTCTTTAAAATTATCTAGCGAGGGGCTAGCAGTTTGATGATGTAGTGATCGAGGAGGGCACTAAAACCATGGCACAGCTAAAGCCCGCTCTACTTTCTAAAGCTTCATTTTCACTTGTTAAAGAAGTGAAAAGACCAGTCGAAATATCAGCAATTAGCTGATTTAAAGAATAGGTTTTTTCTGAATTTGTCATAATCATTAGTAAGTCCATTTTGGGCCTCTTTCAGTTTGTTAGACTAGATGCAAAATAAATTTCTGTCAAGCCACATTAGAGGTGTTATGATTAATTTACAGGCATTTAAAAGGCACTTCAGAGGAGCTCTGGTGACATTTGAGCAGGCAATTGGATACTTGGGATCAGTCTTGGTCGCTCTATCCATGATGATGAAAAATTTTAAAACTTTGAGGTATGTGAATCTTCTTGGTGCCAGTACTATGGCATGTTACGGGATTATTCTTAAGGCCTACCCAGTTTTTGGATTAAATTTATTTATTGTTTTGATCGATCTTTATTACCTCTACAAAATTCATACCAGTAAAGAGTACTTTACTCTCAATGAAACTTTTAAAGGAGATGAATATTTTCTTCAGCAGTTTTTTGAGTTTTATAAAAATGACATCGCCCGTTTCTTTCCCCATTTTGATTTTGGCTCAATTAAAAACTACCAAACGATTTTGATCGCTAGGGATTTAAGGCCAGTTGGTTTTTTTATTTATCAGATACTAGAAGGTGGAGTTCTTCAAATTGAGTTAGACTATGCATGCAGTGAATTTAGAGATAAAAAAAATACACAATATGTACTCGATAGAAAAAATGCTGACTTCAAAAGCCTTGGAGTTCACACCTTGATTTCCAGACCCGAACATCCACTGCACACAAAATTCTTAAAAAAAGTGGGGTTTCATCAGAATCCCGAGACACCTGAAATATTCGAAAAGTTAATTTAAAGGGCTGTGCAGTTTTTCTTAAAGAGCTTTGTCATATCATTTTGTAAAAATAATTTTTGATAGCGACTCATATACATGCATGCTGATTTCTTTTCTCCTGCATTTAATTTTGCCAGCGAGATATTTCTAAGGGCTATTGTATTAAATGGTGTGCTTTCAAGTAGTGGAGTTAAGATCTCACTGGCCTTAATATACTTTTTTTGACTAATGAGGACATAGGATAGGTGGGTACAGGCGCGCCAGTTTTCAGGGTAGATATGGCAGGCCTTCGCCAGTTTGGCAGTATCTCGGTTCTTCCCATTAGTTTGGAGATGAGAATAGATTGAGGTTCCCCAAATAATGACGAGAGCTATGCCGAGGGGGTAGGGCCAAAGAGAATGGTTTTTTACTTCTGTAGCTTCTAAAAGCCCAAGAAAGTAGGATAGGGAAACTGCCATCAATAAAACCGTGTGAGCTGATTCAAGTGGGAATTGAAATAGTGCCTCGCCTAAAAAAAAGAGGGTCAATATTTCAAATAGTGTTTGATCCGGTTTTTCGATTCTTTTCCAAATAAAAATCAGCATTCCTATTAAGAGT
Source organism: Bacteriovoracaceae bacterium (assembly GCA_018649885.1). Lineage (GTDB taxonomy): Bacteria > Bdellovibrionota > Bacteriovoracia > Bacteriovoracales > Bacteriovoracaceae > JABIHA01. The sequence goes on from JABIHA010000138.1 coordinate 103,020, forward strand.
ACCATTAGCCCTGTTGTTACCAATATCCCCTCTTCAATGAGTAGTTTCAAAAACTCGTTGTGTGGGGTAAACCAAAGACTTTTTTGTGGCAGCCTAACTCCTCTTTTTGCTAAATAAGGTAGAATCGAAAATTCAAACTGATTACTGCCGACTCCTAGGGGGTGGTGATAAATATGATCAAGTGAGGCCATGGCAATGGCCCACCTCGCCTCGATACTTCCCATCGCCTTTTGGTTTTGTTTTTGAAGCTTGATATCGCTAACACTATTTACATGGCCTGTGGGAAGAGGAGATTTCTTAAATTTATAGACAAAACTGATACAAAGAATCAGTGAAATCAAAGTAGTTTTGATTCGGTTTTTTCCACTAAAAGAAAATGTCGACCACAAGAGCCCTAAAATCACAAAGAGGTTTACTGATCGGCATTGAAGAATCGCCAGATAAATGGCAATGGCACTTACAATCCCCCAGCCGAGTAAAGTTACCTTGGAGTGGCTTTTTGTATGAGAATAAATACTCACCAGAAGTGTTAATCCTAAAAACTCAGCAAATAAATTTGAATTACCTAGTGTTGCCGAAATGAGTTGTGCGCTGGCCAAGTTAAGAGATGATTCTTGGGAAATATGAAAGACCACACCCAGCAGGATTAAAAAAAGACTTGTTCCTTGAAGAGCATGTGTAAGTGTTATCAAATTTATTTTTTCACTTTTAAAAAGTTGGAAAAAAATGAAAACATAGATGATAAAGCTAATTCTATATAAGAGAATATGAGACCACTGGCCAGATGCAAGAAAAATTGAAATAAGTGTAGTGACAGCAAAAATTGATAGAAAGCACAACGCATCCAAATTGGGGATTTTGGGAATATAGATTTTTTTTGTAAAAAGAAGAAGTGATCCCAATAGAAAAAAGCAGAAAAAATAGAAATCCCACTTGGGAATATTGAAGTAATCATAGCTGTAATTTGAAACCATAAGTGGTGTTATGGTGATGGGAAGAAGTGCCAAGGCCTTAACCAAAAACCGTCTCAAATTTAGGAGATCATCTCGTAGCGAATTAGACATAGAAAAATTATATCATCGCCAGAAAATCTGTGTGACTTGCCGGCAGGAATCGTGCTATCTACCTGTAATGACAAGACAAATGTGACTGTTGCATATTTGGTCACCCCTTGTACATATTTCAAATAGCTCAGGTATTGAGATGTAGTGGACTACAATAATAAGGAGAGGTTATTCAGATGCTTGGGAAGTTATTTAAGATCATTGTACTTTATGTCTTTGGTGCTTGCGCTTATGCAGGCTTAGCGCCCACGTCTTCGATTGTCTTACCCACAGATTTATCCATCCACAGGTTATCTGAAATAGAAATTACTTTTAGCACTAAACTTATATCAATTCTTGGAAAGGCCGCTAAATCAAATAAAGCATTTTTTAGTATTGTCAGAGGTGGAGGTCGCTTGCGCTCAAGTGAGCTGAAATCTGATGATCGTGGTCTTGTTGAGAATACTTACTATCACGACGGAGTAAATGAAGATCAAGTGCTGATAAGAATAAAGTCAGGCGTTACCACCGAATATTTAACAATAAATATTAAACACCCAGTCCCCTATACTGGGACCATTAGTTTTGAGAACTCGAGATTGTATTCACAGTCTTATACCGAATTAGCAAATGGAAGTAATCAAACCCAAATTACTCTCGAAATCAGAGATGAGCAGTCAAAAATTATTGAGCAGGCTTACGGACTCAGGCCTCGTCTTGTTTGTGACTCAAATACATTGGGTGAGTTCGTGATAAGTGACCCGGGTGTATACAGCTACAATTTTGATTTTGGTGATGAACAACGTAGCTACAATTGCAGTGCAAAGTTTAGAGATGGGATTATTAGGCTTGATAGTAATCTTGATTCAATTCCACTTATTGATCCACACAGTTTGGATATGAGCTCACTTGGCACAATTGGAAGCGAAGTCACAATTGCCTTCACTTTGAAAGACGAATTTAGCCATGACTTGAGATCCACCCATGGTTTAAATTTTAGTATTAACTCTTCAGTTGGAGGAACGTTTTCAGGGGTTACTTTTGATGGTGGAAAATTTATCACAACTTTCTATCCGCCCCAAGGAGCTGGAACAGGGGAAGTAGAGCTTGTTGTTAATGGCACTCTAATGCTAAGCAGACCCTCTATTTCATATGAAAATATCCAAATCGATTTTAGAAAATCAAAGATTAGTATCGATAACCCGAAGTTCAACCCCTACGTTGAAACATTCAAAACGATTCGTATTGAACTAATAGATGTGGAAGGAAATCCCGTAGCTAGGTTGGGAAGCCGTGTTGTGCTCTCTGGTACTGTTGATGGAGCAGGAGAGTTAGATGAATTTTCCATTCGTGAAGGTTTGATTGAAGTGAATTATCATCCACGATTTTTTGAGTATCAAAGCACTCTCACGCTTTATGCTGGAGCAGATCAAATTGGAGATAGTATAGAAATTCAAACCGATCTTTCACCTGAAAGAGATGATATTTTAAATTTAAGATATTTCTCTGGACTTCAAGGTGATTTCATACAATTTAGCCGAGTAGAAGAAAAAATCATAGGCTTTTTATTTAAGAATTCGGGACCAAATAAGATCATGCCTCATCACCTGAGGGCCCCAGATGAAACCAAAGACGATTTTACTCCCCATCGCCTTTTTAATTTTAGTTTTTTAGATCGGGCGAGACAAAATTTAGTACTTTGGATAAGTGATTCTCCTACACACTTGAATAGCTCTAATATGGAATCGACTTTTACCTTTTTTCCACGTCTCAAGCTTCCGCAGCTAGAGCAAGGAGATGATGAGCTCACCATTACTTTGCCTACCAAAGAAAAAGTGGTGATAAATAAAAATGGAGAAATCATTTCAGGTGTTCTTGAAGAAGGGCCAATTGATATGTTGAGCTCGAAACTTCAAAGAAAATTTCCTACTATCAGATATAAAGGAGCTGGAATTGTTATTCGGGCCAACCGAAGATCCAATGCCCCCTCTTTTGAAAAATGGAATGGCACAGACGTTGGTGGTGACTTTGGTAATAGTGGTGAAGAGTTTGCGTATATTTACTACTATGACTTTGAAAGCGATACTCCTGTTGTGTGCACGAGAAGAAAGTCTGAGTTGTGGGTCCAAGAGGATATAAGACCCATTCCTTTTAAATTTAAAACAGATCAATTATTTTATGATTACCTTGAAAAAAATTGCCAGTGGGATGTAAGTGAGATCTTGAAAGATTCTTTTGAAGAAAAAGAGACAATACTTGATGTGATCTCAAACTTACTTCCTAGCTTTGATGATGATGATGATGAAGAAGCAGTAGCAGATCCCACTCCTGAAGCTGACCCTACTCCCGCCCCTACTCTCTGGGAGAGCATTATGGAAGGAATTGGGGACCAGTAGGGGTAAAATTTCTGTAATTCTTACCGAGTTCATTTAATTCTCTTTTCATATTACGCACCGAGCAATATCCCTTTAAGTGAGGAAAAAGGGGATGAATATGAAAATACTTTTAGTAGTAGTGCTATTTGCTATGCAGTCAGCAAACGCTAAATCTGAATACCGATGCGATGATAATCCAAAAATTATTGAGCTTAAGGAGATTGCCGTCTCTCAAACTGAGGGCCTTCTATCTGAGCTAGCTAGTTATTTTGAAAAGCCAGAAGTTGTGGCCAGTAAAAAGCTAAGGCGTCGCTTAAAGTCTATCAAAAGGCGTCTTGAGTGCATTTCAAGGCGAGTGCCTAAACTTGCTTATATTTGCAAAGATAAGAAATTTTGCGGGAGGGGAAGTGCTTCTGTTTTCTTTCCCAAGCTAAGGACTGTAAATTTATGCCCTAAAATTTATGGTGATAAGAAATATCCTTCCTATAAAAATAGGGCCGCAGTTATTGTTCATGAGGCAAGTCACACTTGTGGAACGCTAGATTATGAATACGGCAGACATCCAAGAAAAGGGTATTTTGGTGTATTTGGTTCAAGTGCAAATGCTGATAATTTTGAGTATTGGGCCAAGAAAGGTTTTTGTCTTCCAGGCTTCGATTGCAAGGAAAATGCTAAGGGCTACAATCCATTAAAAAAATCTGCTAATAACGTGGCTTCACCAATGTTAATGAAAATGATGAAAAGGTAGTCAATTTATGCATTGCGCGTGGGTAAAAAAGCCACACGCGCGGCGCTTCACTTCAGATGTAAGATCCTGTTATATTTCAGTAGTTGCATGGCCTATAACTTGTGTCTATGATCAAGCACTTTTATATTTTGACCAAGAGTTTTGGTTATTACTGCAGGAGACTACATGAAGAAGATGATTACCGCTTTGGTATTAGTTTTAGGCCTTGGAGGCCAGGCATTTGCAAGTGCAAAAATGCAAAAAGAAATGGTGAGAACCATTGACGCTATAGGGGTTACCTTTAATACCCTTTATGCTCCGGCCCCGTGGAAGAAAGAATATGCTTCTTGGGAGCTTGAGGTAGAACTTGATAAAGCAAAGTTAGCAGTAACCTCTAATAAAGATATTACTGTTAAAGAATTTCAGTTGGTTCTTAGAGATTTTTTCCACTCTACAAAAGATTATCACGTAGGTTTTTCTTTTTATGCAACAGAGTCAGCGACTCTTCCGCTTACTATTAGAGGAGCTGAGGGAAGATACTTTATCGTTGAAATAGATAGAAAGAAACTCTCTGAAGCAAGCTTTCCCTTCAAGCCTGGTGATGAAGTTGTAAGTTTTGGTGGAGAAGATATCGCAACTGCTGTTAAGGGAGTGAGAGCTCAGGGTGAAAAAAATGTTGACCTTACTGACCAAGCAATTGCTGAGTTAGTTCTCACAAGAAGAAGGGCTTCAAGAGCTGTAAAAGTTCCAAGAGGACCTGTTAGTCTTGGGATTATTAAAAAAGGTGCCAAATCTCCAATTGAACACCAACTTGTTTGGGACTATACACCTGAGAAAATTGGAAGCCATTTTTTCCAAGCACTTGATGGTGCTATCTCTCTTCACAAAGATCCATGGGAAAGTAGTGATAGCTTTAATAAGCTTTCAAGGCTTAACTTTGTTTCTGAGTGGGCGATTGACCTAGCGAAAGATCAGGAAGCTGACAGCTTGTGGAAGATCGGCGGAAAGAAATCATTTGTTCCAGCTCTTGGCAAAAAGATCTGGGAAAGTGATGAGAAAAACCCCTTTGACGCTTATATTTACTTGAATGAAGCGAAGAAGTTTATTGGTTACATCAGAATTCCTTCTTACGGTGCTGGTGAAAAAGAATCAGTGGCCTTTAAAGAGATTATGAAAAAATTTGATGGCCTGACTGAAGGTTTAGTCATTGATGAGATCAACAATCCAGGTGGATCAGTATTTTATCTATACTCTTTAGTTTCAATGCTAACAGATCAGGCCATGAGCACTCCAAGACATAGAATGAGTATTTCTCAAAAAGATGTACTTGAAGCTATTGGTGAGATGGAAAAAGTTAAAAAAGTTACTACAGATGAAGAAGCACAAAAATACTTTGGCGGAAAAACTCTTAGTGGCTATCCAGTAAATATGACTTTTGCCACTTTCTACAAAGAATTTCTACAATTTACTATAGACGAATGGATGGCCGGAAGAACTCTGACAACTCCCTACTTCCTATATGGTGTTGACAAAATTAATCCACATCCAGAGGTTCGCTATACTAAGCCTGTTCTTCTTTTGACTAACGAGCTTGATTTTTCTGGTGGAGACTTTTTTCCTGGAATCCTACAAGACAATAAAAGAGTTAAAATTTTGGGAACAAGAACAGCTGGAGCTGGTGGTTATGTACTATCAAAAGATGTTTCAAATCTTTTTGGTCTTTCAAGCTTTTCTGTAACAGGATCTCTTGCTATCAGAGCAAGTGGTAAGCCTCTTGAAAACCTTGGTGTAACTCCTGATGTTGAATATAAAATCTCAGCATCTGATATGCAAAATGGTTTTGAAGGTTACAAAAAAGAAATTGTAAAAACAATTGATGAAATGATTAAGTAAAAATAATTGAGTGAAGGCCCAGCTCTAATTTTAAGAGCTGGGCCTTTTTTTTTATGTGGAGAAGCAAGAGTGAAACAAAGTTTATTGTCGAGTGATTTGGGAATTGATGATTTTATTAAAGGTTATTGGAACCGTGAATCGCTGCTACTGAAAAGTGGGCTAAGTGGAGCTTCTGCTCTTGCAAGCTTTGAGGAGATTTTAGATTTTGGTGGGGAAGCTCAGTTTGAATCAAGAATGGTAATTGAAAAACTGGGAGGTAAAGACTATAAGTGCCTTCCTGGTCCAATCGAATTATCAGAGCTTGACATGGATGATGATGAAAGGTGGACACTTTTAGCTCACGGTTTAAATCTTTATAATCCTGATTTTTTTGAGTTGGCCCAAAAGTTCAATTTTATTCCCAACTGGATGTTTGACGACATCATGGCGAGTTATTCTAAGGAAGGTGCCTCTGTTGGCGCTCATATTGACCACTATGGTGTTTTTATAATTCAGGGTCTTGGAAAGAGGAAATGGCTTTTAGAAAATAATCCAAACCCTGCTTATATTCCAAATCTCGAAATAAAATTGCTGGCAGAATTTCATCCCGATCAGGAGTATATTCTTGAAAGCGGTGATGTACTCTACATACCACCCGGAGTTGCTCACCACGGAATTAGCTTAACCGATAGCTTGTCTTACTCAGTTGCTTTTAGGTCTTATTCAGATTTTGATTATCTCGCCTCTTTTGGTGATTTTGGTGCTGATACTTCAAAAGGAGGAGTTGCTATTCACCCAGTAGTAGAATCTTCATCTGAAACTGATGTTATTACAGACCAATATATTTTAAAAATTCAAGACTCATTTAAAAAGGCCATCTCCGATAAGGAGCAACTATCTATATGGTTGGGTCAAATGATGAGTGCTCCAAGAATGGCCTTTGAAAAAGGTGAAAAGCTTTGCAGTGAGCAGTTTTTTGGTCTTCTTACCCAGGGAGCAGAGCTTTTTCACAGTGAGCATTTAAGGATGAATGTGGATGAGTCGAGAGTGCATCTCTTTATCGGAGGAAAACGCTTTGACTATTCACAACAGGCCTATCTCTTCTTTCAAAAAATTGTAGGAGCAGCTCCCTTTGAGAGCTTTACATTAAATGATCAAAAATTAGGTGAAGATGTGAAGAAAATCTTGTATTCTCTACACTGTGAGGGAGTCTTTTTTTATGAAGACTAATTTTTGATGATCCATTATGTAAATGAACGAAATATTGATGACAGAATTTTATCGGAGGTAAAAGAGGCACTTGAAAAAGGCGAAATTTTGGCCGTTCCAGGTGACACTAACTGGCTACTAACCTGCAATCCGTTTGCAAAAGGCGCAGTTGAAAAGCTCTACCAATTAAAGAAAGAAAAAACCTCACACCACTTCGCCATTCTATGTTCATCACTATCTCAGGCCACAGACTATGCCTATATTGATAACTCAACTTTTAGACAGATAAAATCCTGTATTCCAGGCCATTTTACTTTAATCTTTAAAGCTAAAAAAATTATCTCTAAAACTCTCAAGGCCTCAAAGTCTGATCACCAGGTGGGCATAAGATTTATTCCAGGCGCACTCATGACAACTTTGATTGAGTTTTTAGGTTTTCCCCTGCTGTGTACTCATGTGACTCGCGAATTGCTGGGAATGCCTGAAGACGGAGGGGATATTTACTCCTATCTCATTGAGGAATCCTTATCTCATCAAGTCTCCCATATAATCGATCCCGGTGAGTTCGAATTTGTGGGTCCCACAACTGTTATTGATTTTTCTTCCGGAGACGGTGGGGAGATCACTCGAAATGGCAGCGGAAAACTCTAAGCTATTAAAATAATAAGATGATTGCATAATGGCGCAACTATACTCTTGAAACGATTGCATATTCATGCAACTATACTCCTATGGATGAAAAAAGCTGTTGCGATAAATTTAGCGTAAAAAAATTTGCTTCCCTTTTTAAGGCCCTGGGAGACTCTACAAGATTGGCCATCTTCTCACACCTTTGTGTCTGCCATAAATCCGGAGATGGTCAGGGCAATGTGAAAGACGTTTCACAGTGTTGTGAGGTGGATATGTCAGTGGTCTCAAGGCACCTGTCTACTATGAAAAAGGCAGATCTGCTTTTGGCGGAAAAAAAGGGTAAAGAGGTTTTTTATTCTATCAACTCAAAAGAGCTAGCATCTAAACTTAGGGAGTTGGCCGACTTCATTGAAGGAGACAATCATGAGTAAAAAAGTAAGTGATGAAAAATCCAGTGAAGCCTGTTGTAAATTCTGCCCGTGCTCATTTAATGAGACCAGATTAGCGGAATTTTTAAGGCATCTAGCGGAATTTTTCGACAAGGATTAAACTAAGACAGTGGGGGTATAAAAATTACCCCCATTTTGCATAACTTTAAAAGGAGGTGGTAGCGTGGAAAGAAATATGAGAAAACACATCAGGTTTAATCCAGGCCCAGAGACAACGGCAAAACTAGATTTTGGTCCGGTCGATGGAGAGTTTAATCACCAACTTTCAGCTCTAGTTTTTTCTGAAGCGTATAAGGGAGCAGGAATTCTCACTTACGCAGATGATAGAATTGTAAAAGACGCAAAGTTAAAAATAGAAGTTGGCGTCTTAAGTCCACTGAAGGCCAAAGTGGCATGGATTGAATCTGTATCAGATGAATTTGTTAAAGTAGGGATAGAATTTCTAGAATAAATTAGTATGGGCCTTATTGTTACATTAAAAGAATTTTTAGAGCTCAAAGATCAATTCAGCTTGGGTGATCTTATGACTGAATCATTTCACCCAGATTCAAAAAACCTCTCAACACTTTCTAATGAAAATTTAACCCAGGCAATTGAGGTCTTAAACCAAATAGACATTAAGGCCTTGGGCCAGCTAAAAGATAAATTGCAAGATTTGAAACCACTACAAAAGGAAATTGGGGCAACCCTTGAAGGTGGGGGCAATATATATCTTTGTGGTTGTGGCGCTACAGGAAGATTGTCACTGACACTTGAAGAAATTTGGAAGAAAAGCTCACCCGATAAAGATAGAGTTAGAGCTTTTATGGCCGGAGGAGATGTGGCCATGGTGCGATCAGTGGAGCACTTTGAGGACAACCCTCAATTTGGAGCTGATCATTTAAAGGAATTAGGTTTTTGTGATGGAGACCTTTTAATTGGAATTACTGAAGGTGGCGAAACTTCTTTTGTTATAGGTGCTACCGAGCATGCTTCGAAGAATTCCCATAGAAAACCCTACTTTGTTTACTGTAACCCTACCAAGGATTTAGTTAATACTGCTATTCGTTCTAAAGAGATTATTGAAAACGCAAATGTGAACGAAGTCTGTCTTAGCTGTGGACCTATGGCCATTTCTGGTAGCACTAGAATGCAGGCGTCTACTATTCAAATGTTGGCCGTCGGTCTTTGTTTATTTGAAACCACAGACCTCGATCTCCAGTTTAATGGATTTATGAATTTTTTTGAATCTATGCGTGCGCCAAAATTTTTGGCCTCTTTCATTGAAAGTGAGGCGCGGGAATATGATTCAGGAAATTATATTGAGTACATCAGTAATGAGTTGGGGATAGTTGTTTTAACCGATACCACTGAAAGGTCTCCAACATTTGGCCTACCAGCTTTTGAAAGCTATCACGCAGGTAGCGGTGATATTTTGTCTCACTGTTATTTTTCAAATAGCGCTGATGATTCATTAAAGGCCTGGAGAAAGATTCTTGGTCGTGATCCCTATCCATTGATGTGGGATGATACTGTAGAGCTAACCGGTATGGAGCGCTTATTGTCGTTTGACTTTGGACTGACCGGAAAAGAGAAAAGACAAAAAAGAGTGTCGGGGGGCCAAAAAGAATTTTTAGTTGATAAGCACAGAGATTCTATTAAGCTTCAATTTAATGAGATTTCTCATGATATTGAACTGGAGACTGATAATAAGCTTTTTTACTACAGTCTTCTCAAAACAATTTTGAATATCCATTCAACTCTCGTAATGGGGAGAATGGGGCGCTATCAAGGCAACATTATGACCTGGGTGAAGCCTGCCAACTTAAAGTTAATCGACCGAGCTATCCGCTATACTTGCCAGATTTTAGTGCAAAACTATGACTTGGACCCGGGATACAACGAGGTGGCCAAGGTTTTATTTGAGCTGGCAAAAAATAGAACCCCAGATGAGTCGATTGTTTTAAAAATCATAGCCTTTTTCACTGCAGCAAAATAAGCTTTCTATGCACAATTCGTAATATTCAGGCCATACTGTTCGTTTTAGTATTACAACCTAGAGGAAGCTATGGCCCAGTACCAATCCCTTAATTTTTTCGACACCGACTCACTTTTTACTGCTGAACAAATATCCATTAGAGATAGTGTTAGAGATTTTGTCACAGATAGAGTTCTTCCGGTGCTGCAAGATAGTCATAGAAATGAAACTTTTCCTATGCATCTTGTTTCAGAAATTGGGGATCTTGGTCTATTGGGGGCCAACCTAAAAGGTTATGAATGTGCGGGCATAGACAATATTGCATACGGCCTTGTGATGCAAGAGCTAGAGCGAGGAGACTCAGGACTCAGATCTTTCGTCTCTGTTCAAGGCGCCCTTTGTATGTGGCCCATTTATGCCTATGGCAGTGAAGAGCAAAAACAAAAATACCTTCCTAAAATGGCGAAAGGTGAATTCATTGGATGCTTTGGTTTGACTGAGCCCGACTTTGGATCAAACCCTGGTGGCATGACCACCACTGCAAAGTCTCTGCCTGGTGGAGGCTACGCTATAAACGGCAATAAAATGTGGATCACCAACGGAACCATTGCAGATGTGGCCGTGGTTTGGGCCAGACTCGACGGTGAGAGAATCAGAGGATTCTTGGTAGATAAAGGCACAAAAGGATTTACCACCTCTTTAATGAAAGGAAAGTTTTCCCTTAGGTGTAGTCTTACAGGAGAGCTTCACTTCCAAGATTGCGAAATTTCTGCAGATAGTATTCTTCCCGAGGGTATTGGACTTAAAGCACCACTAGGTTGTTTATCTCAAGCGAGATACGGTATAGCCTGGGGTGTAGTAGGAGCTGCCGATGCTTGTTATCACGAGGCCTTAAATTATACGAAAGAGAGAATGATTTTTGATAAACCTCTTGCTGGCTATCAATTGGTTCAGGCAAAGCTTGCCAAAATGGTTCAAGAAATAACTAAGGCGCAACTGCTTGTGATTCAACTAGGCAACTTAAAAGAGTCTGGAAGAATTCAGCCCCATCAAATTTCCCTGGCAAAGATGAATAACTGTCGTATGGCGCTAGACTGTGCTCGCGAGGCCCGGGATATGTTGGGGGCCAATGGTATTATCGATGAATATCCTGTCATCAGACATATGTTGAATCTTGAAACAGTTAATACCTATGAAGGAACTGAAGATATTCACAAGCTTGTTATTGGTCGTGAAGTGACGGGACTTGCCGCTTTCAAATAGAGGATCTCTCCCTTAGAAAAATAATCGACTAGAGAATTAATTTTATTCTGAAATACCAGTTCTTATAATCGTATAATCGTATAATCGTATAATCGTATAATCGTATAATCGTATAATCGTATAATCGTATAATCGTATAATCGTATTATTGAACCTTAGTTTTATGTCGGTAATATTTGAGCTGAACGTAA
>JABIHA010000077.1 GCA_018649885.1 Bacteriovoracaceae bacterium
ACAAAATTGGTTAAGACTAAATTTTCAGGGAGAAATGGTGAATGGTGAAAAAGGAGTGATAACGGGAACTTATTAACATCTTGACTGACTGGGACTATGGGGTATTCTCCAAGCCGGAACGGCTTTTAGTCCAATTGATGCCACATTATAAAAGCTTTCAGCTCTAAGAAAGTAATTATCTCTTGGTCTTCTTATACCAATTTGGATGTCGATTACATCTGAAGCATATTTTTGAGAATCGGAAGTATTAAAATTAAAGTTTTTCGACCCTCCCTCTGGGTTGAAACCCAATTTAACAGCGATTGCTTCTAACAACGTTGATTTACCTGAGCCATTTTCGCCTATTAAAAAAGTAACATTAGAATCAAGCTCTAAATGTTCCAAATATTTAATAGATGGAACATTATAAGGATATCCTGTCTTGGTAGTGTAGCTCTGATTCAATTGAATTGATTGGATATATCTTTTATCGAAATACATGATTACTTAATAAAAGCGTTAATAATACCAGTAAAAGATACTGATAAAACGTGGCCCATAGGAGATAAATCATAAGTAGACTTTTCCTTCACAATAAGTCGATTTAAAATCAACTCCTTAATATGATGATAGAACTGACCTTGAGATAATCCAGTATATTCCAATATTTGCTTTTGCGACATTACACCATCTTTAATTATTGCTCGAATTATCAATAATTTTTCTTCTGATGAGAAGCATTGGCAAAACTTAGATATGTCATTAGCATCAGCTTGGTCTATAAATTCATTAAACTCTTTGTCAGATTTAAACCCTCCAGAACAACTCCACCTGATGAGTCGATTTTCATTTTCACTTGGTATTGCGATTCCAGAAAAGACTATGCCTTTCTTAAATCTCTTATTATGAGCAACCAGTAATTCATCCAAGTCTATAGTTAACTGGTCTAACTTTGGCCTAGTCGATTTTGCAGTGCTTATGTTTTTCACATTAAGGTTTTCAAGTGCTTTTATTCTATTCTCTAGTTCTTTTAGTTTTTTTGTACTCACGATTACTCCATGTATAACGTAATTACGTAATAGCAGAATTTGAAAATTATTGCAAATATAAAACTATCGTAAGATACTTCTAATTGGTTACTACTTGAATTAATGCTTCAACTTATTGAAATAAAAAGCTAAAATTTTCATTAGATACCATTAGACCCACTTTTGTTGAGTCTTTGGGAAACTAATTCAATGATATTAAAGAGATAGAACAAAATGCCTGAATTACCCGAAGTTGAAACCATCAAAAATCAAATATCAACTCTTTTTCCCATGAAAATCACATCTTTTAAAACCTCAGCTGTAGCGGGATCTATATTGAAAGTTCGAGAATTTGAGCCGGTTGGGAAGAAGATTGTGAAGGCCTCTCGGGTTGGGAAGCTTTTGGTTATTGAGTTGGAGAAGAAGCTTGTTATGCTTTCTCATCTTGGGATGAGTGGGTCTTGGAGGATGGGCAAAGAGGCGACTGCCGAGAAACATGCGCATATTATTATTTCGGGGAAGGGTAAGCAGCTTTCTTATGTTGATCCTCGGAGGTTTGGGAATTTGTATTTGGTGGAGAGAGGGTCTCCGGCGTTTTTGAAGGTGATGAAAAATATTGGGGTTGATATTAGCTCTGGGGATTTTACTGAGGAATATTGTTACTCGGCGATTCGGAAATATCCTGAGAGACCGATTAAGGTTAGTCTTTTGGATCAAGGGTTGTTTGCGGGGTGTGGGAATTATATTGCTTCTGAGATATGTGCACATGCTGGAGTTCGACCTACTCGGAAGTGTAGGAATATTACAAAGGCAGAGGCCGGTAGGATTCAAAGGGCCACTGGGCTTGTAATTGGTGGAGGCATTGCTAGTGGGGGGAATACCTTTTCTGGAGGATATGTTGATTCATATGGTGAAGCTGGGGAAGGGGTGAAGAATTTGGTGGTTTTTTATCAAAAAGAGTGTGGGCTTTGTAAGAAGAGTGCGGTGAAAAAAATTGAGCTTGGAGGGAGAGGGACATATTATCGCCCTGCCTGTCAGAAGTAGATACAATATTGGTAAATAATTAACGGAAGCGAGATATGGAACAAAATTATTGGCGTAAATGTGGTGTATGCAAAAAAGAGATAGGCTTTAATGGGGTTTATCAAAAGTGCTCCGTTAGTACTTGTCGAAAGCATGTGTTTTGTTCGGTGACTTGTTGGGATGTCCATCTAGGGGTTGAAAATCACCGTACGGCGTGGGCAGAGGAAGAAAAGGCTCCAGCACTAGCTCAAAATGATAAACCTCGTAGAAGGATTGTTAGCACTCCTAGTAGCAGTGCTGGCCCTAGTGCTGCTAGCACGGGTGGATCTGGTTCTAATAGTAGTGATTATCCTGTGGATGTACTTATTGTGGCCTCAAAGCTTAAGGCCTATGTGAAGGCCCGGGCAGATATGAATACTTCTGGAAATGTGCTCGAAAAGCTCTCTGAGCTTGTACGCGGCTTAGCTGATGGGGCCATTGACCGCGCTCGTGCTGATGGCCGTAAGACCATCATGGATCGCGATTTTTAATCAGCTTTATTCATCAAATGCGCTGTTAATCATAAAACTAGTATCTCCAAGGCTTTTAAGAATTTTGGCCTTTTGGTCTAGAGATAAATAGTTTCTGCCACTCCAATAGGACATGACATTTTCTTTAACTTTTTTTCCGCCTTTAAATCCTTGGATACACTCCAGAGCTCCATCTTTAATTTCACAAACTTCTGCCACAGAGTGTTTTTCTTTATATCTCGCCAAAGTGTCTGAGTGCTCGGCTTCTTCAAAGGCAACAACAACTCCTTCGCCAGTACCGCAGTAGCTTTCTGGTGAAATTCCACCGTTAAAGCTGGTGGTCAGGGCGTAGCATAGATCTGGGAAGTGAAGAACTCGGTAGCCGTCTACCGCTGTGTCATCGATACCATCTCCAGTTAGTTTTTTGGGAGATTCAATAGTTTTTGAATTGGAGGGAGAGACCATGTAACCAATAGCACGTTTTGGGCCTAAGAATTTACAAGTTCCATCACTTTGTTTTGTACAGACAATGACACCGGGATTTTTATCCGCTTCAAAAGTATGTTGAAGACCAAGGGCGTGACCCACTTCATGGGCAATCACATCACTAGTAGATTTTGGACCACTCATGACAATTCCCCAGACACTTGAGTGAGGTAAATGTCCCCAGCCACCTCTTGATTTTCCGCTCTTGCTTATCACTTCTTTGAAAATCACAACTGGGATTGCATCAGTGATTGTTTCTTTGTATGCATCCATTTTTTTTATATTTAATGCTACTCTTACTTTTTCCAATTCTGCTTCTTCTCTTTTTTCTACATCTTCTTCTGTATCATCTTCTTGAGGTGTGCTAACATAAACATCTCTTTTACTAAAAGTCTTAAGGCCAGAAAACTCTTCATAGGATTCTCTATATTCTTTAATTGAGACTGTTAGAAATTCATTGTAAATTTCAAAGGAGCTTTTAAGTTTAGTAAAAAGATCCTCTCTTGAAATAGATGTTACTTTATCATCACTGTCAGCACTCACTTTTACTTGTGTATTGAGAATTGAAAGATGAACAGTTGGTTGATCACTTTTTTCAATTTCGGCCTCGATAGGAGATTTCATAATTGTGCCATCTGACATCACAAATTCGATGGAGCCGAGAAATTGTCCTTCTTTTTTGGGATAAAGGTTGAGGTTGTATATTTTATCGGCCGAGCCTTTGTCATAAGAAATAGATTTTGTTTCAGCGTTGTAGTCACTGTTAAAAATCCAAAAGTACTCATCAAGTCCTGAAAGTTTGACTTCCACGATTTCTCTAACGAGGTGTTCATAACTTTTGAGTTGAAAAGTATAAATGTGGGGCTGTCCTACTTTAACTTTAAAAAATTCGTTATCCACTTCAGGATGCTCAGGTACAATATTGACTTTGACTTTGAAAAGCATGGAAAAATTGGCGCCATTATCATAGTGAATAATGTATTCATCAATATAGGACTCTCTCATATTCTCCCAATCAAAGCTGACTTCAAATCTTCCATTTTCAAATGTGACGTCTGTGATGATTTGATCATCAAGGGGTCCTTGCTCCATTTTGGAGTTGTAAAAGCTAATACATTCAAGATTGTTTTCAAGCTGACATGAGGGAACCCCTGGAATTTGAACTACAAGAGTCTCATCCCAAAGTTGCCTGTTATTGGAGACAAATTTTTCATCTAAAACCATTGCATGATTAAGATTCCATGGTTTGGCGATGATCACCACTTCTGTTTTTGTTAATTCACCTGTTTTGAATAGTGCCTTATAGTTTCCTACACTACCTCCAGGGATTTTATAAATGAAGTTTTCGGAAGAGTATTCAAGACCTGGAATAGTTGTTTCAAGAATTTCATCACTTTCTAGGAGTCCTTCAATTTTTCCAGTAAAACCATATTGAGGGTGAACTGTTATGACGTGTTCTATTACATCTCTTGATTGAAGATTAATAAAGACTTTAGAGCTACTTTTATCGACCCCATCACTGGTGATCACTTCTATTTCAAATTTTCCAAATTTTTTGTCACTTGGAATAAAATCAAGTGACAACTCTCCGTCCAGGCAAAAATTCTCGCCCTGGTAATGACATTCCACAAAGACCTCATCTTCATCGAGGTCCATTCCAGTAAATTGGATTTTGGGGCTAGTGGAAGAGACAAAGAAGTTTTTTCCGTTTTCTACAGTTAATGTGGGGGCCCTATTTTCACGAATCACTTTGACAACGGTCGATGCCTTAAGGAGGTTATCAATATCATCACTATCAGGATCTCTGTCGTGAACAAAGCATGAGTGCTCTCCCTCAGGAAGAAGAAATTCAAAAACGCCTGGAGAGATTTGTCTTTCACCGTGAGCAGCGGGGCATAGTACAACCAGAGTATCTCCATCTGGATCTTCAACCTGGAAGGGAACTCTTGTTGAATTGCCAGCACCTTTCAGGATAAACTCAGATGCCACCATATTAAAATTTGGCGCCCTATTTTCATTGAGAATATTGAGTCTTAAATTATAGTCTTTGGTGATCTTTTTTCCGCCACCTCTAATTTGATTCACTACTTGAAAAGGAAGACTTAGTACCTTGGTCTGCTGATCGAGATCATATGATGACAAATCGTGGCCAAGGGTCATAGTGACAATAATTCGTTTACTTTCTCTTTGGACCTCAAGATCTGTTTGAATATCAATCTCTCTTCCAAACTCAATATCGACACCGAAGTTTTTGTTTTTAAATTCAATGGCAAAAACAATTTTTTCACCTTCAACAATTCCATCAATATCAGTAATTTCTCGGTCTGTGCTATCGTAGCGACAATTACTCATACAGCTCACCTGAAAAGAGAAAAAGTCAGTAAACTGAGAAAACTCTTTTTTCATGGCCGCACGGTTTCTTTCTCTTTCAGCCGCCCTTTCAGCATATTTGTCTTCCCACTCCTGATCAGAAAACCCAGGGGTCAACTTCTTTTCTACCCCTCGCCAAAATGTAATCCAACCCTCTTTTGCCTTGGCAAATGTGGCCTTTCGTTTTTTTCTTCTTTTTTCTTTTCTGGAGGCCCTTTCTTCTTTGGTACGTTTAGGGGCAAAGGTTCTGGCAAAGAAATCATCAACATCTCTTTTAAATTTTTGAAATCCGTAGAGTTTTTCTTCTTCTACGTCTTGAGAGTCACCAGAGCTTTCCTCTGTCGTCTCGTCAGCAGAACTAATGGATCTTTCAATTCGTTGAAAATCACCATCAAGCGCTGGCAATTTAGCAAGGCCTGTATCAATAAAATTTATTTGAATAGCTAACGCCAATACAAAGCATAAAAACTTCTTCATTTACTTCCCCTGATCTAATTCGTCACCCCATTTATATACAAGTATTTGGCCAAAATTTGGCCCCCATTTTCAATGGGATAACAGCTCACCTCTTATGAATAGTGTGCAGCTGTTCAGTTTTTAATCAATTTAGTGCCGACACTCACGCTCCAAGCCAGCTAAATGTTGTCCCTCACTTGGCCCTTCGCTTGCACCTTATAATCTCAAAATTGAGAGAGAATTAAATTAAACTATTGAGAGAGAGGAGAATCCCCATGAGTAAAAATTATTTACTATCAGCACTATTACTAGCAATGACTCTAACAAATACATCTTTCGCCGAAGATCCAATGGGTGAAATGACTTTCGGTGGAGAAGGTGGAGGTGGAATGAGCGTTGGAGTAGGTGTGGGGGGATTTCCGCCCACAACGATGCCAGTGCAAGATAGCCCTGTCCAATCTAAGGTTCACGCCATGAGTGCCCGGTATGTGGAAAATATTGGAGAAGGAATGGTTCAGTTTTCAGGCGTTGGCATCTACAACAATTTTAAATTTTTTAAAGATTTAAATTGTCCCACTCCCGGAAGTGCAGGTCTTGAGTGCGATACTTTTTATTTACCAACTCTTTCAGGTTTTATAACCGTTGAAAACACTGATAAAGACTCAGTTTGTAAAAATTTAACAAAAAATCCAGATGCAACCTATAATCCTGACTATCAAGGTGGGGACAAACCAATGTCTGACCGTCTTATTGATAGTGCCCCCGGAGGGTTATACTTAAATACATTCTCAATAGATTCTTATGGCTTTGATAATGTGGGTGATCAAATAAGAAGAGACTCTTCTGCTGCTGATGACACTCAAGCAATTTATTCAATTGCCTGTTTTAACCCAACTGATAAAATAGATGGCGCAGAAAGTGTGCTCCACTCAGATAGAGTTGATCCAACAGATGATAGTGAGCCAGCAGCGCTCTCTTTAGACGGCGAATAAAAAATTAATAGACAAGTTAATTATAAAAAGGGGATCAGAATTGATCCCCTATTTTTTTTCTAAAATCTTAAAATCCCAATGGAGTTTATTGGATTCACTGACAGGATGTTCCTCACAGCTGAGCTGGTCCCAATCTTTCATTTCAATAAGTGGAAAGAAAGTATCGGCGTCTCCTGAGTAGTCAACTTCTGTAAGGTAGAGCCTGTCCAAAATTTCTAGGGACTGATCATAGATTGATCCTCCCCCACAAATAAAAACTTCCACTTCCCCCGAGGCCTTGGCCATAGTTAGGGCCGCGATAACAGAGGAGCAAACCTGGACGCCATCAGCGTGAAAGGTGGGGTCTTTTGTCAGCACAATAGTCGTTCTTCCGGGAAGAGGACGACCAATGGATTCAAAAGTTTTGCGACCCATAATCAGGTGATGGCCCATAGTGGTTTTTTTGAAATTTTTAAACTCTTCACTTAAGTGCCAAAGCATCTTGCCTTCAAAACCAATTTCACTATTTTTCCCGCAAGCGACGATGGCAGAGACAATCATATGGCCACCTTACCTTTAATATGGGGATGGAATTTGTAGTTTTTAAGTTCAAAGTCGTCGAACTTAAATTCAAAGATATTTTTGACCTCTGGGTTAATCACCATTTGTGGTAACTCATAAGGCCCTCTTGTGAGCTGAAGATTGGTTTGGTCAATATGATTGGAGTACAAGTGAGCGTCACCAAGAGTGTGAACAAATTCACCGGGCTTAAGATCGCAGACCTGTGCCATCATCATTGTTAGTAGTGCATAAGAGGCTATATTAAAGGGCACTCCCAAAAAGACATCAGCTGATCTTTGATAGAGCTGGCATGAGAGTTTATCTCCTGAAACATAGAATTGAAAAAAGGCGTGACATGGGGGAAGGGCCATCTTGTCGAGCTCTCCTACATTCCATGCATTGACGATTAGTCGTCTTGAGTTTGGATTTTTTTTGATCTCTGATACTACCCAAGCGATTTGATCAAAGGTCCTACCATCAGCGCCTCTCCACGATCTCCACTGAGAGCCGTAAACTGGACCTAGATTTCCATTTTCATCTGCCCATTCATTCCAAATGGAAACTCCATTTTCTGTTAAATAGGATGTGTTAGTGTCACCTGATAAAAACCATAAAAGCTCGTGAATGATGCTTTTTAAATGGCATTTTTTAGTGGTCACTAGGGGGAATCCCTTTTGTAAATCAAAGCGCATTTGGCGCCCAAAAACTGAAAGTGTGCCGGTCCCAGTGCGGTCTGATTTTTCATCACCGCTTTTTAAAATTTCTTCCATGAGGTTTAAGTATTGCTTCAAAGTGCCTCCTATAATCTTACGTCTCACCTAACATGATAGAACAGCTGGAGGTGTACTCACAAGGCAAGTGGCGGAATCAAATGGAAAAAAAATGGGGTTTATGAATTTTCAATGTCTTTGATATTCTGGATAAGCTTTTTGACTCTACTGAGCTCTTTTTTCTCTTCTTCAAGATCAATATTGGGCACATACACTGAGCCATCAAGACCAGCTTGAGGGTGAGAGGGCATGTTAATTTTTTTAAATGGGTTGCTGCGAGGAACCATTTTGGGTCCACTGTCTTTTACCCAAATCACTTCAAGAGGAAAGTAACCAGCTTCACTGAAATGTTCGATATTATTCTGATGGGCGCTCTTTTGAAGATGCAAAAGCTTTTTGTATTCGCTGTGGTCTTTAGGTCCATTTGGCTGGGCCATGAGATTCATTGAAAAAAGTGCTAAAAGTAAAAAGGTAGCTGCAAAACGCATCGAAGCCCGACTCCCATCTGCTTTTCATAAGGAGTTTTGGACACTTCATCCGGCTCCCATTATCATCTATAAAGTGCCTAAATTACGGATCTTTTCGGTTCTTGGCAAGGGCCGTGTAAGGAATATACAATGACCAGTTCTGGACTCGAACAGCTCTTTTCTCAAAATAACCACAAGGCCCTGTTGAAGGGCGATCTGGCGCTTTTGTGCCATAGCGCTTCGGTGAATCGAAATTTGGAACTCGCCCCCACAATATTTTTGGAACACGGAACTGGCCTCAAAAAACTCTTTGGACCGCAGCACGGCCTGGTCTGTGACGTCCAAGACAATATGATTGAATCAGGCCACACCACTCACCCCTACTTCAACCTTCCGGTCTATAGTCTCTATTCCGAGACCAGAAGCCCCAGTGATGAGATGCTCCAGGGAATTGATACCCTCTTCATTGATCTCCAAGATGTGGGCACCAGAATCTACACTTATATCTACACCATGACCCTTTGCCTTGAGGCCTGCGCCAAAAATAATGTCAAAGTCGTGGTACTCGATCGCCCCAACCCCATTGGCGGAATCCAAATTGAGGGCAATATTCTCGACTTGGGCTTTAGCTCCTTTGTGGGAAGGCACCCTCTGCCAGTGAGGCATGCCATGACCATGGGTGAGCTGGCCGTTTGGGCCAAAAGGTTTCTGGAACTAGATGTGGACCTAACAGTTGTGCCCATGGTGGGATGGAAGAGATCTATGTCTTTTGAAGATAGCGGCCTTCCCTGGGTCATGCCCTCTCCTAATCTTCCCACAGTAGAAGCGGCTTATCCCTTTGTGGGAACAGTGCTGTTTGAGGGAACTAATATTTCAGAGGGAAGAGGCACTACCAGAAGCCTTGAGATTGTGGGCCATCCGGGCATTGAGCCCTTCTCCTTTTTAAGAGATGTCTTAAATAAAAAGATTGCTGAATATAGGCTTGAAGGATTTGTACTAAGGCCTTGCTTGTTTTTACCAACATTTCAAAAGCACATGGGCAAAAGCTGTGGAGGTTACCAAATCCACGTCACTGATCGCCAAAAATTTAAGCCCTGGAGACTGTGCCAACTTCTGTGCCAGGCCTTTTACCATCATCTGGGTGATCAATTTGAGTGGAAATCTCCTCCCTATGAATATGAGTTCGACAAAATGCCCATCGATCTCATTAATGGCAATGATACTTTGAAGAGTTGGGTAGAAAATAACGGAGGCGTGGATCAGCTCGATCAAATTGAAAACGAAGGGCAAGCCGACTTTATGAATGGTCGCGAAGACGCCCTGATCTATACAAGCTAAAAAGGATTTGAATTTAAGGCCTCGTCGCCTTACTCTTAATAGGTATGAAATTATTAATTAAAATCCCAGGCAAAGATGATCAAGAAATTCAATTTCTTCAGAAAAAACTCTTTGTGGGAAGAAGTAGTAATTGCGACATCCAAATAGCCGAGCAAGGCATTAGTCGTAAGCACCTTCAAATAGAGCTCAAAGGTGGAAAGGTTTATGTCACCGACCTCGGCAGCTCAAATGGCACAGAGCTGGGTGAAACAAAATTAGATGCCAATAAAGAAGTAGAGTTCAATCAATTCTTTCCCATAAAAGTGGGAAAAGATGTTGAGATATCAGTGCTTCCAAGCGACAACACGTTTGTGGGAGATGTCTTCTCCAACACAAGTACCGGCACCACCTCTGTAGATTTAGCAGCAGGGGAAGACCTAAAATCTGAAAAGTCCGATAAAAGAACCACCAAGGCCACTGGCAGAAGAAAGACAGATATTGGACCACCCAAAAAGAAAGGGCCATCGCCTGTGATAGTCGGCCTATTTTTAATTACTGCCGCCCTAGCTGCAGTCTACTTCCTAAAGCCTGAGCTTCTTGCCCCACTACTAAACAAGTAGAAACTCTTTTGCATCTTCCATTAATCTAGTCTAAATTAGTAAGGCTTTTATTAACTAAATTTATATCCGCAGTGGAGGTTTACCTTGAAAGTTACTATTCAATTGGTACTGGCGCTTTTGATCAGTGTGCTCAGCTTTTCAGTACAAGCAAAAATCAAAGAAGTTAAAGTGGGCGCAGTCTTTCCACTTACAGGTCCCATTGCTACCTATGGACAAGAAAGTGTTAACGGCATGAAGCTTGCCCTAAAACAACTAGAATTAGATCCTAAAACAAAGGGCCTTATTAGCCTTTTGGTTGAAGATAACAAAGGTGATCCCATTGATTCTGCTAACGCTGTTAGAAAATTGATTGATGTCGATAAAGTTCGTGTAGTTCTCGGATCTGTGGCCTCAAGTAATACTCTTGCAGGTGCGCCAATTGCTCAAAAAGCAAAGGTTCCTCTACTAACTCCAGCTTCAACCGCAGAAGCCGTTACCCTTACTGGAAAATTTGTTAGCCGAATTTGTTTTACCGATAATTTTCAAGGTGAAGTAATGGCCAAATTTGCTAGAGAAACTCTGAAAGCAAAAACAGCACTTGTGATCATTGATAATTCTTCTGACTACTCAAAAGGACTTGAAAAAGTTTTCAAAAGAGTTTTCAAAAAATTGGGTGGTCAAGTAGTTGATCAAAGTTTTGCCTACCAACAAAAAGATACAGACTTCAGAACTCTTCTTAAAAGGGCCAAAAGAAGAAGACCAGATGTGATTTTTCTTCCTGGCTACTATACAGAAGCAGGTCTTATTCTTCGCCAAGCAAAACAAATGGGACTCAATGTTCCTTTTCTTGGAGGAGACGGCTGGGACTCTCCAAAGCTATTTGAGCTTGCAGGGAAAGCGGCAGCAGGAAATTATATCTCATCTCACTTTGCTCCTGACGACACAGATCCAATGGTTCAAAACTTTGTTAAAGATTATAAGTCCACTTATGACTCAAGACCTGGTGCTATGGCGGCCCTTGGCTATGATGCCATCCTAGTTCTTGCGGATGCTATTGCCAGATCCAAGACAGATACTCCAAAGGCGCTAAGTAGGGCCATCAATACCACCAAAGACTTCACAGGCGTTACAGGAAACATTACTCTCGATAAGAATCGAAATGCAGTCAAGTCGGCGGTTGTTTTAAGAACCACTGAAAAAAGCTTTGTTTTCAAATCAAAAGTTAATCCGTAGAATAGATCTCAATTAGCAATAATTTCATTAGGCCCTGAAGAAATTCAGGGCCTTTACTTGGATCTCGATGAATGAAGAAATGATGTTTATGCTTTACGATACCGCCCAGTTTCTCATAAACGGGCTGGTTCAAGGCAGTATCTACGCTCTAGTGGCCCTGGGCTACACTATGGTCTACGGGATTATCAAACTGATCAATTTCGCCCATGGTGAGTTCTACATGATTGGGGCCTTCATCGGCTATTTTACCATCACCTATTTTCATTTTCCGCTAATATTGGCACTACCAGTTGCCATGTTACTTTCAGGCTTTGCGGCCGTCATAGTAGAAAAATTGGTTTACAAACCTATCCGCCATGCGGGAAGAGTTGCCGCGCTCATTACTGCCTTAGGTGTTTCTCTATTTTTTCAATATGCAGGCCAAAATATCTTAGGCGCTGATCCCAAGGCATTCCCTCAAGCGATGCCCGAGCTGACCTTTGAGTTTGGAGAAGTTTACATTACCACCACTCAAATAATGATTATGGTTTCAACTTTCGTCTTGATGGTTCTTCTTTGGTGGCTAGTGGGCCATACCAAAATAGGCAAGGCGATGAGGGCCACAAGCTTTAATAAAGATGCGGCTGCCCTAATGGGAATTAACACTGATCGCATAATCTCGTTTACCTTTTTTGTTGGAGCAATGCTCGCAGGCGCCGCTGGTGTGCTGGTGGGAATGTACTACAACACAGTTGAGCCCATGATGGGATTAATCCCAGGACTTAAGGCCTTTGTTGCAGCTGTGCTAGGTGGAATAGGTAGTATTCCGGGCGCCGTTATTGGAGGCCTAGTTTTAGGTGTAGTAGAAAACCTTGTAGTGGGTTTTTGGGAATCAACTTATAGGGACGCAGTATCATTTAGTATATTAATTTTTATTTTACTAGTTAAGCCAGCAGGCCTTCTAGGTAAGAATATCAGGGAGAAGGTGTAATGGATTATGTTGCCCATCTAACCCTCAATGCAGGTACATTTATTATTTTGGCCGTAAGCCTTCATCTAATTAATGGCGCTTGTGGACAATTTTCTCTAGGTCACGCAGGATTTTGGGCCGTAGGTGCTTACGCTGGAGCGGCTTTTTCAGTTTACGCTCCTCTACCTGTGCCAGATTTTGTAAATCTATTTATCTCTTGCGGTATTGGTTTTGTGGCAGCTGCCATTGCCGGTATTATTATAGGTGTCCCCTGTCTCAGACTTCGAGGAGATTACCTGGCCATTGCCACCCTCGGCTTTGGAGAGATTATCCGAATATTAATCATCAATATGGATAGCATCGGAGGCCCTAGAGGATTCACTAATATTCCCAACTGGTCTAATCTCTTTTGGGTTTATCTATGGGTTGTTATCACAATCGTTGTTGTCACCAATATATTAAAATCCTCAACAGGTAGAGCAATCATTTCTATCAGAGAAGATGAAATAGCTGCTGAGAGCATGGGAATTAATACTTTTGTCTACAAAACCATGGCCTTTGTTATAGGAGCCGGATTTGCTGGAGTTGCGGGCTCACTATTTGGTCATGCCCAACAATTTCTTCACCCCAATAATTTTACTTTTATGTGGTCGGTAATCATTCTTCTTATGATTATTCTGGGAGGCCTTGGCTCTACTACAGGTGCCATTGTTGGAGCAGTGGTTTTAACTGCGCTTCCCGAAGTACTAAGATTTTTTGGCGATACAGTTTCTGAGTGGAGAATGGTTATTTATTCTCTGATTTTGATACTTCTGATGCTCTTAAGACCTGAGGGAATTTTCGGTAAAAAAGAATTTTCACTTTCGTGGTTTAGGGCCCGTAAGTTAACACCAAGTGGGGACAAATAGTGAGTGAAGAGACAATTCTTTCTACAAAAAATTTGACCATGCGCTTTGGTGGGCTTGTCGCCGTTGATAATTTTAACCTGAAGTTAGGTCCTACTGACTTAGTGGGAGTGATTGGTCCCAACGGTGCCGGAAAAACCACTATTTTTAATATGATCACTGGTGTCTATCAACCTACTGAAGGGGACGTAAACCTTGATCAAAAATCTATTGTGGGAATAAGGGCCGCGGGAATTACTCAAAAAGGAATTGCTAGAACCTTTCAAAACATCAGGCTCTTTAAAGATCTCACCGTCATCGACAATATTAAAATTGCCTGCCACTTTCGGGTACAATACGGCCTGTTTGGCGCCATTTTTAGAACTCCTAAAATGAAAGCTGAAGAAAAAAGAATTCACAAAGAGGCGATGGAGCTTTTAAAAATCTTTAAACTAGAACATAAATTTTTTCACCTCGCAAAAAACCTCCCCTATGGAGAGCAAAGAAGACTAGAAATTGCCAGAGCACTGGCCACCAAACCTAAGGTTCTTCTGCTCGATGAGCCAGCGGCGGGTATGAATCCTCAAGAAACAAAAGATCTGACATCTTTGATCAGATGGATTCGTGACGAATTTAAAATCGCCATCTTACTTATTGAACACGATATGAAGCTTGTGATGAATGTGTGCGAGAGACTCTATGTGCTCGACTACGGTGTCACCATAGCTGAAGGCCTGCCCTCAGATATTCAAGATAACCCCAAGGTAATCGAAGCTTACCTCGGAACAGATGAGGAGCTAACGTGAGCGAAACCCTACTATCAACAAAAGATTTAAACGTTCACTACGGGGCCATCCACGCCATAAAAGGCATTGATATTGAAGTCCACAAAGGTGAAATTGTCACTATCCTGGGCTGTAATGGTGCTGGAAAAAGCACAACCCTTAGAACCATTTCAGGACTCATTAGACCCTCATCTGGAAGCATAACTTACAAAGATCAAAATATAGAAAAAACCCCTCCCCATGACATCGTTGCCATGGGACTAGCACAATCGCCTGAGGGACGACTCGTCTTTCCAGATCTAACTGTGATGGAAAACCTTGAGATGGGTGCCTTTCTAAGAAAAGACAAACCTGAGATCAAAAGAGATCTTGAGTTCGTCTACGGACTGTTTCCCAAGATGAAAGACCGTTCCAAGCAACTGGCCGGAACTCTCTCAGGCGGAGAACAACAAATGCTGGCAATCGGAAGAGCTCTGATGTCTGCCCCCGATCTTTTACTACTAGATGAGCCCTCTCTAGGAATTGCCCCGATTTTAGTCCAGGCCATTTTCAAGGCCATTGTTGAAGTCAATAAAACTCAGGGAAAAACCATACTACTGGTAGAACAAAATGCTTTTGCGGCCCTAAAGATTGCCGATCGTGGTTACGTACTTGAAACAGGTATGGTCACCATAACCGGAACCGGTCATGACCTTCTCAGTAATGAAGAAGTTAAAAACGCCTACCTCGGCCACTAAATAGGTCTACGTCCATAAGGTACTATAGGGCCAGGAAGCATCAAAGGTTTCCCATTTTTACTGGCTTTTCTCCAGTAAGTTATCTCGGGCTCACCTTCAATATAATGAGGCATGCCATTTGGCCGCTTAATATAATTAACTTTGATTTCTTTTAGTACAAGACCCTTGTCCTCTACCAAATCCCAATCAAGCCCCGTGGCTCCTTTTTGTTCCAATAAAAAATCATATCTTTTATATGAATTTATCGTCCCATTTAAACTTAGGACATGGTTAAACTCAGCCGGTATATCAATTGCTAAAGGCCACCTAGATTCTGTTTCATATGTGCTTTGAAGTTTCACAAGCTCAATCCCTAGAACAGGAATTGTTAAGCTAAAACCTTCAAACAACTGCTCAGTTGAAAACTTGTAATACATAAATTCTTTTTCACTATTACCAAAAGGGTTTGTATACTCAACACAAAACTCATCTGGTAGATCAGTATCAAAGTTTGGGTTCATATAAATAGAGGCCTTAAAGTCTGTAAATTTAATGGATTTTCCTGCAATATTTTTATCTAGATCAATATTGGTTTGAATTTTTAGGATTTTTCGCCCAAAGCAGTGCTCATTTGAGTAAGCATTCAAAAAAAATGTTAATGAAATGAAAAAGATAAAGATTTTCATTGGAGCCTTTTCATTAAATAGATTGATATATTGTATAAGAGTACTCAATGGAGCCAGTCGAAAAGCCCTCCTTAAAACTTTCCTCATCTACTGCTTGATCTAATCTAGAGGTGGCCCAGAGTGTGGCCACATAATCAAGGTAGACGTCTCCTACTGCCAGAAAGTAGACAAGTTGATCCATATCCCACACATTTTTAATATGGGAAGTAAAATAAATTTCTAATTGAGGTTCAGCTACCACCATGTGCTCTTCATATGTATAAGACAAGAGATAGGGTAAGAAAGCTGCGTGAAAGCCTGAGATATACTGATTCAGCTTATAAGTAAGATAGGCAGTAGTATAGAAATGATAAAAGCGTGGATTACCAGTTTGATAATTCATGATTTCTTTTGGATAAAATTCAACATAGGCAGAGGTTGTTTTGTCAGTTAAAAAATATATCGCCTGCCGAAGCTCATTTATCATTCTGAAGTTTTGGGTGCCTATTTGTTTTAAATACCTAACGTGATGAGGATCCAGTAGCTTAAGGGCATCTTCTCCCCACATATGGCCAAATAATACAGCTAACCATTTCAAGGCCTTGCCTTTTTCTCCTCCAGCGATTGATAAAGTATAATCCCAAAGATTAAGTGTTTCTTTATTACTTGCAAGAGTTCTTAATTTTTGTTGAAGTCCTTTAAGATATGTAACGGCTTCATCAGAGGAATTGAGCTCAATTAAATCACTCGTAAAGTGGACTTTTGTTGAACTAGTCCAGGCCATTCCTCTAGTATCTAATTCTTCTGCCAAATGGATTGCAGTAAGTGCGCAAAAGCTTCCGCCTCTTTCTTTTGCGATGATTTTACATCTTCTAGTAAGCACCTCTGAAATGGCCCGCTTAGCAGTGGTATCATCATACCCTTCTGCATATGATCCAGTGTAGCTTTGCTCAAATCCATAAGAAAGAGAGATCAGTGAAAGAAAGGAAAGTAGTATTTTTAACATCATGATTTTATTTTATCACTATAAATTAGTGAGCACTTATGTACTAAAAAAAATACATAAAATTCAAAGAACCTAATCACCAATTGGTGTCTAAAATTTAGACAAAACGAGCAAATGATGTAATTTCTCTATAGATGATTTTGAATTTTTCTTAATTATCACCCTCTACAGTGATGAAATTTAGAGTACAGTTTTGGGTAGAGTCAGAGATTAAAAATGCTTTTATATGTAAAACACCTGTCCCAATTTGGCCTGGGAATTGAGAGATAAAATTGTTTACATCAACTGCAGTGTTTGACTGACTTGATGAAGCGGCATCAACCCAAACTAGACCATTGTAGTAGTACCAATAGACTCCATCTCTTGAAATTTGATAACTGGTTGTGCATGTACCAGTTACTGAAGCACTAAAACTCGACAAGCTAAAATACTCAGGTCCAACGAGAGTACTGACAGCAGGAGGATCTCCATAGTAGTGGGAAGGTGCAAGTGAAATTGAGCTCAAGGTGGGCAGTGTTGAGTTTGCTGAGTCATCTGACTCCAATAATACCTGGTACTGGAAGTACTGGTTACTAGGAACTGAAAGGCCTGTAAAATCGAAAAATGAAAGTGTGGGGAAAGTTAAATTGGGTACTGCCCCACCAGCGTAGTCACATTTGCCAGTAGCACCCACCAAAATGTTGCAATTATTCAACTCGCTAAACCAGGTGGCAGAGCTTCCATCGGGACCACTCCAACTCTCACCACTACAATTAGAATCATCACAACTGCGAACTTGGAATTTGACCCGATTAGCACCCCTTCGATAAATTTGTGAGATCTCTGTTGCACTTAGTGTTCTTGACCAAACTGCGAACTCTTCAATTTTTCCTGGAAATGAATTACCTGGGCCACCAAAATATTTTGCAAGAGTGATGGAGCTAGCATCTGTACCAATGGCAGTGCTATAGTCCCCTGTGGCCACGACGGCCCCATTTAAATAAATCTTTAACTCATCGGTTCCTCCTAGATCTTTATCATAAGTAAAGGCCACATGATTCCACATGCGCTCTTGCAGAACCCCTGAGCCTGTACTGGCCCTGACAGCGCTATTAAACCACACCGAAAGAGCATTTGTTCCAGAGCTGCTTCCGAAATACCAAGAAGTATTATAAGCTTTCTCTGCAATCCGCTTATTTGTACCTAAAGTCGCAGTTGGATAAATCCAAGCTGAGACGGTTATTTTATCCGTTATATCCAGTGTGGCGTGATCAGCGACGGTGACACTTTGGGTTGTCGCCGTAAACTCAACGGCATTAGAAAATAATCCATTTGAGCCAAGAGTTGGTCCAGCATTCGCAGTGCCATGATTAGAATTTGCAGAGGAGTCTAGGAAGTCAGTGGCACCTGGAGCTGTTCCTGTGACCGTCTCATTTAAGCGAAGATAGAGCTCAAGGTTAGTATTCAAACTGGTTGTGGTGTAAATAGAAGTGTAGTCGGTGGCCGTTTCATTTCCAGAGCTACCAGGCATAGATTTGTGAAAAGGAAGCTCTGTCACCCAAGAAGTATCTGTCCATGAACTAGTGCTAACACCTACATCTACGACTGGTGAAATATATCTTCCGGCGTAGCGCGGAGATTGACGATCATAAATCTGCTGAACTTCGCTAGCACTTAAAGCAACATTCCAAATAGCAACATCATCAAGTGAGCCATCCCAATAACGAGATAAGTTTGCAACTTTTCCTAGACTGAGCTGTGTGGATGCAAGAGCTGCTATAGAGACCGGCACAGTCCCTACTGAAAAACTAAGGGTTTGTTCCTCCCCATTTATATACATCTTCAATCTTGTGCTATTACCTGCTTGAGTTCCATCATAGACCATGACCGCATGGACCCAAGCTGTAGTGGTGGTGAAGCTGACTTGGCCATAGGCATTGAACGGACCTGCTAGTACAAGCAAACCTTCTCCTCCAGTTTTTGACTGCATTAAAAGTCCATTGCCTCCACTATACCATCCCACGATGCCATCGTGGACTCCACCTGAATTGCTGATCAACCATACTGAAAATGTCATTTGAGTCACGCCTGATGGATCGAGTGCTGTGCCTAAATCAACATAGTCTGTTGTACCATTAAAGACTCCCGCAGCTGCTCCAATTTTAGCAGAGGAAGAGGTTGTTGCAGTTGAAACTCGCACTCCATGATTACCGCCTATGGAATCGACAACCTCATCTGTGGTTCCATTCCAACTAGCTTCATCCATTTTCCAGTAATTTGTTAAATTGGCCCACTGTGGAGTCCAACTTGAATCATGATCAATACAATTTGAGCTCACTGGATTGCATGCTGTACTTCCAATTGTTAAAACTCCGCCAGTGTAACTGGTTCCCATGTGAGTGCCGCTCGCAAATTCAGTCGTTGAGTTATGGGTTTGATCCAATGTTTGTAAGTCTGCACCAGATGATATGGAAATTTTAGTTGAGTCTGCCGAGTATTTTGCGCTGTCTACATATGGCCAAGAATAGAAAAATGGACGCAAGATCCTTTTATTCTCTTCTCCTCCAAAGCTTTCATCGAACTCGCTAGTATCTATACTTCCAAGCTGGTTGCAGGCAGCAACTAACAATACTATAAAGAGAAAGAGAAATAACTTATACATACGCATAAGTATCGGAAATTAAGTATTACCTTAGTAAAAGTTGCTAGAATTTTTAAGCGTTGTGGAAAGTATTACCACCCAGGGATAGCATCCAAAATTCCTCGGTCTTTTCAGCTCCATAAGTCATGGGTTTTACTATAAATAAAATGGGTATGTTCCAAGGATTACTGGTTTTGGAATGGGCCACCGTGATGGTGGCCCTTAATACTTAGAATAAATTGTATAAATCAGAAATGTCACTTACTACGAAATGAAGTGGATTAGTGGCAGCTCCCACGACACCTACAGACTTAACCACTGCGAGACGAAGGCCATCGTCAGCTGGAAAAGTTATCATGGCATCAAGCTGATAATTTTCAGAACCAGCAAGAGATAAAAGAGAGGTTATAAGAGGGATATTAAATTTCCCGTCATTCATTGTGGCCGCTTCATTAATAGCTTTCACAAGGGCCTTCATTCTCTTTACCGAGGTCCCCTCTTTTTGAGCTTTCTTAAGTTTTTTGACAACCTTTTCAGCATTCCAAAGAGTGTTTGTATCCATTTTGGCAAAAGTCTTTTTTACAACACTCGAAGTTTCACCAAGATGCTTAAACATATATTTTTTTTGTGCATCTAGTGTACTTCTTGAAATCTTAAGTTTGTCTGCAAGAGTATTCCAAAAGCTATCCTCTGAAGTTGTCAAAAGATTTTCAACACCATTTTCATACACAGTGATATCCACATATGTATTCACTTTGCCGTAATCTTTTTTAACTTTTCCAGGCACTGCTGAAGCAGAGATTAGCTCACTACCAGTGATCTGATTAATAAAAGGAAGGTATTTATTAAAGAGTTCATTTCTCTTAGTCATCTTATCTTTGTGAGCAAAGCTAATATAAACAGTGGGATTTAAAAGTCCACTTTCATCAACTCTAGCAGAGTAAGTCACATTCTTAATATGAGTTTCTTGTTTCTTAAAAAGCTCCCACTTCTTCTCTTTTCTCAAATCAACTTGAATAAGACTATCGACACTATCACCAGTTGTGATTGTGGCCTTATCAGATCTTACAACCTTCTTAGTTTTTAGAAATCCCATCATATTAAATTTAACAATATTTTCTTTAAATTTTGATGATACTTTTTGCTTTAAAGCAACACTTTCAATAGCGCTATAGTCTTGGAAATCAACCAGACCTTTTACAGCGTCTTTAACACTTAAGTCTGTATCAATTTTATCTAAAGCTACTACGTAGACATCTCGATTAATTTGTCCTGAATCACTTGTCATCTTAAGGACTTGATTTTTGACAAAGAAAACTTTCCAGCCAAGAGAGCTTGCAAGCATTGATGAAAGGCTATCATCTTTATAGATTTCAAGAAAACCCGCTCTTTTTGATGAAAGAATTGATCTTCTAAGAACAATTCTGCTAACTCCGCCTTTAACAATAACGCTAGCAAATGATGGAAAAAATCCGTACTTGAGTTTAACTTCTCCGCCACCAGTAACTGTATCTTCAAGTAGAAGCACACTATTTTTTGGCATAGGTCTTGAATTAACCTTGAACATAGAAAAGTTAGTAAAGCCTTGCTCTAATTCTTTGGCCTCTATGGTCGATCCAACTGGTCTTACTAATGTATAGGTTTTTAAGTAAGAAACTTTTCCCCTTAAAACAACTCCTACACCCAGCTTCATACCAACCATCAATTCATCCCAAACGAGAAATCGATCACTTTCGCTGGTAGAATTTCTATTTTCAGTGACTTTTCTTTCAAGCTTTAGTGTGACACTGGCAAATAGGCCATCATCAATTCCAAAAAGTGAAAGAGGTAGGTCTACATCATCTCCGCTTTTTAATAAGAGCTCAGCTCCTTTTTCTAAATATTTTGAAACTCCAGAAAAGACCTTTTTTTGATTTTCTTCAAACTCGGAAGCGGCTTTTTCGCTACTCCCAGCTGCAAAAACATGTGTGCTAACAAGAGATAGTGATAACAGCATCCCTAGCAATAAATTAAATTTCATACAGAAATCTCCTTATGATTATAAAATGATGCTGTGTGTATATCTCTAAAGTTAATGAATTTTCAATGAAGAAAAGTTAAAACCGAACAACAGGTGATGCGCTGCGCGTTAACGTGAATTTATTTCATCAAACTACTGTGAGCAAGCACTTTTTATGATCTCACAGGCCTTACTAATATCACTTTCACTTAAACCAAGATGGGTGACAAACCTAATAACTCCGCCCCTGGCAGTACATAAAATGCCTTGCTCTTTAAGTTTTTGGGCGATGGTTTGATCATCACCCTTCACAAGCTTGAGCCAAACAATATTAGTATCAACGCTTTCGAACTCTAGCTCAAAGGCCCCAGATGACAAAGCAGCTTCAGCTAACAATTTAGCGTGGTGATGATCTGTAGTAAGTCTTTCAATATTATTTTTAAGAGCAAAACTTCCTGCGGCCGCCAGGTAACCAGCTTGCCTCATTCCGCCTCCTAAAATTTTTCTCAGCTTTCTGGCCTTATCAACACTATCTTTGCTGCTGACAAAGAGCGAGCCAACAGGAGCTCCCAGACCTTTAGACAAACAAATTGAAATGGTGTCAAAGTATGAGGCAATCTTGGAGGCCTTAGAATTACTCGCTACAACGGAGTTAAATAATCTCGCCCCGTCTAAATGCATTAAAAGCTTTGAGCTTTGGGCAAAGGAGTGGATCTTTTTTATTTCATCCAGTGGATAGACCTTTCCTCCACAACGATTGAGTGAATTTTCTAAACTTACCAGCCTTGTGCGGTTGTAGTGAACATCAAATGGGTCATTGATCATTTGCTCAAGCTCACTGGCCCTAATAATCCCATCACCACTAGTGCAAGTCTTGACACTCACACCCCAAAGCCTTGCAGGAGCTCCTCCTTCCCACTTAACAACATGATTATTTCTATGGGTAATCATCTCATCCCCTGCATCACATAGAGTGCCTATGGCCAATTGATTGGACATAACACCAGAGGGAACAAATAAGGCGGACTCTTTTCCAAGTAAGCTAGCACCGAGATTTTCAAGCTCTATGATAGAAGGATCTTCACCGTAGACATCATCACCTACTTCGGCATTCATCATGGCCTCGCGCATTTCGGCACACGGCTTAGTGACAGTATCTGATCTTAAATCGATGAAATTTTTCATATTATGATCCATTTTTAGATATTTACTCTTTGGGAAAACCTGCATCGGCCCAGTCTTTAAAGGCCTTTAATACCTCTTCAGTAACAGGGTCATAGTCGTCTTCTTCTGGAGGCATGGATTCAAACTCCATTTCCATATAGCATGGTGAATCTTCAACTTCGCTATCCTCTTCATCTTCTACCTCTTCATCAATAGCGCATTTTTTAAGCTCTTCATAACTCAAAAACTTTTCAGCAGCATCTTTGATTTTCACTGTTCCATGGCAATCAAGACAACTTACTTGCAAAAGATTTGCGCAAAGAGATTTGTAAGTTCCCTCAATGGGCACTCCTTTTGGAGCGTCTTTAACAGGAGGGCAATCATATTTGGGTTTTCCAGGTGTGCTGTGGATAATAACTCTTTTAATACCTTCAATATATATTTTGACGTAAGAGATTTTGTCATCAGAAAGGCCCCCATCAGTTGGCATGGATCCATCTGCAACTCTTTGGTACAAAACTGAAGCCCCAGGATTACCTGGAACAACCCTCCTATTAACCTCGCCTTCGCTTTCGGCCCAGTCGTGACAACGAACACAGTGAGGAGTCAGTACATTTTGTTTTAAGGTAGCAAAAGAAACGGCACTCAGTGCTGGTAGCGATTTGAATTGCTCCATCTCATTTGTACCCATTTGTCTGAGACAACCAGAGAGTAGAAAAATCAATGTCAGAGCTAGTGCTACAATCAGTTTACTCATCAAATTCCTCTTACCACAGGTTGACATAAAGCTGGGCCATTGCATATTTTTGATCACTTTTCTCGCGCTTAGTCAAACGTCCATCGAACTCAAGTACTAGGTTTCTTGAAAGCTTTAGCCCCATTGATGGCCCATACTTGGACTCTTCCATTTTAAACTGCTGCTTTCTGGATACATGCTCAAAGCTTGCCCCGAAATATAAGTAATCCTTAATGTAATAACGAGGCCTAAAAAATACTGCGAATTGGGAAAAGCTTTTTCCAGTAGCGCGCAATTCTCTAACTGTGTAATCAAATTCAAATAGAAAAACAGTGGAGAAGGCACTATATCTTACAAATTGTCCCAGCTGCCATCTCTCAATACTTTGAGTTCTACCCGCCAAAATATTTGCACCTACTGCTAGCTTTTTAAATACCATTGTCTCAGTTTTGGCCACCAACCCAAACTCACCATTGCCCTCAGCCTCTTGAAAGCTGGGAGCAAATAAAAGTAGTGTGCTTTGGTGCTGGCCAGACCAAAAGTTTAGTTGGCCCTGGGTAGGAAAATCAGTGACACCCATGCGGTTTCTTTCTTTTATATAAGTGGTGTGATCAACCAGCCCGATTCCCAGGGGAAGGTGATCCCTACCAAATGAAAAGCTCGACTTCTTATCAAGCGCAATATCAACCGTCGCCTTTCTAAAAACAAAGTGAGTGGCAAAATTATCTTCTGTGTGGTGATCAAGTGCTGGTGGATTATAAGGAACTCTGGCCAGTGTCGCATCAATGGAGACACCCTTAGAAATTTCAAGGCGCGTGAGATAATCAAATTGCATGGGAAAGATTTTTGATTCATCAGGATTTTTTTTGACCAGACCTGCTCCTCTCATTTGGAGGGCGTGGGCCATTTTCCCATTAAAACTGATGGCCTTCGCTATACTTCCCGGCTTGTACTCTCCTCCGCCCATGCTAAAGGCCTTAGAGATTCCTTTTCCGTAGGGAGATAATAGTCCCGACCCTCTTGCTGAAAAATGGCAGGCCTTGCAGCTAATATAGCCGTGTCTAATCATCTCAGGGTTTGCAAAGGCAAGAGAGTGAATCAGCAGAAAAAATAATGAGATCCAAAGTTTCACTTAGTACTCTCAAGCTCCATTTTAACCTCTACATTGTCTTCAACAGTAACGCCCATATATGATGGAGGAGTTATTCCCATTTTTGTCAGAGAAATGGAAAAATTGGAATCCATTTTGATGAGAGCTTCGCTTTTAGTAATGACCACCTTAGCTAGTAACTCAGAGCTCTTTCCTGCAAAAGAAATAATCCCTTTTATCTGGCATATATTTTTTCCACTTTTAATCGGACAAGCAGACTTTGAAACCAATTCCAGGTTGGGCATTAACCCTGCCTTGTCTTTAAAAATCTTGTCCCACATATGCTCATCTCTCATATCAATTCCAGTGGTGAGACTCTTTATGGGAATAGATACACTTTCCATACTGACAACTTCAGCACCGTTTTTATCAACCGTGTGATTCATTAAAAATTTTCCTGACCCAGTTAACTCTCCTGAAAATTCCACTGCCGGAACATTGGTTAAAACATTGAATTCGAGCTTTGGTTTAAAGCTAGCGCTCTTTCCAAAACTGAACTCAGTGCCAAAAATCCCGTAGAATAAACAAAGTATTAAAATCTTCACAGCTTTCTCCATATTAGGCGTCTGTCTGTCATACACGATAAAAACCTCACGACCATCAGCCTTTTTCTAACATTTTGTTAACTTTGAGAAAACACATTTTTAATGTGGGGCAGGGAAAGAAGGTCAATGCACAGCATCCATGAGGTTTAATGAAGAGTTTATGACTCTTCTTCGGAGATCACCGTATACTCTGCTTCGATGTCTTGTTTAGGAACACCTTGTTCACGATTTGCCTGATGATTTCTTTGCGGATCTTCTCTTTGAGGACCGGATGCCCCACCCACTACAAGCATGGGGGCCAAGAAATTTTTCCATACGGCCTTAATAAGAAGATAGATTAAAAAGAAATAAATAATCTTTATCATGAACCATACATACCATATTTATCAAAGCTTGGATTAATTTTATAGGAAACTAGGCAGATTTTTTATCATCATCACTACCAGAGCTCGCCTCTGGTGCAGACTCCTTATCATTTTCTGCACTTGCAGCTGCTGGTGCGGGAGCACTGGCTTCTTCAGCTTTAAATGCTTCCGCTTTATCTCCACCCTCTCCCTTTGCAGGAGCAGCAGCTTTGGCGGCTTCTGCGGCCTTTAACTCTTCTGCTTTCTTTTGAATTCTTTCAAATTCCTCTCTTTCCTTCTTCTTCTTCAACTCTAGTTCTTTAAAAAAGAGAGTATTTACAAAGCGTCTCATTTTTTGTTTTTCAACTTGCCCCATACCATGAATTAAACCACGGTAAAGGCCTTGGCCTTTATATTTTTCGACTTGTTTTTGAACCATTGGAACTACCGTAATCCAAAAAGATAGAGGGTCATCAAATCTGAGTACTGCCCCCTCTTCGAATTTTTTCTCGGAAGTAAAATAGATCTCACTTTCTGTCGCCACTTTTAGACAAATCTCTCTTTGAATTGTTCCCCATGATTTTGAGTCCCCTTTTCTAAAGAAAACTTTCTCTTTTTTAATAGCGGACATTTTTATCGGCTTGGTAGACATCTTCCCGGCTTTTTCTGCTTCCTCTCTTGCTCTTTTATTTTCCGCTGCCAGCAGACCTTTCCAGTAATCCTCATCTTTCTTAGTAAGCTTCTTAGTAAGCACATCTACCAAGTTTAAAACCACCTTGAGGTCGTACCCCGTTGTTTGGGTTAGAATCTGACTATAACCGGTAGAATCTATAAAACTTTGGGCCGAGATTTTCTTGGCATTGAAGACAACAATAAATGGTTGGTACCCCTTAATATCTAATACATCTCCAATTATTTTAGTAAGATGGTCCTTATGATTAAATAACTCTAAATTTATTTTTTTTCTTTCTTCTTCTTTTTCAGGCAAATGCTCCATTTGATAAGTTATGATTTGCGGCCTCATAGATTCGAGTAACTCTTTGGGCTCAGGAATAAGTGCTTGCCACCTAAAAGAAAAAGGATATTCGTGGAAGAGTTTTTCCACCTGCTTAAAAACAGCACCCTTTTTATCAATGGAGAGAACTTTAACAATCTTGCCAAGCCCACCTGTCATGGCCTCGCCGCGAACATAGGTCTGAAGCTCTTTTCTGGCCTTCTCAAGCCTATCAGACATGGCCGCAAATCTTTCCTTTCTACGGGCTTTCTCTTTATTTTTGGCCTCAATTTCAGCAAGTTGC
The DNA here is from genome assembly GCA_018649885.1 of Bacteriovoracaceae bacterium. Classification (GTDB taxonomy): domain Bacteria; phylum Bdellovibrionota; class Bacteriovoracia; order Bacteriovoracales; family Bacteriovoracaceae; genus JABIHA01. The sequence goes on from JABIHA010000077.1 coordinate 26,631, forward strand.
TCTTCTTCAGTTAATTTTTTGGGAAGTCCATCATCATCATCATTTTCAATATCGAGCTCGATCGCTTTACCATTTTCTTCCTCTTTCTCGAGCTGTTCATTTAACTTTTTAATCCTTTCTCTTTTGGCCTCCATTTCATCCAAATGGGCCTGCCATTCAGTGCCACAATCATCTTGTTTAATGAAGTCAATTACCGCCTCATATCCGTGCTCAAAATTGTAGAACAAGTTAGAACCATCACGCCCTAAGATTGTCATCTTTGGGAAAGGAATAAGTTTTTCGTCAATATTGAGGTTAAATATAAAACTTTGATCATTGGGAAAGTCCATATTTGTTTCAAATCGAATGGTTTCCTCAGTCATATAGTTAAGTCTGAATAACTCGTGGACTTCGGTAGTGTAACTCAATTTCCCTGTAGCAAAACTTGGAAGGGTCACATCTTCTGGAAAGGCAAGATTGCCTGGACAAAATACCACATCATGGATTTCACCACTTTTAATATGATTAAAATCTGCTCCACTCATCATAGCTCTTTGAACAAAATTGAAATCTTCACGATAATCGAGAAGTCCTACCACCACCATAAATTCTAAGAACTGTTGGCGTTTTAATATTTTGACAAAAGCGATACACACTTCTGGACTGCGGGTGTAATCAACGTAGAGGATTGAAAACCCCTTACTTACAACCTTGGGAACTATGGCCTGAATTTCTTGTTCTGTTTCTTCTTTAAATTGAATGAACTCGAATTTATATTTACTTGGAGGAAAAGAAGCTTCAAATCGGACTTTGATATTATTCCAATACCCATCGTCAGTTCCCAAATACCCAATTTTAATTTTGGGTACTTTAGGTTCTTCCTTTTCGTCCTTTTTTTTCTCTTCTTCGCTCACATTTAAACCCGGACTATTCCTTGTGGACACGATTGTCCAATTATACCAAATTCAATAATTCTATTTTACTTCTCGACTGATAAATTCTCAAACTTAAGTCTTTTTAAGTCACTAATTATGCGTGTTATTGCCGTACTAGAGCGCTTTTCAGGAATTAAGGGAAACTTTAGTTAAGAGTCGTAAACTCAATAAATTTAATTGAAGCGATGATTTAACGGGGCACTTTGAGGCCTAAGAGGAACTTTGCAAGATCTCTTCGATTTCAGAAATTCTGAGGTCTTTATTTAGATCCTGATGGCCATGGTCTTGTTTTATGCGATAGGGCGCTAAAATCTTTTGAAGATGCCCTGTCGAAACACTGATATCACAAGAACTCCAAAGTAGACTTCCAAGTTCTTTAATCGGGTAATCACCATCCATACTGAGATGCCAAACTTCAAAATATTGAGAATTTTCACAAACCAGATACTCGGCCTTTAACTTAAGACCTGCTTGTCTTAAAAACACTCTTAAATCATCTAAGAGTGATTGGGCAGAAATGACTAAATCAACCCTATTTAAGTCGAGCCCACTCTCCAAAAGAGAAGCCAGGGCCTTTTCAATGGTTTTGCCTCCCAACCCGGAGAAAACCACCTCTCCACTCACCTGATCGCCTGGTACTTTTCCCATATCGATGTGATGTACACAAAAACTTTCAGAGTCGTAGTCACAAATTTTGTTTACAAGAGTATTTGTGGCCGAAATAGCAGAGTCAACAAAGTGAATTTTTGAAAATTTCTGAGCTTTCAGACCAAGAAGACCCAGGTGACCGTGATCACATCCCATATCCCACAACTCGCCACCTCCTCTCAAACAAGAGTCAATGACAGTCAGTCTTTTTGATAGATTTCTATTTTTCATACAAGTGAGATCTTTTTTCCATACTTACCCTAGTTTGACAACAATTGGGTGTGGGCATCAACATATAAGTATGAAGAAAATTTCTTTTTTGCTTCTAGCACTAAGTCTATCGTTAAATTTATACCAATATTTTAACGGGGATCCACAAGAGGGCCCAATTGCGAGAGTTCCTGCTATTAGTAAACATATCCCCCCAACCTGCCCTCAAGTCCCAGTGCAAAAAAAAGAAAACACAATTAGCTTAAAACAAAATCCCTCTCCCACTGAGGCCATAGAAGAATACACAGCGAAAGGCCCTGTAAAGCCTAACAAGAAAAATGTTGCAGAAGAACAAACTACTCTTTTCAATGACAATGCAGACAATCTACTAGCAGAATATGATGAGGAAATCCTAGTCTTCTTTCAAAAAGCACTTGATCTTAACCAGCAAGATATTGAAACCTATAATGAATTAAAATCTGATTTTTATGCCATGGTTGGAGATCTCTATGACACTAGCGACCAAGAAGGCGAAGAGTCCGAGGAGGGAGACTACTACTGGAGTTATCAAAAGAACTTGGCCTACTTACAACTGCTCGACAGTCATATGAGAAAATTCCAAAACTATCTAGGTGGAGAGGACTTCCAAAGATATAAAGACTTCCTCAAAAAATATAACAAAAAAATAGCCCGCGAAGATATTCAATCAGGAAGGCCTGTTCGAGTCATTCATTTCTAATTTTTCAATGCTTTATTTCTAGTGACCAATGTTTAGACACTCATCTTAAAACTTAACGACGTCTTGCCTACTTCCAGCAAGATACCCCCTTAAAAGTGTCAAATCTGTGGTCTGTTTCTTGCATTTTTAAGGTTTCTAGACAGTAGAAATTTTAACAGGAGTGAGAAAATGGATCGCACAATCGATCTCAAGTCCCTTTTACTAGTTGCCCTTTTTTCAGTGTTTCTTGCATTTGCAAGTGAAGCTTTTGCTGGAAGTGGAAAAAAGAAGTCTGGCTTTGTTCCCTGTAGAACCCTTAAAGTCTTTTCTCCTGACAATGCTCTGGATATGGCCTCATTAATGGGCAAGTACAAAATCTTTAATGTCACACTACTATCTAAATATGAAGATGAATCAAGACTTGGACCTGGTGAAGTTGTTGTTATTGCCGGAAAAGATCGATGGCCTGAAGCGATGTCACCATTTAAAGTTCTTGGCGGAGTTTATTTTTATGAATTCCAAAGAAGAAAAGAAGTATTGGCCCTATCTTTTGGAAAGGCCAAAAAAAGAAATCTTGCCTCTTCGGGACACGTAGTTACCAAGTGCGCACTTAAATCACTGGAGAAATAAATCACCATGAATAGCTTGTACTCACTCATTTTCGCTCTACTATTTGCACATGGTGCAAATGCTGTGGAATTTAAAGTGCGAGAAGGTGTGGACTTTAGCAAACTAGATAAATACCAGAAAATATATTCTTTACCATACCTTGCAAGCCGTATCCACAATGTTTTCCAACACCCTACACTAGATAAAGATGAAATCGGAAAGTATTTAAAGTGGGGAGAAGCTGGCTTAACAATTATGGCCAATCCCAATGAAGAGCCCGCTCTAGCTATTAAAACAAATTATTTTTTAGAATATGGAGGCCATAGCGCTCCCACTGAATCTGTAAATTGCTTTAAAAAATCTAGAAATCCATTCAGGCCTTTAAAAGGACTAAAGGTTGCACTTGACCCAGGTCATATAGGTGGAAAATTTTCAAAGCTAGAGAAAAAATATGTATTGATGGATGGAGGAAGAATTGATTTTAATGAGGGAGACCTTAATTATTATACAGCACTCAAACTCAAGTTGATGCTTGAGCGTGCTGGAGCAGAAGTCTTTATGACTAGAGGAAAAGAATCAGCAGCGTTAGGAAGCTTTGATGATTGGTTTTCTATTGATAAAAATATTATGGATGCCTATGATTCTTGGCGACTTGCTAAATTTGGTGCACACAAAGACGCTGAAGGAAGACTCGCTGATATTGCACTATTTAAAGCCGAGCGTGAGACAACTTTCTATGTCTTTTTCGGTAGAGAAGAAATGCGAAAGAGAGCGGATTTGATAAATGAATTCAATCCAGATTTCACACTACTAATCCACTACAATGGCTATCCAGGCGAATACAATCGTCAAGGTGTTCAAACTAGAAAAACTCGTGATGAACATGGACAAAATGTAGGAACAAATACTCAAAACTATAATATGCTGTTTGTTCCTGGAAGCTTTATGAAAAATGAGCTCAATGAAAAGCATACCCAGTTTCATTTTCTAAAACTTCTTCTAGACAATAAAATTATTGATGGCTCTATTGATCTTTGCACTGACCTACTTGGTAGTGTAATGAAAAAATTTAAAGATTTAAAAACTGCCGACTATGGCGATCCCTACTATACTGCAGATGTTTCGCTACCCATAGTTAAAAAAGATGGACAACAACTAAGAGGTATCTTTCACCGAAACCTTGATATGCTTCGTTTTTTAAATGCTCCATCTTGTTATATGGAGCTCTTTGTTCAAGATAACTTTGAAGAAGCGGAAATTCTGAATACCAACAATGCAAAACTAAAACAGCACCGAGTCCCCAAAAAGATTCTCAATGTGGCCAGGAGTTACTTCAAAGGTATTAAAAAATACTTTAAGGCCAAAACCTGCAAGTAGGAAGCAATTATGAAAATCTTCATTACACTTTTCTCTGTATTTTTCTTGTGCCAAAATGGCTGGAGTAAAAATGGTCCAGTCTACCAAAGTATAAAAAAAGTCATAGAAGAAGTCAGACCCACACCATCTATGAAAAATGTTGATGAATTCTTAGAAGGTCTTCCTAGGTTTAAAAAAAGTTGGAGTCTTGAAAAGCAAGCAAAGGTTTTAAATAACTATATCTTTAAAACTTATTCTATCACTGCAGACAATAGTTATCTATCTAGACACCAGGCTGACAATATATTACCTGACTCTGTCCTTAATACCAAAAAAGGCCATTGTCTGGGTATATCAACTCTGTATCTGCTACTGGCAGAAAAGCTTGAGCTTCAGGCCTACCTGGTAAGAACTCCCAAACATGTCTTTGTCAGATTGTGTAAAAAGAAAAGCTGCCGCAATATTGAGACTCTCAAAGAGGGAGCAAAGATTGAAGACAAGTATTACGTCGACTCTCAACTCATCTCCAAATCGGCTTTGGACAAAAAACTCTATTTACAAAACTTAGACCCATCAAAGGTTTTAGTGGCCTCAATCTATAATGGCCTAGGCTTTGTTGCTGGAACCACAAACCAAAATCAATTGGCCCACCTCTTCTATCTCAAGGCCACTAAGAGCGATCCAGGCTTTGCTGAGGCACACTCTAACCTGGCGGCCATATACTCTTCCTCAGGTGAATTAAAGGCAGCTGAGAGCGAATTAGAGCTTGCTCACAATATTAATCCCTTTAACTCAACTGTTACCCTCAACTTGGGAATTTTAAGCCGTGCTAAGGGTGCTTTTACAAAGGCCATGAACTTATTCAATAAATCTATTTCAATCAATCCACTCAATATCGCTGGATATATTCACCGCTCGAATCTTTTAATTGAAAAGGGAAACAATAAGAGTGCCATGCTTGATTTGGAAAGAGTTTTGGTGATTAAACCCAACCTATGCAGCATAAGAGAAAAGGCCATAGAAGTGGCAAAGAAAATTTCGGCGAAGAATCTGGATTATCACAGCTTTAAATTAAAAGACACAAAAACAAGACGAAGGTGTGAAAACCTCCTAATGTAATTTCAGATCACTTCAGGGCCTACCTTGCGGCCCTAAAAGTCATCGTATCCCTGTCCGTACTCTTGATCGTAATCTTTTGTGATGTACTTTCTGACAAAATACTGGCCAGAGCGAATTGTTTCAATAAAGCCTAGGTCTTCGAGTTTTCTCAAAGAGTGATAGACATCATCGATTGTTACTGCAAGGGACTTGGCAATCTCTGTGTGAGACATCACCTGGGAAAAGCCATAAGCCTTGTAGAGATTAGGCCTGCACCACACTAGGCGGTAGAGGTACATAAAAACTAAAATCTCGATACGTCCCAATTTACATGTAACAAGTACATCATCAAAAAATAGGTCGGGAATCTTTGAAACCGTAGGGGCCTTTTTGCCCTCTTCTCTTTCAGGGTCCATATCCCCGGGCCGATCTTTGGCATGGTGTTCTGCCAGTATAGAGTGTAAATCAACCATTGCTAAATCCTCCAATGCTCCATTCAGAGCGGGATTGAGTCACTGCCATTATTTCACACAAGCATCTCTTGGCAATAGAAGATTTGTTTAGGAATTTTTTTCCGCTTCGCAGAAGCAAAATTTGTTCTGGCCCACTTGATGATTGTTGTCAGAAAATTTAAGAAAACTGAAGGTTGGGTTTAACCTTTTGAATAAACGGTGTTATATTTTTGATCAAAGTACTTTTCTCTCTCAATTCGTGTGTTTCGTGTGAGGCCACATATTTTAAGGAATCGACTAAAATGATCAGAATTAAAAAGGGAATCGATCTCCCCCTCAGCGGAGCCCCGGAACAAAAGATTTCTGGCGAGTTCAAACCCACACGTGTTGCAGTTACTGCAATTGATTATGTTGGTATGAAACCAAAGATGAATGTCAGTGTTGGAGACAGCGTTGTGGCCGGGCAATGTCTATTTGTAGACAAGAAATACCCATCGATTCAGTTCACTGCTACTACTTCTGGTAAAGTTGTTGAAATAAACCGAGGTGCCAAAAGACTGCTTCACTCTGTAGTCATTGAAACTTCAGGCAACGAGCAAGTTAGCTATCAAAACTATAAATCTAGTGACCTTCAAAATCTAAATAGAGAAAATGTAGTAGCACTGCTTCTTGAAAGTGGTCTATGGCCAGCACTGAGAACCAGGCCTTTTTCCAAGTCCCCTGACCCAGAATCCACTCCAGCAGCAATATTTGTTAACGCCATGGATACCCATCCACTGTGTGCAGATCCTGCATTAATCATTGGAGAGAATGCCCCACATTTTGAGATGGGGCTGAAAGTTTTGACCAAACTTACCCAAGGAAAACTCTATTTGTGCAAAAAACACGGAACGACTCTCCCTGGAGAAGATCTAGTGAGCCTCAATGTACAATCCTTTGAAGGCCCTCATCCAGCAGGACTGTCTGGAACTCACATGCACTTTATTGATCCCGTTTCTATTAATAGAACACATTGGTCTATTGGCTACCAAGATGTATTGCGCGTGGGAGAGCTATTCGCAACAGGCGTCCAAAGCTTTGCTGGCTATATTTCACTCGCTGGCCCCAAAGTGAATACCCCTACAATTTTAAAAACTAAACTGGGCGCGTGTTTGTGCCAGTTGGTTAAAGATAGAATTTCTACAGACAACACCAGAGTGATCTCCGGAAGTGTACTGGACGGAAGAACAAAGTCCGACGGCCTTTGCTATCTTGGAAGATTTCACAATCAGGTTACAGTTGTCGAAGAGGGAAATAAAAGAGAATTTTTAGGATGGCATGCACCAGGGTTTGAAAAATTCTCTGTCAAAAATGTGTTCATATCGAGACTCTTCTCTGGGAAAAAATTTAATTTTAACACCAACACAAATGGCTCTCCAAGATCTGTTGTTCCTGTTGGCTCTTATGAAAAAGTTATGCCACTTGAAATATTGGCCACTCCACTGATCAAATCTCTTCTCACTGGGAATACAGACTTTGCTCAAAGTCTGGGTTGCCTAGAATTAGATGAGGAAGACTTAGCACTTTTAACCTATGTCTGCCCTAGCAAAATTGATTTTGGACCAGTGCTTAGAGACAGTTTAGAAAAGATTGAGAAGGAAGGATAATCCATGAAATTTTTAAGAGATACCCTAGACAAAGTGGAACCCCATTTTGAAAAGGGCGGAAAGTGGGAGAAGTTTTTCGTCATATATGAGATGGCCGATACTTTTTTATATACTCCCAGTGATGTCAGTCGTGGAAGGATCCACCTTCGAGACGGACTTGATCTTAAGAGAATGATGATAACAGTTGTCATGGCCTTACTACCTTGTATTTTGATGGCCATGTACAATACTGGTCTTCAAGCAAACACGGCACTCGAAGGTCTGGGGGCCAATCCCGAAGGATGGCGATACGCTGTCATGAGTGCACTAGGCCTAGGGCTAAACTCTTCTTCATGCTTATCAAATTTTATTTTGGGCTCTCTTTATTTTATTCCCATTTTTCTTGTAACTCAGATTGCAGGTGGATTTTGGGAGGTTTTATTCGCCTCTGTCAGAGGTCATGAGATCAACGAAGGCTTCCTAGTTACTGGAATGCTCTTTCCACTGATTGTTCCGGCCACTATTCCTCTATGGCAGGTTGCTGTAGGAATATCTTTTGGTGTTGTCTTTGGAAAAGAAGTTTTTGGTGGGACAGGAAGAAATATATTAAACCCCGCTCTTGTAGGCAGAGCATTTTTGTTTTTTGCTTATCCTGCACAAATTTCAGGCGACGCAGTTTGGACTGCTGTTGAAGGATTTTCTGGAGCGACTCCACTAGCACAAGCTGCTGCCAATGGCATTTCGGGAATCACATACACTTGGAATCAGGCCTTCATGGGTTTTATTCCAGGCTCTATGGGAGAGACTTCCACAATTGCCTGTCTCTTTGGCGCAGCTGTTCTGATCATTTCAGGCATTGGATCTTGGAGAATTATGCTCTCTACAGTTCTTGGAATGGCACTCATGAGTTTGATTTTCAATGCCATCGGCAGTGAAACCAATATGATGTTTAACCTTCCATTCCAGTGGCACTTTGTACTGGGTGGTTTTGCTTTCGCAGCTGTTTTTATGGCCACCGATCCCGTCAGTGCTGCCAATACTTTAACAGGACAATTTGTTTACGGCTTTCTGATAGGAATTATGGGCATGCTCATTAGAGTCGCCAACCCCGCCTACCCTGAGGGATGGATGCTGGCCGTACTTTTTGGAAATACCTTTTCTCCCCTTATTGATTACTTCGTTGTGAAAAATAATATTAAAAGAAGGATGGCCCAACATGTCAGCTAGTAAAGATACAACAGGTAAGACTCTCATTGTCGCCTTTGCACTTTGTGTTGTCTGCTCAGTTTTAGTCTCTTCTCTTTCGGTGGGACTTAAGCCTCGCCAGCTCAGAAATAAAGAGCTGGATATGAAAAAAAATATCCTGATGGCCGCTGGTGAATACAACGATCAAATGAGTATTGGGGAGCAATTTAAAAAGTTTTCCACCTTTGTAGTAGACTTAGAAAAAGGTGAAATAAATAGCTCTATCAAAACCGATGGCTTTGATGAAAATAGATTAATGAAAGACAGCTCAACTCGCCACGATATTGACTCTAAGAAAGATTTGGGAAAGATCAAAAAAAGGGCCAAGTATTCTCTGATTTACGCCATTAAAGAAAATGGACAAATAAAAAAGCTGATTCTGCCAGTGAGAGGAAAAGGCCTTTGGTCAACTCTCTATGGCTTTTTGGCCTTAGACAGTGACTACAATACGGTTAAGGGTCTGGGCTTTTACAGTCACGGAGAAACTCCAGGACTTGGTGGTGAAGTGGATAACCCCAGTTGGAAGAAAAAGTGGATTGGGAAAAAGGCCTTCAGCTCATCAGGACAAGCAGCTCTTGAGGTAGTCAAAGGCCTTGCTAGATCTTCTAACAGTAATTTTGATCACCAAGTAGATGGACTCTCAGGGGCGACTCTTACTTCAAATGGTGTGACGGGACTTCTGCGTTACTGGCTTGGAGAAGACGGGTTTGGACCATTTTTAGTTAAACTTAAAACAGGTAATATTCAATTATAAAGGGAGGCCATCTTTATGGCAGCAGATACCAAGGTACTTACAACACCTATAATTAAAAATAACCCTATTGCCTTGCAGATTTTAGGAATTTGTTCGGCACTGGCCGTGACAACCCAACTAAAAACGGCACTACTTATGAGTGTGGCCGTGACACTAGTCACAGCGTTTTCAAATCTCTCGGTTAGTATCATTAGAAACCATATTCCAAACTCAATTCGGATCATCGTCCAGATGACCATTATTGCTTCCCTGGTTATAGTCACTGATCAAATCCTAAAGGCCTATGCCTATACAGCAGCCAAAGAAATGTCCGTCTACGTGGGGCTGATCATCACCAACTGTATTGTAATGGGAAGGGCCGAAGCCTATGCCATGAAAAATGGACCTGCCATGAGCTTTATTGATGGCCTTGGAAATGGACTTGGCTACAGTATGATACTCATTATTGTGGCCTTTATAAGAGAGCTCGTTGGTTCTGGAAAGCTCTTTGGATTCTCCATATTACAAACTGTATCTGAGGGAGGCTGGTATCAACCAAATGGCTTGATGCTTTTGGCACCATCAGCATTTTTAATTATTGGTGTGATTATTTGGGCCATTCGAACCTATGACCCTGAACAGGTGGAAGGATAAATCATGGAAAATTACCTATCGATTTTTGTTAAATCCATTTTTATTGAAAACATGGCGCTGGGATTTTTCCTGGGCATGTGTACATTCCTTGCAGTTTCAAAAAAAGTTGATACGGCAATAGGCCTTGGTATTGCGGTCATCGCGGTACAGACCATCACAGTCCCCGCCAATAACTTTATTTACAATACTCTGCTTCGTGAAGGTGCCCTTTCATGGGCCGGACTTCCCGAAATGGATTTAAGTTTCTTAGGACTTATTAGTTATATCGGCGTGATTGCAGCAATTGTTCAGATTCTAGAAATGACTCTCGATAAATATGCACCTGCACTCTACAACGCTCTTGGAATCTTTCTCCCACTTATTACCGTCAACTGCGCAATTTTGGGTGGCTCACTTTTCATGGTGGAAAGAGACTACAATTTTGGTGAAAGTATTGTTTACGGCGTGGGATCGGGAACAGGCTGGGCGCTAGCAATTGTTGCTCTGGCCGGAATTCGTGAGAAAATGGAGTACTCAGATATCCCAAAAGGGCTTAATGGTCTCGGGATCACTTTTATTACTGTTGGGCTTATGGCCATTGTATTTATGTGTTTTGCTGGTATTCAGCTGTAAAAAGGAAGTTCAATGAACACAATTGCACTCGGTGTTTTTATGTTTACCCTCATCATCTTGGCCTTGGTGGTTGTTATTCTCTTCGCCAAATCCAAATTGGTTCCAAGTGGTGACGTTAATCTCAACATCAATGGGGAAAAAAATTATACCATCTCCCCTGGAGACAAATTACTAGGGGCTTTGGCCAATCAAAAGCTGTTCGTATCAAGCGCTTGCGGTGGTGGTGGTACCTGCGGACAGTGTAAAGTTAAAGTGATGGAAGGTGGCGGTGATATTCTTCCCACAGAGCTTTCTCATATAACAAAAAAAGAGGCCAAAGAAGGTGAGAGACTCTCCTGCCAAGTGGCCGTTAAAAGAGATATGAAAGTTGTCATTCCGGACGAAGTTTTCGGAGTCAAAAAATGGAAGTGTAAGGTTAGATCCAACCACAATATGGCCACTTTTATTAAAGAACTTGTTCTAGAATTACCCGATGGAGAGTCAGTTCCTTTTAGAGCTGGTGGCTATATTCAAATTGAGTGCCCCGCCTATGATATCCCCTATACAAATTTTGATATAGAAGAGGAATACAAAGGCGCATGGGACGCTTTCAACCTTTGGCAATTTAGATCTGTTACAACAGAAGAAACAGTTCGTGCCTATTCAATGGCCAACTACCCTGAAGAGCGCGGGATTATCATGCTCAATGTGAGAATTGCCTCACCACCACCGAGAATGCCTAATGTTCCTCCAGGGAAAATGTCCTCTTATATTTTCAATTTAAAACCTGGCGATGAAGTCACTATATCTGGTCCATTCGGTGAATTTTTTGCTACGGAAAATGATAGTGAAATGATTTTTGTGGGTGGCGGAGCTGGTATGGCCCCAATGAGATCTCACATTTTTGACCAATTCAAACGACTCGCCACAAAAAGAAAAATCTCATTTTGGTATGGAGCTCGCTCACTTCAAGAAATGTTTTATGTGGAAGATTTTGATTCAATCCAAAAAGATTTTGAAAATTTTAAGTGGAATGTGGCCCTTTCTGAGCCTCAACCAGAGGATAAATGGGAGGGGATGACCGGTTTTATTCACCAGGTACTTTTTGATAACTACCTCAAGGATCACCCGGCACCTGAAGACTGTGAGTACTATATGTGTGGGCCACCCATGATGAACGCCGCAGTTACAAAAATGCTAGAAGACTTAGGCGTTGAACCAGAAAATATTTTCTTCGATGATTTCGGAGGCTAAAGGCCCTTAAGTTGTGACAACTTACCAATCCATTTTATTTAGGGCCATTAAATTGGCCCCTTTGGGCCTTCTGCTTTTAATTTCCTGTAAAAAAACCCCTGTGGATGAGTTCATATTCACTGGAAAAACCATGGGAACGACCTACAAAGTAAAGGTTTCTCCACCTTTTAAAACAGAGCTTTCAATAGAAGAAATCAAACATGAGGTAGACAAAGAGCTGATAGAGATCAATCAGAAGATGTCTACCTACATTGGCTCAAGCGAGCTCTCCATTTTCAATAAATTTAATAAAGACACTGCATTTAAGCTAAGCCCCCAAACTCATGGTGTAATAAAAGCGGCCCAAAAGATTTCAAGAGATTCTGGTGGTGCCTACGACGTTACTGTAGGGCCTCTAGTAAATCTTTGGGGATTTGGACCAAATGGGGCCATAGAAAAAAATCCCAGCACCAGCGACATTGAAAAAGTGAAAAGCTTTATTGGAAGCGACAAGCTGATACTCTCAAATGATCTAACTGCAAGAAAAGTACACCCACAAGTCTATGTAGATCTCTCAAGTATAGCCAAAGGCTACGGTGTGGATCAAATCTCCAAACTACTGAGTAGCTTGGCGCTAAACACCCACATGGTAGAAATCGGCGGGGAAGTCAGAGTACAGGGAGAAAAAACGTGGAAAATAGGTATCGAAAAACCTGATTTGCGTCGGGGTAATCTCGCAAAAATCCTCCCTTTGAAAAATAGCTCAGTGGCAACTTCGGGTACCTATAGAAATTTTTTCTTAAAAGATGGGGTGCGCTACTCACATACCATTGATCCCAAGACACTCTCCCCCATTGATCATCACACTATTTCAGTGACTGTGGTCCACCCAGAATGCATGTGGGCAGACGGCTTTGCCACGGCCTTGATGGTTATGGGGCATGAAAATGGCATAGAGATGGCCGAAAAATTGAATCTAACCGTCTACTTTATTTATGAGGAAAATGGTATTATAAAGGAGCTTATGAGCAGCAAGTTTAGATCACAATTTCCTGCTATTGCCCCCAAGAAGTGAGACAAAATGGAAATATTCGCCATCACATTAACATTTTTTCTAGTAGTATTCGCTGCCATGGCAGTGGGAGTAATCCTACAAAATAAACCGATCCTCGGCTCCTGTGGTGGCATTGGCGCTCTTTTTGGAAACAAGTGCTCAAACTGTGAAGGTTGTGAAAAAAAAGCCGATAACCAAGCATAGAATAAATACTAATAAGAATATACGCATTTACTTGCACTGATAGAAATTAGGAGAAGAAAATGGCCAACAAAGAAAATAAACACAGCAAAAACGTTGAGGGAAAGTGGTACACCACTGATCCTGATGATGATAGCGGAGAAGGCTGCATTGCTTGCAATGTTTGCTACAACGGCGCACCTGATTTTTTCGGTGAAGATGATGATGGTAATGCTTTTATAAGCAAGCAACCAAGTACTGACGAAGAAATAGAGCTTTGCCAAGAACAACTAGACGCTTGTCCTGTTGGCTCCATTGGTAGCGACGCCTAATCTTCAAACTTGAGGGGGGAGCTCTTCCCCCCTTTGCCATATGATTTTGATCACATATTCCGAATACACCATCACCGTGCTTTAATTGACATTTTTGCCTGTCAAAATAGATTTAAAATATTATAATCGTTTTGTTATAATCGCCCTATATAAGGAATCTACATAAAAAGGTTTTTCTCATGAAAGAAATTGATCAGGTTGTGATCCGCTTCTCAGGTGACTCTGGTGATGGTATGCAACTTACAGGTACCCAGTTTTCAAATACCTCTGCACTAATGGGAAATGATATTTCAACATTCCCAGATTTTCCCGCTGAAATTAGAGCCCCGGCCGGAACAGTTGCAGGTGTTTCAGGATTTCAAGTCAATATTGGCGCATCTGAAATCAACACCCCAGGAGATGAGCCAGATGTTCTTGTGGCCATGAATCCAGCCGCTCTCAAGGCAAACCTTCATACCGTTAAAAAAGGTGGAACCCTTATACTCAATATGGATGCTTTTACTAAAGGTAACTTGAGTAAGGCTGGCTATGATAGTGATCCCCTTGATGATGATCACTTAAACGATTACCAATTGATTAAGGCCAATATTACTAGCCAAACTCAGGTTGCTCTTGAAGATGTGGAGCTGGACACAAAGTCTAAGGCCAGATGTAAAAACTTCTACGCCTTGGGTCTTACCTATTTTATGTTTGGCCGTGACCTAGATCCCACTCTCAATTGGATTAGTGATAAGTTTAAAGGAAAAAATAAAGTCATTGATGCCAACTCAAAGGCATTAAAAGCCGGATATAATTACGGCGACACCATTGAAGCCAGTATTTCTAGGTTTGTGGTTCCAGCTGCCAAAATCCAGCCCGGAACATATAGGCAAATCAACGGGAACACGGCCACTGCTTGGGGATTTATCCAAGCCGCTGAAGCTGCTGATCTCAAGCTCTTCCTAGGCTCCTACCCTATCACTCCAGCAACAGATATTTTGCATGAACTTGCAAAACATAAAAATTTTGGAGTTAAGACATTTCAGGCCGAAGATGAGATAGCGGGAATTTGTTCTGCCATCGGCGCTTCTTTTGGCGGAGCTTTGGCGCTTACCACTAGTTCAGGGCCGGGAATTGCTCTTAAAGGTGAGGCCATGGGACTTGCCACTATGTACGAACTTCCCATTGTTGTGGTCAACGTTCAAAGAGGTGGACCCTCTACTGGACTTCCTACTAAAACTGAACAATCAGATTTAATGCAAGTTATGTACGGCAGAAATGGCGAATGCCCCATGATCGTTGTGGCCGCTTCAAGGCCTAATGATTGCTTTGAAATGGCCTTTGAGGCATGCAGACTTGCTCTAGAGCATATGACTCCTGTTGTTTTATTAACTGATGGCTATATCGCCAACGGAGCTGAGCCTTGGAAGATTCCAGACCTCGACAAGAAGTTTAATAAAATAAGCTCAAGGCTGATTGATCCTTCAAAAACTTCAAGCGAAGGTTTTCTAGCATACAATCGAGAAGACAAAACTCACGTAAGAAACTGGGCCATTCCTGGAATGGAAGGCTTCGAGCACAGGCTAGGTGGACTAGAAAAAGATGTGAAAACTGGCAATGTTAGCTACGATCCCGACAACCATGAGAAAATGTGCCACATTAGAGCTGAAAAAGTTAAAAGAGTGGAAGATAATATCCCACTTCAAACGCTTGAAGGTGAAGATAGTGGAGACGTTTTAGTTCTCTCTTGGGGAGGCACTTATGGTGCCACTCACATGGCAGCTAAAGAGCTGCTTGAGCAAGGGAAGAAAGTTTCTCTATGCCATCTTAAATACATTAATCCTATGCCAAAAAATATTGGTGATATTTTAGGCAATTTCAAAAAGGTATTAGTGTGTGAGCTCAACTTAGGCCAAATGAGAAATATCATCAATGCTGAATATAGTATTGGTGCCATTGGATACAATAAAGTGCAGGGGCTTCCATTTAAAATTTCTGAACTTGTTGAAGCCGTAAACAGACAATTAGAGACACTATAAGGGGATCACATGACTGATGTGCCACAATATAAGAAAAAAGATTTTGTATCAGACC
>JABIHA010000142.1 GCA_018649885.1 Bacteriovoracaceae bacterium
AAGGAAGAGGGTCAAACAAAATGGCCCGCAGCTAGTAAAAATAGAGTTGAAATGTCGCAGGAAATTTCAACCAATTGACACTGAAATTTTATTTTGACTGAGGGCGTTTTGTAAACGCAAGTCGTGACTACTGCATTTAAAGAATGATATTTAAGCTCAGACATTCAAAGTGGCCCATGTTTCCTCTTTCAAGCAACTATAAATCCCCCGAACCAACACAACATTCCACATCAAATGAATCACACCATTGAATCTTTAATTTTCACTGATTTTTAGAAATTTGTAACACCACCACATCTAAAGCCAGCAAAGTTACCTGTTCCAGATCCAGTGTTAAAAGTTGGGTGATGAATTACTCCTGTATCGTCTTCTGTTCTTTGAAATTTGACACTATATCTTCCAGCATCAGAACCTCCAGACATCACACTTCCCCCACTTAAGGCTCCACCGAAATCTAAATCTCCAGCATCGATGTCTGCAGTATCGAAATTAATGTTGTCTCCATGAAGTTGGGCCGAAGTAATTCCTCCAGCAGATCCTATAACAAGAGAGTCCCCTGCATAGGCACTATATTTATAGGTATTAACAGATATCAACCCTACGCTGAAAATAAAATTATCTGAACTGTAGGCTTTGTCAGTATAATCCCACGAAGTCATATCTGTTCCACCATTATTTGGTCCATCCATTCCATCGAAATCGAGCTCAGCAGCTGCCGCTCCTCTCGCACTGCCAGTAATAGGATCATAACTTCTGTATTCACAAGTTCCTCCTGCCCAATTTGTGCAATCGACAAAATTTAAACCCCATTCTGCTGCATTTCCGATAAGATCTTGAATTCCATATCTTGACTTGCACAGTGAAGTCGCAGTAGAAGCCGTTCTCACGAGCTCTATATTTGATACTGCCGTACCAGGTAGAGTATCTGCCAGTGCAGATGCAGGCACTTCAGCATCTACATAGGTTAAACCATTGCTAGTTTGGGAATTACAGTAATAAAGGCTGTTGAGAGAACCACCTTCTTCCATGGTATTTATAGTTGTATCTGAATAGGTATTTTCATCCCACGCCGATGCCGCAACAAACTCCTGTCTTGATAAAAGTCTAGCATTAAGACTTATTGCATTTCCATCTCCCTCAGCAATTCCGATGGCCTGGTCAGCATGTGTACAATATGCTTGAGCTTGATTTTGACTGACATTAGTTAGAGGTGGTAAATGACCTACGTTTAATGGATATCCTGTAGTAGCAGTTGCACTTAAGTCAGTTCCACCATTGTTTAATACTCCTGAGGTATTTGCTGCCAGACCTCCATTTCCAATTTCAGTCCAAGTTGTTCCGCCTCCCGCATCAGCAACATAGCACTTTCCGGTAGACCTTTCATAGTATAGCTCGCCACTGGCAAAAGAATCATAGAATGCTGCGTTTGGATCACCTGTCCCAATACATCCATTTCCAGTTGAAGAGCATGCAGTTGATCCAGCAGTAGCATAATTACAACCCGCTTCAAATGTATCCACAATTAAATCACCATCTAAGTCATAGTAGTCACCAGCCGCACTTTGTCCCGGCCCAGTAAACTGACATCGATAATTATTACTACTATCATAAGCCATACCCATCTTAGTACAGGCCTCACGATTCGCAATCCACCGATGAACAAGCGACATATTATTCGGAGGATAAATCACCCTAATCTTAGCTTTAGTTTCAGTAGAACCAGTAACCTTCCCATTATCTGCAATGGCCCCAATGATAAAATACAGTGGAACCCCCGCAATAAAAGCACCATTCTCATCCAAACACTTATATGGATTAGACAAACTTCCCGTCGTTCCAGGATCCTCTCCTGTCCCATTGTAGTGATAGGTATTATAGGTAAGCGAATCCGTAGACAGAAACTGCCTAGTACTAGAACTCAATGTATCTGACACCAGAGGCTGGTTAAAATCAAAGTATTTGTAATCATCTTTAAGTGAGCAAAATATTTTATAACCTGAAGTTGCACTTGAGCCAAAAAGTGTAAAGGCATTCCAAGTCAGATCTATGTATCCTGCAGAAATAGTATTTGCATCATGATCAACAGATTTGCCCACAGATTTTACATTTTTCCAATCTCCGTGAACTGCTGATACCGCATTAACAGTTATATTAAAATAATCAAGAAAAGTTGTAGCGGCACCTCCATCGTCAGATAGCCCCATCTTAATACAAACTGATCCTGTTTGCCCTCCCACTGGAGTGACTCCCAAATAATAACTTAATTCGGTGTTGGCGGGGCTAAATTCAGTACCACCATTATAATTTGTTCCATCATCAATATTAGTGAAAGTACCTGTAGCGCTACTAATGGCATACCATCCAGCACTTCCCCCACTAGTTTGATTGATAAAGTTAAACGAAAAGTTAGCAGAAGGATGTAAGGCCGTATTGTAATTAGTTTGTTGTGTTGTTGTCAGCCCACAGCTCCCATCACTATATTCTGAGTCCGTAGCTAGTATGACTTTAAATTCTGCAGAAATCTTTTCAGAGGCAGGGTCACCTAATCCTTCTGTTAAACCAGTCAATAGAATATTTTCAGTAAGTCCCTCATTAATATCAATATCAGCAATAGCGTCCAATGTAGGCGGCTGATCAACATCATTAACATTAACCAAAATCGCACCACTACTAATAGCACTAAACGCCGTAGAAGCCGCAGTAAAAGATCCCGCCCCAGAGTGTGCATCTTCAAGAATATAATCAAAACTTGTTGTCCCACTGGCCGAGGCTGTTAATCTAAAAACGATTCCCGAAGCACTAGCGTTCCCTGCACCATCACCAAGTGTAAGCTGAGTTGTGTTATCAGTTGGGCTTCCCAGCGAAACACTATTGTAGAAAACCTCAATTCCCGAATAAGGAAGAACTGCTGTATCAGATGAAGAAACCGAAACTAATAAGTGTTGATCATCTTCGCTATTTCCACCAGAGGTATTTATGCTGTCTTCATCGACTGTAAAATCTAAGTCAAGGGTTGAGCCTTCAGAAAAACTCACGCCATTAGTAAGATAGCCTACTCCAAGTCCACCTGATAGATCGGCCTCCGGAGCATCGTTTACCTCTGTTACAGTCATAGTAAAAGTATAACTTTGAGTGGCAGCTCCATCACCTGAAGCATGCCCATCATCATCATCTAATTGTAGAGTAATAACGGCGGTTCCATACTGACCTGCCATTGGAACTAGAGTCAGTTCGACATCAGAGCTTGCGGCCATGCCATCGAGATCATTTGCATCTAAGCAGTCCCCACCTGTGACTGCATCCAGATCCCAAATTCCAGTTCCAGAAGCAGTTGTCGCCCCACCACCATCACAACCAAGGGTATTACCTGTAGAGGTTGGATCAAAAAGAGCAGAGTTAGAACTGGTCAGGGTAAAGTCAACGCCATCAGCATCTTCATCAGTTCCACCACCTTCTCCCCAGTGCATATAAAAAGTGGTGGCCGTCTCTTCGGCAACAGTCATATCAGCTGGAGATCCCGCAGTATATGTCCCTGAATCATCAGTATTAAATTCAATAATTTTTGGAGCATCATTTTTAGCTGTATAAGTAAAAGAACGACTGGAAAATGTAGCACCTGCAACCTCACCATCAGACTCTGTACTATCTGAAGTTTGTCTAACTTCAAAATCTAATGTCAGCGTTCCGTTTTCATCGGCATCGGGGACAATTTCAACCCGTACATTATTAACATCAGCAGAAGAAGTACTATCTCCCAGAGAACACCAGGTACTTATGGCACAACTACCAAGTGATGTTGCTCCATAATAAAAATTCACTGTGGATCCACTATCCATCATAGTGGTGGCCGACTCTGCTACATAAACATCGATGCCATCAGCATCTTCATCTAGGCTTCCACCTTCATCTGCCGTCAAATAAAAATTTAAAGTAGTGTCCTCATCCATAGTTGCTGCTGCAGAAATATTAAAAATTGTTGGATTATCATCAACAGCTGTAATTGTCACAGTGATGGTTCCCACTGAAACTGAATAACCTTTTCCGTCATAAAGTTTATAATAAATGGTATCGACTCCTGCTGAATTAGCGCTAGGAGTATAATTACAAGTTAAGTCTGAAGCACCTGTAGAGCCAGTCTTATTCATACAATCGGTCAGGGTCCCCATAGCAGCATCTGATGTAATAATATAAGAAAGAGTATCCCCATCTTGATCTGATCCGGCACCCACACTAAAACTAACTGCACCAGCATCTTCTGTGGCCGCGACGGCAACATCTGAGCCGGGTGAGGGGTAATGATTGTTGTTTACAACTCCATCGAGTTCATCATTACTAATACATCTTCTAACGGTGGCCGAGTACGTCTGACCTGAGGAGCAATCAGTTTTTTTCTGATCATTGAGACAAGCAGATACTAGTGGAAACATAAGGATCCACCAAATCATCTGACTCATTTTAAATGTCCTGAAACACTTATTTTCTCTCATTATTCTCAACTCTTTTGTGCCCCCGCACGTGTTCGTATCCTAAGGCCTTTCGGGTGACCGATCAAATTACTTTAATCAGGTACTTGCCACATTTTAACATTTGAGGGCCTATCAACTTCAGTTGGGCCAAATAAAAATTATTGAAATATTCAAAAGCCCCAACTAATCGAGCATTTGGAGATTCGCTGGTTTCTCCACCTAAATAAATTCCCTATGAGGTAGCGCCAGAAGTTGTGGGCAAAGCTGACCCCCCTCCACAAAAAGACTCAGTGCATCCAAAATAGGACTATGAGTATTTTTCTAAAACTAAAGACGCTGATTTTGGCCGCACTTTTTTTCACAATCTCTCAGTCTTCTCTGTATGGTTTTGAATTGGCAGTTATTCAATCTGTCAGTGTTAACGGCGAGAGCTTTGTCACAAGAAACGGGAAACAATTTGGCATCATCCCAGGCCAAGAGATGACTTTTCTGACAGACGAATTCTCTGTTGTGGCCAAGGCCGATAAAGTAACTAGGCACTTCACTCTATGGAAACCTGTAGACAGTAAACTCAACGTCCCCTTTCACAGAGAACAAATAGTGACCATGCAAAAAAGCAGTGAAAGAAATTGGTCCATGTTTAACCCCGAACAAATTGCCAATGGGGGGATTAGATACCCCTACGCACTTATTGGCCGTTGGTATTACGGAAAAGGACTCTCCCAAACAGTTTCCGGAGTTGATAATATCTCCACGGACCGAACCAGTTATCAAATTGAGGCCCTGTGGCAAAAAAAGGTTTTTGGTCATTTTGCATTTGGCTTTGGTGGAAGAATTGAAAGAGAATTAAGTGAAATACAAGTAGCCAATATAGTTTCCACAAGATGGTTTCTGATTGGAGAGGCATCTTACTATTTTGGAAAAACAGAATTAATAACCGACCTCAACCCCTACTTTGCTCTCACTATAGGTGTGGGAAGAAGTAGCTCTACCGTCGCCAACTCCAATCAATCGGGCATGGCCTATGTGCTCCCTTGTGCTAGATTTGGAGCTGAAATTCCTATGGGAGATGAGTTTGCCTTGCAACTTGAAGGGGCCCTTGAATCTCTCAATGCCAATGAAACATTTGATAATAATCACCCAACAAGTATGAACCAAATTAGTTATAAGCTGGGTATCTCTTTAATGTCTTTGTATCGTTAGAAATTGAAGACAGCATCCTTCCAATCTCCCGGCGAGAGCGGGCACTGAGTCTATCCTTACCATATTGAAAGAAAATCTTAATGATCTCATTTTTTTCCGTCTGCTTTTGAGTGCCAGAAGCTTCCCAGCCTCTCACAAGTTTTAATTCTTTTTCTAAATACTTGTCAGTCCACTTATCTCTTAGTCCGTAAAGCCTTTGAACAAATACATCAAGGAGTTCCTTCATAAAAGTAAGTCTTGGACTCGAAGGTCTGGTCATCTCAACTTTTAAATCTTCAAGAAAATAACTTAAATTAAATTTCTTATTTATCTTTCCCACAAATGGATTAATTCCCTGTTGTGATAATAAAAAAGCTGCAATTTTATACTTCCTTGACATCAAGGCCACAGATAGAGGACTCACCCCACTCTCATCAATATAATTGATATTAGCGCCCAATAATATATGCTCAGTCGTAGATTTAAAGTCACCTTTATGAATAGAAATAAGAAGTGAGCGACCCATTTCTTTGACACCCAAAATATCACCCACACGGCTAAGGCTTAAATTTCTCAGATAAACGGCCCTTCTATGCTCTCTTCTTTCATGGCCACTAGGTGAATTAGCAGCGATCGCCATCTGAGACAATAGGACAGTTGATAATACAAAAAATCTTAAACATAAGACGGCCATAGCTCTTCCCGTTCGCATGGCCTTCCACTGTCTAAAAATTTGACACTTAATAGGCCTGATTTGCTTTAAAATTCACTAATTACCTTCTCTATGCAGCAAGAAATATGCCAAGTTCTGACTTGAATAAGTCCGTTCAGAGACCTAACATTTTAAAGTGAAAAATATCATATTTGCCCTTTTTCTTGTTTGCCTGATTCCAAAGGCAAATGCCTTGATCAGACTCGGAACTGGCGTCTCGGCAGTAACTGAGGGAAGAGTCCATCCCCTTATTTTCGGAGGAGTGGATGCAGGTGATCTTGCTTTCACTGCCTACTCGGTAGGCTATAAATCTTCTTATAGCTATCACTCTGCCTATCAAGTAAATTTCTTCTTTAACTTTTTTCCAAAGGAAACTTTTATTTGGGGCCACTTCGTTGCAGGTGCTGGTTGGGGAGTTCACTTTTTTGAAAAAGGCTTCCAAGGTGGACCTTCCGATAGAAGACTAAAGAAACGAAATTTTGCAACCGGACCAACTATTAGAGGCCTTTGGCATTACGCTGGCCCATTATTTATTGGTCTTGAAGCAATGTATGGAATGAGAAACCTCGGTGCTCACATTCTCCTCAGCACTCAAGATACTGCTGCCCTCATAGTGGGGTTTGAGATATGAAAAAAATACTACTATTCACCCTATTTTTTCTGACCACAATAAGTATCAATCCAGCCAGTGCTAAAAGTAATAGCTCAAGAAGTGAAGCTTCCATTGGACATTTTTTTGGGGCCTTTGGACCGCTTTGGGGCCCGGGCTCTTTTAGAATTGGACATAAATCTTGGGAGCTGGGTCTTTTAGGTGCAGGAATGGTTGGGATTAATAAGAACCTTCAGCTAAGTGACAATATCTACACCTCCTTTGGATTTGGAACCATGGATGGCCTGGCCTTTTTTACAGCTGTAGGCTCTGAGTGGAATATATTTTGGAAATTAGACTTTAGAATTGAGGCCAATACAATGGCGAGCATTGAAAATTATCACGGCATAAACTGGTTGGTGGGAATACAACTTGCAATATAAAGAGATTTAATATGAAAAAAAATATCGCTTTCAAAGTTTTTAAAATCATCAATATTTCCCTATTTATAGTTATGACACTTGGCTTTCGTTCACTCACTAACAAAAGGTGGGGGATCACTCCAAAAGATCCATGGCTTTGGGTAAAGATTTGCGAGGGAAGCTTAGCAAAAACTTTTTCCACAGCTGAATTTAATGACTTTGAAGATTTTAAAATTGATGGTCAAACTGAGGTGACTATTCAAGACCTAGTCACCTCACTTGTAGCGGATATCAATAACCTTCAATCAACTTTTGTCAAAGTTGGAGTGTATCCCACTGATACATCTGTCTATACCCTTGGCTTTGACTTAGATACTGCAGGCTCAAGAACAGTTGATCTATGTCTGGCCAGCACAGGTATTCCCGGGGCAGGTGGTGTGGCCAAACTATCTTACTCTGGTAATGCTATTACTAGCTGCACCATGAATATAAAACAAAGAGATAGTGCCAAGTCTTGGGCCGGAAATTTTGTTCACGAAATTGGCCACTGCTTCGGACTTGATCACCCACAAGAGAGTAGCAGTGCGATTATGAGCTACTATCATAAAAAAGGTGACGGCGGAATATACCGCTATCAAGCTGATGACCTAATGGGCGTTACCTATCTCTATCCCATGCCCCATCCGGGATGGTCCTTAAATGAAGAAGATACCTACGGGCTAGGCTGCGGATTCAAATAAATTTTAGCTAGTTTGATTATACTGTACTCACGTGATCAAGCTTTTCAAGCAATCTTTGATCACGCGAGTATAAAGCTGTGGTAAAATATCTTATGAGCGAAAGACTACTTCTCATCATTGAAGATGAAACTGATATTAGTGAAGTCATGAAAGACACTTTAGAAGATGAGTTTTCTGAAATCTTCTGTTGTGAAAATGTGGTGCAGACCTTAGAGCACATTGAAAAAAGTACTTTTGACTGCATCATTTTAGACATTAATTTGGATGGAGAAAATGGCGCATTAGTTCTCAAGCACCTCCAAGAAACTCCTGATAATCCCAACCACCTCACTCCCGTTATTATCAGCAGTGGATTTATTAACGAAGATTTTAAAGAAAAAAATGCTGACCGCTTTGCAGGTATATTTAGTAAGCCCTTCCATCCCGATGAGTTCAAAGCAAATATTGTTGATCTGCTCGGAGAATTCACAGATGTTCAAGATGATGAATCAGTTGAAGAAGAAGATCTCGATGACTTATTAGACGAAGTTGAAGGCGAGGAAGAAGATCTCGATGATTTACTAGACGAAGTTGAAGCTGAGATTGATGAAGAAGGTGAAGACGAAGAGGCCAGCGCTACTTTTAAATCTAAAGAATCAGAGAATATGACCACAGAAGAAGATCTTGATGACCTATTAGGTGAACTCGACGATCTCGAAGAAAAATAAACTACATTAATCCAATTTGCTCAAGTCTTTGCTCTAAGAAAGTGTGGGCCGAAATATCTGGAAATTTGGCCCCACTCCCCACACAGCTTGGCAAACAATTTAGAGATGCCTCAGGATGAGGGTGTACAAAAAATGGCATTGAATAGCGGTGGGTATCGTAATTATCAGAATCTGGATTTATCACACGGTGAATTGTAGAGGGAATCACCTCGTTTGTGAGACGACTCATCATGTCTCCTGCATCAACAACAAGCTCTCCAGGTCTTGTGGCCACATCCAGCCATTTTTCATCTCGGTCTAGCAGTTGCAGCCCTGAGCCTCTGGCCCCAACTAAAAGAGTGATTAAATTAATATCACCATGAGCAGCCGCTCTTATAGAGCCCGTTTTGACTTGCTCTTTTTTTACAGGTGGATAGTGAATCATTCTTAGAATTGAATTACCATCTCTGGTCATGTCTTTAAAAAAAGTATTTGGCAGATCGAGGTGATAGGTTAAGGCCTCAAGAAGTACATCTGAAGTTTGATCAAGATTTTGATATAGCTTTAAAAAAGTTTCTTTAAATTCTTTAATCTGGGATGGCCAAATATTGGCTGGATAAAATTTTTCGAATTGATGGCCACATGCAAGCTCTCTACCCACATGCCAGAATTCTTTGAGATCAGAGGCATTACAGCCTACGGCCCTCTCTTTTCCAAAAGGAGTGTAACCCCTTTGATTGCCCTTTTCACTACAAGTGAAATTCTCTTTTTCAATATCTGATAATGAAAAAAGTTGATGTGATAATTCGTAGGCCTTATCAACTAGTGCTTGATCCACAATGTGATCAGTCAGTATTATAAAACCGTAATCCACAATCCCGCGGTAAAAATCATCGATGAATTTTTGCTTATCAAGGGGGCTCCCCTTAACAAATGATAATAGGCTTAGCTCAGCAACCCTTCTTTCCAACAAGATCTTCTCCTAGACACAAAGTGCTATGCAGCACTTCTACGATTTTTGACCCAAAATCTCAAGGAAAAATTAATAATGGATCACACAAAACAACCAGATTAGCTCGACCTTGCTCCAAAAATAGCTGTCCCTACCCGCAAAAGATCGGCATCGTAGTCAACGGCCCACTTCCAATCACTGCTCATTCCCATGCTCAGCTTCAGGGTCAGACTAAAGTCTTCCTTGAGGGCATCCCTCATATCTTTGAGCTCACTAAAGCAGGCCCTGGCATCGGCCTCAAATTGATCCGTTCTATATTTCCCCATAGTCATCAAACCATGGAGAACAATTCTTCCTTGAGGCAAATCGGTTATATACTGGACTGCCTCAGATAGCTCTCGGTAGCTTGTAAACCCACCTTTTTCTTTCTCTCCAGAAGTATTGACCTGCAAAAAAAACTTTAATTGGTCCCCTGGAAAATGAGACTCTTCCTTGAAGAGAATTTTTAGCAACTTTAAGGAATCAATAGAATGGATATATTTAAGGCCTTTAATATTTAAAAGGGCCTTCACTTTATTTGTTTGTAAATGACCGATAAAATGCCAATTGATATCCTCAGCATCGAGATCTACTACCTTTTGAGAAAACTCTTCTACACGGTTCTCACCAAACTCTCTTTGACCTAAACGGTAGAGTGCTCTTATTTTCTCTATAGGCTGCCTCTTTGATACAGCAATAATGGAAGCCTTGCTTTTCTTAGAAACGAGATAATCGTGAATGGAGGCTAAGCGGCTTTTAAATAGATCTGTGGAGTCAGTCAAAACTAAGACCCTTTGTTTTGGTCTTGGTCTTTGTCTTTGTCTTTGTCTTTGTCTTTAGGTATAAAATTAAATTTAGCGCTAACTTCTATATCGTAATTATTAATGACGTTTTCAATTTCATCACGCACATTAACTTTTGTAAGGTATCCCTTAATTTCTTCTTTAACACCTTTGATGAACTCTTCCTTGGACTGCCTAGCATTTTGTAATAGTCCATTGATAATATCTTTAGGGAGAGGCAGGTCTTGAATAATGCCTTTCACAGCATCCTCAGTCATAAAAGCAGCACCAATTCCAGTGGAGACTACTTTTCGAAACAAATCTGTGAGCTTTAAATCTTTTTCATCTCTTTCTTCATCTGACAAAATTCACCTCACCGTTTTCTTGCTTCATCTGCCATAGAATCCATCATAGCAGGCAGATTTGAGCCAACGAGCTTTTTCAAGATCATTTTTGGCACCATTAATTTAAAGGCGAGCTCAATTGAGTAAGTAACCTCAGTTTGACCATCACCTAAATCTTTAAGAATCCACTCGCCCTCATTTGTCTTAAATAAGTCCCCGGATTCTAATTTCCAACTGACTTTAGAATTAGGGGTGTGAGTAAGAGCAAGGGTATATACAAATCTTTTGACAACATTAAGTGAATAGCGAACTCTGGCAGAGCTTTCACTTTGCTCTAACACTTCTATGTCATCTACCCCTTCAATAAATTTAGGATAGTTTCCATAATCTAAAATGGCACTATAGAACTTGCCTATTTCAACATCGTACACAGCAGTTCTTAGAGTATTATTCGTAGCCATTGTTTTCCTTAATACCTAGGTTTTGTATCAAATTTATGTTCAGCAAATATTTCTCTTACTGTTCCAGACTCACTTCTCATAACAATTGAATGGGTTCTACATCCACCGCCTTTAAACAAAACTCCGTCTAGGTAGGATCCGTCCGTTACACCGGTCGCCACAAACATAACATTGCCCGAAGCTAAATCGTCGATAGAGAATATTTTTTTGATATCGCTGATGCCCATTTTCTTAGCACGCTCGATTTCTTCATTATTTCTAGGACGTAAAATTCCTTGAAAATCACCACCAACACATTGTAGGGCCGCTGCTGCAATAACCCCTTCAGGAGCACCACCAATACCAAACAAGACGTCTACGCCCATATTTGGATTAGTTGTGGCAATAGCTGCTGACACATCACCATCACCAATAAGCTGAATTCTTGCTCCAGTTGACCTAACTTCTGCAATCAAACCAGCATGTCTTTCGCGGTCTAAAATAACAGCTGTTAAGTCAGCAATACGACAACGTTTTACATCGGCGATTCTTTTAAGATTTTCAGTTGGTGAAAGGGTGATATCTACGGCGCCTTTACAATCGGGCCCAACAGCAATTTTGTCCATATAGGTATCTGGTGCGTGCAATAAACAATTTTCACCACCAATGGCCATAACAGAAATAGAGTTGTAGCCCCCATTTGCACAAATGGTGGTTCCTTCAAGAGGGTCCAGAGCAATTTCAAGTTTTGGACCAGATCCGGTTCCGACTTTTTCCCCAATATAAAGCATAGGGGCTTCGTCTCTCTCACCTTCTCCAATAACGACTGTAGCGTCACATTCTACAGAATCTAACATAGCTCGCATAGCGTCTACAGCTGCTTGGTCAGAAGCTTTTTCATCTCCTCTTCCCATTAGTCTTGCTGAGGCGATTGCGGCCATCTCCGTCACTCTTACGAATTCAAGTGCGAGGTTTCGGTTCATTGCGAATACTCCTATTTGCTAAAGTCAACTAACATGGATTGTATCCACAAAGCTCAAGTTTGCATAGAGCACAAGGCCTAGGAATGCTCTAATTTGCGTAATATAAATTGAACAGTGTCAGCAGGTAAGAAATCTTCAGAAATTAGTTTGAGAATTTCCCCAGAAAAATCCATTTTATTGGTGTCTACTTCTGAGTCCATTTTAAAAACAAATTCATCTTCGTGAATCAAAGGGGTGTCCATATCCCTTTTGCTCAAGGTGCGTCCAGTACTTAGACCCTGGCCGTCTTCCCATTCAATAAAGTTTTGCATCATGATAATTTGAACCTTTGAAAACTCTCCGTCGGAGTGAGTCCAAACAAAGACTTCCATGGGACCATCTGCTCTAAGCCAATATTTAAGAGAGCCAGGAATTTCAATTTCAAGCTGATCACCTGCAAATTGATGAATAGGTTTTATGTTTTTAGCTATATTTTCAGCACACAAAAATTTGGACATCTCGGCATTTGAATTATCCCAATCAAACTCAACTCCCAGCCTGGAATTTGTTAGCCACCTAACTTTGGCAGTCACTGTGTGTTCCAAACCGCTCCAATGAAGCGTTCCACTTATAGCATCACCAAAATCTAGCTCATGCTTTCCATCTCGAAGAGATAGCTGCATGCCAGTAACACTAATATCACTCACTTCAAAAACATGCTCTGGCCCTTTTGCTTTAAAGGTCATGTAGCAATAAGGAAACCTGGGAAGAAGTCTCTTTTCATGAGTTAAAAATTCACTTTTTATAAGATTAAAGGCGCGGTCCATATTGTTCTCCTGTACATTGTCCATTCTACTATGAGTTGGTAGGATTTAATGCCCTGAATTCTCTACCCAGTGACTTGGCAAAATCACAGTTAACTGCTAGAAATTTCGTTGGGGTAACACACAGCAATGGACACAGATCTTGGCAAATGATGATTTGGAAATTGACAACCTGCCCAATAGACTCACTATTTTAAGAGTTGCACTCATACCTGTAGTGATTGGGTTAATGCTCTTATCTGAAAGTAACATTGAAAGATTTGTCCCCTACCGCTCATTTCTAGGATGGGCCGCAGGTTGGATTTTTGTGGCCGCCTCAATCACAGATTTCTTTGATGGCTATATCGCCAGAAAAAGAGGCATCCAAACTGTATTTGGAACTTTCCTTGACCCCATTGCAGATAAATTTTTAGTAGTCTCATGCTTAATTCTTCTGGGAAATTTTGACCGAATTCCAACTGTAGTAGTAATCATTTTAGTTTTAAGAGAAATGTATATGACTTCATTGAGGCTACTGGCCACTAATGAGGGTGTTAATGTACCGGTTAGTCAGCTTGGAAAATGGAAGACTACTTTTCAAATGACCGCCATTCCCATGCTAATGGTCAATGAAAGCTGGTGGATTTTTCCTTGGCCTTTTATAGGCACTATTGCCATTTACATTGCCGGTATTATCTCAATCTACAGTGCAGTGGTTTATTCACTAGGTCTGATAAAAAAACTAAAATTGAAAAGACTTCAAAAAAGATCAAGTAAGACCACAAGTGACACCCAATAAAAAGACCCTCTCTTCGAGGGTCTTCTCACTATAAAATAATCAAGGTGTATTTTTAAATTATTATAAACCGAGCATTCCTTTAGCAACTGCTACGATACTTCTTTCAATATAAGGAGCTGCAATTTTTGGTAAAAGATCAATGCCTGGTATCACATTAGCATTTAAAAAGAGGATATACTCACCGTTGTCTTCATCATAAGCAACGTGGATGTGACCGTTTTTCATTTTTAGACCTTCAGGTTTCTTGTAAACTCCATGACCAGGAACTTTTATAGGAGTAGAAGCGTCTGCAAGAGTGTAGTAATAACTAAGTTCTGCCCCGTCATATGCAGTAAGTGGAATGTAATCAGTTACTTCTCTTATGTGGACCTTGCCAATTGGAAAAGGTGCCTTAGTTTTGTAAGTAGCATAGTGTCTTGTAATCACTGTGCCATCTTTAGTGTAGGTACCCATAGGAAGTGTAACTTTCATTTTTACTTCGTTTGTTCCCTTGGTGTATTCACCCCATTCTGCAAAATCAAAATACATGTCAACGATGTCTTCTGGTGTATCAAAATCGTCTTCACTAATGGCCGCAAAAAACTGAACATTGATATACCGTTTACCAGCAGCATTTCTGAGTACAGCTCTTTTAGTGCAAAAAGAATTGGAATCAAAACAATCGTCTGGTACTTCAGGTAATGCTTTTCCAGCAAATGCAGCTGGAATAATCATTCCTAGTGCTAAAACCAATGTAAGATAAAATTTCGTGATACTTTTCATAGTACTTTTCCTCCCAATGTTTATTTTAAACATAAATTTATAAAAATAAAATTATTAGTCGTTTACGACGCCCTTGGATATCCAAGAATCGGCCCAATAAACTCCAATATCTACATTTCTCTTTAAGTAATCTTCACTGGGATCAGAAATTCTTAAAATTCCTTTCATCCCGTAACTAACATCAATCGAAGTATCCTCTCCCCACACAATTTTGGTTACTAAAAACTTAAGCATATTGTGTGTTTTTGTGAGAAGCTTTTGCGACTCTAATAAGAAATTTCGTATGATCTTTCTATCAAGCAACTTCAAAAAATCCATTGAGCCCACCAAAAAACTTCTATAGGTTGAATTTCGAAGAATTGGTAGGATACCTTTGTCAAAAGAAACAAAGTCAGGATGTTCTAAAATTTGTGATAGCTGTTTTAAGCTTTCTTCATCATCTTGGTGGTCTTCTATTATATCCATATAAAAATCTAAAAGTTTAAATAGATGATCTTCTTCACCTACCAAAGCTCTTTGGTATATTTCAAAAGGTCTGGCGCCATTTGCTATCAAAAATTTATTTACCTGCAGTAATGATTTCTGAATCCCAGGGGCAGACTTTCCATCAAACCCTGTTTGAGTGCTACTAAGGTTTTGGAGAACCGGAACAAGAAAACGTTTCAAAGATCTTTTGATTTTCTCGTCCCTTGTTGTACCAAGTAGAACACCTTGTACACTTTTACCAAAAATATCTCCAGCAGCATTTTGCATAAAAAGTTGCCCATTTAGAAGATGAACTAGCCTAGAAATAATTGAGGCCCTTTTTTCAACTTCAATTTCATTCATTGAGTGAGCTACTATTTTCAAAAATGAGTAAATTTCGTCTTGGGAAAACTTGGAAATAATTTCATGTAACACTCTCATATTGGAGCTGTGTAGTACCTGCTTAACAATGTAGAGATCGGTTCTTTTTTTCCACGAAAAATCTGAATCAAATTTTTGAATAAACTTACCGATGGTTTTACTCATACTCTCTAATGTTTCTTTATCTTCAATACTATAAAGCAGTCTTGACAAGGCCAATTGATACCTTGGTTTCCCTTCAAGCTTTTTTAGTACAATAATGGCAAAATCCAGTAGGTTTTTCTCCGAATCTTTATCATCAGCTTCCAACTCATAGAAAGTCTTTATCACCAACTCTTTAACCAATTTGTAGGCGATACCACGATCTGGGTTTTCGACTTTCCCCACCTCTGAGCCCATTCTATCTAGCAATTGGTAAAAATATGGATCCATTTCATCTTCTTTATCAACTGCTGGATAATTAGAGGCAAGAGAGCCGATAAAATTATTGGCAAACCGACTTGGTCCCACAAAGAAGCCATTACTACTATTTAATATATAGTGAGATCGTCCAGCTGCCTTAGAGCTTAGTTGGACTTTGGCCCCACTGATAAAGCCAAGTGCATCGACACTTCCATCTTTAATAGATTTAAAGGCCTTTAAATGTAGTGGGAAGGCCTTTATTTCGTCTTTAATGACTGGATCCTTACCCATGGTCATTAGATCATCTAGTACCTTTTTCACGACTCCAAGAGGTAACCTATCAGCTTTTTCAAACACAACTTTTTTCTTTTTCCCAAAAATGCCGTAAGCTCCATGGAGTAAATTGATTTCTGATTTTTTACAAAATGCCAGGTCAGTACTATCAATTTTCCATTTTGCAGCGTCTTCCACCAAATCGGTTATGCCAAGCACTTCAGCTTCATCCTCAAAATAAGGGCAATATGAAATCAGCGCAATTTTCTTCAAGTATTTTGTAAGACGCGGATACCCCGAGTCAGTTGGAGAAGCGGCAAAATTAATTGGGCAATACGATAGATCAAATTTTGAATCAGCTTTATTCCAGGCCCAACAATTTTGTCCAAGCCCAAGACCGATCATGAGATCTTTATTCTTATTTTGTGCAAGCATCCCCAGGTGACCCAAAAGATGAACAAACTCCAACTCGTTTTTACCAAAGCCCGTAATTGTCTTAACACCTAGTGCGGTATCATCTACAAAATTAAACGGTCCCCTTGCCAGAAGGTCTGTGTATTCTTTGTCACTTAGGCCTGGGATAGATCTTTTTATAATTTCAGCAATTTCCTCAACTCCAGAAACATGCTTCAAAGACTCAGGAAAATGGTAGCGGTGATTTTGGAAAGCGTACCCTGCCTGAAGTGAAGGAATCCCATATAATTGCCCTTTCACATTTTTATTTGGATTAAGATAAAAATCTTTTTCAAATTCAGGCAAAATTCCAGGGGCCTGAAGAAATTGTTTAGAATAAAAACTAAGAATTTCTCTTATTTCATCCACACTGTAAGCAGATGTTTCAAAGAAATCACTGGGAGTCTTTAGATATTTATAGCTTTCATTTTTTATCCACACACTCTTATCATCTAGATGCCTATCAAATAAGACATCTGAAAACCAGGCGACTAATTCATCGCTATCACTACTTTTTTCATCCTTACCAAGCCCATAACCTGAAAAGAATTTTTTGACTTTACCAAAGTAGCCATCTTGATCAGAAAATTCATAAATTAATTTTCTTCTAAAAACAGAGGTTCTCTTATCAAGTCCAATAAAGCTCTCTTTACCACCACTGGCATTTTTAAATATTTTTAAATTAACAGTTTTCTTACTATTTTCTCCAAAGAAACTAGCTGCAATTTCTTTATCTTCTAAATTAAGTGAATCATTGTAAAAAAGTGCTCCAGACATCCTAGATCTGGCCAAAACTTCTCTGACGGCCATGGTTCCACCTGCACTGTACTGATCTCTAATTGAAGCCGGAATTTTCTCCCAATAAAGATTGTCTCTCATCATCTGCTCATAAGGACCATCTAAGTAAATACCGAGCAGTACTCTCATTAACTTGAGATCTTTTCCACTTGCAGTGATACCTTGAAAGTCTAATGACTTGGCCTGCATCTCTTGAACTTCAATAGAGCTCAGTTTTTCAATGAAGTCGCTGGCAAGTGGCAATTTTTGTTCCTGAGAGTCAAACTCAGCAAGACTATCCATATCTTTTGAAAGAAGCTTTACTTTTTTAGCGTAAACTTCAAAGTCAGAGGCCTCTACTTTGTCATAAGCAAGATTAAGCCAGTATAAAGAAAATGGATCACGCTTAAGTTTCTCGGTCCACTTGCTCAAGATATGCTCAATAAACTTTGGATATATTGCTGAGTTTATATTCTTGGTAGCTAGAATTTTGTTCCAACTATTACCCATCAGGTTTTTTCCAAGAATTTCAATATCCTCATCATAGGGACAATTGTTTTTAGAACCATCCATTGGCCTTTTTAATATGTCAGGACACCCTATTTTCACTTTTATATATCTAATTACTAGATTGGCCAGAGGTGACAGACTTCCAGCACATCTTTTATCGGGTGAGAGAAATACCAAGAGGTTTTTGTAGACAGTTTTAATATCATCACTACTTTCAACCCCGGCAGTTACAGGAGATATCTTGTGAGATGCCACGCAACTTTCTAAACTCACACCTTCATAGCTATCTGTTCCCATTAACCCACTTTTAAAAGATTTCTCAATGAGACCTGCAATGCCTACAGCTGCAATCTTAGTGTGAAAGGGGCTGGGCACTTTTTCTGTTTCTAAAAACTCTTCTAAGACTTCAATAAACTCTTTGAACTCAGAAACCTTCGCCGACTCAATCAAGTTAATGAGAGAAAAGTTAGATAGAACTGGATCTTTTTGAACCTTAGTCAAATGAGTCAATATATCTATGCCAGTATCAACAATTTTTTGTTGTCTCGCCTCAGTTGTGGTTAAAAATTCCTGACCAATATTTGATAAGGCCTTAGCGAGTGAATCAATCTCACTTTGAGAGCTATCTGCAATCAATTTATCATATCTTCTTGTAAAACTCTGTGCATCCCGTGCCTCTTTTAATTTTATGCCTGGTCCCGGTTTCAAAGAGTGAACTTTCGGTTCAATCCAGTCTTCAAGAAGTATCTGTCTATCGGAGCCTGCGATAACTTTAGACTTTTCAAGAGTCAGCAGCTTGGAAAATGTTTTAAAAGAATCCGAGCCTAGAAGTCCCTCACTCAATTTAATAGAATTTGATCGATTTTTGCTATCATTAAGAAGACCCCTAAAAAATGATGCAAAACTTCTATCAACCCCATCTTGCAAAAGCATTGATGTCAGCTCAAGAGATTCCGCAAACCCATTTGTCTCATGAATTTTAAGAGATAAATCAATCAGCGGTCTAGGATGAAAATCTTTAATCAACTGATCATTGTCATGGCCGCCTGCAGTTTCACCATTTCTCAGCATAGTAGAGAGTGAAGTCCTCACAAGAGGATATGTAAGACCTGAATCGGGGCTCCCCTTTATCACCTCGGATATATTTTCAAGTCCTTCAATCTGAAGTCTTTCAACAAGTGCTATACTATTTTTTAATGTCTCCTCTCCATTTTCATCTTTTGAAGAAAGACACTTTGGAAAGTGGTAAAGAAAATTACCACTAAGAGCGAGATCTTGTGGGAATTTAACTTTTTCACAAGCAGCTTGTGAAGAAATTGATTTCTCTGGTCCCATGTCACTGGAAAACTTCTGCATTTTTTCACCACAAGAGATGAATGTGAAAAATAAGAGAAAAAGACACCAGTTTCTAAAGTTCAAGCTTAACTCCCATTAAGGCGGCAAAATAGTGACCACCTATTTTTCCAGACTGAGTTTGTGCACCTGAGTTGTAAGCTTTAAGATTTTCTTTTTTATACTGAGAATATTTAAAACCAAAAATAAAATCCACTGGATGCTCAATGGCACTGCCAAGAGATTCAAACCGAAGAGTTGAGCCTAAGTTAACCACATATCTTTCTGAGTCTACTACGGCCAAACTTGTAGGTTTATCAGGTAGCGCACTTTCATGAAACTCAAGGCCTGAGGCCATATGAACACTTCCACCAAAGAGATTAAAAACATTAAAGAATTCCCCACCAAGCTGAAAACTCCAAGTATCATCAAGGGTAATACTGTCTTGAACAATTTTCCCACCCGTCAGATCAGAGAGATCCTTTCCCAGGAGCCCAATAACAGGGGCCTTGTAATGAGACCACATAGACCTAATAACTGAGTTATGAATTGCAAACGTAGAGCTTTTATAACTCGCCCCAAATGCAAAAGTTTCAGGATCGTAATAGGCAATCATTTCTGATCCCGCTGAAAGAGGGAAAGTCCCCACTCCTGCTATATTAAAACTAGTGTCTATAACGATTTCACTTTTTTCTTTACTAGCTGCCCGGTAAAAAGCACCCATTTTAAAAAGTTTTTGCTGATCAATTTCCTTGGTATAACCTAGACCCGCATAGGGAATATAGCTTGGCTTTAACTCCATTAGCATTCTGGCATCAGCGTCTGTATCTGAAGCAGCCAGTTGCATTTGACCTTCGGCCAAGAAGGAGTGAAAAATACCAGCTCCCATAGAAAAGCCCCAAGGCAGATTTGAAGAAATAGCAGTAAAGACTTCAGGACGACTTTGTCTTTCATTATAGTGAAGATAAGTTGACTCGTGCCCTGTGAAGGCATGCATTCGTGCCAAGTGCCCGATGGGAAGAGATCCAGAAACACCAATTCCCAACCAACTTGAAAGTGGAATCACGAGTGAAAAGGAAGTCCATTTTAGATCAGCTGCTTTATCTGCTTGATAGGGATCAGATTTTATCCCAGAAGTTGTTTGAGCAACATTGGTTCTATCTGCATTATGTAAATTAGGTCTTGCGTAACTAAGGCCCAGTGAAACTTCTAATTTTTTATCTCTTGCAATGAAGGCGGGATTTCCTTGTGCCGCTCCGACACCAGGGTCACTAAAACGATTACTTTGTCCTAAAATCATGGAGCGAGGATCGGCGCCAAGCATGTCTGTCGTCGCTGAGTATAAACTTGAGAAACACAGAGCGGTGAGCACTATATAAACTGAATGATGCCAATTTCTTATATGCTTAACTCGTTGCAAAATTCCCTTCCCTCTGACTTGTTTAGTCATAGTGATATAGTCAAAATGGCGCACTTTAACAAGAAACAATTTTGTGATTCATACTATGCACTGTGCAATTTATAAATTACTCTGATCGGACAAAACAAAAATAGTTTTTAAGTAAGGAAAAGTAGATATGAAGCAATGCATCTTAGTCACAGTTACTGGAACTGACAGGCCCGGTATCACTGCCGCCTTGATGAGAATTTTAACGCGCAACAACTATGTCATCGCTGATATGGGACAGAGTGTTACACATGGTCTACTCTCTTTAAGTTTTCTGATTCACTCTCCTGCAAACTCTGACGGGGGCTCTTCTCCAGTATTAAAAGATTTACTATTTGAAGCAAAAAATTTCGAAGTCAATTTAGATTTTAAAATTATAGAAACAACTCTTGGACCCCAAGGAAAAAAAGGTGATAAATTTGTCCTCAGTTGTGTCAGTCCAGAAAATATTGGTGCAGGCTTCATGGCAGAGATGGCCAATGCTCTTGCAGAAAAAAATGTTAACATTTCAAGAATTGATAATGTCACTGGTTACGATTTCAAATCAGTTGAAGTCACAACAGAAGAAGTGGCCGATACAGTTGTAGCAAGATTAAAAACATCACTTTTAGATATCGGACACAACTACCAAGTTGATACGGCCCTTATTAAAGAATCACTTTATAGAGGAAATAAAAGATTAATCGTTTTTGATATGGATTCAACTTTTATTCAAACAGAAGTCATAGATGAAATTGCTGAAGAGCTAAATGTCAGAGACAAGGTTTCAGAGATTACTGAGCGGGCCATGAACGGAGAGCTAGACTTTGCGGAGTCACTCAAAGAAAGAGTTTCACTTCTAAAAGGCCTGGATGTAAAAAAACTTGAAAAAATCCTTGAAAGGCTTCCTATCACTGAAGGAATTCCCGAATTTTTGGAAGTAGTGAAAAAACATGGCTACAAAACAGCGATTATCTCAGGTGGCTTTACCTATTTTGCTAATGCCCTTAAGGATCGCTTTAACTTAGATTACGCTTTTGCCAATGAGCTAGAAATCAGTGAAGGCAAATTAACCGGCCAAGTCACTGGAACTATTGTGGACTCAAATCAAAAGGCCACATTGGTTCAGCTGATAGCTCAACAAGAAGGCATAGGACTTTCTCAAGTGGTGGCCATTGGAGATGGGGCAAACGACCTCCCAATGCTTTCAATTGCAGGACTCGGCATTGCCTTTCACGCCAAAGAGCTGGTTAAGAAAAGGGCCAAACAACATTTGAGTTTTGGCCCAATGACCTCAATTTTATATTTTCTAGGCATTCGAACCGAATAAAGTGTTCCACCTTAATGGAACCTCAAATTCCACTTTGTAATTTTTTTAAAATTGCTTTCATTTTTTCATAGTAAATTTCTACTGCCGTAAAAATTTACACGCCTTCAATGTAAAGCTTGGAAAATATTGGGTTTCTAGGTATGAAGGTACAGAATACAGATCCACTTAGAGAGTAATATTTATTATGAAAAAAATTTCATTGGCCCTTTTATGCACGCTAATTACTACAGCCGCCCTGTCTAGTGACGTCTCTCAGTGGGAGCTTAGAACCTCACAAGGTGAGATGGTGTTACCAGACATCTTCTACTCAGAGAACTTCCAAAATGAGCAACTCTCTCCACTTGAGCTTGAAGATGGAAAATATCTAATCAAAGACATAATTTATCCAACAATTGGAAACCCAAATCTATATACAAGATCTGATATTAAAGATGAGCTTTTAATTGTGATGAGATCCAATCTCGGAAATGTTGCTCCTCTATTTAAAGACACTAGGGAGTCACTCACTTGGGCCAACGATTTTGACCAAACTCCTGGTGCAAACCTAGAGTTAAGTGATGACAGTTCACTAAAAGTCTACTTAGTTAGAAAAAACTTGAGACCATTCACAAGCGGAGCAAAG
This sequence comes from Bacteriovoracaceae bacterium, assembly GCA_018649885.1. GTDB lineage: Bacteria > Bdellovibrionota > Bacteriovoracia > Bacteriovoracales > Bacteriovoracaceae > JABIHA01. Next base: position 22,652 of record JABIHA010000142.1, read on the forward strand.
ATAATTCCAATTAAAGGTGGGATTAATAGAATTGTACCAAGCCGAATTTTCGTACATGACCAATTAGACTATCCTGATGCTTTTAATGAAAGGCACACCTATAGGCTCATTTTCAACCAGAAAAGCTTAGAAAATGTCAAAGCAGGTCTATATGACTTAAGAATAGAATATGAACTAGATGATGGAACTCCTTATAGTGAGTTCCAATACAATGCTGTCCATATCAGCAATAAATCTCCAACCAATAATTTTGATGTCATAAATATTGCTGATACTCAAGTAAGCCAACACATGGGCATCCTAACGAGGATATCTCCCCAAAGAAAATCTGATCGTCAATTTCAAGAATTTGCCAATTTTGTAAACTCAACAAAAGAGAGTCAAATTAGAGGAGCCGAATTCATTCTATCAAATGGAGATATGATGAATGGTGGAGGATTTGGACTATTTAGTGCTCAGAAAATATTTTTCAACTACTCAGATGAAGCAGGTGCTGTATTTAAAACTGTTAAGAAACTCAACTATCCAACATTTTTGTTACCCGGAAATCACGATGGTCATGTGTCTTTTGGATACACCCCCAAATTTTCAAGTAAAAGAAAAAAGATGGGGACTTTTGTAATGGCAGCCAGAGAATTAGACAGCCAAAAAGGAAATATTCTACATCGCTTTTTAGAAGGAGTTTTCCCAGATAAATACTCAGGGCATAGAGTAGATATTTTTTCTGGAAAGTATATGCGAAAAGGCGACTCCGACAGCATTGAAGATAGCTATGTATTCCTTAAAGAAGAGGATCGAAATGTCGTGGTCTATGATGGCTTTAACCATTGGAGAAAGAACTTCGGACCTCTCAACTATTCATTTAAGTATGGAAACCACTACTTTATAGGCGTTAATAGCTTTGATCTAAGGCAACACAGAAGAACTGGTTTTGGCCAATACATTGCAAACTATGGTGGGATGATTGGTCCAGCTCAAATGGAGTGGCTAAAAAAAGAAGTTGAATTTGCCACAAATCAGGGCTTCAGTATCTCTATTATCTCTCACCACGATCCAAGAGGCGGAGAAAAGTCAGAGTGGCAAGGTCATTACTATTATAAAAATATTTTCGGTGGCATCAAAAATAATATATGGAGCTACATCAAATATGTTCCTCCTCTTGCTGGACCAAAGTGCCGTGAAAAAGGAAAATGCTTTGAAGGTGGTCTTCAGGAATGGATGCTTCCAGACCCAGGACTAGACTGCAAAGATCAGTACGTTGTAAAAGGCCAGCTTCGCTGTGATCATAGAGCTGCCACATATGCAGACGAACTTAATTTTTCAGGAATTGATTTTGTAAGTTTATTAGCAAAATCTAAAAAAGTAAGAACGATCATAATGGGACATGCCCATGAAAATATATTTCATCTAAGCCAATATGGTGACAACCTACTTCCAGATCATAGTCCTCATGGATTTCACAAGAGAGATATTATAAATGACGAGCATAGAGACTTACTTCATGCACTTAATCAAAAGCTCAAGTCAACTGATTCAGAACTTGAAAGTGATGACTTAACCTGGGTCAAGACGGCCGCAACATGCTCTATAACAAATGTCAGATATAAAAGACTTAAGAAGACACTCGGATTTTCACTCTTTAAATACAGAGAATCTGATGATGATGGTTCTATTCTGGATGAGGTAGACTTTTATCAAAACACAAGAAAGAGTACATTCCAAAAGCTCTATACTTACAAAATTAACAGATTAGACTACAAGGTTAATAAAACAAGGCATAAATTATTGCCTAGAAAATGTTTTAAAGAAAGAAATGCTGATAAGAAGAAATGCCACACGGGAGAGATTTGACCTCTTGATCATCTCCCCCAACTGACTTCACAATAGTAGGTGTGAGGAAGTTATAATGGTATTTAAATCACTTAATAAAGCACTTGAGACTCCTGACCAGGCCAGCGCCTTGGTGCTCAGGCAAAAAAACCTTACTGAAATACCAGAAGAAACCCATCAACTTGAAAACTTAGAAACATTAGAAATTTTCTCTGATAAACTTGAGAAAATCGCTCCCTCAATTGCACTTCATGCTAATCTTCAAATTCTGAAAATCAATTCTGAGTCTCTTACTGAAATACCTTCAGAAATTTTTCTCCTTCCAAAGCTGAGAGTGTTAACAATTAAAAATGGATCACTGAGCTCCTTTCCTGATATAAAAAATGACAATTTCAGCCTGGAAAGACTCTCTATAAACAATGCTGGACTGTGCGAGCTGACTTCTAGTTTGGCCAAGCTGAAGGCAATTAAGATGCTCTCCCTTAGCGGAAATCAATTGTCTGAACTCCCTAAGTCCATAGTGGGGCTAGGCTCTCTTAATTGGCTTGATTTAGATCGAAATAATTTTTCAGTGATGCCCGAGGTACTTACGGAGTTAAAAGCTCTAACTCACCTTTCTCTAGACAACAATCCATTTTCAGCAGATGAAAAAAGCCGCATCCAAAAAGTTCTCTCTATTTGGTTTTAGTTGAATTCATGCTCTTTAATACCGATTGTACCTATGATTCGCTTCCTATTGAGAATGAAGTGAATCCCATTTATTACTTCACTTGAATTTCCATGGGTCATAACCCACCGTTCAAGAGATTGGCTATATTGTAAGGCCAGTGAAAGCTTCTCACTACGAGTTCCACTAACTCCATTTATTAAATAATCAATTTCGAGTGGATAATAAGCTGAGCTTTCAAAGTTGCGAGATGAGTATTCCCCAGGCATATATGAGGTGATAATTTCCTTACCGTAGAACTTACATTTCTTTTGATCTTCAGTGCTACTCTTATCTTTCACTTTCTTAAATTTCTGGTAGTTCAGAACAACTTTTCCACTTCCATTAAAATAACTTTCAGTGGGAATCGATCTATAACAGTTAGGATTTCCAATGACATCAAAGCCATCAATGCTTCCATCATCTTTCAGTAATGCCCTGAATTTGTAAACCGTCTCTTCTCCCGAATTAGTAATATTAAGAATTACTGAGGATTTATTCTCTCCCCCATGCACATTGCTGCTGAGGCAAAAAATAAGAGCTAAAAGTAGCAGGCCATGATGCCTCATAAAGTTCTCCTAAAATTAATTACTACTAATATCTATAGAAAAACTGTCATCAAAGGTGAATGAAGTATGAAAAGTTTACATGGTGTATTGGCTTGTATTAATGAGTATTTATAGAGTTCATGTTAATAAATTAAACATTTACTCGTGAGTTGGCCTGCCTCAAACGGTCTAAAAGTGTTTTCACCAAAACTTGGTACCACTTAGGCCAAGACTCTACCAAGTCGGTATAAGCCTTAGCCTGAATTTCAAGAAGAGAGCACTTAGTTTTAGCGATAACAGTCGCGGATCTAGGGCCACCGTCAAGTAGTGACATTTCACCAACGGCCTCTCCAGCTTGAATGTGACCAACCACTATTTTTTTACCATCTCTTTCATCAAAAACCTCAAGGGTCCCCTCTTGCAAAATATAAATCATATTGTTGTAGTCTTCGCCTTTATTAAAAAGGTGATCTTCTTTGTCTAATGAAATCTCATTGGCCACAACTTACCTACCTTTTTAACCTTTGCAAACTTTTGCATTAGCTTCTGTAATTCTTTTGGCAATATTTTTTATCATTAATTGATGCCAACTAGGCTGCTTTTTAAAAAATTTATTAAAACTATCTGATGGAATAACCTGTAGTGTGCACCTACTAACTGCCTTAATAGTGGCAGAGCGTTTTTGACTGTCCAGAAAAGACATCTCTCCTACGACTTCTCCTGATTGAATCTGGCCTACAACTTTTTCTGTACCTTCCAAGTCTAGGTAAACACCCAGAACACCTTTTTGGAGAAAGTAGAGACAACTCGATTCGTCTCCTTGCTTTATAAGAAGATCACCCTCTGAAATTTCTAATATATCGCTCACTTATGCCCCACCATTTTACAAGTATTATAAAATAAATAAAAAAAAAGACATACATATTAATATCCGACAGTAGCTCTTTTTTCTCTATTACCTGTGAAAAACACTTTGTTTCTAGCACCATTTCAAATCTCTGGTTGACGCAAAGATGTAAGAGGAAGAAAATATTGGTGATGAAATATCAAAGAGGTATCAGTGGAAAAAAAGATCATACTTCTCGTTGATGATGAGACTGAGATTCTAACAATATTAAAAAACTTTTGCAGTGGATTTTGCGACGAAGTCCACACTGCAGAAAATGGTCAAGCAGCACTTGAGATATTAGAAAATCATTCGATTGGCTGTATTGTATCTGACATAAAAATGCCTGAGATGAGTGGCGTTGAACTTTTAGAATACGTGAGAGAAAAAGAACTTGAGACTCCATTTATTTTTCTGTCAGGATTTGGCAATGAAGATCATATCAAAAATGCAACGATGCTTGGTGCATTTGATTTTTTTTATAAACCTTTGATCAACACAGAACCACTTAAAGAAGCCATCATTCACGCATTTGAGCGCAATCAAAATAACCTCGATGGCCTAAAAAGTGAACACGATAAATTGGTTAGAGAATTCAACTGCCTGTTGGAAAAAAAATAGACTTTAACCGATTAGCTTCGCGATCAATTTGGGAGCTGCATTTACTTGCTTCAAACTTTCAAGCGTAGCACTTTCAAGTATATTTAACCTAGCGTTTGCAGCACTGGCCTTTGCTATATCAGTGTCAGCAATCATAGATTTTGCTTTAGTCTGATAGACATTAGAGGTTTCAAGGTGAGATACAACAGAATTAACTCGACTATTGAGTGAGCCAAGCTCAGCTCTCCCTTTACTCACGATATGTAAGAAACGATCGAGATCTGCAAAGGCCTGCCTTGATCCCTCTTTTGTTTTCATTGAAAGACGGTGAAGGCCAAGGTTTTTAAAACTCTTCAAAACTTTTTGGGGATCATAGGTTATACGGTCCTCATTTACTGTATTGTGAATACCAATTTGAAAATCTAACTCATTTGAATCGAGAATTTTTTGTCCGTTAAAAGCTGCTGACTCAATCACCCTTTTAATCTCATTGGACATTGTTTGAAACTCATAATCAATGATTCCTCTTTCATCATCAGAAATTGTATCAGTGGCAGCTGAAACTGCTAATTGCCTCATTCTATTGCTAAGAGTAGAAATGGTCGTAATATTACCTTCTGCAGTTTGAATCATAGATATACTATCATTGGTGTTTCTAATCGCCTGCTGAGAACTTCTAATTTTTGAATTCATCTTTGTAGAGATTGCCATTCCAGCAGGATCGAAGGAAGCTTGGTAGACACGACTAGAAGAAGACATGCGAAGAGAGTTATCTACTTTTTCGCGCGAGACTCTTCCTAAAGCAGCACGTGCTTTAATAGAACCAACATTTGTGTTTACGCGCATCATGGACACGGCACTCTTCCTTGAACTAAAGTCATCCTTAACTGCAAGTCCTACCTTGGACTTGTATATAAATATCGGAATTTCTTGCCGATTTCCTTAGCAACTAGCTAGAATTGCATAAGTTTTTTTTGAAGATAGCTGATATAGATGAGCAATCCGGTTATGATTAGAATGATTTGATACTTTTACAAGATTATAACCGACTAACTCAAGTAGATATCCGCGAAGTGGATTAAAATAAATAAAGAATATTTTCTGATCTGGTTTAATTTGATTTTCTAGCTTGTCTAAAAAAATTTTCAATATTTTAGAGTCAAATGGATTATAAAGAAAAAATATCTTATCTCCTTCTGGAACAATATAATCTAAAACGTCTGAATTGATAGAAGATATTTTCTTGCAAATATTTTTTTTTGAATTCTGTAAGTTCTCAATATTGTGGATGGCAACCTGATGCAAGTTAGAAGCTATTTCAACGCCTGTGACTGATTTAAATGGATAAAATGAAGCAAGCATAATTGCTCGCCCCTTACCACTTCCCAGGTCTATAAAGTGAAATTTTTTATAATCAAAATCAAGTGAGTTAAGAAAATTTTTGAAATGTCTTACCGGAATTCCTTCATATCTTCTCGCGCCTAAAATTGATTCAGAGTTTGTTTCAAGATTAGCAATATCAACAAATTTCCTAGTAGAAACACTATAGCGAAAATCGAAGTGCCAGTCGTAAACTGTGTTGAGTATCTTATCTGCGATAATGGCAAGCTTCTTCAATCAACTCTCCGATTTCATCACTATTATAAACAAAAAGTATTTTTGAATCAGCTTATAAATTGGTGTTTTTATAAGAGACTCACGGTTTCGCTCAACTTTTGGTATAATTAACCGAGAGACATACTCAGAGAAGACCACTCAAAAAAGGAGTCTAAAATGGGAAAGAAAGGTAACTCAAAGGAAAAGCAAAAGAAGCTGACTAAAAAAGAGCAGAAAAAAGCTAATCACCTAAAACTTATGCAAGGAAAAAAATCAGGTGATGCTCCCAGTACCTTCAATCAAGAAAATGACCAAAAAAAAGCAGCATAAATTTCATTGGGGTTTCATTGACTTGATGCCCCAATAATTTCATCTTACCTCCACCCAAATTTCATAATTCTCAGTTTTCTCCAGAGTTGCACCTGTTTTCGATCAATGACACACCGAGAACCTTGTCCCCTCAGATCTATTGTTGTATATCCATATGAACTTTATATTAGAAAGACAATGCAGGCTGGAGGTTAGGTGTTCACCGGGTTAGTTCAGACAAAGGGCAAAATCACTAACATTATCCCTAATTCTGAGGGGCGTTTACTCAAAGTCCATTGTCCCAGCATTGCTGCAGATATCAAAATAGATGATTCTGTTGCCATTAACGGTGTATGCCAGACAGCGATCTCGGTAGATGAAAATTCTTTTACTGCTCAGGCCATCCACACCACACTAGAAAAAACCAATTTTAAGTATTTGAAAGTGGGCGAAGAAATCAACCTTGAGTTGGCCCTAAGGCTATCAGACAGACTTGGAGGTCATATTGTCCAAGGCCACGTAGGCGGTGTTGGCCAAATATCAAGCCTAAGACACCGTGGGAAAAATATCGAAATGACTTTAGTGCTTCCAAATGATCTTCTTAAATACTGCATTTTAGAGGGCTCAATTTGTCTCGATGGAATCAGCCTTACAATCGCAGGCCTTGAAAGCAGTAAAATCATGGTTTCACTTATTCCACACACTGTGGAAAATACCCATTTAAAAAATAAGCGCATTGGTGATTACATAAATATAGAAGTTGATGTACTGGCAAAATACGTAGAACGACTTCTCGGGAAAAATAATCGGGAAACACAAACTTCAGACTACCAAAATAGTCTTAGAGAAATATTGGGATAAACAAATGACGAAAAAAAATGAAGTTTTTGACTCGATCGAATCGGCCCTAGAGGATATCAAGGCCGGTAAAATAATTATCGTTGTGGATAATGAAGATCGAGAAAATGAGGGCGATTTTGTCATGGCCGCTGATAAGGCCACCCCTGAAGCCATCAACTTCATGGCCAAGTTTGGAAGAGGTATTATTTGTACCCCTATAACAATGGAGCGTTCACGTGAACTTGAGCTCCCATACATGGTGGATCCCAATACCAACTCATCGAAATATTTTACTCCTTTTACGCTCTCAGTAGATCTTATCGAGGGCTGTACTACAGGAATTTCAGCAGAAGATAGAGCAAAGACTATTCTCGCAATTACAGACCAAAAAACCTCACCAGATGAACTCTCTCGCCCGGGTCACATTTTTCCTCTTATTGCTCAAGACGAAGGTGTCCTAGTAAGACAGGGCCATACAGAGGCAGCAGTAGACCTTGCTAAACTTAGTGGACTCTACCCAGCTGGAGTGATCTGTGAAATCATGAATGATGATGGCACCATGTCCAGGCTTGATGACTTGGTTGTTTTAGCTGAAAAATTTGACCTAAAACTCATCACAATTGATGACCTGATAGAATATCGAAACCTCCATGAAGTAATTGTCACAGAGCAAGTCAGCGCCAAAATTCCCAATAAATTTGGCCCTGAATTTGATATGCGTGTTTTTGTTGAGAGCTCAGATCGTAACCAAGAACACTTGGCCTTGATCTTTGGTGACTTATCAAAAAGCAGTGAACCACTGGTTAGAATCCACTCAGAGTGTCTTACAGGAGATTTACTTGCCAGTCGTCGTTGTGATTGCGGAGAACAATTAAAAAAATCCATTGATCTTATCAACAAAGAAGGTCAAGGCGTGGTTTTATATATGAGACAAGAGGGAAGAGGAATTGGGCTTGTTGAAAAACTTAAGGCCTACAACCTTCAAGACCAAGGCCAGGATACGGTAGAAGCAAATCTTGCACTTGGACATCAGGCTGATGCCAGGTCATTCATCCCCTGTGCAAGTATTTTAAGAAAATTAGGGCTTCAAAATATTAGACTTCTCACCAATAACCCTAAAAAAATTAATGGACTCAAGGCCTGTGGCATTGAAGTCACCCAAAGAGTCTCTCTCGAGATGACACCCAATGAATATAATCAAAATTATTTGCAAACTAAAAGAGATAAGTTGGGTCACCTGATTATGGGTGCCAAACAAGATAAAAATGAAACGCCACTATTTCATCACTAAGGTAGTATGGCCTCTATAACACAAGGATCGTTATGAACACTTATGAAGGACACTTAAACGCTGAAGGCCAAAAAATGGCCGTTATTGTTGCCAGGTTTAATGAGCTCATTGGCTCAAAACTCCTTTCAGGGGCCATTGATTGCTTTACCAGGCACGGAGGAGCACACGAGGATATGGGAGTTCACTGGGTACCAGGGGCCTTTGAAATACCTCTTCTAGCAAAAAAGCTAGCGCAATCCGGAAAATATGACAGTATCATCTGTCTTGGCGCCGTTATAAGAGGGGCCACTTCTCACTACGATGTAGTTACTTCTGAAGTATCAAAAGGCATTGCGAACGTCTCACTCGAAACTGACACTCCAGTAATTTTTGGAGTTTTAACCACTGATACAATTGAACAGTCTATTGAAAGGGCCGGAACAAAATCGGGCAATAAAGGCTGGGAATCAGCTCTTTCTGGCATCGAAATGAGCAATCTTCTAAAAAGAATTGAATAAAACCAACTCCCGGAGTTAGCTCCATAGCTAATTCCGGGATATATAAACTAGACACAACTTTGCACTGCTAATTCTATCTCCAAAAGATGCTTCAAAAATCACTTCACAAAGATATATTCCTCATCCATCTAATAAAAATAAAAGTTGGAAGTGCCATAAGTTAAACGACAGTGATTAATTTTTTATGGGATATACTTTAAACATCTGAATGCTTAAGAGCTTCTATGGCCTGATGGAATTTGGGATCATCGTATTTTTCTTTCATTTCTTCAAAAATTTTCACTCTGTTAATATTGTCTACACCCTTTTCTAATAGATGATGAACAAAACATTCAGCGATAATAAAGAGCACTGCTAGTGGTGCTAATCCAACCGGAGGAGTCTCCATAAATCCAACACCACTTTTGATACCATGATGCTGCTTAATAATTGTATCAACACCAATGGGTATATTGGGAAATTTAAGGGTTAATTCTGCTGCCTGCAAAGCATGCTGTTTGACCCTCTGTTCATCCTCATTTAACGGGTAGAGCTTAGATAATTGAGAATTTGTATGTATTTTTACTTCTTCATCAGATTCCAATAATATGTCGTGAAAATAGGCGACATAGCTTATCTTTTCTGTTTGCTCCTTCGAACTCCAAGGCATTTTATATACCATGTGAAAGGCAACACAAGATATCAACTGGCAATGATTGAAGCGATAACTCGCCTTATTTTTTAACAGCAATTTTAGCATACTTCCCAACTCTTTGGACTTAGACACAATTTTAGTCATAGACTTAACTGAAGCATTCGCAAGTTGGATCGCCTCTTCAGTAACTCCAAATTTTTTCAGATTTTCACTGCCTAGGGCATAACTTTTCTCAGTCAACTTTATTCTTTCTTCCATATGTAAGACTATCGTCTTCTAATATTTCGACAAACCGTTTGGATAAAAACTTTGTAAACTCCAGACGAAATTGACTTTCGACAAACAAATATTTGGCATTTTTATCCTCATAGGCATCCAAGGCCTCTTGTTCAAAATTTCCACCTTGATGTATGACTTTAACGAACTGGTCTTCAGTATCTTTTTTCTCAATTTTCACAAAGACATCACACGGAGATGACTCAATTTTTAAAAAATAATGTATATCGATAGGATAATAATTGGGGAAATTTTTCTCTGACATACTCTTTGCTGTTATTCCTAGAATTTTCGCTGTTAGAGTTACAACTTCTCTAAGCTGGACTTTTTCTGGCAGTATGTGCTTACAACCTTCGATTTTACTTCTAAGGCCTATCACAATTTGCGGAATATTATGGTCCTTCTCAAATTTCCATTGATAAATTTTGTGAGAGATATCATCGTCATCAATTTTATCTTGAGAAATGATTAAATCAATTTCAGGTAAGGCCTCTAGCAGGTTAAATGCATCAGCTAAACCTTCTCTAATAATCACATCAGCACCAGTAAACATAGAAAAATTTATAGAGAGAATTCTTGCTCGATCAATATTTTGCATAACTAGGAGTATCTTCTTCATCAACTAGGTCCAAGTAAAAGAGGTCCCATTTACATCGGTATTTCCTGACAAATCCTAATTAATTTAGTGGTCTAAATCGTCTTCAATATTCTTTAGCTTTTTTTCTAAAAATATCATTGTGAAATAAAATAAAAATATTTAATTTAAAACAATTTAAATTTACAAAAAACCATGATTTTGGTGAATTTTTCTCATTTAAGATTAGAACTCTCATTCAATTGAGAAAGCTCCCCCCTAAAATTGAGGCATGCCCTCAAATGCTTTCGGACTAATGTATATTTTGACCTTTTCTCTCGCGGAGTTTTGCTTCTTTGAATACTTAGCGTTACTAAAAATACCATTGAGCATTCCCGCAAGCCTTATGCCTCCAACTAGCATTTGTCTTTCCATTGTTTTGACATGGTCGTAACTATATCGGTAGCCAAGACTTGTCCCTTCAAATTTGTAGCAGCTATCTCTTAGATCAACGCTTTCTTTGACCCAATCAACCACAGTCATTCTTTGTAATTTTTTTATTTCAGAAGCTCCAAGTTTATCGAGTTCTTTCGTGTATTCACTAAAGCTGAGTTGTTGAAACTCCACCAATTGTTCATCCCATACTCGGTGGAGATTTGATTTCTTTCCAAACCAATTGAGTTTAATTTTATTTCCCCCATAATCTTCAGCATAGCCAGCGTGTAGTGGTTGATGAATATCTCCTACTAAGTGTGCCAGAAACTTCAATGCCATGGTCTTATGCGTTTTTGGATTTTTAGAGTTTCTAAGGATTGATTCCATCAAGTAGATAGCTTGTACAATATCGCCTTTCTTTGAGTGGGTAATCTTATGGTAATTGGACTCGCCTTTGGCAAAGTTTACGTAGTGCCAAGGTTTGGCCTTGTCCCACTGTTTATTTGACCTGATGTAATCGGCCCAGTTAGTAACATAGGAAAGTGAGCGAGGGGCCAGTAGCTTATCCACTCCCTTTCTTGCTGCAGGAGATAAATGTTTCCAAGCTATCTCTCCCACAACCCGGTGACCGATCTTTCCCCAGCCAAAACAGTTAGAAACGAACAAAACAGAAAATAATAAAACTAGAAACTTCAAAAGACACCTCCTAAGGCCCAAAAGCATATGGCAAAATGAGGAAAAATTCTAGTCATGGCAGGACCTAGACTTTAAAATATTAGAAGTGAACTTCTTAGGCTTAGTTATTATTCTTATTTTGAGCGTTGCTGCCCATGCTGGGGGTCCCTTCAATCCATCTAAAGAGGGCGAAGTCACTATGGAGCCTCAGATTGCTTACGGAAGTGTGGCAACAAGTGAAAGCTACAAAAACTCAACTAATAGTATCTCACAGGCCGTCCCAACGGGTCTGATCATAGATTCTCACTACCAAAACCCAGAAAAACTCGACAACTTCCAGCTTGTCAGTAGAATCCAAGTATTCCCAGTTTCCACTAAAAGAGAGCTAGAATTTCCTCTGGATTTATGGATTTCCGGTGGAGTAATGGTGGAGCGGTTTTGGCAAAAAAATCTTTTGGTATTAGAGGGTTTCTACCAACGATTTGGTAATCTAAGCCTTACTGGCCTCAATATTCCCTACATTGTAGACAACTCCTCATTTGGCATCTCGGCCGGAGCCATGTTTGAAAGTCTCTATTTCAAAAAAAGAACTCACCTCAACCTCAACCTTGATTTTATCCCTGCAGGCTCCTCTTCAAGCAGTACTGGCGCCGGACAAGACTCATATTGGGGCTATGGAGGAAGGGCCAAGTTAAACTTCTACGCCTGGAAAAACTGGCCTTTGAGCTTTTTTGGGAGCTTTCATTATTACAAGAAGACCTATCAGCTAACTCGAATGTCACTAGGGCTCAGCCTAGGTTACCGCATCCAATAACGCAAAAAGCCATAAATCCGGCTAATGATGGCCTATTACTAAATGTAATTTCATTTTATTGAGAAATTTCGCTAATCTCTGCCTGTGAAAACAAAATGGTCCGTTCGGTTGCACCCTCCGCACTGAGCGACACATGACCATTTCGTCAAAAAAGGCCCTGGACTGCCCCCACATTGTTCAGGGCTTTTTAAACTAATCCCAGTTTGAATTTCAAGTGATGTATTCCTCGTCGGAGTGTGCTTGCTACACGCCTTCCTCGTCATCCACTCACTTGAAATCCAAACTGGGATTAGTTTATCCTTTATAACCAAATAATTTTTTCGATTTAACAGCTTGAACTACAGACTGTGGAACTTCTTTTTCCCAATTTGTTAAACCCGATTGAATTTCTTTCAAAATTTTGCGAGACCAAATATCGAGAATATCAGGATTAAATTTATCAAACTCAATAATGTATTCATTCTCTCGAAAATGTCTGTAGAGGCTGCTTAGATTGACATCGATTTTAAGATTATTGGTGTTAATGATTGTTCCCTTCTTATCTTCTTTTGCAGGGTAGACTAGAAGCTTTGTATTTTTACTAAAAATTTTCCCAAAGGCTTCCATGATACTAATTTCTTCACTAACCTCACCCGAAAAAAGGGCCTCAATATTATATACACCGAGTACAATCCACAGAGGGAGGCTTGTGTACCTAGAAAAGTAATTTGTCATTTTATGGTATTCATCATGGCTACTAATTAAAACTCGTTGACCAAGAGAAGTGAGCATATCAACGCGATCTAAAAAATCGGATTCATCAATATTAGTAGAGTCTTTTAAATTTGCCAGTGTTATTTGAGCAATTGAAACAATATCTTCTTTGGGAATTCCTTCTTTTTTCGAAAATTGGGACAACCCATTTCGAAGCATTTCCATATTGACCAGAGTTGGTGGTCTATAAGATCCCCTAGCAAGCATAATAGGCTTTTTATAAAATATATCCGCAGCTTGCAAGACAGATCCATCACAATCAAATAAAACAGCTTCGGTCATTCCATGCTTTACCAATTGAAGTGATAGAATCCTGTTATCGAAATGAGACAAATTCTTGCCTTTAACCCTTATCATATCCACTTCAATTCTTTTTGAACTTAAATTATCCAGAAGAGAGGTCGCAAAGTCTTCCATGCTATCGTTATGGAAATAACAAGCATGAATAAGATTGACCCCAACCACACCTATGGCCTGTTGCTGAGCTAGAATATCATCATCAAGCATCCGCACATGAATGATAGCTTCATTAGGACTTCCTCCGTCCTCTAATTGAAAACGTATCCCCATCCAACCATGGCACTCAGTATCTTTCATATACTGCTTGGCCGATACAGTGTTGGCCAGTGAGAAGAATTTAGATTCCCCCTCTCTTTTCCCTGCAAGTCTTTCCATAATCAGACCGTATTCGTGGTCAATCATTTTGATCACACGAGACTCACACACATAGCGGCTAGCTTTCCCATAGATAGCATCTGAAAAGGCCATGTCATAAGCGGACATGGTCTTTGCTACTGTTTGAGAAGCGGCTCCAGCTTGGAAAAAATATCTCGCAACCTCTTGCCCAGCACCTATTTCAGCAAGTGTGCCGTATATACTCGGATCTAAATTTACTTTGAGTGCTTTTTGAGTAGTAGATATTCGGGTTCTCAAGAAAAAATCCTTTTTTTCTCAAAATGATACCATAAAACCTTATGAGTGACTTACTTGAGAAGGCCTAGTCTTCTTACACGAGTGAAGATTTCCCACTGAACCTTCTTGAATTTCTTCATACCTGAGCCGGACAAGGTTTTACCAATAATCGAGGCGTGATCTGATTTTATTTGGGCCAGACAAGCGCCCCAAAATTGAGAGTAGATGGGAACTAACCCATCAGTTCTTTTTTCCCAATCACTATATTTCTTACCCCGAATCATCTCTTTAATAATTTTTCCAGTAATGGATAATACCGCAAAGGATTTAGTGAGCCCAAAAATCCCATCTCCCACCAAGACAGTGTAGACCGGAGGGAATTTTGGATCTGAGTCAATGTAGGTATTCCATGTATAGGAATGCTCTTCGCTCAATTCCTTTAAATATTTCTTCTGAGTTTCATCATAACCTAGCAAGGCCATGAACCTTCTAAGGACAAATAAGGGAGTACTTTTCTTTAGTAAAAAATCCACAAGAGGAGTTCCCCTGTGAGGAGTACTAACTGTAATCACCGCACTTAAATATTTATGAATGCTATAATCTCTCAGGGCCACTCTCACTGCAAGGCCACCCATGCTGTGCCCGAACAAAAGAACTTTCTTACCCTTCTTTCCCCATCTTTTTACAAATCTAGCGACCTTTTTTGCACGCTGTTCTACCGAATAGTTGCCATTTATATCTGAAGGTAAGACGTGGTTTTCAATTCCCATTGAGGCCAACACTTTTTGTACCTCGCCGTAGTACTCCCCCCATTTAAGATGTCCTAGGTGTAAATCTTTTCTTCTAGAGCCTGCCCCTGGAACCAGAAGCACCATATCAGCAGCACTACTGCTGTGAACACTAACGCTATCTGAGGGGTATTGTTTGGGACAATCGGCGCTAAAGGTATAGTCAGCCGCAATTGCGCTGCTCACACCGAGTAAGCACGCAAGAAAAAGTAAAATGAGCCCTTTAGTCATAGAGTCCCCTAAGTAAAGAAATTCCCCTGTGTATGATGCTCGAACCTCAGAGCTGTTACGGCAATAAAAAGAATTTGTTTAGGCTTCTAACCGGAGAAGCTTGCGAAATTTCGCATTGTGCATGGCAGGGATCTAGGGCATCTGCAATCTTAATGGGGGGTAATATTGCCTAACGCCCCTACTGGAGCCAGTTTCAAGCTATTGAAACCAAAGAAACCTGCGGTTTTTCTCAACTTTATTTGGCAAGTTACCGAAAATCTATCAAATGGACTGCTATAATAGACTCTAGCAGCTGCATTCGAGTGAAACTCTAGTGCAATGTAAAAGGGAAAATGATGGAAGATATTCAAACGGCAGCTTACTTTCCCTCTGAGATTCTTTTGATTATTTCGATGATTCTCGCTCAAGTATTTGTGGCCTTTACACCAAAAAAAGAGCGTGCCAAAATTATCATTAAAAAAGAAGACCAGAAGAATTTGAGAAAGTAGCTCTTAAGGCAGCTTAGTTGCCGCTATTTTGCTATGACGTAACCATCCGCCGTAGAAGGCATTGTAGTAGTCCGTAAAAAAATCATCAACATTGAAAAATAGATTTAAAAAGCTTGTTCCACCCTTTCCATCCATTTTCAATATGGCCATTAAAACACCTGGGAGAGCATTAACGATTGAGCGTTTCATTTGTTCAAAGTCTGCATCGTTAACTTCAATATCACCAACAACTTTCAACTCAACACCATCAGCGCAACTTGCTGATCCAGTATTAAAGGTCATGTAAGTATCAAATTTATTGAGTCCCATATTTGTTAGTCCGCTTTTGCTCTCCCAATCTTTATTGAGTTTGCAATCGTATACAAGAACGTCTTCGCCATCTTCCCCGGTAAATGTGTTTAAACAATCTAGCTGTAAAAAGGCGTAGCCTTCTTTGGCCACATCATATTTTGGCATTGGTTGAATCGCAAATCTCCCATGAGTTAATACATTTAGATCTGGTTCATATTCAGAATCAATAAAAGTGACTGTCTCTACAGGGATTGAATAAACCATATCAAGAGGAGTTTGATACCCCAGGCCTTTGTACTGCTTTAAAAACCCATCATCAAAATTTTTGTATTCTTTAAATTGTTGAAGGGATCTTGCAGAATATCTAATAAGTTCTTTATCACTAAGACTAGGGTGCTTTAGGCAATAGTGTTTTTTTATCAAAGGTATTTGTACGGCCAAAAGGCTGCTGCAAAAACACATTGTCATAACTAGTGCTGCAAATTTCATTATTCTCCCCTTTAGTGGGCTACTCTAAGTCCGAAATATCAATTTTTGGTGGCAATTTCTCACCTTCTTCTGCTTTTTTCATCTCTTCTAGTGCGTCGGTAAGAAGCTCTAGAAAAGGGGTAATACTTTTAAAAATAGGTTCTGCGGATTCATAAAATTTGGTGCCAACCATTGCTAGCTCTTTAAGGCTAAGACCCAAGTCAGACAGATCATCCCCAAATTTTGATAAAAGGATTTCATAAACTTCCATCAAGCGCACCATTGCCTGGGTTTGCTTTTCCATTTTGTCAGCCACATCAGCGAGCTTGTCCATGCTCTTATCCATATTATTGACGTTTTCTGGAGTCCTAGAAATGCAAGAACTGAAGCCGAGCATTAGGCAAATAATAAGGGGTAGTATGGCAACTCTCAAAACAGACTCCACTAGTCATTTAATTAGGGACGCTTTGTTATACGCATGAGTTATTGATATGTGAATAGATTTTCACAGATTTCAAGAATTAGTGAAATCATTAACGCGGCACAAGAAAAGCTCTGAATTTCTTTTATTAAATCAGCTTAAGAGGAGGAAACCATTGAAGTATAGAGGATTCACTTGTCTCAGTCTTTGAATTTAAGTCCAAATGATTGTCTAAATATAATCCCCATCCTCTTTCCATAAATTGTGCCCCAAGATTAAACTGGGTCAAATTTGAAGATTGTTTCTCACAAAGTATGGTGGATAGTCGGAGAACCTTCTTCCACTTTTTCATTTTCCATAGTGCTTGTGCAGACCATAGATCAAAATATTTAAGACCACTGCTATCAATGCCACTATTTTTAAAAACCATTTTGAGTGTAGGTGCTAACACCTGCCCCATAAATTGTTCGTAAAAATAAAGAGCACCCAATAAGAATGGAGGACTTTGGTAATAACCATAATAAAATGGAAGATGAATATTTGAGAGTTGAATATTAAGCTCAAGCTTTATAGATGCCTTGGAAAGTACGGAATCGAGTAAGTCTTCAAAATATTTCTCTCGGTATGAAGGCTCCATGGTTTTTTCCACAAAACTAGAAAGAAGTCTTTGAACTTCAATATTTTTCTCTTCGTGGAAGAGCTTTCTGTACATAGGTACAAGACAAGGCCTTTGGGCCAACTCACACAAAAAACTTGCTAGGAAATCTCTATCGGCATTTTGTAAAAATTTGAAAAATGGATGGGCCCCCAGCTTATGCATATAATCCTCATCGAGGATATTAAACTCAAGTCCGGTAGGAGCAGCAGTGTCATCTAACCAGTTGATATTTCGCTCTTCAAGCGCCATCCAACTGGCAAGGTTATCTAAATGATTAGGCCTGATTTGATTTGGGTAAGCATCAAAACATTCTTCTTCCAAGCCTTGGTGATCTAGAATGGGCAAAGTGTCCCCCAGTAATTTATAGTAGTTGCCGCTCCATATCTATAAGATCCGAAATCCTTAGTCAAACGCCTTCATCAGGGTGCCCCAAATGACCCATAATCTTGTGAAATCATTATGTATTTCTTTCACAAAACACGCGTGGCGTTATATAAAATGATATATTTGTACTGAATACTTGTATTAACGACCGCGGAGTGTAGGCCATTGGAAAAAGATAAAAATCGTTATGATTTAAAAGATCGATTCAATCTTCTCGATACTGCAATTAACGTGGCCATTGAGCTCGATAAGCTTGTTACAAATGAGCTTGAAGATATTGGTCGCATGGCCATGGATGGGAGTATAAAAAGCTCCTTCAAAAGAGGCAAACTCAAAGAAGACATCGATAAATATACCAGTAAACTTCTATTTAGAATGGGCATCACAGCTTCAGGTGCCAAAGTTAAAAGTCGCTTTGATTTTAAAACTCAAAATACCATGCAGGCCCAATGGCAGCTCCTAAAAAGCATTCTTGAATCTGGAGAGGAAACTCTTTTTGGCAAAGAACACGGATTTGAAGATATTCACAGTATTGAGGATTACCAAAGTCATGTTCCCGTTCAAAATTACGATAGCCTTAAAAAATATATCGATCTTCACACCCAAGGCATTCAAGATATCCTAGTTAAGGGAAAGCCCCTTTTATACGCTACAACAAGTGGGACTACTGGAGAGCCAAAGTACATCCCCATAACTAAAGAGGCCTCTGAGGACTCACATCGGGATGTTGTAAGATTATGGACCTACCAACTCTTTAAAGATCATCCTGAAGCGTTTGCAGGTAAAATTTTGAGCATTGTCTCCCCTGCAGAAGAAGGGAAAGTCGTTGATGGTACGCCATTTGGCTCTACCTCTGGCCAGTTGGCAAAAAGTATTGGGAATATTGCCAAGGGTATATATGCTCTCCCTTACGAAATTTTTGAAATAGAGGACTATGAGGCCAGATATTACTGCATTCTCTTGCTTGGGATATCACAAGACATTTCAATGATTGGAACCGCCAATCCATCCACAATTTCTCTTCTTGCTAAAAAAGGTAATGAGTTAAAAGAAAACCTGATTAGAGACATTCGAAACGGTTATTTAAGTGATGATGTAAATGTAGATGATAAGGCCCGCTACATAATTGATACCCTATTAAATCCAAATCCTAAATTGGCCAATATACTAGAGCGCAAATATAAAAGGGATAGGGAGGGAAAGCTTAGACCTATTCACTATTGGCCCAAATTATCTTTAATCACTTGTTGGACTGGTGGCAACTCTTCTATTTTTATGAAGCAAGTCTCACAGTGGTACCCTAAATGCAGAGTAAGAGATCTGGGCTATTTGGCATCAGAAATGAGAGGTTCTGTCCCCTTGTGGGATGAGACAAATGCTGGAGCTCTCACCATTCATGAAAACTTTTTTGAGTTTGTAGAAATAAGCGATATAGATTCTGAAAGTCCACGGTATTTAAATTGTGAAGAAATCCAAGTAGGAAAGAGATATTATATTTTTATTACAACAAAGGCCGGTTTATACCGCTACAATATCAATGATATTGTGGAAGTCATGGGCCATTACAATACTACCCCTTGCATCACCTTCGTCCAAAAAGGAAGAGGTGTCACAAATATTACTGGTGAAAAACTATACGAACAACAACTTCAAAAAGCAGTAGAAGAAGCCGAAAAAGAAGAAGATGTTAAAGTAAAGTTTTTCATAGGTCTTGCCAAGGCCGATGAATCCGAATACGACTTGTACACTGAATTTGTTGCAGAAAATACTTGCTCTGTTGATAGTGCCAAACTTAAATTATTTATCGACAGTGTTGAAAGACACTTGCAAAAAATCAATATCGAATACAAGGCAAAACGAAAGTCCCTTAGACTAAATGCCATCACAGTCAAAAAAATTGAAAGTGGTTCATTTGAGTCTTTCAAGGCCATGAGAGTTTCCCAAGGAATAAGAGAGACCCAATTCAAATCAACTCCACTAACCCAAGATAGCGAGTTAACAAAAAATTTCAATGTTACAGACAGTGCTCAGGCGGAGCAAGTGGGCCAATACACATTACAATAGGAGCAATTTAAAAACTATGGAAATAAAATCAGTAAGAGTAAGGAAACTCTACATCCCTTTCAAAATAACCTTTAAGCACTCACTTGCAGAGCATTCTGATGTAGAGTCAATTATTTTGGAAATAGAAACGAAGAAGGGTCACATAGGACATGGTGAGGCCATACCTAGGGTTTATGTCACCGGAGAAAGCGTTGAGAGTGTATTTAATCATCTGAAAAACAATATTGCGCCAAAGCTTTTAGGGATGTTCTTTGATACGCCTAGTGAGCTCATTCATTGGCTCAATTCTTTTAATGAACATTTTCCCTCTCTATCAGAAAAAGACCTATGTGTGAGAACTGCTGTTGACTTGTCCCTCTTAGATGCTATGGGAAAGGAAGTGGGCGAAAACGTTGCCAGCTTTTTTGGTGGAATCAAAAGAAAAAAGCCTATGTACTCTGCAATACTGTCAGCGGATACACCTAAAAAGATTGAAAGAATTTTAAAAAGATATAGATTTCTGATGCTCAGACAAGCTAAGCTGAAGGTAGGACAAGATCACAAATGTGACTTATCAAACCTTAAACTCATCAGGAAATTTCTTGGCAAAAATGCTCAAGTACGAGTAGACGCTAATGCCCTGTGGGACTTAGAAACAGCAAAGTCGAGGTTATCCGACTTTGCTGAGCTCGGAGTTATTTCAGTAGAACAGCCAATGCCTGTCGCTTTGAAAGAGGACTACCCTAAATTAGTTGAATTCCTGAAAGGAAAAATGCACATTAGCATTGATGAAAGCCTGTGTTCCTATGAAGATGGAAAGTGGATGATAGAAAATCGTGGATGTACTATTTTTAATCTCAGAGTTTCAAAAAATGGCGGCATTACAAACACTCTTAGGCTCTACCACCTGGCCCTCCAAGGCGGGATAAAATGCCAATTGGGAGCGCAAGTTGGTGAGACATCTATCCTGTCCAGTGCAGGGAGATTAATCGCAGGAATCACGGGAGATCTTCTATTTCACGAGGGAAGCTTTGGCACTCATCTACTCAAAAAAGATATCACCAACAAACCTCTTATGTTTGGAATCGGTGGAAAAGGTGCCACAAAAAAACTTACTAAAAAGGTGGGCCTTGGGATAAAGGTCAACCAAAAGACTTTGGACAAATTTACTCAAGAATCTTATCTAATCTACTGATTCCCAATGAAATTAACAGAGTATTTTAGTACTTCAAAAATATTTTTTGCAGTTGGTAAAATTAAGTATTTACGTCTGTTTACCACCAATTTATCATAGAGATGAAAACAAAAATCATTGAATTTTATCCAGGGAAGGAGATATTACAATGACCGCCGATTTTATTTCATACAAAAAAGCTTGCCAAATATTTGATAGCAACTTGGATAAGTCAAAGCTCTTAGAGCTTGAAGCGAGTGGTGCCACCGCTCCCCTTAAGAAATTTAAATCAGGTGCACTATTTAAAAAGGGTTGGGAAATGAAAGATCTCCCATCCATTGGAAGAGAGTTCGGATTCCTGCCTAGCTTTGAGTCCCCCATGTCCATTGCCGTTTTTACCACTAAAGGTGGAGTTCTCAAAACAACACTCACCTACAACGTGGCAAGAATGGCGGCCTTACATGGCCTTAGAACCGTTGTTGTTGGTTTGGACATGCAAGGTGATGTGACAAACACTCTAGGACATGAAGACCACGAGGGCGATGGTAGTGAGCTGACAGAAGAGCTGATGAGAAAAATCAATGAAACTCAGGGCCTTTACGATGTGTTTATGGGAAATGCTCTCGTTGAGGAGACTTTGTACAGTACTGAGCTTCCGAATTTATTCTACATCCCTGAAACACCAGAGCTTGCCTCACTAGCCGAATCAATTGGTCAAATTAACCGAAGAGAATATTGGCTCACTGAAAAAATAATAAATCCATTAAAAGAGAAATTTGATTTAGTGATTATGGACTGTTCACCTAATTGGAACAAGTTAACCACCAACGCTCTCGTGGCATGTGATACTCTTTTATCTCCCCTTGAGTGCAAAATTAATAACTTCAGAAATTTCAAAGTATTTAAGCATTTTCTTGGCGAATTTCTAGATGATATGAGACTTGATTTTAAAACAATTTTTATTCCCACAAAATTTTCTAACCAAAAGAAATTATCAAAAGAAATTGCCCAGTGGTACCTTGAAAATGTTCCAGGGTGCACTACTGGTGGCATCAGAGAAAGTGTTGTTTCAGAAGAAGCTCAAGCAATGAGATTATCCCTGATTGAGCACGCCCCTAAGTCAAATGCTGCTATAGAGATGAGATCCCTTCTGATGGAAGTTTTCTCACAATTTGAACCAAAGAAATCCAGAGTGACCCCGCGCATGGATATGAATAAATCTACAGAATTCCCAAAATTTAATTAAAGGAACCTGCGCATGGCGATCGGATTAAAAGACATTGAGAAATCAAAGAGGAAGCCTAGCTCTCAAGGTGGTCCAGATAGAGCAAAACAGAACAAAAAAAGACCTTGGTCAAATGTTGATCCATTCATTGAAAACCCTCTCGCCAATAAGGCCAAATCAATTGCAATGAGAAAACGGGGAGCTGCCACGACTCCGGAAAAGCCTGCAACCACAAATAGGCCAGTAAATCATCTCAAACATGAAACTCAAAACGGACACTATATACATGAAGAACATGAGGAATTTAGAGAAGCTCCTGGCTTTCTAAAATTATTGAAGTACCTTGTCTCAGAATTATGATGCTTTTTTCAGGTCACTGACTATCTTTTCATAGGCAGATTTGATTTTCACAAACTCCTCATGAACTACTTTGCACTCACTTTCGCTTAAGTTGCTTAAATCAACCTGATCGGGATGTTTTTTCAAGGCCAGTTTGCGGTAAGATTTTTTAATGTGATGTAAGCTGTCTCCCTCCTTGCATCCTAATAAGACATAATCACTACTAGACTCAATTGCATCTGCTTCAGGAGGTGACTCAAACCTCTCTTTTTTAGAATTTTGTTTTTCTTTCTCTTGATCCTTGAAATTGCTAAACTTGAAAAATGCCTTATCAATTTCTGAGCAGAGTTGTGAAAAGTCATCTATTTCACGGCATAACTTAAACACTACATTTTCTTTCTTACTCATTGTTAATTGAGTGAGCTTTAAGCTGGCCTTTTCCCAGCTTTGCTCAATTAAAGTGGTGCATGCATTTGAAGACATTTGTGCCTTTGTAAGAAAGAAAAAAGTCAGTGTTTTCTTCAGCTTACTAGCTTCTATATTAGTTTTTGCTTCAAGAGTACAAAGTAGTTCATTATTAATATCATGCCCATTTTCAGCAATCTCTAATAATTCGCGGGTCGCAATACTCACCAGCATTTTCTCTACCAAAACCTTGTACAAAGGCGGATTACCCTCCTCAATGGTTTTCGACTTGAGTAAAGTTTCACAGGCCTCTAAAAGACACCCATTACTTATGTCATGGCCAACTATTGAAGAGAATTGTGTTTTAACCCCGATAAGCCCGCTTCCTTTTCCTCGGTAGAGGTCTTTTAAAAAAAGTAGCACTCTCTCAAATGATTTTTTCCCATCTTGGACACTTACTTCACGCCAATGATCAAAATATATATCGTAGAGCCTCCAGTCTGGTTTTTGAGACTCAAGCTCACCTTCCCCACTCTCACTACGATTTTTTTGATTGGCCCTTTTAGGGGAGACAGAATTTTTCATTTTTGATAGGTGATAAAAAACAAATGAATCGATAGATGAGTTAGAGTTTTCCTTATTTTCTTTCCACCTATCAAAGGCGATTTTGACCACACGAGATAAAATCAACCCCACCACCATAATAAATAGTGAGAGCATAATTTTATTCATTATGAGCTGTGAGTTCATGAGCTGATAATCGGCTAATTCAAGAGCAAAGTTGACTAGTTTTGTTTGTTATTCAGCCCATATCAATAAGATTTATGGATAAACTTACCCAGCTGTTGGTGGATGCTACCCGCAGCCTTAAAGCATCCAAATGCCACAAAAGGGGCGACAAGAACATCAATTGTGTAGTGCAAGTGCTGTAGTAAGACCAAAACACCTATTATTGGGATCAAGAAAGCGAGAGCTCGTTTAACTACTTTATTTTCAACAATCAGAAATAAAATCGTGGTTGTAGCAGTATGGCCTGAGAAGAAGAGGTCCCTTGTAAGTAGCTTTCCCCCTGTGGAGAATAGACCCACAAGAGGATCATCTAAAACTATTGTTGTTATGGGTGGATCAAGGGGTGTTACATACATCATGATGATTCTCGTAAGTATCATCAAATTATAGCTCAGAATACCTCGCAGAAGTACTGCGGGATTTTTGTAGCTTACAAAAACCACAGTCACTATTGGCAGATAAACTAAAATATTAATAGGGAGGCTCAAATTTATTGGCGCAAATAACTTTAAGATAGGATCATCCAATATGACCCCAGGCCTAGTTTCAACTAATTCTAAAAATCCACCGTAACCCATCATACTCACGACAAGACAAAGTAGACAGATAGCGAAAAGGCCAATTTTTCTGGGACTCCCCCCTAACTCGCTCCAGCTATTCAAATATATCATCCCCATAATCTCTCAAATAAACTATTCCTTATCTTAGAGCAATCTCCTCCTAATAAAAAGACCCACCAATTGGTGGGTCCGAATTTTACTCTTAATGTAAATCACCTCCAAACTTCTCTGAAATCTCAATTTCAATCCCACTAGGATCTAAAACATAGATGGAGTTTGATTTTTCATATCCATATTCCTGCTCAATTGGAATGTTGAGCTTATCAAGTGCCGCTTTCACATGGCCGTAATTGCTTACATGAAATCCTAAATGGTTTAGGTATTTCTTAGATCTATCACCCTCAACAGGTCTGTCTAGATTTTCATAGAGGCAAAGATAAGCAGCATCAGAGGCACCTATGATGGCATAACTGCTCCCACTAGCACTTATCCCTTGTTCTTTGACCTCAAAACCAAATAGAAGGTTATAGAAATTAATACTTTCTTGAAGATTCACAACATTTAAATTGAGATGATCTAATCCGCTAACTGATAACATGGTACTTCTCCTTTTTATAATACTCTTGCTGAGTAGATTGCCTGAACATAGGCTGATTCAATTGAACTAAATTTTGCTTCCTGTGCTTCACCTCTAATAAAGTCAAATACAGGTAATATAAATAAAATGAATTTACTCATTTCTTGCTCCTTTTTTTAGGTTTCCTGGATAGAGAATGCCTTAGGACTAGCGATAGGTTAATTTGATTAATGTAATAATTCGATTACATTAAACAATGATCACCCGAAAAATCAGCCACTTATAGATAAAAGTAAAAAAAATGAAACTTTTTCAACACTTGAGCGTATTACTCTTAGGTGGGGAATAGAATTACCGTGCGCTCAGCTCAGCTAGCTCCGGAGACATGTTTATTCCAATTAAATTTATTTAGTTTTGATGACAACTTTTTAAAGAGGATAGACCAATGTACGACAGCAAAGCAATTAGCTTTCTCAAGGAAAAATTTGAACAAAGAAAGAGTGCTGAAAAAAATTACGGCCTCAGAGAAATGGCAAGAGAAGTCAATGTCTCTCCTGCTCTTTTGTCTCTTATTTTTTCAGGTAAGAAACCTCTCAGTCTAAAATCGGTCATTAAAATTTCGCAAACCTTTTTTAAAGACAAAATAGAATCTGAACTTTTTAAACTCTATTTTCAACTTAAAGATCAAAACAATCCTGAGATTGATGATATTAGGGCGCGTGCAAAAAGTTGTGAACTTCTATTAAATAAGAGAAGTTGGCACATGGAAGAAGGCCAGAATCTTGTGTGGAAGGACCTCGCTCTTTTAGAGTTAATAAATATTAAGAACCCACAAAACAGTGAAGAAGAACTTAAAAAACTGGGGCAATTTATTGACCTATGCAGGGCCGAATTACAAGAATCCTTAAGAAGACTTATTAAGGCAGACTTAATATTTATCGACAGAAACATATTCTACAAGAAAACAAGCCTAAGCCTTAAAGGGCAAAGTTTTTCAAGTGATAGAACAAAAGAAATTCATCAAGGCTTTATTAATGAGGCGCTAAAATCTTTTAATACTCAGGCAATTGAAAACAATTACATTAATACTCAAACTCTCTCTGTAACCAAAGAAGATTTAAAGACTTACATAGACTTAATTAAGGATTTCTATTCCAAGGCCATAGCCCTTGGACTGAGAGAAGAAAATAATAAGGCCGATGGTCTTTATACTTTGAATATTCAATTTTTTGACATCACCCAGGGCAAGCTCTAACCGCTTATCTGCAAAGCAGCAATCCCTTTACTGGACGTGCTTTGGTCAATGTTGTGGGGCAAAAATCTCACTACCTTTTCACCATTATAGATGCTAAAAATGTTGCTTTAAAAACTTACGCTCACAAATTAACGAGCTAAAATAGGCATCAAAAATTATGAATACAAAACTTTATGTTGGAAACTTATCTTTCAAAATAAGCGAACAAGAACTTCAAGAACTTTTTGCTCCATATGGTGAGGTCAAATCGACAAAAATCATTATGGATAAAATGTCTGGAAGAAGCCGTGGATTTGGCTTTGTTGAAATGGACTCAGATGATGATGCCAAAGAAGCAATAGACAAACTAGATGGCAAAGATTCTCAAGGCCGAGCTCTCAAAGTCAATATTGCTAAAGACAGAGAAGCTGGAGCACAAAGGGCCCCAAGAGATAATTTTAACAGATAGACAAGGCAAACCAAGCTTTGCAATAGGTGTAAATTAGTGACCTTTACTAAGACCATGCCGGGCGCCAAGTTAGTTGTTTTGATTACCTTGTTAACTTCAGGTTGTTCGACCGTTGATATTAGGGACACCTTGGAGCACCTAAGCTCTAACAATCCAGACTCGGCCCTAAAAGCTAAGCAAATATTTAATCGTGTACTTACTAACTATGGTGCACATCAGTTTGACAAAAAATTTAATTTCGCTCGTGTCACCTATATGGATCAGTGGCACAACCTACCTGCCAAATTATTCAACTCTCCCTACAGTGATGACATGCTTGTACAATATGAGTTTCTGTTAAATACTTTTAACTCAAGACTTACATTTGTTGAAGGCCCAAAAAAAGGTGAGATTTGGGGAATTCAAAATTGGCTGACCTACAAGAAAAAGATCGGAGATAGCTATAGGGCCAAACGAAATTTTAAAATCAAGTTTCACTTGCCTGCCCGCCAATTCTTCTTTGAACTTCCATTTATCCTTAGGCAATTTAAGTACTCTTACTACCTAGGAGAAGAACTAAAGGGAGAAACTCAGTACCATAAATTATTTTTCTCAAACTCCACATCCACTCTCAAAAACTCAGACCAATTCATCATTTACATTAATAAGAAGTCTCTAAATATAGATATGATTTATTACACTATTAGAGAATTGGGAGCTTCATTCAAAGGCGCAAACCATCTCTCCCACTTTCAAAGGATCGATGGGGTATTAATCCCCTTTCATAGTGATATTTATTTTAGTCCAGAAAAGAAAACACAAGTCCATCAATTTAGAATTAAAAAAATTGAATTCAAGGCCTTTACGGAAAAAGAAAGTTTTTACCCTTTCCCTGGAAGATCTGATAGCTATACTTGGTAAAATTTAAAATAGATACCAGTCAAACCTATAACCCATATAAAATCCCAATGAATTAAATTTCGAAAGCTTACTTGAGCGGTCCTTTTTTTCAAAAGCTCTAGTTCCCAAGTAAGTCTCAGAAAATTTAAGCTCTGAAAAAATCTTTTTTCCAAAAAAACGATAAAATGAAACTTGCCAAGTGGCTGCTACATGCCAGTTCTTCTCCTCTACGACTTCATTGAGTTTCCCATTGAGGTACATAGGGCCTATTCCCAGCCTGGCCTTTAAACTTCCAATCTCTGGCATCGTGTGAAAAGTAACCTGAGTTGCCAGTTGTGGATTTGCAGCAAATACATTCACCACACCATTCCAATTATAAATTGTAAGAGCGGGTCCCACACTAAATTTATAGCTGTTACTTTCATAGGGATATGACAAATGGGTGAAACTCACAGATTTAAAAGGAGAAAATGTCCCGCCTTTTTTCATGCTCCATTTAAACTCGCTTTTAGCTCTTCCCCCATCAATATCAAAAGTATCAAACTGAGCAAATTTTAATTTTATTGAGTCTGGAATAAAGTACAAGTACATTGATTTAGTTTTTCTGACCTTTACAGGTTTTGGAATATACTTGGGAAGGTTCTCTTTTATATAAATATAATTTTCTACAGAAGCTTTTTTAACTTCATCAAATCCAAGTGAAGTTAAAGACAAGGTATTGTCCCAAACCTCATCAACTTGCTTTTCAATTTGGGCCAAAGAGAGTGAATTCAATTCATCTAAGGATTGTTTCGCACCTGAAATGACTTGATCTAAGTCTACATTGTCAGCACCCAAGCACTCATGGTGGAAGAAAATGGCCATTAAAACCAATGGAAGAAGGCGTAGGCCCACTACTTAGCTACTGGTACAAAAGATAAGGCCTTCACTGGGCATATATCAATACAGCCCCCACACCCTATACAAGGAGCATTGCTTAGACCAAAAGAGCCTAGAGTCGGTTTTTTATCTTTATGGGCGTAACTATCAACTGCTATTCCCATGGGACAGGCCTTAGTACAAAGGTCAAGACCTTTGCACGATTCACCTGCTTGAACTTTAAACTTTGATCCCACATAACGCCCAAATAGCTCCATGAACTTGGCCAGAGGACAACCGTAGCGACACCACATCCGGGTTCCAAAGAGAGGATAGGCCCCAACACCAATTAGAGCGCCAAATATAAAATCAACAATAAACTCTTGGTAGAGCAGAAATCCCTCGCTTAAAGTGCTAGAGGAAAAGACCCCTAGGAGGTCAATAAATAAAACTCCTCCGTATATGAAGGCAAAAGAGAGGAAAACAGTTTGCAGGCTTTCCATTTTTTTTGCCAGATCTCCCCTTGGGGTTTTAAATTTAACCCATCCACTTCCCCACTTGGTTATTCCAATTGTTTCGGCCAAATTTCCACAGGCACAAAACCATGAGCAATATCTTTTTCCAAAAAACCAAACTGATAGAGGCACCAAAACAAAAATATATAAAAACCCTCCCCAAGATGTAAAAGCTCTTGAGATATAAATATAAGCATTTTTATTCACGGGGGTAATAGGGTCACTAAAAAAACCATGAGAGGAGCTAAAGGCCGGAATAATATAAGGGACTATGAAAAAAAAGATCAATTGAATAAAAAAGATACTGATAAATTTATTTCTCTGATAGGACACCAAAGGATTTTTCTTACCCTTTTTATAAGGAGAGCTTCCAGACAAAATCACTTTAAGGGCAAGTGAGCAAACAATAAGAGTGTAAATAAGAGAATACCAAAACGAAGGATGCTTCCCTAGAAAATACAAGGACTGCTGGTTTTCAAAGAGTCCCAACTTGATAAAAAAATCAGGGTATTTATAGATAGAATATCCAAATACCACTATAGGAAAATATAAAACTAGAAATATCATTTCAGCGGAGGTTCTTTTTAAATTCTTCATATTAACTGTTCACCCAAGTAACTCGATAAATTAGACCTACCAATAGATTACAGGGGATTAGCGAGTAGGTCACTTGTATTTGGACTATGCGCCCTGCAAAACTCAAGTTTTCAAACTCACGTTTATCTACATTCTGATCGGTATTTCACTAAATTTGCAGTTTTTGTTTGCAAACACTGTTTTGTGCAAACACAGATGTTTCAGTCCCATTGACCGTATTTTCTATTTTTTCTAAAACATTATTAACGAAACTCTTTGATAAGGAGAGAGCAATGAGGTTTCAAACAATTTTATTTTCACTTTTATTTTCAATACCTGGTTATTCATTTTTTGCAGACGATATAAGTATCGGAACTCCAAGCGTCGCCGGCAGTGGTTGCCCAGCAGGTACAGCAGACATTAGCTTTAGTCCAAATAGTGCTAGTGGCCTAAAAATAAACTTAGATGGTTTTATAGTTGAAGCCGGAGGCTTTACTGGGAGAACAATCTCAAGAAAAGGTTGCAACCTGGCCTTCCCTGTTCATGTGCCACAAGGATTTTCTGTCTCAATGACTAACCCAACGATCCCAGGTTATGCATACCTGTCAAAGGGTAGCTATGCCAGAATTAGCACAAGCTATTTTTTTGCAGGCGCGCGTGGTCCCTCTAATACAAAAATATTGAAAGGGTCCTATAATGATGACTTT
Organism: Bacteriovoracaceae bacterium; assembly: GCA_018649885.1. Lineage (GTDB taxonomy): Bacteria > Bdellovibrionota > Bacteriovoracia > Bacteriovoracales > Bacteriovoracaceae > JABIHA01. Next base: position 52,907 of record JABIHA010000142.1, read on the forward strand.
AAAATAAGGCCATCTTACTCTGTAGGCGCAATGAGCTGGAGTCGTTGTGGAGCTGATGTCACAATCAGAGTTAAAATCTCTGCCATGCTTAGAGCAAAAAGTAGAAATCAAGATGCATTTCTAGTTATAGATAGTTTCAAGGTACCAGCTTTACAATTTAGAAGGTGCCGCTAACACAAACACAAGCTAAAAGTGGAGTCATAGGGACTCCACTTTTTTTCCCATTTCAAACATTAAATTTACGCAAATTGTCTAATTCATTGATTTAACAACGCAAAAGGTGTTTGCAAGTATAGAGGTGCAAACAACTTGTTTGCAAAATAGCAGGTCACAAATTAAAAAAGTCTAGGGAGGAGAAGTCTTGAAAGATACTGAAGCAAAAGAGCAATTCAAAGTTTTTCTTCAAGGTATGTTTGAAGAGTGTAAACTCAAAAACCCGTCCTATTCATTAAGGGCCTTTGCAAAAAAAATTGGTATTGCACCTTCGACAACTTCCCAAGTATTAAGCGGAAAAAGAAATCTATCTTTTCCTATGGCAAAAAAGATTACTGAGAGATTAGCACTTAGTCTGGAGCAAGAAAAAAAATTACTTCTCCCCTATATTCAAGGAAGACCCTACAGTAAGGATGTCACTCGCGACATGATGAAGACAAGTTACTCTAAGCTGAGTGAGGCCCAGTTTGATGTAATTTCCAAATGGTATCATTTTGCAATTTTAAGCTTAATGGAGCTTGGTGATTATGAGAACTTTAGTGAATATAAAGACGCCGTGATATGGATGGCCCGAAAAATCAATATGCCTCAAAGTACAATTAAAAATGCTCTATCTAAACTTCAAATTTTAGGGCTTATTCAAATTGATATTGAAGCTGGATCCAAACCAGAAATAACAGGTCAATCATTTACTTCTACAGACGAGGTTGAGAGTAGCGCAGTTAAAAAGGCCCACTGTGACAGCTTCTCTCTGGCCACAAGATCACTTATGGAAGACAAGCTAGAAGTTCGAGATTTCAACTCAATGACTCTAGCGATTAACCCCAGTCAAATACCAAAGGCCAAACAAATTATTAGAAAATGCTTAGATGAGCTTGATGTAATACTAGCCCAGGGATGTAAAGAGGAAGTTTACCATGTAAGCGTTCAACTCTTTCCACTCACTGAGTTAAAGAGGGAGACACAAGACAGACTCAACAAGGAGAGTAGCAGATGAGAAGCCAGATCAAATTAATTTTTTACCAATTCATTGTTTTTACAATTATCTCACCAGCATATTCGGGACACCGAGTAGGAAACGGAGGAGATTTAATCAGGGCAAACTTTATTGCCACAGGCAACCAAGTAGTAAAATTCTTACTCGCCCAAAAACCATCTTTTTTAGAAGAGATGGGGCTTAGTGAGGATTCACTTCAACAAGTTTTAGACTACCAGCAACTCGAAGTAAGTGAATTGCCACTAATAGACAATTCTGGATCCTTAGTCGATGCCTTGGGAGTACCAGGCAAGATCACATTAAATAAATCGGCTTGGATTGGTCATTTTGAGAATCTAAGAGATATTTATTTTCTAGTCTTTCACGAAATGCTTAGAAGTCTTGGAGTTGATGATGACAATTACAAAATCTCCAATGCCCTTCTACCTTTTCCGGATGATTTCAAAATTGATACTAGATTTAATACGGATATACCGCTAGATGACCACCAGAAACTCAAAAATATCCTGGAAACTGACAATGTCATTTTGGCCGGTCCAGGCTGTAAAAAATCAAAAGGCCGTAGCTTTTTTGATATTGACTGGAATAAAAATATTTTGAGGGTCACATTAAAGGACATGAGCGCTAAGCAAAGTGCAAGGACTTACCAAAGAGTAGGCTGTTATATGGCGCTACCCATAAAGGGAATTGCCGGAAAAAAACTCACAATTGGCATGGTGGATATTTATAGCCGAAATACATTGGCCCATAACGATTCGTCCAAGTTGTTTATGAGTATTTATACCGTATCAAGCAAGCCTTCACTCAAGATTACCAAAACGATTAAAACCCAAGGCCCCAGCAGGACCTTGACTAGGTCACCTATCTCTTTTGTTTCAGGCTGTGGTGAAACGAGTATTTTGAGATCGAATCTTGGTCTATTTCTGAAAAATAAGTCAGGTAATGCCAGCTCAAATGTAGAAAAAATTGAATTCTACCTGAGTCTTGAGGACTGCTAATAGGATACTAACAAGCGGCGCTACTCGCATAAGAAAAAAATTGATGCGAAATAATTGATAGTAAATCTCTAGAGGACCCGTTCCATGGCGGCTCAAAAAATAGCAGCCACTCCAGGGTGGAGCCCTTAATTTTTTTGGTAGGTTCCAATAATTTCAACTTTCTTGATGATAATATCCTTTATCTCATTTAAGAGTTGATTTTTGGTTAGCCCAGCTGGAAGATTCGTTTTTTTACTGAGAGCGTAGAGCTTGAAAAAATAGCGATGTCGTCCAATGGGTGGACATGGGCTTCCATGGCCAATGGTTTTAAAATCTGTCGTTCCCTGCTTGATTCCCTCTTTTGAGATTTTGTTTTTTTGAAGTCCACTTTCTGAAAGTGAACGTACACTTGGAGAAATATCGTATACCACCAAGTGCACCCAGGTAATTTTTGGGTTGCCAGGATCTGGAGCATCGGGATCATTTGCGACAATCGCCAAGCTTTTTGTATTTCCAGGCAAACCTTTCCAGCTTAACTGTGGAGATCCCCCATATGCGCAAAAGACTTGGATTGAATGCTAAAGCTCTTTGCCTGTCCTACAGAAGCCTGGATAACACAAAGTAGAGTTAATAAGAGGGTACTTGTCATGATCTTGTCTCCTTTTTCATATATTTCTCCAACGGTTATTATTTATTTACCATTGATATTGTCTGCGCGGAAGAAGGTCAATGCAAAGAGATTAGTTTACTCGGAGTTCAAATATTTGTTATCAATTTTGCAAGCAAAAAAGTAGTGGGATCTGTTTAATTGGCGAACCCATGACCTGCTTTCTTTTTCAGCCATTTTTAAATAAAGATAAAGCTTTATGACAAAATCTACTTAATTTGTCATTGATATCTGCCTTTGAAACCAAGCTTCTTCGATTTATAAAAAATAATGTTGAATATTATGAAATTTCGGAAGATTACTCTCTTGATAACTAGTAGAACTTAGAAGCTTCACCAATTGTTGTTGCCAAATTCGAAAACGACATCGAGACCAGCAATCCTTCTTTTTATTAAGTGAACGCCAATAAAAATTTGGTTTATCGATATCGATAATGACAGTCTCAACCTGCCATTTTTCTGGGAGCAACGATAGTTGCGAGCAATGGGGCAAAAGCGCGGTAGTTGGCGTTCCTCCGCACATGAATCTAAAATGATGACCTTCGGTCCGAAAGCTTGCGCTTTCAGCCTAGGCTTCACATATAGAGCTCTGAAATCATTTTCATACGTGACGTATCCTTGACAACAGTGCCCTACTATCCCTCAGGGTTTTCTTTTGCTAATGCTTTTTCTTTCCTTTTATATAGTCATTTAAGTTTGGGATCATTATATTTTGCTTTTTCAACATCTGATCTTTTTGCATCTGGATTTTTTCTTCTATATTTTTCAGAAAGACGAAGTCCTCTAAGCCCAGCTTTTTTGTCTAAAATTTCAGACTTGCTATCACCTTTGTAACGCCCAGAATTATACTTATCAGCTATCTTTGATTTCCGTCTTTTTAGCTTTTGATAGCGTCTATCATTTTCTCTTGTAGTATCATAACTATGGTTTAGTTTTCTCACGTATTTGATTTCCAAACGATCTTCTCTTTTTGATTCTTTATCCATAACTCTATTGACTTTACGCTCTAAGCTTCGCTGTTTACGAGTTGTATTTCTTCGGTAGGTTTTCTTTCGTTCTCTTTTAGCTTGGCGAGTATCTCTTTATCTTTTGTGATCTCTCTTTTCTTGTTAACTCTTCTCGATCTTTTTTTCGACTTTCTCTTCTTGAATCAGAAAACTTTTTTTTAGTTGCTTTTCTTTGTGTTCGAATTTCTTTTCTATTTTGTCTAAGTTCTAGCTTTTCAGCAGATGTTTTTTTGACCCTTTTTACACCGGAACTATTAAATAACCCTCCATATGCAGGCAACATCACCAATATTAAACATATTGTAACGATGAACTTCATACATTCTCCCCAAGCCTGTCTGGGTCTATAATATCATTATTTCGAATTTGCTTTTTTTAACAAAAGGTTTCGCATTTCTCAGTATTTCTAAAAATCCAGAAAGAAAAGAACAGAGGATTCAAAGAAAAACTGAAAAAATAAGGCTTAAAAATACAAACAAAAGAGCTAGGTTAAGAAAACGAGCAAAAAGGGCTCACGCCAAGGAAACGGATGCATTTTATGACCAGAATGTGAAACGAGCTACAAGAAAAGAGACAAAATGGGGAAAGAAATATAATAAGCTTAATAATAAAGCTCTAGATGTAAATACTAGAAGTCTACGTGGTTTTAGCAGTCCAATAGTCACCCGGGTAAGTGCCATTTAACGGCCTAAAAGTCACCCACCTCACATTTTGATATGACACGAAGCTTAATAGCATCCCGTTGTATCGGAGGAGGAGTGATTAGTATGGATATGTATGA
>JABIHA010000083.1 GCA_018649885.1 Bacteriovoracaceae bacterium
AAGGAAGAGGGTCAAACAAAATGGCCCGCAGCTAGTAAAAATAGAGTTGAAATGTCGCAGGAAATTTCAACCAATTGACACTGAAATTTTATTTTGACTGAGGGCGTTTTGTAAACGCAAGTCGTGACTACTGCATCTAAATTAAGAGGCAGCAATCATAAATTTGTATATCGATTTTTTTCCTATCCCAACAATATGTATGGTGTCATTACGGGGTTTGGAGATAAATTTAATAATGATTTTAAGGTTCATGTGATTTGTTTAGGATATCCCAAATGAAAAAGGGAAGGCCAATGCCTTCCCCTTCTTTACTCAAGGTATTTCTCAACTCATTTCTTTATTAAGCTTCTTCTTCTACTGATTCAACTTCTTCTTCGACTTCAACTACTTCTTCAACTTCTTCGCTTTCGCTTTCTTCAACTACTTCTTCAACTGGCTCTTCAGTGACTTCTTCACTAACTTCTTCAGTAGATTCTTCCTGGTTTTTCTCTGCACGTTTCTTTCTTCTGATTTTTCTAGCTAACCTTCTTTCTAGTGCATCAACTTTTTCATCATCATTTCTATCCATTCTCTCTTTTCTTTCTTCTCTTTTTTCTTTTGCAACAGCTAGCTCTTCTTCACTGATGACTCCATCTCCGTCAGTATCAGCTCTTTCTTTCATTCTTTCTTTGTGAGCTTGGATCTTTTCTTTTTTAATCTTTTGACCTCGGGCCCATTCTACTGCAGTTATTTTTCCGTTTCCATCAACATCTAGTTTTTCTAGTCTATGTTGGTGTACTTTCTTAGCAAGCTTTAACTCTTGAGGACCGATTTCTCCGTCACCATTTCTATCAAAAAGCTCTTTTTGGTGCTCTTTAAACTCTGCTTTTTTATGGTTTTTAATTACTTGTCCTCTTTTGTGCTCAAAGGCCCCAATATGACCGTCACCATTTAGATCAAGCTTTTCTTTTCTTACTTCTCTAATCTTCTTTTCAAGAGCAAGTTCTTTTGGTCCGATTTTGCCGTCATTATTTCTGTCAGCAATTTGCTTTCTTTTCTTTTTCCACTCTAATCTTTTCTTCGCTATTTTCATTTTGGCACGTTTGAATTCAATCTTTTGGATTTTTCCATCACGATTTCTGTCCATTTTTCTTTTAGCGATTCTGGCCCTTTTTCTTTCTCTTGGACCAATTTTTCCATCATTATTATAGTCTTTCTTATTACGAATTCTTTTGTGTTTTTTAGCATGTGCAACTGCCCGCTTATGGTTGTGTTTTGGGCCAGCAAATACGCTTGTACTAATAAGGACTAGTGCTAGGATTAGGCTTAAAGTTTTCATCGTTTGTACTCCTTGTTGTCTTGATATTCTTTTTCAACGTCTCAAAGAGTTACACGCGGCTTATGCAGATAAGTTTCAATTAATCCAAAAATAGTTACTAATCCTATAATTACAGCAAGTTAGGGCTGAGTCGTGCTGCCAACTTTTCTTGGCAAAGAAGCTTATATTAGGTAAAAATCAAGGCCCATGGATCACTTATTAGAAAACTACAACTACCACCTGCCAGAGCATTTAATAGCTTCTAGGCCTGCAGTTCCACGTCATAGTTCAAAACTTATGATTTATGACCAGAGAACTGGTGAGGTTCATCACACAAGTTTCGACAATATTCATCAATTTCTCCCTCAAAACTCTTGCATGGTATTTAATCAATCAAAGGTCTTCCCCTGCAGGCTTCGTGGGAAAAAATCTACTGGTGGCTCGGTGGAAGTCTTTCTTTTATCACTTGAGCCTACGGACGGCGACGCCTACCCCTGTCTTGTTAAGACCACCAAGAAAAAAAAGATTGGGGAGAAGTACTATTTCGATGGAGGGCTTGAGGCCCAATTAGTGGGTCACCATGAAAGAGAAGATAGTGGATCCTTTCTAGTGAAATTTTCTACTGGTGAGCTATTAACCTGGCTTGAAGACTACGCCATGATTCCCATCCCTCCTTATATTAGAAAGGGTGAATCAGATCTAAGAGATCGCAGTGATTACCAAACTATTTATGCCAAAAATCCTGGCTCAGTTGCAGCACCTACGGCCGGGCTTCACTTCACAGAACTTGTACTTAGTAATCTTGAGTCTAAGAAAATAGACACAGCTTTTGTCAATTTACATGTAGGGCTTGGAACCTTTTCTAAGGTGGGAGTCGAAAATATACACGATCACAAAATGCACCACGAGAGCTACTTCGTAGATAGCGAGAATCTGGAAAAGATAAGCAGTCGTAAAGGCTCGCTTGTTGCTGTGGGAACCACAAGCCTAAGAGTTCTTGAAAGCTCCTATAATATAGACATGAACCCTGCGGAGATGTATTCAACAGATATATTTCTCCATCCGGGAGTTGATGTGAAATCCATCAAGGCCTTGGTCACTAATTTTCATTTACCAAAGTCTAGCCTTCTGATGCTTGTTAGTGCTCTTATTGGTAGAGAGAAAACTCTTGAGCTTTATCGTGAGGCCATAGAAAATGAATACCGCTTTTTCTCCTACGGAGATGGAATGTTAATTTTATTAGATAGGGGAGAGCTCGGTGAGTGATTTTTTTACCTTAGAGAAAACCTCTGGAAAGGCCCGTGCAGGAAAGTTTGTTACCTCTCACGGAGTTGTTGAAACTCCTATCTTTATGCCTGTGGGTACAAGGGCCTGTGTGAAAATGCTGACCAGTGAGGACCTCGAAGAGCTTGGCGCTCAAATTATTCTGGGGAATACCTATCACCTATATCTAAAGCCTGGACACGACATTGTTGAAGAGTGTGGGGGATTGCACGGCTTTATGTCTTGGGATCGACCGGTTTTAACAGACTCTGGTGGTTTTCAAGTTTTCTCACTAGCAGATATCAATAAAATATCAGAAGAAGGCGTTCAGTTTCAAAGTCATATTGACGGCTCAAGGCATATGATTACCCCCGAGAAATCCATGGAAATTCAAAGGGGTCTTGGCTCTGATATTGTCATGGCCTTTGATGAGTGTCCTGCTCTTCCTTGCACTGATGAGAAAATGAGAGAAAGCGTTGAATTAACTCTTCGCTGGGCCAAGCGGTGTGCGGATGTAAAATTAAAGTCGCACCAGCACCTCTTTGGCATTGTTCAAGGTGGGCTCGATGTTGATCTAAGAGTGGAGTGCATGAATCGACTTCTTGAGATCACAGACGCTGATGGCGAGAAGGCCTTTACTTCCCTTGCTATTGGTGGCCTTTCAGTAGGTGAAAAAAATGAGCAGATGTACCAATTCCTTGATGAGTTTACTCCTCAAATGCCTCAGAATATGTCTAGATACCTAATGGGTGTAGGAACGCCTGTTGATTTAATTAAGGCCATTGGCTCAGGTGTTGATATGTTTGATTGCGTGCTACCCACAAGGAATGCAAGGAATGGACAGATTCTGACAAATCGTGGACCCATCAATATAAAAAATGCCAAATTTGCAAAAGATCAAAGTGCACCTGATCCTGACTGCTCATGCAAAGTTTGTAAAAGGTACACCAAGGCCTACTTGCGACACCTACAAACAGTTGGGGAGTTTACCGCCAGTCGACTTATTAGTTACCATAATCTTTATTTCTATCTCGACTTGATGAAGAGGGCACGGGCCGCAATTTTTGAGGACCGTTTTCAACAATTTTTACAGCAATTTCTAGAAAATTATCTATCGTCCAAAAAATAAAAAGTGTGGATAGCTTTATGGCTAAGAAGCTTTTTTTGTCGGCTTCTTATCATTGTAGCGGCGATTCACAGCTCGCTGGAGCCTGCTATTGAGGTCAGGATACTTTTCAATGATTTGAAGAAAATCTTGCTTCTCAAATGAGTAGAGATCACAGTATGTTGCTGCTCTAATATCAGCGGTCCTTGTACTATCTTGGAGCAGGGCGATTTCACCAAAAAATTGTCCGGCCTTGAGAGTTACCAGGACTTGCCCTTCATCACCAAGAACTTGCACACTGCCATGACCTATAACAAAGAGCTCAGCTCCATGGTCACCTTTTTTAATAACTGTGTCTCCTGGAGAGTAGTGGAACTGCTTGAGTGAGACGGCCACTTCTTTCATACATTTTAGAGAGACTCCATTAAATAAGTAGACCCCACTTAAAAGACGCAACTTCATAAAGAGTTTGAGCTCTTCTTGAAGTGCTATGGGAAGCTCTGAGATAATTTTAGTATCATTATCCGACAGCCTCTTTTCACTCAGGTGATTATAGTATGAGAATACTTGTTTTTGCAGGACTAGGGGGACCTTGTAGTGATTCATCAAGGCCGCAATGTCTTGCATTTTCTCACGGTGCTTTTCTTTGTGCTTATCGGCCGCCAAAATGATTCTAGAAATTTGACCAATCACAACACCATAAAAACCAACTCCTAAGATCATGATGAAAATAGTATAGATTCTTCCTACATTGGTGGAAGGAGTAATATCTCCATAGCCAATGGTCGTTAATGTAGTGATGGCCCAGTAAAAACTTTTATTATAATGGGTGTACAGATCAGCATCAGCTGCAGCTGGATAAATAACCATCCATCCACAAGCTAGTACATGGCAAATTGCCATACAACCGATTAAGGCCAGGAATAATTTAATTGTATTTGGTAGGTTTACAATGAAGATTGACTTTGAAGTTTCTTTAATAATTCTGACTGCCTTAAAGGATCTGACAAGTCTTAGAAGCCTAAGGTAGCGAAGAACATTATAGGTAACGGCACCACCGGCCAAGTAGGCCACCAAGTCAAAAGGGATACAGCCAATACTATCAATCCAAGGCCACATGGTTTTTATATAGGGCTTTTCTCCAGTTTCTTCATTATGCTCTTTGGGTGACCAGTATTTTATATTGAGATACATATCCACCATGAATGCGATTGTGATCAGGCCATCAATGACCACTTGGTAGGACTTTAATTCAAAATGAAGTGCAAAATCGAGGCTTGCGTAGATGCTTGTATATCCCAAAAGGGCCAAAATAAATGCCTGCCAGAGTATGTAAATGATGGAGTCTGTTTTATGGTGCATGCAGGCCTTTATTCAACAAAGATTTTTGACTCTAACTTATCGAAATTTTAGGGGAAAACTTTAATATTTGCTTTTCTTAACCACTGCTTCATTTTTAGTGGTCCTAAGTCGTTGGAAACGGACAACTTTGTCTTTCTTATTTACGGTCCACAAGGTATAAAACCAAAAAAGTTGTTTTAATAATTTTGTATTAAGGAGATTTATAGATGTTTGCACAAGCCTATGCTCAAGCCGCTGGCAGCGCCGCTGCACCAAGTCCACTAGTTCAATTCGCACCGCTAGTTCTGATATTCATCGTGTTTTATTTTTTCATGCTAAGACCGCAGAAAAAGAAGCTACAAGAAGAGCAAGATATGCTTAAGGACCTTAAAAAAGGCGACGAAGTTTACACTAAGTCAGGACTTTTAGGTAAAGTTCACGGATTAACCGACAAAATCATTACTATGGAAGTTTCAGAAGGCATGAGGGTCAAAATTTTGAGATCTCAAGTTGGTGGACTTGCCAGTAAAATATTTGAGAAAAAAGAGCCTACTAAGGCATAGTTACTAATAGGAGGACGGCACTTGTTTGGACTTGGAATTGCTGAAATTTTAGTTATTTTAGTTTTGGCCCTGATATTTATTGGGCCCAAAAAGCTTCCAGAAATTGCCGTCAACTTGGGTAAGGGAATTCGCGAATTTAATCGTGCCAGACAAGGTATCGTGGATTCCATCAACACTGTTAAAAACGATGTGGAAGAACAAACCAAATCCATACTTGATGAAGAAGTCCACAGTGAAGATACAAGCAGCGACCATGCTGCAACTGCTAAGACTGACGAGAACAAAGATCCAGAACGAAGAGAATAGTAAACCTTCATAATTAATTGGCCAGTAGCAACTCCATCCTTTAATATCAATGAAGTACGTCTGAGACAGACGTAGGGGTAGTGGCTCGCCACTAGCACAAATTTATCAATCCACTTTCTAAGGTGACGAATTATGAAACGCGAGTGGTGGTATCGCTTTACCTTTTTACTTGTAGTAACAGCAATCTCTTTGGTGACTATTGTTCCGACGGTTTTTGACCTTCGTGAAGAATCATCTTTTCCCGTAAAATCCAAAATCAATTTGGGCCTAGACTTACAAGGTGGCCTCTACATGGTTTTGGGGATCGACTTTAAAAAAGTCTATCGTGATGAGATCAAAGGGCAAGTCCAAAAAATACTCTACTCTATCGGAGAAGAGGGTGTGAAAGGGGAGGTAGGAGATCTAGATATAAGTAGTCTTGATGATCCTAAGCATTCATTTGTTTTAACTTCCGCTTCTCAGGCCCAGCAGGCCAAAGATGTTATTAAAAAATATTATGGGCAGGTGGTCAGACTGACAGGTGAAACAGGAACAACTCTTCAGTATGGATTAAATAATTTATACAAAATAAGAATTGAAGAACAGTCAGTGACTAAATCAATTGAAGTTATCAGAAACAGAATTGATGAGTTCGGTGTGACAGAGCCTGAGATTATCTCTCAAGGAAGTGACAGAATTGTTGTTCAACTTCCCGGTGTAAAAGATATTAAAAGGGCCAAGTCGCTTATTGGAAAGACTGCAGTTCTCGAGTTCAAGTTAGTCAACGACGAGTTTGGACAAGCTAAGCTCGATGAATTGGTCAAAAAAGTAGAAGACGGAGGCCACATCTTTAAAAAAGGCATGCGTTGGTCGGATTATCTATTAGAGATGAACCAACAGCTTAAGGCCGATCTTCCCAAGGGATTTGAGCTAACCTTTCAAAAAGAAATTAATAAGATAACCAATGAAATCACCTCAAAGCAACCGTTTTTAGTTCAAACAGTTGCTCCTCTAACTGGTGACGACATTCAAGACGCCAACGTTCAAATTGATCAGCAAGAAAATAAACCAGAAGTTGGTCTTACTTTCAAGGCCTCAGCGGCCAAGAAATTTGAAGAGCTCACAGGAAATAATGTGGGTAAGAGAATGGCGATTATTCTCGATGGTAACCTAATCACTGCTCCAGTTCTTCAATCGAGAATTGGTGGAGGACGGGCCAGGATTACTATGGGCCGTGGTAATTACCAAGACACACTAGATGAGTCCAATGAAGTCTCCATGGTTTTGAGAGCAGGTGCTCTACCTGTTCAGCTTGATTTTGAAGAGCAAAGGGTAGTGGGACCATCGCTTGGAAGTGATTCAATTGAGAGGGCGAGATACGCATCTCTCATTGGGTGTTTGTTAGTTTTTATCTTTATATTAGTCTATTACAAAATCTCTGGTGTCATTGCTATTACTACACTGTTTTTGAATATTCTCTTTATACTCGCTTGTCTTGTAGGGCTTGAGGCGACTCTAACTCTTCCAGGTATTGCAGGGATTGCACTAACTATCGGTATGGCGGTCGATGCAAACATCATTATATATGAGAGGATTCGAGAGGAAAAAAGAAGGGGCGCAAAAAATATCAATGCCGTCTCAACTGGTTTTGCTCAGGCCTTCTGGACCATTATTGATGCCAACATCACAACCGCACTTGCAGGACTGATGCTTCTCAATTTTGGAACTGGGCCCATTAGAGGTTTTGCCGTAACTCTTTTAATTGGAATTGTGGCAACTGTTTATACATCTTATTTTGTAGGACATATTTTCTTTCAATTTTATATGGATAAAGTTGAAGGGAAAGATCTTAGTATTTAATTAACACGTAAAGGTAAGAAGATATGTTTGAGATAATCAAATCAGGTACAAAAATTAAATTTACGGGTATGTTTAGATTTACGGCGCCTATATCTATACTACTAGTTCTGGTTTCACTCTACCTGGCTTTTGGAAAAGGCTTGGAGTACGGAGTTGATTTTAGAGGTGGGGCTGAGATCCAGGTTAAATTTAGTAATGCCATTGAAACTAAGAGTCTTCGATCAGCTCTAACAAGTGCTGGTTATGGCGGGGCACTTGTTCAGACTTTTGGTGTTGAAGGTGACAATGAGTACTTGATTAAAGTTAAGGCCGATGAAAAAAATCTCAACGGCGTGACTGATAAGATTTCCTCCCTTCTTGTAAGTACTTTTTCGGGTGATGGAGTTGAAATTAGAAAGACGGATATAGTTGGACCTAAAGCGGGTGCAGAGCTTAGGAACTCAGGTTTCCTTGCAATGTTTTACGCCCTTTTGGCGATTATGATCTATATTGCTATTCGGTTTGATTTTAAGTATTCACCGGGTGCGATTTTTGCTCTATTTCACGATGTCTCGATTATTTTGGGGATCCTCTCCCTATCAAGTTATGAGTTTTCTCTTCAAACTGTAGCTGCCCTTTTGGCCGTCATTGGTTATTCGGTGAATGATACGGTGGTCGTTTATGACCGGGTGAGGGAGCACGAGGAAAAATACGCGGGAAGATCTCTTAAAGAGCATATTGATAATGCTATTAATGAGACACTGAGTAGAACCATTCTAACATCATTTACAACTCTATTTGTTTCACTGGCCATGTTTTTCTTCGGCGGTGTGAGCATCGAGGGTTTCTTTTTTACCATTAGTCTTGGTGTGATTATTGGAACTTACTCATCTATCTTCGTGGCAGCTCCAATAACTTTACTTACTGATAAGTTAAGAGGGACTGGTGGCACAGTGGAGCCAAAAGCTAGCTAGCCTTCCAGAAACTAGGATGAAGACTTGACCAGAATATTTCCCATCCTCTTTTTGCTATATCTCTTTGCAGGGCCGGCAATACTATTTTCACAAACAGCAGAAGATGAAGATCAAGCGGACATTGAAAAGCTTCAAAACCAGATGAAAAATACTGCCGAGATTATGGAGCAGCTTAAGGGGCAGGTTGAAACAGATGAAGACGGCAATCCCATAGTAAAAAAGGGAGCAGCGGGTTCAGGGGACTCTTTAGCACATTTAGACAAAATGGACCCCAAGCAACTTAAAGAAACTTTCCTATCTAAAATCCCCAATCCCAAGGCCCAAAAATTTCTTAAAGAGCACCCAGCATTTTTAAATTTTCTGGTAAAATTTTTGAAAAATAAGCCGGCACGAGACGGCTTTATTAGTATTCCCTCAAAGAAAAAGCAATTGAAGATCTTTGGTGGGGCATCTCTTGCGATCTTTATCATAGGTTTTATTTGGAACGCTAATGTTCCAAATGATGCGGGGATTTTTCGCAAAATTTTTAGAAAATTAGTTATAAGCGGCTTCACAACCGTTTCCATATTCTGCTCATTTGGGTATATATTCCGAGTTGAGTTGATGCCAACGTTTAACATGATTAGATCAAGTGTTGGTTTTTAAGGATTAAATCTTTATGGCAAAAAAAATCGCCATCGTGCTCGTTTTGCTACTTGTGGCCTTTGGGATCTACAAGTATTTCTTTGGTGCTGAAGAGGCTCCTGAAGAAATTGTAGAAGTTCAGAAAAAAATAAAAGTTGATACTGAAGAGGTCTCGCTGGGTGATGGGAAGAAACCTGCCCCCAAAGCGGTGGTGAAGAAAAAGGTTGTTGAAGAAGTCGATCCAGACAATATTAAGTTAGAGGCCACGGAAGTAAAACGAATTGTTGAAGTGGAAGTGGCCAAAAATCGTAAATTTTTAGAAAAGTGTGAAGAAAATGTCGACAATGCTTTTGAAGATCTTCTCGATGTTGACCCCGATGAATTTTACGAAGATGAGCTATTAATTCAGCAGGCCTTGGAAAAAATGAGAAGGATGCAATTAAACTCACCTTCTATGTCGAGAATCTTAGAGGTGACTGCAGATAATCCCAAAGGGCTTGATGATAAGTGGCTAGTTGAACAAAGTATGGATCTCAGACCTTGTAGACCCTTTATGAGAATGGAATTCATGGGAAGGCTTCTTGACGGAGTAGGGGAAGAGAAGTGGACTCCAGAGTTTTCAGATCAAATAAAAAGTTTCGTACTTCTTCAAATTAAAGACGGCATACAAGGTGAGTCGAGAATGTTTAGCATCGGCCTTTACTCATCACTTTTAAATAAAATGGTCAAACTAGGAATGGTTGACTCTCAATTTGAATCAGATCTAAAGAGAATTGAAGATCAAGTCAGAGACTACACAGAAAACCTTCGCAACCAAGTTGATGTTAGAGACGCAGAAGATGTTGGAGGGGCCGTTAAGTGGTTCTCACAAGACGTCAAAGAAGCGCGCCGGATTCGTGACGAAATGAATGAGATTTATCGTAGTGTTGAGGGGCGGTAGTTACCTTGAAGCTTTTTTGCTCACATAATAGCAATCCTACCAAATTAGATTAATTTGATATCTTATAATTTCAATTACATTTGAATTGAATTGAATTGAATTGAATTGAATTGATCTTTTGCTTTTGCAGCTCTTAGTAAGTTTCAGCAAAAATTTTGAATTCGAATGTATTTGTGCACGCCCCTGGAAAGTGCTGTGATTTAATGTGAGTTTTGTAGAGGGGCTTTTATCAAGGCGTAGGTTTTTAAAGAGTATGGCCTTTTATTGATGAGGTGTTTTTGGTGGTAGCAAATGCTTTTATGGACAGGGGAATTGTTAGATTGTGGCTGTTTGGTTTTGTTTGTGCACGCCTTTTTAAGTTTCAGCAAAAAAATTTGAATTCGAATGTATTTGTGCACGCCCCTGGAAAGTGCTGTGATTTACTGTGAGTTTTGTAGAGGGGCTTTTATCAAGGCGTAGGTTTTTAAGCAGAGTCATTTTTTATTGATGTGTCGATCTTGCTGGGCCTAACTTTCGTGGTAATTGCTTTTATGGAAAGGTGAATATGTGGGGGATTCGTGAAGCCCAAGCTTATAGCTTGCTTCTCTCGGTGTGTCCCACCGCAGGTGGTGTTTGGCGTTTTGTGGGTGGTATTCGCGAAGCCGCACTTTACGGCCACTCCGGCGGAGCTTGCTTCTTTTATTGAGTTCAGTCGTTTTTGGGAGCTTGAGTTTGTATGGGAAATTGATGTAGCTTGACCCTGATTTGAGAGAGTGAGAAGAAACTTGGTGCAATTTAGATTTTTTCTAGCTCTGGTTTATGTAGAGGTCCATTTTTTGTTGTGAAAGTGCGACTATTGCGGCCCTGGTGTTGCAATTTGAGCATAATTGGCGCACGTTACCGATCGCCGATGATCCTCCCTTGCTGTAGGGGATGATGTGATCAAAGTGTAGGTTGTATTTTGAAGCGCAGTTTTCGCATTTGTTGCCTGATCTTTTTATGACTGCTTTTTTGATGGCAGCTGAGATGGTTCTGGAATTAGTGATGACTTTAGATTTTCTTGATCCAATACTCATAATCTTTTTTCTGATGGATTTTGCAGTAGAGTTAATTGCATGCCCAATTATGTCTTCTGGTTTATAGATTCTGCTGTTGGAAAGCTGCTCTTTAATAAACTCATAATCTTTTGCGGTTTGTCCCACTAAGGTCAAGTGGATGCGAAGAGTTCCATCTGAGTGTGATCTTGTTTTGGATTTTGTGGCACGCTTTTTTCCTGTCAGATCGTCTACAAGCTCTCTTGTCTGGGTTTGAGTTTTACCCTTAATGCTATTAAGTATTTCATTTTTCTTTTTATTACTTTTGATATTTCCTACCAAATTTGAGACTTCAGCGAGGTTAGTAAGAGTGACCTGCTTATTTGCCAGAGCTTTATCTGCACAGGGTACATGCCTTAGGGTCTTAGCTGCTAAAACCCTTCGACTTGTTTCGCTATCACTTTTGTTGAAATTTTTTCGAATATATTTAAATAGTGAGCCGGACCCGCTATCACAAAAAAGTCTTCTTCTATTCACTTCATTAATGTGTCGGAGGAACTGGCGAGTACAGTGTTCCTCTTTTTCATTCCACATTTTAGTGTCTGCAATTAATTTTTTATCTGATAAATTTCGTAGTGACAAAGCTACCTCCTGGGTGGGAGTAACATAGCATTTAAATCATGTTTACTACATTAAAAGGTTGAGCATTTGTTCTTGTGAGGTGGTGTAGAGGTAATGTAGGAGGTGCTCTACAAGTTTTAGTTGTGAAAAATCCACTCACATATCTTGTAATAAATCGTGTAAATTTAGGCAACTACAAACAAATCTCTAATGGGGTAGGTAGACGGTTGAGTTGGAAAAAATCAATGAAAGTAATTTGTGGAAGGTAGTAGAGCTAAGAGGTGCAAAGGAGTTTTAAAAAACAAAATAACCTACTATATCAATTTTTTTCTATGGAAAAGATTTCTCTTTGCCACACTTTGTCGCGTCTGGGGTGTTGAATTTAAAAAACCAAACCGAAGTTTAGTAAAATGCTAGATGCGTTTACCGCGAAGACGAGGTTACTATGGGTAATAGATTTTTTTATACGGTTATTTTTGCATTTCTTATTATTCCCATTATTCACTCCTGTAATCCAGGGCCAGAAGAGCCTGATAAAGATCCAGGGCCTGGTGAAGTAGAGGGCATGCCAATTAAGCCAGAACCAGAAGAGATTACATGGTGGATACCGGAGCCCGGGATCTCATGGGATGTTCAATTTGATCGCTTTCCTCCTCTTACTTATCACGATGGAGTAGAGGTCTATATTCTTGATCTCTATGGGACTCCTGATGATATTTTTAATGATCTTAAGAGTCGAGGGAATAAAATTATTTGTTATGTTAGCACCGGTACACTTGAAGTTAACCGGGCAGATGCTGATGAATTTCCTGAGTATCTTCTTGGAAATGAAATGGCGGAGTGGGAAGGAGAATTTTGGCTTGATGTGAGATATACCAAAGAGCTGCGTGAGCTTATGGGGAAAAGATTTGATTACGCTAAAGAGCGTGGTTGTGATGCGATTGACGCTGACAATATGGACTCCTACTCAAATAGTACTGGGCTTGATGTCACAATGGAGGACCAAGTTCTTTACAACGCTATCATTGCCACAGAGGCGCATGATAGGGGGATGGCCATTGGTCTAAAAAATGCTTTGGTGTTAATAGAGACGTTAGTGGATTATTATGACTTTGGATATAATGAGCAGTGCTATCAATATAATGAATGCCACTATATGCGACCTTTTATAGAAAAGGGTAAGGCTGTATTTGGTATTGAGTATAAGCTTAATAAAAGAGACTTTTGTGATAGGGCGAATGAGGAGAACTTTGACTTTTTGGTTAAAGGGCCCGGATTTGATCTTGGACCGTTTCGGGAGTCTTGTCGTTAAAGTCGTTACTTGAAAATGTCGGGAATTTGAGTGGTTAGATTTGGCCTTTGGGCAAGCCTCGTTGCTGGCTCTGTATGCTTATGGGTAGTAGGCTTCGATACTAAACTTTAAATTTTTGGGTTTTGTAGGGGTTAGATTTGGCTTTTGGCCAAGCCTCGTTGCTGGCTCTGTATGCTTATGGGTAGTAGGCTTCGATACTAAACTTTAAATTTTTGGGTTTTGTAGGGGTTAGATTTGGCCTTTGGCCAAGCCTCGTTGCTGGCTCTGCACACTTATGTGCGGGGGCATTGGGGGCGGCGAGCGGCTCACAAAATTGTCCCGCTGGGACATTTTTGTGCGCACAAGCGCTTACTGCATCTTAGGCACGCAAGCAATTCTTTTATCTGATGGGGTGACGCTCGTTCTGAGACCATCTACTCCATCATCGCTTGAGCCGATCTGGCTTGGTGACTTAACTAAGTAAGTTTTTTGATAAGATTTTTTCGTGAGTGGATTGACCGTGTCTGCAGGCCAGTAGTATTTAATTTGTTTGAATTCAGATGCGGCTCCATCAGCAGGGATGGGAGTCATATCATCATCAGTGTAAAACCAAATTTGATTTAAAAGTCCTTGTCTGATTAACATGTAATCAGGGGGAAGAACTGTCACGGTTCCATCGTCGGCGACAAAGGATTCTGATTCCTTTTCTGCCAGATAGAGCCCTTCAGTATCGGCGCCCACTAAGTCTTTAAGGATTTGAAAAGTAGGCTCTGCTGTATTGTAGTTGTCACTTGTGGGACAAAATGGATTTCCGTCATTATCAATCCAAGGTTGCATCACATAACCCATTCTGGTCGTGCTCTCTGCTCCTGGATAATTCCACCACTGGAATTCGGTGAATATATTAATAGATGCGCCAGTAACGCCGTAGTCGTCTTCTAGGCTTGTTTCAATATCATCGTTAACGTCGAGTTTACCGTTTTCATCTTGATCGTAAAATCTGATATCTGTCTCAGACCAAAAGTGCATAAAGCCATCTTCTAAAAATAGGCGAGGGTAGTCAGCACTATCGGTGTTACCGTACTTATTTACATCATGACAAAATAAGAAATCATTTCCCGCCGGAAGGTTTGGTGGTTCGGCGTAATCTGGGAAATAGTAGTGGTTCATGGCCCCTTGCTCATAGTAATTGTCAGAGCCAGTAGTGGTTCCACTTCTTGTAATACATGTGTACATATTCAGAGGTGTAACCTGCAAAGGCCCTAGAGGCGTTGACGTATCGATAGACTCTTTTAGACGAAGCTGAATAGTGGAGCTTTTCACGCCTGAGACTTTCTCTTCTAAGTGAATTAAATAGGTCTTGTCATAATCAAGTGTGGTGATGACCGAGCTAAACTGAGTTGAGCCACTGCTGATAGACGCTTCAAGTGCGGTATCAGAGTTATTGTAATCGGCCACAAGCTGACAGCTTGGTACTAATTCGTCTGTACTGAGCTCTACATTACACCAGTTGTATAAATCCCCTAAACTTTCATTTAAAAGAATATCTGTTCCCAGTGTTACATTCACATAGAGCGTGAGATCAAGATCATTTTTATCAGAGCAAAAGGAATCACAATTTCCAATATTGTAGGCCACCTTTTCTTTACAAGCACAGTAGTCACTTTCGAGTTCAACGCCTTCAGGTCTTTCCACTGTCACGGTCTCTTCAGTTTCTTCTTCGCCTGTGGTGTCATCGGTTGTATCGAAAGTGTTGAGCCATCGACTCTTACTAGATCCCTTAGAGTCAGGCATACATGAGCTTAAAAGCGTCACCATGGTGAGCATTGTAAGTATTGTGAATAGTTTTTTCATCACACAACTCATATAAGTATTAATCCCCTAAACCTAACGGTTTTATTCCTAAGCATTATCGTCAGGTATATGGCAAACCTTAGGAAAAACCACATTTTGCACTTATTATTTTAAATTTTATTGAGTCTGAGCGCTCTACCAGTGGCCTAAAAAAAGGGATAATTGTTTAATTCCAAAGTGTTGTCAGTGAGTCCATAAAATTTATTTAGGTGAGTGGGGGGGCGCGAAAAGTTGCCTTTTGGAGCGCAGAGGCAAAAAATGACACGAAAATTCCAACTAGCTTAGAATCCGTTAAGTGCTAAAATTTACTAGTACTAAAAATTTTTTTGTTTCTTTTAGAAGGAGAATCAAAATGACAAAAGCTGACCTTATAGCGGCCATTGAAAAGCAAGCAGGGATACCTCATAAGAAGGCGGAAATGGTAGTGAATATTACCTTTGACTCAATGATTAAGGCCCTTTATGCAGACGAGAGAATAGAGATCAGAGGGTTTGGATCTTTTGCTAACAGGAATTACAAGGCCTATGAAGGGAGAAATCCTAAGACCGGGAAAGTGGTGAAAGTGTCACCAAAGAAAGTCCCATTCTTTAAGGTTGGAAAGCAGTTAAAAGAAATGGTGGACGCGGGCAAAGACAAATACGTCATTCGCGAAGCGTAAACTATTCTATGCAGGTCCGCTCTGGGCCTGCCTGCTTTTCCCCTTAATTCTCTAAAAACGCACTCCCTTATTTTCAAAGCATTTCTTATTTGTTAAAACGAGTTGTTACTGCATTTTGTAGTTTAAGGAGACGTGCCCACGGCTTCGATGAAAATGCGGATGAGCATTTTCAATTTGGTGACAGCAGTGGGACACTGAGTGTGGTTAGACAGAGTTCGAAGCCGCCCTCTGGAGAAAAGTGCAGAAGCTTGATCTTTAAAATTTTTATAGGGAGACGTGCCCGAGTGGTCCAAGGGAACGGTTTGCAAAACCGTACAGCCGCCGGTTCAAATCCGGCCGTCTCCTCCACCTAAACAGACCCAATTTTAACGATTCAAAACAAAATTTTTTAACAACTCGAAATCATTCAATCGAGGTTTCAGTAACTTAATCCAGGTCTTCGGCCCTAAACTGTCTCGAACTGTCTCACACTTTCTGCAAATGGCTTTTTTTGTGCTTGCTCTGTGCTTTTAAGCATTGAGTTAAATTCCATAAGCACAAATGACCACGCATTCTTCCTTCGTCGTTACCCATATTTACTCCAAACCCTTTATGGGAGAGGGGGACGCAAAAGTGGTCCAAGACCACTTTTGGACCACTTTGGGTGGTCCTTTAACTAAAAAGGAACAAGAAAATGCCAAAAAGAAGCCGAGTTAAATCAGAAACAGCTGAATCAAATGCACTAAAGAAGATGAGAACAATTAAAGGATTGTCTCAAAGAAAGGCCGGGATGCTGATTGGTGTGCCGCCAACCAAGGTAAACCATACAGAGAATGGGAGGGCCTATATTGAGAAAAGCTATATCGAAAAATTTATTAAAGGCCTGGGCTATTCTTGGGAGGAGTGGCTCGAATTTGTTTCGGGGAAGGGTTCTAAAAGTAGTCTAAAGGAGCAGTGTATTTTGTTAATCAGGGGATTAGATGATCAGAAGCTTGGGCTTGTTTTTAATTTGCTGACTAGCTTGAAATAGCTCAGCCTTTTCTTGGGTCCATTCCGGACATGGCTAACATTTTTTTTAAAATGGGTCATTACATTGATTCAATGTACTAAAACTTAATTGTGATTAAAATAGTCGCGGTTTTTCTGTAACGATCCTTTCAATAATTTAGAAATCTTAACTCCTACTTCACCACCTCAGATAGATTTCACGCTAAGCAATGTGTGTATTTATAATTTTCTGCTAATAATTTTGATACAATGGTTATAAACGAATATTAGGATTATAAAATGGCTGATTATGACCCAAGAGCATGGGAGATTTTAGTTAATGACTATCAAAAGCTAATGGAATATGTTGATCCAGATGATAGAAATCTAGATGCATATTCACATCAGATATTTGAATTGCTTTGTAGAGTCTGCATTGACTTTGACCACGTCTGCTTAATTATGTATTTAAAGTTGAATTCAAGTGTTCCATATAGGTCATATAAAAACCTCAAAATGAGCCATTTTAAAAGATTTTTTACAACAAACCATCCTGCTTTACTTAAAGATGAAGTTGGCCTTTTGTTTTGGAAAGATCCTAGTTTGAAATTTATCTCTCCTCTAATAGATTGGGATAGAAATAAGAAGCTTTCATGGTTTGAAGCATACAATTTGAGTAAACATTTTATAGGAGCAAACTTTTCTCAAGCATCTATGAAGAATTTAACATTGGCAATATCTGGTCTTTATCTTTTGTTACAGAGCCATATGTCTACATCATTTTTTCAACCATATAGCACAAATCGCTCCACTGGTGGTAGCTCAAGTGCCTCAGGTGTTAGAACGAAAAGAATCGATGGACAAGTTTTTGTTATAAGGACAACGGTATAATGATACCTAAACCATATTTTAATATAGTCAGAAACATAAATGATGGAACAAAAAAAGCGAATCGTTTTTTGCAACAATCAGATGAAGCTAGACTTCAAAAACGAGCCTTAAATGTATTGATTGATGACCTGAATGAATTGTTTCTATTTATTGAACCATCTTCTTCAAATGTGAACATATTTTCACATAGATGTTACGACATTCATTTAAGAGCTTGTGTACAAGTTGAATCCGCACTCAGGTTGATATTCAATAAAAATGGTGTAATTCCACAAGTGGATTCAATTATTGGTTATTCGGATTTAGAAGGTGTAATGAAGTTATCAGAATATGATTTAAGATATATGACACTCCCACTTCATAATTTTAAACCATTTGAGTCATTTGCTAATCCTACTAGAAATGATCGGAGTCCTAAGTGGTATAAAGAGCATAATAAAGTTAAACACAACAGAACAAGATATTTTCATCTGGCCACGCTTGAGAATGCGATTCATTCAGTTGGTGCGTTGTATGCAATTATCGATGCTCAATATGCTATTGGTTACTTACACTCAGATGGTAATGAAAGATCATTAGCACCTAGAAGGGATGGCATATATCTACTAGAAGCAATACCAACTTGGCTTGCAGCAGAAAAATATTACAACTTTGACTGGGATGCCTTGGTGGTAAGTGGTGACCCTTTTGCCTCTGCGTCTATTCCTGTAATTCCCTAGTGGTACACTTTCAGTGTGTGCGCTCATTCCAAGGTGCTATAGCTAAATTTTGTCGTAGTCTTTCTGTAACATCTCAATTTAACTAAGGCAATAAATTCAGACAGTTATTAAGACAATCACCAACTCCAGTGTTCAAGGAAGGTAGCAAGTTTAAACAATTTGTTTAATATCCAAATGATGCTCCTTATGCTAATTATTGCTTTAAATAATAGGAGTAATTTATGCCAAAGAGAAAAGTTTTTATTACCCACTACAAGGGTGACAGAGCGACAGTTGATGACTTTATAACGAAATGGACAGATACTAATGACGTGTTTATACCGAAAGTTTTAGGCGCTAATGATAACGACGATTTTATTGAAAGTACTGACACAGACTATGTAATGTCTCAAATTCGAAAAAAATACCTAGAAGATTCGACCGTAACTTTAGTTTTACTAGGTACGTGTACACATTCTCGTAGATATGTTGATTGGGAAATAAAAAGTTCATTAACCCAGGGAGATTCGACTCCTAACGGTTTATTTTGCATCCTATTGGAGGGAACAAGTGGAAAATTGCCAGAAAGGTTTCAGAAAAATTGGAATAGCGAAGGAACGGGTTATGCTCAATTTTATGCTCAGCCAAGTTCTTCTAGTCAACTTTCCGGTTGGATTGAAGAAGCATTTAGTGCAAGAACAGAAAAATCAAATTTAATTTCAAATAGTCAGGATATGATGAAATATAATCAAAAATGTAAAACCTGTGATGAAACACACTAGCGGAAGATGGGGAAGAAGATGTTTTACTTTATAGTGGGAGTGCTAGGAGCTGTTATGTTAACGACTTCCGCAATCTATTTTATACAAAAGAAGGATATTGTTGAGGGCGTAAAAGAGATGTACATCGTGAGGTATTCAACTTCAGATGTTAACTTGAATGCAATTGGTGGTTTAAGTTTTTCTATTAAGGCAAACAAAACCGATCGCGAGACTGCTTGGAGAATTTACACTCAATTAAAAACAAGAGTTGCATCCGTAAAGTTTAACCCTTCATATGATTCAGTTGTCTTAGTGAACAAGAGTTTATATGAAGCTTTTAAACTTATTCGAGAAGAGGTTAGTAATATCCCTTTAAATAGAGTTCGAACAAAAAAAGATGATGCAATTGTTGATTTTTATATGAATATCCTGAACGAAGGTATTCGGCCCTACTTATCAAAATGGCATTTACCAATTTCGAGCTGGGTGGAGTCTAACAAAGAAAAGAATTCTGGTAAAAGCATTACTGAAATTGAAAAGACATTTCCTAAGTATGAAGACCTCATAAAAGATATTGAATCTATGAATGGACGTTTAGAAAAGATAACGGTTGAATTATTAAAGATTGTAAAAAGCTAATTTACTAATCAAAGTAACGTTTTGTATTTGTATCAGAGCACTAACCCTGTATTTTTTAAATATTAGAGTAGACAAAAGAATCTCCACCATCCATTGAGTCTGGTTACTTTTTGCAAGAAGAATATGCATTTTTATAAGGCAAACTAAAACAATTAATCAAATTATCTACAACATGTAGATTTGCTATTTTGTCCTCAAACTTAGGACCATTGGCGATAACTTCTCTATGGTACTTGAGGGTCAATAAGTCTCCTTCTAAAAAAGCAACTGAAGCATACACGTAGTCATTCCAGAGTATTGGTGTATCTTTTGGCTCATCCTGATCAAGAGATGCAAGAAATCTCAATTTTGCAATTTTATAATTACCATCATATGCATACATTTGGCCGGCATGCCAGACGAGTATTCCCTGTTGCCACCTTACTAAATTATCAAAATGTTTTTGGAGGTAGTCATCTATCAGTCGGCCCGTCTGATCATAGCATTCCAAATCAGCATATTTTCTCCAGCCTTTTCCAAAAGTCTGATCGAAAGTTTCGTAGTCGAGATTTAAGAGGTTTTTATATTCAGTTTTTGAAAATTCACAAGGAAGTACTTGAAGAGAAAAAAATAACAAAAAAAGAAATGAAAGTTTATATTTCATAGAATGAGTCTGGGAATCACCCTCCACCAGAACCATCACCACTGGAGCGAAGAGATCTCATGGAAAATCCATCAAACCCGGATGAATAAATGGAAGCTGTCGATCCATCTTGAGATTGATTATGAAGTGATTCAACTTCACTGCCATAATAGATTTGGCCAGATTTTAGTTCGATTTGGTCGATGTAGTTAAACTTATCACCCATGACGTTCGATATTTCAGAGATTTTAGTTTTGAGTCCGTCGTTAAAACTTATATGAGTTGCGTTGAACTCAACTGCAAAAAGACCTGTGGAAAGTGAGAGGAGCATTAGTGAAATGATAAATTTCATTGGAGTTCTCCTTTCTCATTAGAATTTTCCATAGGGGTAAAACTATCACAAAATCCCACAGAAAACATCGGTATATCGCCCCGATTTTCTGTATTTCTAATAATTTGTTGGACCTCTTTATGAAATTTTCTATGGGCCTCTTGTAAGGCCTTTATGCCATTTTTATTCATTCCATCGCTAACGCTATGAACATAATTTCGTTGTTTTCCAATATGCTCAGTTTTGTAGTGCTTCGCATAAGTGGTGAGGTGGTGTCTTACACTTTCAAATGATCTAACAATTGTTTTTTTGTCTACCACATGAAAGCGTCCATCGGTTTCCTTGATAAGGCCTTTCAGCACCAGGTGCTTCATACTTTCAAGACCAGGGGCCCCTAGTACACTTGTAACTTCAAGTTGATCTGTTCCCTGTTCGGTATCAGCAAGTAGATAGGCCACAAAGCACTCTCTACTCTCTAGCAGGTCCTCAAACTCTTGGTCTGTGAGCTTTTTATTGTCTTCTTGTAGAGAGACTTCAAGAACGCCTTCTAGGGATTCTCCTAGGTCTTTGTCGTAATATGCAAGAGCGTTCGGTAATAGTTCCACCATGCCAGAGCCAGTAATAATTTTTAAATAGGTATCGAGCTTTGGCTTTTTAGTTTCGTTTTGTAAGCGATTAAATGTAGAGCGTGGAATTTTGATTTTATCTGCAAGTTGAGAGTCGGAGAAACTAGGAAACCTCTGCTTGAGAGTACCAAGACAGGCCGATACGACTTCTTCCCAGTTAGTGGGTGTGCAGTTTAGGTTCATTAAGTCCCCTAATAAGATCAATAGTAGACTTTTGGTATCGCAGAGTGGGGCATGTGGCAAATTTTGACCAAGATTAACAAACTGCAAAACCGAATTCAAAATTATGCGGCATCCCAATTCGTGGGTGGAAGATGCACTTGAGGTTTTTCTATTTCTATTATCGTATATTATATTGTATGTTCCGCGGCATAACTTGGAGAAATATTTATGAGAACCACCCCCTTTTGCTTGTCTGCAGCTTTGTCTTTAATTTTTATTTTATCATTTCCCAATTGCTTTGCAGGGGAACCTAATAAGCTGATGTTCAAATTTGTAGGCGATACAAAATGGGAACTAGATTCAGTTGCGAGACAGGAATTTAATGAATTTCTTGAGGAGCAAAGAGTTTCTCTTCTTGGTGATATTAAAGAGCTAGAATTTCCCGCAAAGTTTGATTCATTAAAAGATGCAATTTTGTCTTACGCCATGCCTGCCGGAAAATATTATAAAAATAGAGAACTATCATGTCTTTTTCTTGAAAGGGTGAGAAAAAATCTAGTAAGTGATGCAGACAAGGTTGAATTTAGAGGGATCACTAAAAACGGTGAAATATGCACACAAGGTGATTTGGCCCCTTCAGAGTATAGTGCCTGGACTCTTCGCTTAGTGAACTTCATTTGGTTTCAGAAGTGGATTCCGACAAGCATTGGGACAAAGAGTATGGAGCAATATTTAATTGATCGCTTAGAAGTAAAAAACTATATCAGACCGACAATAAATATTCTTACATCAAAGGAGTACGATGCTTATGGTTATAGTTTTTCTTCTGATGATATGAAAACGATTTCTCAAAATAAAAAGCTATCCGAGGTTTTTGAAATCACAAAGAATTTCACACCAAATGATGCAAGTACTTTTGGCGACTTAGGTCCTGAGATGAAAAAAATGATTGAAGAAAATACCGCATCAGCTGCGGGTTTCTTTATTACTGAACCATCAATCTATATAACAAATAATTGGGCCCCCAGTGACTTGATCGACTTAATGGCACATGAGTTTGGACATGTTTACCATGGGCTTTTCAAAAATAGCATAACTGATTTAGGTGACGTGATTGAATTTAAAAATTCTAGGATTCATGATGAAGGAGCTGCCGAAGCTGTTGCATGGTTCGGCTTGTGCAAGTTGTATGAGGATTTCCCAGAAATCAAATTCTTTCATGTCTTCAAATTAATGACTTTCTCACAACTAAGAAAAAATGATCCCCATTATGTTGGTGCTGTTTCATTTGCAAATCAATTTCATTACAGCTGTCCGGATTCCTCAAAAGAGTTACACCAGTTCTTGTCAGCAAAATCTCTTGATAATTTTATGGAGCATATTGAATATTTCCCAATACGCAAGATAGGAAAAAAAGATGATGAAAAGGTGGAGCTAGTATGGGAAAAATAAATTTCACAATAACGATAATATTTTCTACAGTTTTTTCATCAGGGTTAGTAATGGCAAATGAAAAATTAGCAAATGAAGTCATTTATAGAACAGAGGCTGAGTTATCAAAATATTTCGGCAAAAAACTAAGCAAGCCAATTCATCTATATTATAAAAAAGAACAGTCTGAGGAAAAGAAGAAATGGCCAACTTCTTGGGGCCCCGAAAAAGATCGCTTTGGTTTGGGACTTCACGATGATTTTTCGCTTGAAAAAACTTGGTGGAATATGAATGGAGTTGATGAGGCAATGCTGAGGAATGCAAGTTTGGAGCAAAAATATACACTTACTTTAACCCATGAAATGGCGCATATATTCATGTTTCCTACGCCATTAAAGGCCTGGTTTCAGGAAGCAGTGGCCATGAATATAGGAAAGGAGATTGCACTTCGCTTGGATCCGACGCTTGAGCAATTTTTCCCAAATACCTTTCCGCCAACAAAAATAACTGAACTTCAAAAGTATACCTACCAGATGATTTCTAAGGATGAGCAAGCTTGCAAAAAATTGCAGCTTTCGGCAATGGGTCTAGCAAGTAGATTTAGTCAATCTCAGATTCTTGATTGGATAAAAGCAAACCGTCCAAAAGGATATAATCCTTTGGATGATAATCGTGAAAACGAGGTTATTGAAAAAACTTTAATTAATAGTATGCCCAAATAGAGGTATTTGAAACAGAGAAATGATGTGAAAACGATTAAAAGAGATCTGATTCTATTTTTAAGTATTACCTTTGTACTTAGCTTTGCCTTTGAGTTTTATATCATCCATAAAGGAGGTATTCGTTCTTGGCCACAATCAACATTTTTTTTAATGTGGATTCCAGGGATTGTTTCAATCCTATATAGGCTCATTTCTAGGTGTGGGTTTAAAGATACAGGATTTAAAATAGGAGCTTTTCGCTATTGGTTTCTTGCATTTGCTGTCCCTTTATTTATTGCACTCATAAGTAATATTCTTTGCTGGGGGTTGGGAGTTAACGAATTTACATCATATCCTGAAACGATTCTTAAAAAAGTGGGAATATCTTCTGTAGGTATGCTGATTGCGATGAAATTTCCATGGTGGCTTTTATGGGGAAATATAAATGCACTTGGAGAGGAGTTGGGATGGCGTGGCTTTTTAATTCCAAAACTAACTCAAGTAAATTTGAAACATCCTTTTTTTGTAAGTGGACTGATATGGGCTGCTTGGCACTTTCCTCTTATTATTTGGGGAGACTATGCCACTTCTGATTTACCGATTCTTTCAGTTTTACTTTTTACAGTTATGATCGTTTGCAGTGGGATCTTTATTGCCTGGCTTAGAATGGAGTCAGGATCAGTGTGGGTAGCAATGTTTTATCATGCTTGTCATAATTTCTTTTTACAAACGGCTTTTGCAATTTTTAGCAAAGCTGGAAAATATGATCCTTATTTGGGGAACGAATCGGGACTTTTTCCTTGTTTAATTTATATTGCGGTTTTGCTTGTAGGCAAACAATTTATTGTAAATAAAAGAAAAATATCTTCTCCTGAATTTGCAATTTAAATAAATATATTTTGTAGTGTTAACTTTTACGTTAGCTTTGAGAACAATATGATTAAACTTTTTAGCCTGTTAATTCCAGTTGTTTTGATTGTTGTGTTCTCGATTGTTTCAGAGCTAATTGTTAAAAGCTTTGGAAAAACTTGGCCCACATATGCTCTTTTACCGACCCTTGGATTATTATTTTCATTTATTACTTACCTAGGATTTAAAAAGTTATCCATACTACAGACCATCCGGCCAATGAAAATTGGTACACCGAGAGGGTTGGCCTCAGGAGTAGCTCTAGGAGTTATCGTTAGTTGTTTATCTGCATATTTGTTTTATTTAACAAAGTCTCCTTCGGTTGATCTTTCCCTAGTTTGGAAAGACCTTCATCTTAGATTGATTGGAAATATTTTTCCGGCCTCAGTTGAAGAAGTAACCTTTAGAGGCGGCCTCGTTCATTACTTATTTTCATATTGGGGTAAAAATATTGGTTTGCTAGGTGGAAGTCTACCTTTTGGTATCATTCATTTGGTAGGAAGGTTTTTCGGTAACCCTGTCGATTTAGCACATGTTATAGGGGTTTCTGTAGCAGGTTTCTCACTCAGCTTGCTCTATTTAGAATATGGCTTACTTCCGGCCATTGGATTTCACCTGGTTTGGAATAGCCTTTGCTCTCAATGGGTATCAGTTTTTAGTATTCCTAGAAAAGGTGGGGTTCAAATGATTGAAGGTCACTGGACAACATCCCTGGTGTTAATTTTATTAATTGTGCTAATTTTATCTCTTAAACAATTTTTTGTGAAAAATCGCTAA
Organism: Bacteriovoracaceae bacterium; assembly: GCA_018649885.1. Classification (GTDB taxonomy): domain Bacteria; phylum Bdellovibrionota; class Bacteriovoracia; order Bacteriovoracales; family Bacteriovoracaceae; genus JABIHA01. Next base: position 25,183 of record JABIHA010000083.1, read on the forward strand.
AAATTTATATATTGACCACGATGGGCATTCCACCATGGTGGTCAAAGTCATAAAATCAATATTTTACAATATCTAATCTTTTCAAGTGTCCACCATGGGACACTGATTTCCTTTGCCTATTCTCAAATGAAAAAGTTCTTGCTTTAGTTCTTCAAACGAAATCTGGAGGATTTTATGAATTACTTTTTTATGGAGCTTGAAAGTGAATTGCTTGAAATTTTGGGAACAATCAGTATGGAGGAAATAATTAAGAACCAAGAACTGGTGAAAAGAGGAGAGCTAATACTTGTCGCTATCCTTGGGGGAGTTCACTGATGGAAAAAGAACTAGTCCGTCTTAGAAGTGATCTTCTTTTATTTTTGGGTTGTATTAGCAGCGAAGAATATAGAAAAAATAAAAAGCTAAGGAGATTGGCCAAAAGAGTGGAAGATAAGGCGACAAAGTTAGAGAGTGATCAAAAAAAGATTCAAGGTATTGAGCTAAAAAAATATCTAGGATCAAAATTCTAAGAATAATTTGTATCTTTTGAAAAAAAACAATAGCGGCGATTTGTCGCAAGGGAGAAGTATGAACAAAATTTGGAAAGTATTGGTGATTGTGAGTGTGATGTCTACAGGATGTTCCGTAAAAAAAGGTAATGATGGTGGAGGCGGTGGAAACAACCTTACTAAAGCTGAAGTTGGAAGAGAAAAGCTAAGTCCTGAGGGTGATATTGATGGTGATTTAATATCAAACCAAGATGAGCTAGAGAGGGGAACCTCTCCCTATTTAGGAGATTTTCCGAGATTAAATGTACATTTTCTTCAAAACTATACAGCAAGTCTTGGAGATGGAAGTGGAGGAGGAACTGGATGGAGTGTTTCCAATCAAAGTGATCAGGGGGATTTTGATTTTAAATATCGCGTTGGAAAACTTTTAATACGAAAGGATTCTGAAAAGGAGATGGCCAAATATGTGAGATTCAAAAATGTGCATTACGGTCAGATTCAAGATATTGACTTTACAATGGTTCGATATCCATTGATTGAAAAGAAAAAGTTTTTGTCAGATGTTTTAAGTTTTTCTTTAAACAAATCAAGCTTTGACATTGATGCAAGTAACTTGACAGTCACTTTTGAAAATTCAATCGAACTAGAGACAAACCATTTATTTAAAGAGATTAGAAACCTTGAGTTGAATTTTTATTACTACAACCATGAAAAAGAATCTTATGAGCTTGTGGCCACAGAGTTAGTTGATAGGAGTTTCCAGCCGGGAGTAAAAGAAACTTTTGAGGTTGAATTATCTGCTCTTCCAAATAGATTGATACTAGAGAACTATTTGAAGCATGGTGAATTTTTAATTACTGAAGTCAAAAACTTTGAAATTCCTGATTTGAAGACTGATTACATTTCACTTATGAAAAGTATGAGAGCAAAGAGTATTCCGGTAATTGTTAACAATCCGATTGATACATACATTTATCATGTTGCCACTGGTGGCGGGAATGACAAATTAAACCATTTACTTAGTACTATTTTTAATAAGGAGTATTACATTGAAGAGAACAGACTTATACAGCTTGGTCAATTTCAAAATTCCACAGAGGAATACACTGAGCTTAGAGAACTTAGGGGAAAGACTAAAACAGGACAGTGGTTTATTCAAACAACTGAGCTTAAAAATGACCTTTTCTCTCACAGGTTTACCCCAAAGGATAAAATCGTCTTCACTTATGGGATCGATGATTACATTGCCGAACAGCGGTCTGAAGTCATTACAACCCTATACAGTGATATACATGGAGATGACGGACAAAGGGAAGTTGCTCTAGGAAATCTATCAAGAAACTCAAAACTTAAAATTTATTTAAGGCCTAAGAAACATTTTGGAAATTACATTGTTAAGCACGATGATATTTTCCAATCACAAGGGTGCGGAGGGGGAAATAGAGTTTGTCGTGATTTTAGATGTCACTATGAAAGAAGAGAATTTCATGTACTAAATGAAGACATGGATTTGAGACAAAATTCAACATCCGATTTTCTTACGTTTTTGGGAATCTCAGTTAATGATCACTATATTTCATTAAAAGACGTGCTAGCAAAGGATGGCGTTTCGATAAATTGGGAAGAAAAGGATTTAGTAGTCACGATTGATGACATTATGGGGGTCTTTTCTTCAAATGAGTACCGACCAGATGATGTTTTAAAATTAAAGTTTATTTCAAAAAAGTTTAATGACTTTAAAGGCATTAAATTTATCAGTGGAACGGGCAGGCATGGAAATTTTATGTGTGGTCCTCAGTTTATCAAGCCTGAAATGAGGGCAAGGAATATCACATATTTAAAAAAGGCATCATTCACAGTTAGTAGTTCAATCGAAAATTATTTCAATTAGATAAGGAGATCAAATGAAACAAATTTCAAAGGCCCTTATAGCAGGGACAGGACTACTTTATCAAAAAATGGCCTTGGCAAATGGCATCAGAATGACTGCTGATCGTTTAGGTCAAGAGGCTTCAAGGATTGGAATTGCTCTTGGGGTCTTGTTTTTGGTACTCGCAGGAATTCTTCTTGCAATGGGAAAGCAGGAGGGAACTACAAAATTATCTCAGGCCATTTTTGGGTTGGTGGTCATTTTGTCGGCCCCTGCACTTGTTAAGTTAATCAAAGCTGTTGTTTGAGGGGAATATGAGTTTAAGGTATCCGAAATTTTTATCCAAAGCTCCGAACTTTATGGGGCTTGGGCCGAATGAGCTATTTTTGGCCTCAGGTGTTCTTTTAATTTGTTATTTTCTTGGTTTTGATGGCCCAATCTGTCTTGTCCTGGTTTTACTCACAGTCCTTTCACAAAAAGTCATCTCGCTGGTGATCCCACCTGATTATCTATTTTTAAAACTTATTTCTCCTAAAAGATTGGATTGGGCCAACTTTGAGAGAATTTTAGAAAAGGGAGACAAAAAGTGAAGTTTCCACTTTTTTCGATCTCTGGAAATAAACTTGTCTCCTTGAAGGGGGAGGCAAGTTTTCTCTTTAAAGTGAATCCCCCAGACATAGAGCAATTCTCAGATCATGAGATAGATGCCTTTTATGAGAAAATCCATAGTCACTTTAAGGAATCAGCGGAAGGTGATTTTTTAAAATTCTTCAAAATTGACGATAACATTTATCTTAATCAATTAAGTAATTCAATGGGAGGACTATCCAACTATTTTACCTCTTGGCATGATGAGTTGCCGTTATTTTTCGGACAATCAAGTCTTGAGCAAGAAATAACCTTTTTTGAGGATTATTTCATGCTCAATGGAAAGTTTTGTAAGCTTATCAGTCTAATTGAGCCTCCAAACGATATTTACTCTCAAGAGTTTAATGGTCTTGGGAATTTCATAATTAACTTTAAGGTATTAAATCAGACAAAAGCAAAGGAGAGGGTTTCTCTTTTGAGACGTTTTCATTTCTCAAAGCTTGCAGCGTCCCTAAAAGATATAAATTCTGAAAAGGCCTTTGAGGATACCGAGGAAATTTTGGAAGAGCTTATAAGTGGTGAAGAATTTCTAACAAGTGCTGAGATATTTTTCTTTGTCACTGACACGGATAAGAATGCGGTCGATAGAAAGGCGATGGAAATTTGTGAAAAGTTAAAACTTCGAGGAGGGAGAGGGCTGGTTGAAGCTGAAGGGCTCGCTTATTTTTTCAACTCACTGGTTCCTGGGGTAAGGACATCATTTAAAAGAGCTTTGAAAATACCGGGAAGGCATTTGGTGAGGATGCTTCCTTTTTCAAAAGACTTTGTTCATGAAAGTGGGGTTGAGTTTAAAAGCAGAACTTCTAAAGTTATTCATCTTGATATTTTTGATAAGGCATCGACGAATTTTAATGTACTGGTAGCAGGTTCATCCGGGCAGGGAAAATCAATGCTTTGTAATAAATTACTTTTTGAGCACGTAAAGGCAGAAGGCAAGGCCTTAGTTGTTGATCTTGGTGGATCATTTAGAAAAACTGTCAATTTCCTTGGAGGGATTGAGATTTCTGGTTCAATAAACCCGCTTTCATTTGATAATCCCAAATATTTAAAGGAATTGATTGTATCAGTTGTAGGTGTGAACAATTTAGGAACAAAGGATCAAGGAAAATTGCTAAAAGTACTAAAAAAGCATAGGTTTCAAAAGTTCTCAGACCTTCTTTCAACTCTCGAAGCCGAATTTGATGGGATTTCAAATTATTTTGAAGAAGTCTTACCGTATTTTGATGATAAAACAGTGAAAACTTCAAATCTTAATTATGTTGATTTTCAAAATATCCCTGAGGTCATGAAGGCACCTTATCTAATATTTATTTTAGAGTTATTCAAAAACATGAAAGGCAAACGTCTTTTAGTTTTTGATGAGTGTTGGGATTTATTAAAGTCTCATGACAGTTTTATTTCTGAATGCTTTAGAACCTTTAGAAAGCATAATGCATCGGCCGTAGCGATTTCCCAAAATATCGATGATTTTATGCTCTCTCCTCTAGGTAAGGTTATTTATCAAAACTCCTACTATAAGGTGTTATTTAGGCAGGAGGCAGTAGAGTCTAATGTTTTACCACATTTTGAAAGAGAACTGCTGGGTAGCATTTCAAGTGCTAAGGATGAATATTGCGAATTTTTGCTTCTCACAGAAACTCACAGGAAGCCAATTCGCTATTTTGCAATAGATCTTGAGTACACACTATTTAATTCATCAAAAGAATTTAATTTAAAATATTCAAAGTATATGGAGGATTATGAGAACTATCTCGGAACACAAAAGGCAATTTTACACTTTTCTAATCTCTATCATAATGGGCATTTTGCCGATTAAAGGGGCCTACTCAATTGTGGGAGAAGAGACAGCATTAATGATAGAGCTTGTGGCAACAACAATAGGGCAGCTCAATGAGCTAGAAAAGCTTGTAACAAATGCAGAAAAGTATACTGAGCGAGTCCAGAAGTATAACGAGCTTGCTGAAGATAAGTATTTTCAGGCAGGGAGGATATTGTATTTGGCAGAAGAGTTGGCCGCTAAAAAAGAAATTGAAGATTTGGGTGATCTAAATATGGTCATTAGAGATCTTAAGTACACAATGGCAGATTTGAAGGATCAGCTTAAGGAGGTGAGAAAAATTAAAAATGGGAGTCAGAAATATTTAGATTATTCAAAGGTTGAGACGAAACTTGTCAATAAAAGAAAAAAGGTTGCAGAAAATCAGGTATTAAAAAGCAGCAAGGCACGAAAAGCAAGTCGCGCTAATCAACTAACCGCCCAAAATACTGCTCTTATCTTAGAAAATCAGGCAAGGATGCATGAAACTCAATTAAAGGTTTTAGAAAATGCAGCTAAAACAAATAAACTTTTGGGACAAGAGCTTGAAGATATAAAGAAAAAAGAAATTGAAAGAAGAAAATACTATGGTTGGGAGCAAGAGCTATGAAGGCCAATCCTTTAGTAAATATGCTACTTATTCAGGATAAATCTATTTCGAATTTATTTTCAGAGTTTAGCAAAATCTCCCTTTATTTTATTCCAGTTTGTTTTGTTTCCGCCTTAATACTAGAATTCTACGGCAAATTAAATTTTGGAGAAGTAATAAAGCGCCTTGTTATTGCATTGGTAGTAACAAGTGCTTTTTACAGCTTTCATAAAATGGCCGTAGAGACTTCGTTTAATGTCGCATATAAGACATTTAAAAAAGTATCACCTCAAAATCTTTTCATAAGAAAGTGGACTCAAACAAAATTAAAGACCAACCCCCATAAATCTTGGGGGTGGCTTGAAAAAATTTCTATTCCAAATCTCAATGATTTAGTTGCAACATGCTTTTTTTTGCTCTCTAAAATATTTCTATGGATTCTAAAGCTTATTTTTTCAACTGTTTATCATTTAACATATCTCTTTTCAGGTCTTAGTGCTTGCCTTTATCTTTTTCAAGAAACACAGAAATCACTATCTGGAATACTTAGGTCAAGCTTGTGGTGTATAATATTTCCCTTTGTTGTCATAAGTATTCTCTCTTTGGTTGGAAATTCAATCTCAAGTAGGGCAATACAATCCAAACTCTTATTTACTGATATTGAAGTGATTATTTGGCTTCTTGGGATTTCATTTATTCTTCTTCTCTCCCCAGCGATAACACTAGCAATAATAGGTAAGGAAGGCATTGGAGGTGCTTCTCCGGCCCTTAGCAACTTCCTTGTAGGGAAGGGGCTTGCTACAATAAGAACTATTCCTTCAATTCAAAAAGTAATAGTCAGCACACCCCAAACTATTTCTAGGAATTTTTCAAAAGTCTCAAAATATTTACCTAGGACCAGGAGGAATAAGTGATACCTTATAAATTTGAAAATTTCGAGAAATCCTTTTTATCACAAAATAAACTTTTAAAGCTAAGTTTGTTGCTACTTATCATTGTATTTTCTCTAATCATTTTCTTTGTCAGCTCAAAAAAGAGTTATTTCTTATACCAAGGGGGTGAAGTTTTTAATGAAAGGCCTCTTGCTGTGGAAGTATGTAAAAGGGCCTTTGATTCAATCGCTATAAGGGAGCCACATCCTTATTTTGTTCATAAGGAAATTATTAAACTTCTTGAAAACGAGAGCTTTAATGTGGAATTTGATGAGTATTTTCTAGCAAAATCTACGAGGAAGGATAAATGCAAGTTAATCACCAAGGGTAAAAGTGGACTTCGTAGCTTTATTGTCAGTTTACAAGGAAAAGATGATTTCCCCTTCTTTTATAAACTTGTCCAAATTGATGAAGTTGAAGATAAGGAGAATATATGAGCCTTTTTATTTTAAAAAACCACATTGTAAATTTATATCTTTGCTTTGGCATGATCACTACCTTGAGTTTTGATAGTGAAATTATCTCATATATGTACGGAGGTGGTTTTTGCAGTTGAAAAGTCATCCACTGTAACGGCCGAATTATCACCCACCCCGTGGTTAAATTAAATTCCTCTTTTCAATCATTTAGATTCTCTTCTTCTTAATTTTAAAGGAGCA
>JABIHA010000143.1 GCA_018649885.1 Bacteriovoracaceae bacterium
ATGTGGATTGCGAAAAGGCCTGATAGCTATCAGGGAGTCATCCGACCCTAGAAGCCCTGCGGAGCTATATATTGCAGTAGTCTCAATCGCCTCTTCCAGTGTTAATCCGGGCATTATGGTTGGAACTCTTTTGTTTTAACTTTATTTTTATTAACCCCTTATTTTTCAAATAGTTAATTGCACCATAAACTTTTTGTGGTGTAAGCCTCCATTCAATAGAACAATCTACATACATTTCACCAAATTCTTCGCCGTCCAAGTCTCGCTCACGCTGGTTAACTAAAATTATTTTGCCATCAATATTTAAAAGAATGCCAAGAATATGCTTTTTTTCCTCTCCAGCCAATGAATATAAACATTGTTGAAGTTTTTCCCTATATTTGCTAAAGTCCAAATCCTCTATACTCTTTTCATCCACTTCAAATACGCCAATTTCTTTAGCAATATTTTCTTTTGTTTTTTTAAATTCCTCTAGTTTAAGATCGAATTTTTCTATCTCTGCACGTAATAAACTCTGCGAATTTTCGTTCTTATTCTTGCTTTCACTAAAATTAATTAACTCATCCATACATTTTTTCATACTATTATTGTTTTTTTTTATTTCAGTCAAAACTCTCTTTTGCTGCTCTAATAGTTTTTTCTTATTTTCTTTTTTGTTGCCAATGAATTCCCTCAGTATTTCTTCTGGACGAGTTAAAACGCCCATCATTCTATGCCAAACAAATTCATCTACTTCATCCATTTTGATAGGACGCAAATTGCACTTCTTTTTATTACGAGCTTGCCTTGACTTCTTTCCTCCAAATGCCCAAGAACATCGGTAATATGCTGGCATCGTTCCATCTTTCCTTTTGTTACCATGACTTATACCAACTTTTGATTCTCGTTTTCCTTTTTCTTGACATTCCCCACAATATATATAACCTTGTGCAAGAAATTTATCAGGATATTTTATGTTTTTAGGTTTTCTTTTATTAGATTCAATCACCTTTTGTATGTTATCCCACTCTTCCTCATTGGTAATTTCTGGAAAAGGAAATTTTATCCACTCGTTCTCATCTTTTAAAGCGGAGACTCTTTTGCCATTTTCATCTTTTTCATAAATGCGATTACTTCCGCTACTATTCGTTTTATATTGATGCTTATTTACAACCAAATATCCTTGGTAATAGACCGGATTTTTTAAAATATAGTTTAATCCAGTATTACTCCATGTTTTGCCTCTTGGAGACTTAATATTTAAATGATTAAGATTAATCGCTACATCGTTCATCGAAAGACCTTGATTTAAATAGAGATCAACGATTTTTTTGTATACATCGCTTTGCTCTTGATCGACTTCCACCTTTCTTGCCTCTTTTACAAAACGATATCCATATGGGACTTCTCCAATAAAAATTTCATGTTTTTTTAGTTTGCTTATCTTTCCAGCTTTCATTTGCCCCATAATTAACTCTCTATCAAACTCTGCCATTCCTGCCAAAACAGTTCTCATTAGCTTCCCATTTGGAGTTGTCGTATCAATATTATCATCAAGGCTTACTAGACCCACATTGTATCCTTCCTCAAATTCATTATATAAATTCAAAAGGTCTCTAGCGTTTCTTCCAAATCGAGATAATTTTTTAAATACTACTATCTTAAATTTTTCATTCTTTGCATCTTTTCTTAGCTCGTTCAGTCCTGGTCGATCATCATTTGCACCAGAAACACCTTCATCCTTATAGATTTTGTATAACTTATATTTTTTATATTTTGCATAACTTTTTATTTCCTCAATTTGCCCTTCTAAAGACTCTCCCTCTTTCGCCTGACCAGGAGTTGAAACTCGAATGTAACCAGCAACTTTGATTTTATCATTTCCCTTCTTCATGTTTATTTGTTTAAAGCCCCTTTTATCAATCTTTTTATTAGTTAAAAACCTTTTTTGTGGTATCTATATATAACTAGGTTCCAGAATTTCTGATAGACAATTTTGATTTTTTTGAAATTAGCATAACCGACTTTGATGATTTTCTTTTTTGACAGACTGTAAATTTGTGCAGACTGGGCATTTCAGAACAAATGTCCTGCAATCAGTGTCACTTCTATCAGTCATTAGTTGTTTATCCATTCTGTTATTGTATAGTCACAACCATATAAATAATTCGTGCAACCGAAAAATTTGTAAGTATTGCCGTTCTTTGCTTTGCCTGTTTTTCTTAAAACAATATCTGCCGCTTTACAAGTCGGACATTTTTTGTTGGGAGACTGTTTGGTTTCAACTTCTAGCTCTGTGATGAATTTTGACTTAAAATAACTGTCAGCAATAAAGTAGACTTTCTCTTTTGCTCTTGTCATAGCGACATAGAACAAACGCCTTTCTTCCCCGTTTTCAAATTGGTCTGCTTCGCTAAGCAAAAGATTTAATACTTGATCGTCTGTCATTTCAGAAGGAAAACCATATTTGCCAGAATTACAATTAAGAACAATAACAATGTCACCTTCCAGTCCCTTGGATTTGTGAACTGTCATAAATTGTGCTTTAAGCTTTTTAGTTTCTCCTTCTTCTGTCTTGAGACTATATAAAATAGTCTCATCCTCCTTGTCAATTCGAAAAACAGAGTTTTCATTTTTGATTCTATCAATGTCAAGGCGGTATCTTCCAAGAATTATAATTTCTTTCTCTTCAACATCTTCGCCAGTAGTCAACAGTTGATTGAAAATATCTTTAAGAACTAAGGTATCGTCATGATTGTCGGTTGTTGAATAATGAATTTCATAGTCAGTTCTTCGTGTACTTGATGTTCCTCTTAATTCTTTTTCGGATTGATTTGGATTTTTTTGAATGAAGTCGCTCGAAAGGCTTATGAGAGGGTTATGAAAACGATAAGTCGTTTCCATTTTTGATTTGACTGTAAACCCGAAATAATTCCCAAATTCCTTAAAAAGAGCGATATCACTACCACTGAAGCGATAGATTGATTGCCAATCATCACCAACACAAAAGAGTTTGCAATATGGATTCTTTGTTTGTATCGCCTTTACAAGCTGGTACCTTCCCATTGAAATATCTTGGAACTCATCAATGATTACATAGCTATATTTTCGTTTGTGCTTTCCGCTTGTAATATATTTTGTTGCTTTGTTGATCATATCGCTAAAATCAATTTCTTTTCTTTCACTCAAATGGTTTTCGTAGCGTTCAAAAATAGGTTTAATGATTTTAATGAACAAAGTATTTCGTTTTTTTAATAATCCCTCCTTAGTCTGTTCATTTTTGTTAATTACATCATCAATTGAATAATTGTTTGATTTCATTAAAGTAATAAAAGTCACAAGCAAAGTGAGAAAACTATTGACTTCTTCCTTTGCAGCATCGGAAATAATTTTCCATATCTCTTCTGGCGATTTAGGCTTGAGAATAATACCTACAGCCCTCAGATTCTTAGTGAGATTGCCAAATAAAACACCTTCACTCATTTCATAGCTGTAACTTTCAATCAAAGTTGTGCCGTTGCTTTTATGAATATCTCTTTTCCACTTCATATCATCAAGATATTTTTCACTCGCGGAACGAGTACTGTCACCTGAGAACCAACTAGGAACATTCCCGCTTTTTGAAATTCCAAAGTGCTCTATATAAACTTTCTTGCCGTTTTGCATTACTGTGAAATCTGGCTTGTATTGTCTAAACTCTTCGCTTGCGGTATCGTGTTCGTAAGGAAATTCATATTCGTAGTTGACATCATTGAACAAAAGAAAGTTTGCGATTAAGCACTCTTCAACACTTTTCACAACTTCCATTCTGTAAGTCATTTTTCCTTTTGCCTGAACTTCTTTCCTTTTGTAACTTCTGAAATTTTGGTCTTTGAGATATTGAATGTAGTCACCTTGATTGTCGAAATCAAATTGAGATTTTGCGGGTTTCAGAAAGTTTGCAAAGTATTCTGTTACCTTTTGCAGGCAACTTACATTGCTGTTTAACTCTGTAAAATATTTAGTAATCAGTGGTTTAAATTGTGCTTCCTCAAAAATACTTGGCTGTTTGGATTCTGATTCTGCAACGATGTCTTTCCCAAACTTGTGGAAAGTTTTTACATCAACTCCTTCAATGTCTATTCTACTCGCAAGGGTAGACGCAGACTTTTTTGTGAATGAAATGATCAATATTTCTTCTGGGGCAACTTTGTAACGGTCAATTATGTAATTAACCTTTCCTACAATAGTTGTTGTCTTACCTGATCCTGCACCTGCTATTACAATGCTGTTGTCCTCGTCTGTTATAATTGCAGTTCGCTGTTGAATGTCAAGCTTTCTTCCCTCTATATTATCAAAGAAGTAACTGTATTTCCCCAATTCTTCTTTTATAAAAAGTTTGTTGAAGTCATCTCTCAAATTGACAGCGTTATTAAAGTAGCCTGTTAAAGTTTCAATTACATCTACCTCCTCACCTGAAAGTTGAATGGAGCGAAAGGGCTTCTCTTTGATTTCATTCATCAGGCTTGTTTGTTGGGCTTTCCAAACTGTCAATTGGTAATTTGTAAAGTAGCCCGTCTTTAGGTCAAGGTGTTGTGCAAGCTTGCTGTTTGCGATCTCGATGTCGTCAAGTTTGCTCTTAAAAAAGTCATACAAGGCTTGTTTTGACTCTTCGTTTATAGGTTTCCCTCTAAAAAATTCCTCACATTCTGCCAGTTGTGATTCGTATTCCATTAAAGAAGAAGTATCTTCTGCACTTAATGATTTGCTCTTTAGGTCTCTATCTACAAAATTATTCCGAAGCACTATTATAATTAGACTAAGTATATATCCTATACCCATGTGACCAATAAAGCTCATCTTTGATCCTAAAACAATAGAAGACAGCACTGTGGCTACAATAAAGAAAGTAATATAAAAGCCACATCCCCATTTAAAGCCTTCATGCTTGTTATAGGGCTTTCGCCCAGATCGTATCTTCTCTATGTCGGAATCAGTAAGGCCGTAATCAGAAGGCAAAGGTTTTTTCATTTTGGAATCTCACTTTTGCTATGAATAATAATGTTGTTTTTATTAAAACATATCCCTTAAATAACGGAGTATGTCTGTGTAGTATGAAATCTTGTAGTTTTATTGGTGCTGAGGTTTATAATACTCAAATACGATCAAAATCAAGGTGGTAGAATCTTTAAACCGTCTAAAAGTAATCTATATTATGATAATGGCCAGTTTTCTTTATATTCAGCTGTGATAAGCTCAATTGCTTCTTTAACGCCTTTATTCATTTTCCAAACCCCTTGATTTAATAAAATTCACAAGGCTCCCTCTACTCACTTCTAGTTTTCTTGCAATTGCTGATTTAGCAACACCGTATTTGAGTTCTGCTTGAATGAACTCTTCCTTACCATCAAGTATGCTCTTACCAGTTGAGCCTTTTGGACGACCTAATAGCTTACCCTTCGCTCTAGCTGCTTGTAATCCTGCCTTTGTGCGTTCACTTACTAACTGTCGTTCTATCTCTGCTAACATTGAAAAGCAACTAACTAAGGCGGTTGTTTGTATATCCTTTTTACCATTACCATTTAAACGAATGCCTTCCTTGATAGCCACAAACTTAATCTTATTGCTTACCAATTCGTCTACTATCGTTGCAAGCTGACCAACGGAACGCCCTAATCTAGATAATTCACTAACAATCAGCGTATCTCCTGTTTGTAAGTTTTCCATTAGCTCATCAATACGCCTTGTTTTCTTATCCTTACGACTGGACACTTCGATCATGATATAGTCATCAACCTTAAAATTATTCTGTCGAGCATATTCTAAAATTTCTAGTCTTTGATTATCTGCGTCTTGATCTGACGTGCTCACACGACAATAAGCATAAACTTTGCCTTTGTTTTTTTCCCCCATTTTCTCCTCACATTTACAAATTAACCAATAAAACCACTAATCAGGTTAAATTATACATTTACTGCCCATGAA
>JABIHA010000107.1 GCA_018649885.1 Bacteriovoracaceae bacterium
CTTGTCACTACAAAATTTATCAGATGAAAGACTTATAGCAGACACTAAAATGTGGAATGAAAAAGAAGAATACTCCACTCGTCAGTTCCTGAGGCACATCAATGAAGTGAATAGAAGAAGGCTTTATTGTGATGATAAGACGGGCTCACTCTTTAAATATATCCGCAAAAATTTTAATAAAAGTGATAGCGAGGCTAGTCGAAGAATTCTGGCGGCCAAAACTCTAAGACTTGTACCAAATGCTGATAAAGCACTAGCAAAGAAACAAGTAACACTGACAAGCCTAGCAGAAGTATCAAGTTTAGTGGATGGTATTAAAAGTAATAAAAAGAAAAATGAGATCCTGAGCAGCATTGTGGGAAAAACTCAAACCCAGACAAGAGAGCTTGTGGAGAAGCTGACAGGTAAAAAGCGTGCCACAAGACCCCAAACCCGATCACACTCAGATGGAAGCCTTCGTATCCACCTCACCTTAGTGGGACAAACAGCAAAAGATTATCAGTTTATTAAAGAGCAGCTTTCAAATAAGGGACTATATAGTACAGAAGATATTATCGGACACGCCATCACAGAGACGGCAGACAGTATCAGAAAAAAGATCGCAGGTATTGGTTCTAGAAAATCTAAAGTGATCACCAACACAAGAACGATCTCTGCAGCTATCAAAAGATCTGTCATGACGAGATCAGGCAATAAGTGCGAAAACTGCAGCTCAAAATACAACCTACACTTTGACCATGTCATCCCCTACAGTGTCTCAAAGTCATCGGCGATTGGGAATGTGCGACAGTTGTGTTCAAATTGCAATAACAGAGCTGCTATCATGACACTTTCTCAAGAAAAGATGGATCTATATATCAACAAGAGCTAGAAAAAAGCAATACGCCCCTCAATTTTATCTTCTGCCCACTGACAGCGATCAAGCTACACCCAAACTTTGTTCCACTGAATCGACACCGCCTGCGGCGGAATTACCCTGTGGGTAATTCTGAAGCTGAGTGGAACACACTAAGAGAAGCAAGCCGTAAGGCGCGGTTTCGCGAACACCACCCATAAAACACCAAACTTACATCAAAGCCTATTAATACCACCGGACCATGATAATCTTTTTCCAGCAATTACCACAAACCTAAACTCAACTAGAGCGATCTGATCAATACAAAACCATGCGACTTAAAAATCTACGCCTTGATAGAAGGCGCTCTCCAAACCCCATAAGCTCACCAAACTATCCAGCGCCGTGAACAACCCAAACAGGGTTCAAATTCCACCAACTAAAACACAAATTATATTTTTGTTACCCTCGTCGGTAAATTAAAGATCCTATAGGTTGGCCATTTTCACTTGTTAGAGGTGATGCTGAACTCCCTCAAATATGAAGCTGGCATCGTTTTTTTTGATTTTCTAAATTCTACAATTTTTTTAAAAGTGATCTTCTTTTTTACTCGGGTGTAAATAAAAAGTGTATTAATTCAAATCTTAAGGAAATGACATTGCATGACGAACAATCTATATCTCTACCCTTGCAGTCCCTTTTCCCTGAAAATAACCATTAATTAAAACAACACTATTACACCTTGAAATGGCATCTAGTGGATCAGAAACTTGCGATAAATTCCCTCTATAACATAGATCAAAAAATGGATTTTGCTGCAATTTCTTAAGCGTTAGACTATTTCTTTTATCAGTACAATATAGGTAGGACTCTGTATCACCCAGGCCCATATCTCTGGTCTGAGATAGACAATAAGATACATTTCCGGCCTCTAAATTTAAAATGGCATACTTAGGATGGTGTCCACAAATGATGTTAGCTTTTACTTTTCCAACCTCTAATTCTGCCACAAGCCTTTGATGGCATTCTGTAACATCACTGGAATTTCGGTCATCTTTTTGCACTAATTGGGCAATTTCCTTCAATTTGCTGTCTAATGTGCTCTCTCTGGCCCAAACAGCTACTGCAACCAAACAAATTGCCAAAAATATCAATGATCTCATAATTCCTCCCAACCCAAAGGACCCTCGCTCTTCTTATTAGACGTTGGCGGTGAGGAAATGTTTCAAAATAAATTTTGTTTAGAGTTTGGCTAGAAGGAGCTTTGGTAGATCACTCTTTCCCATGAATTACTACGACCAAGGCTTTTCGTGTTTCCACAGCGCCAGCCACCGTTTAGACTACCGCCACTGGTGTGCCAGCAAAGCCTTTGATCGCCGTCAGTTGTTTGGGTATCACAAGAGTTCTTAGCAAGAGTTGCCCCTTCAGGAGCAAATCCTAGGGACTGGTTAACATTAAAGTAAAATTTCACCTTATTGTGATCATGCCCACTTGTCGTATCTCTTGCAGTCACCTTGAAAACTTCATCTCTTTTTCCAGAGGCCATTAAAGTCAGAGTTTTACTACCTTTGGGTCTACAGGCAAGAATAATATTTTTTCCAGAGCAGTTTTTGAGAATCGTACTCATCTTAATGCCTCTAACACTATACGTGTCTGAATAACACACCTTCCAACCCATCAATATTTTTTCATCTACATTTTTATGAATGCCCACAAAATAGGTAATCAGCTTATGAAGAGAAACAGATAATTTAGTGGCAACTTTCATGCTCGATAAATCACCTGTAATATCCCACTCCCCGTGGTAATTGCCACCAAAACACTCAACTCCTTGGTCTTTGTAAAAAGCACAGGTATAGAAGTTTGATGAACGGACCAAAAGAGGATCTTTCATTTTAGGGTGATCAATTTGTCCTTCAGTATTTTCTCCCCAACAATCTAGCTTGGTATTATTCATATCAGTTTGATCAATGGCACAAATATGTTTTCTCCCAGCAGAGAGTGACAATGGGAAGTGCATTTTAGGCGGTTTCACTGCCAGAAGATCTCTTTTTCCCCAGCACACAACTTTTCTTTTATATTTTGAAAGATGATCAATAGCACAGGCAAAATCTTTTCCCAAGCTAACATCTACAGGATTAACAAGGGGTGGAACTTCAGTTTTTCCATAGCGGTTATTTCCCCAGCACCTGAGTTGGTTTTGTCCCACTTTTACTTTATCAATAATACAGCCATGATTTTGGTTGATAGCAAGCTTTTGAATCTCTATGTAGCTAGGAGCTTTGAATTTAGTGAGTGCTGAACTTCCATGACAAGTAACGACTCCTCTATCGGCCACACAAACAGAGGCCTTAAAGCTTGTCATCAATTTGGGATCGCTATAGGATTTGGTAACTTTGAGATCACTTCCAATACATCTTAAATCTCCAGAAGCAATAGTACATAGATGATGATGACCAACACTCATGTGAGTAATCTTATTTGCATATTTCGGTGTTTTAAAAAGATCAGTATCCACACCCTGGCAAATAAGATTTTTATTTCCCGACTCTTCAACAAGAGCACAACTAAGGTTATTTCCAACACCAAACTCCTCCACTGTAGAATCAACAGCGAAGCTAAGGCTCGGTAAAATGATTGCGGAAAATAAAACTAATAATTTCATATACTCACCTCTGTTTTTAGCACACACCATGCTATTGAACACAGAGTATATCCGTCAAGGAATCAGCGGCACCATACAGCGAAATCCCACATCATGCCGTGAAGCAGACTTTTCATGAAAGTCTGCACTGAACCGCCCGGCATTGAAGGCACCAGCCGTAGCATCAGGAGTTGGATAGACAGAGCCGCCAGTGGTCATGTAACCGACATCACTACCAGCATTAATTTCAGTGGCATTGACATCAAAAGTGTCTTTATGGAAAACACTTCCTGAGACACCACTTCCTATGGCCAAAGGTGTTGCCTGGTGAATCTCCATAGCAGGAAGACCAGCAGGAACAAAGAAATAAGGAACAGAAACATCAACATCATTGGAGGTATCTGTAATACTCCAATCCTCTAGCTTATTGTCACAGGCACCTCCATCAAAGCCACATGGACCATAATAATCAGTTCCCCCGTGGGTGAAGTCGTAAAACCCTGCCCCACCATCAAAGTCAAAAATTCCTCCGCCCGGATTTGTACACTCTTCATCTGCAGCACAAGCTATTTGTGTATCACTTGCCCACTCAGAAACATTACCCACCAAATCTTGAATACCGTGCCTCGACTGACATGCTTCAGTTGCATTTGAGCCTGTAAGCACTGTTCGAATCGTTGAATCAGTTCCCATTCCTGGCAGGGTATCTATTTGTGCCTGGGCCAGATTGAGATTATCTGAATAAGATAGACCATTAGTCATAGTGCTATTGCACCTAGATATGACACTTAAGTCTCCCCCATCTTCAAGTAAATTGACCTTATTATAGTTATAGTCAATATCCCAAGCAGAAGCTGCAATTTGAATTTTTCTTGTCATCAATTCTTTGTCATAACTACTTCCCGATCCATCAACATCATCAAGAGCATCGCAAAGGGCAAGTGCTTCATCCACACTAGTGTGAACCAGTGGAGGAAGACCTTTTGAAGTAAAATCTTGATAAGTTGAAATCGCTGCCGGCAAGTTAGCAGCAGTGAAGGCGAGCCAATTTCCGGCACCATCATCATCAACAAAACATTCACCGGACTTTCTATTGTAGTAAGCGGACCCAGTAAACCCTGAACCTATCCCCACAGATACATTTGGTGATAGAGTCACATCATTAGGATCACCATTGTTTATGCAACCTGCTGTAGAACAATTACCGCCAAGATTGGGAGAGGTGTAAGGACAACCAGCTTCATAGCGATCTATCCAGTGATCATACTCCACATCATAATAATTTGAGCCGCTAGTCCACACATCACCTGGCCCTTTATATAGACAACGGTTTCCATTAGTGGGATCAGTAGTTGATTTTATTATGTCGCACATTTCTTTATTGGCAACTCGTCTGTGAAGAAGCGCCATATTTTTGGGAGGTACGTGAACTTTCACAGAGTAGTTTGGTCCTCCTGAAGTGACAAGATCTAAGCTTTCATAGCCATCAATCGCTCGCACCGAATACCAAACAGGTGTACCTGCCGCTAGCCCTGACTCTTCATATTCATAATCTCCAGCAGTGTCAGCGTCTGTTAAATCAATAGTCTTCACCAATGTAGTGCCATCTTCTTCATCATAATCAGCGCTGCCATTTATAGTAAAAGAGTCCCAAAAAATCTCCCCTCCTGTGACGATTGTATTGTATAAACCTGGATCTTCTTCGCTTTTATAAACTTTAAAACCTGTTAGTGAGGAATCTGCATTTCCAAAACTCATCGCCCCCCACTTCAACTTCACATTCGCTGTCTCAAGAGTATTTCCGTGAATATCCATATCGGGGCCAACAGCTTGAATCATTGAATAATCGCTGTGAACTAATTGATGGTCTCGAATGGTTATTGTAGCGATGGCCGTTGCGGACAATGGAGCATTTTCCTCTGGAGAAGCTTCACTATAGTCATCAGCATAAATGATTAAACTGACATCTCCCGTCTGCCCTTCAATGGTGGCGACATCTACATTGACGGTATAACTATATTCATCAGTATCAGTTACGTTAATAGGTACCCCGCCATACCTCTCATCATCCCAATAGCCGCCCGCTCCATCCTCTATGTAGTAGTGAATATTTTCATCAGGCAAGATGCTGGGGTCTGAGCTAACAATCGTAATATCAATACTGTCATCACTCTCTGTGGCCCCTCCTCCTTTTTCTACAGTAAAATCAAAGGATCTAAAGGAGTTTTCATTTGTTGTAATATTTGGAGTTACATTAACAATTGGAACATCATTAACATCAACAATTTGAATATCGACCTCTGCATAGGCAACTGGCACTGTTTCATAATCATCGTCCGCGTCAACATAGTCGGATACTTTAATTTCTATATAGCAATCGACTCCTTCCAAAGCCCCAGCATCGCCTATTCCAGTGGTATTAATATTAGCTGCTGGAGTAAAGTACATTGTAATATTTTGTGAGTCCCCACTACTAGCTCCATCACCTACAGACATCCATTCACCATCAGGGTGTCCTAAAAGTGTCGTTCCCCAATAAATATCAATTTCATCTGCTGTAACCACTGGCTCCTCTAAATGATTTACGCAGGTGGAATCATCAAGTAATACATTAATATACAAGCTATCAGAGTCAGAAGTATTCCCCTCATCAATTTGAAACTCAAGCTTCATTTCAGTTGGTTCATCTTCATTCCAATAATAATCTGGGCTGTCCTCGTGATCTAAATTTATAATTTGGGCATATTCATCTGGAGTAATCTGAGCAAGAGCAATATTGTAGGTTAGAGAAACCGTATTAGTCCCATCACTCAAAACCAGATCAATATCCGCAGTCCCATAAGGTGTCGCCTCAGGTGTGATCATAAGATTAATGCCACCACTTACAGCTGAAGCATCGATGGGAGAGGTTGGACAATTCACCCCCACCACTTCAAGAGAAATAGGTGTGGCCACATTTCCTGAAAAATTTTGAGGAGTCCCATCAAAGCAATCAAAATCTACATAAATTTTCGTGGGATCAATCAGGTTTGTATTTGAAGAAGCAAAATAAAGAGTTAAGTTTTGGGAATCTTCGTCACTAGCTCCCCCCTCATCAACCACAACATTTATTGTGGGTATCGGGGTTCCTTCAACAATGCTAACAGAAGATGGGTCGGGAGTTGTAAAAAAGGGAACATCATTAACTATGGACAAATTAATATCAACTGTTGAGTCGGTAACACTGCCAGCTGTGTCCGTAAGGGTTAGTGTTATTGTGGTAGGAGTACCATAAACTTCCGCTTTAGGTACCAGTTGAACAACTAGAGGATAGCTATCTCCCGAAGCAGTTGAATCCCCCACCCCTATTGTAGAGCCACCGTTTCCAAGAGTCGATCCTCCCCATGAAATTGTAATATCACTATCTGCTACAACTGCGGTATTACTCGAAGATACATTGACATTCAGGCCATCAGAGTCTTCATCACTCCCCCCACCTTCATCAATGGTGTAATAAATTGTGATGGTGGTATCTTCATCAGTGTAGACATCATTGGGTACAGAAACAATCAATGGAGGATCTTCCACGGCAGTTCCCACCAAAGAGATAGTGGTAGTACTTAAACTAAAATCTTGCCCGTCATAAAGTTTATAGGTGAATGTATCTGTTCCAGAAAAATCTGAATTGGGTTCAAAGCGACACGACAAGTCCGTATAGCCAGAAGAACCCACAAGACCTAAACACTCTTTAAGAGTCCCACCAGAGGGAGCCGTATCCAAGTAATATTCAATTAAATCACCATCAGAGTCTGTACCGGTAGATAAGCTGAAAAAAACTGCGGCATCACCTTCAGTGAAAGTAACCGTTGATGGTGGAGCAGGTGCTACAGGTCTGTGGTTTCCCACCACGCCCACATCTTCGATACACGCTCTTTCATTTGAAGAATAGGTTTGATCCCCAGTACACACTGTGGCCGTTTTTTGATCGCTCATACAACCGGTCAAAAAAACCAAAAAAAGAATTAGCATCCATGTCTTTTTCAATTAGTGTCCTCTTCTACACTCAACTGGTTGTTTTTCGGTTAAAAACAAAACCTAATTAAATGAGTAGGACTTGTAATCGAAACAAGAGGAAGCACCTGGAGCTAAACCATTGAAAATGGAATAATCAGTAGAGCAAAATTCGCCGTTCAAAACAGCATTTCCGATCTAACTACTTGGGTTTGACCTATTTTCGAGCAGCTTTTTGTGGTCAATATCAATATTGTGATCTTTGAGATACATATCTAGCGCGGCCTTAAGGCAGTCGTGTCTACTGACAACTCCCACAAGCTGACCACCCTCCCCGATAACCGGAAGATGCCTAAGATTCAATTCTTCAAAAATTTCTTCGCACTCAAAAATAGTTTTAGAACTATCAATGACCACAGTATGGGTCTTCATAATTTTTTCAACTTTACTCTGCACAACATCTTCATAGAAGCTATTAAAACTCAAAAATTTAAGAAGATCTCGTTCAGTGACAAAGCCAAGTAATTTGAGTTGATGGTCTTTTTTCTCAATCACTGGAGCATTGGAGACATGATTCTTTGTCAACACATCGATTGCCTCCAAGATACCAAGGTCTGTGGTTACGTAGACAAAGTTTTTAGACATAAACTCACTAACTTTAGGGACATTTTCCATTCTCACCTCCAGGTAGCATCATGTTATATGAAATATGCTCTATTCCCATGATTTATATCACAATCCCCCTTGAGCTTCTAAGCACTTTTTCATAGGATGTTGTGATACTCACGTGAGTAAATATAACTGAGCATTGACGCCTTGAAAACAAAGAGAGAGTGATGAAATTACCCAGGCCCCAAATGAATCCCCAAAGCCCTGGCAACAAGCCTCTTAGCTACGGAATCATCACTTTGATCATTATTTTCTATATGCTCAACATCTTTCAGATGGTGCAGCAATCAGAGGAGATCCCCTACTCAGAGTTTCTTCAACTTTTAAGTGACCACAGAGTTGAACAAGTTTGGATTGAAGATCACAAAATCAAAGGCCAATTAGGCGAGAGTGATGACAAAGAAATTAAAGGCTTCTCCACCAACTTAGTTGATCCCAATCTCTCTAAACTTCTAGCAGAACACGGAGTTAAGTTTCAAAAGAAAATCGAAAATACATTTTTTAGAGATATTGCTTCATGGCTCATTCCCTTCGGCCTATTTTTTGGATTTTGGTTTTATATGTCAAAGAAACTTTATTCAAAATCAGCGGGTGGTGGTTTTATGTCCATTGGGAAAAGTAAGGCAAAAATATTTGTTCAAACTGATATCCAAACGACTTTTGATGATGTGGCAGGAGTTGATGAGGCCAAAGAAGAAATTTTAGAGGTAGTGAATTTTCTAAAAGATACGGAGAAATACGAACGTCTTGGTGGAAAACTTCCCAAAGGTATTTTACTAGTAGGACCTCCAGGTACAGGAAAAACCCTTCTTGCGAGAGCAACTGCAGGAGAGGCCAAAGTTCCTTTCTTCTCTATTTCTGGCTCAGAGTTTGTGGAGATGTTTGTGGGAGTGGGAGCTGCTAGAGTCAGAGACCTATTCGAACAGGCCCGTGCCAAGGCACCTTGTATTATCTTTATCGATGAGCTCGACTCCCTTGGCAGATCGAGGATGGCAAATCCAATGGGCTCAAACGACGAAAAAGAGCAAACCCTCAACCAATTACTGGCAGAATTAGATGGCTTTGATTCATCTTCAGGCATAGTCTTATTGGCCGCAACCAACAGACCTGAAATACTCGACCCTGCCCTTCTAAGATCCGGAAGATTTGATCGCCAAATTTTAGTGGATAGACCTGATAAAAAAGGACGAGTGGATATTTTAAAAGTCCATGTCAAAAATGTTAAAATTGACCCAAATTTTGATCTAAACTCGCTTGCAATGCTTACTACAGGCTTTACTGGAGCTGATTTGGCAAATTTAGTCAATGAAGCCGCAATTATGGCCACCAGAAGAAAGGCAGAGTCTGTCACTACTGAAGACTTTACCATGGCACTGGAAAGAATTATTGCTGGAGCTGAGAAGAAAAATCGAATCCTCTCTCTAGATGAAAGATCGATTATAGCTCATCATGAAATGGGCCACGCCCTTATGTCATCCGCCCTTTGTAAAGCGGAGAAAGTTCACAAGGTCTCCATCATCCCCAGAGGAATTGGAGCTCTTGGTTACACAATCCAAACCCCAACTGAAGAACGCTTTTTGATGACGAAAAAGGAACTTGAAAATAAAATGAGTGTTCTCTACGGAGGAAGGGCCGCTGAGGAAATTATCTTTAATTCAATTTCCACAGGGGCGTCTGATGATATAGCCAAGGCCTCCAATATTGCCCACTCCATTGTCTTGAACTATGGCATGGATGAGAGCTTAAAAAATCTATCCCTTGAGCAACCCAATCAAAGCTTTCTAGGTGGACCTGGCCAAAACCCATACAATCGTGCCACTTACAGTGAGCATACTGCTAGGCTTATAGATGATGCTGTTCAATCACTTACCGATGATTGCTATGAAAATGCTAAGAACATCCTAAATAAAAATAGGGCCCTGCTTGAAAAAAGTGCAAAAAAACTTCTACAACAAGAAACTCTTGTAGAAGCCGAACTAGCTGAATTTTTCAATGAAATTGTCACCTAGTACTCCATCCATTAAGTACTAGAGATTTTTAGTCTGCTCTTTTGCAATTTTCACTACTTTTTCAGGATCATCTGTTAGAAAAAGAAAACCTCCATCTTCATTGGAAATATAACCTGTATCCACCATTACCTTTTTAATCCAATCAATCATTCCCTTCCAGTGATCAACACCAAAGAGCACTATAGGGGCCATTTCAATTTTTTTGGTTTGCATAAGTGTTGCAATAGTAAAAAGCTCATCGAGAGTTCCAAATCCACCTGGAAAAAAAACAAAGGCCTGCGAATATCTAACAAACATTAATTTTCGAATAAAAAAGTAGCGAAATTCAAGACCAATATCTTGATAGTCATTTGCCTTTTGTTCATGGGGAAGTTCAATATTAAGCCCTACAGAGTGGGCCAGTTGCCCTTTGGCCCCTTTATTTGCAGCTTCCATAACACCACCACCACCACCAGTGATAACTGAAATTCGCTCTTTTGATAAGAGCTTTCCCGTTTTTACTGCAAGATCATAATAAGGGTTAGATGGATCCATCCTAGCAGATCCAAAGATAGAGATGGCCCCTCCTAGGTTTCGAAGGTTTTCAAAACCATCTACGATTTCTGCTTGAATCCTTTGAACTCTCCAGGCATCTTCAGAAATAGTCATATATTCAGGCTTGGACTCGAGAAGATTTCTCTCACACTGTCCGGCCTTCCTTAAGACATTTTTCTTTTCTTTCATCATACGTCCCAATCCCATTTTACAGTGTCAATCTCTTCACCATGCTTAACAATGTGAACTTTAACTCCAAACTTTCCTTCCAAAATATTTTTGAAATGAGTACTGGCATGGAGTTCGCCATGATTTAAAAATATACATTTGGGGAGAACCTGGAAGTGTTCTAACCAATTTATCATGTCCATGTAATCACCGTGTGCACTAAGGCCTTCAATAGTAAAAATACTGGCATGGACCTCAATCTCTTCATGGTGAATTCGTATAGTCTTGGCCCCATCTTGCAGCCTTCTCCCTTTAGTATTTTCCACCATGTATCCTACAAAAATCACCCCATTTTCTTTACCCGGCAGCCTCTTTTTCAGATGGTGGAGAACCCTTCCTCCGGTCAACATACCTGCAGCAGACAAGACAATGAAAGGTCCGTCTCTTTGAATGAGCTCCTTGGATGCTTGTGTTGAATTAATCTCATGATATTTGGTAGGACAAAGAGGTCCTTTCAATTCATCTTCTCCAATGGAGAGCTTATGCTCCTCTTGATGATCATAGAAAACTCTATTAGCACTATTGGCCATGGGAGAATCCACATAGACTGGAGTTATAGGTATAATTTTATCTTCTTGCAGTTTTTTAATGTAATAAAGAACCTCTTGTGCTCTACCCACTGTAAATGTGGGAATGACCACAACGCCTTGCTTTGCGATAATATTATTAATAAAAAGACCTAAGAGCTCGCAAGGATCATTCTTTGGTTGAAGCCTATCACCATAGGTCGACTCAAGAACTAAAAAATCACTCTCTTTTAAATAAGCAGGTCCTTTAATTGTTTGTTGCCTATTGTTTCCAATATCTCCCGTAAATGTAATTTTTTTAAATCCGCCATTTCCTTCAACAGAGTAGTTAATCTCCACAAAACTTGAACCTAAAATATGTCCAGCTCTTGTCAATCTAATAGATATATCAGGTGTGATTTCATGCCATTCATCCATTTTGATAGGTTTAAAAAGCTGTAAGCTGGCAAGCGCATCTTCTTTAGTATAGAGAGGGAGTGCAGGGTTGTGAGAAGAGTGCTTGGTTTCATTGGCATAGCGTGCATCTTCTTCTTGTATATGAGCAGCATCTAAAAGCATAATTTGGCACAAATCAAAAGTGGCCTGCGAACAATAAATCGGCCCTTTGTATCCAAGCTTAACTACCCGAGGAAGCATTCCTGAATGATCAATATGAGCGTGGGTTAAAAAGATTCCATCCAGACGTTTAACATCAAAGTTACTATCCCAATTGAGATCTCTTTTTTTATCTGATCCTTGGAATAACCCGCAGTCCACAAGATAGTGTTGCCCTCTGTGAGTAATGAGAGTTCTACTTCCTGTAACGGTCTCTGCCGCACCTAAAAATTTTAATTTCAACTTTTTAGCCTTTGGTTAATGCAAAGCCATTCTAACAAGAAATCAAATAATCGACGAATTTTTTTACTAAAAGATTTGATTCAGGAGTATCAACAAGCGAGTCAATAATTTGATTGAAATGATCAAGGTCATCGGTGTACTTACTTTTGTAAACACCAAGCCTTTGAGTCAACTTCTCACGAGTCAACTCTGGATGAAATTGAAAGGCCCAAAAAGGTTTACCAATAACCCTAAAGGAGTGTAGACAAGAATTCGTATAGGCCAAAAGCTGGCAATTCTCAGGCAGAACTAAGGCCTTTTCTTTATGAACAGAAACTGCCATAAAAGGAGTGTGCATATCACAGTAGAGAGGATCACTACTGCAATCACTTGTGAGCTCAATGAGAAGTGTTCCTATTTCATAATCTAGCTCATCTTTTAAAATCTCACCACCAAAGGCCAAGACCGCCACTTGAAAACCAAAGCAAGAGGCAAAGACTGGAATATTTTTTTCAACACAGTAATTGAGAAGCTTCTTACAAGGTCCAACAAAAGTATATATATCTTCTTCAGAAACAGAGGCCTCACTTGCCCCTCCCACAATCAGCGCATCAAAACCATCGACAATATTGACATCAAATTCAGGCTTATCAAAAACGTTGTGAATAATTATTTGTGAGGGCGCAAGAGTAGATTGAGTGAGAAAGCTTTGATACTCCTCTTGTCTAACTACTTCATCATCTCTGATTTGTAGTAAAAGTATTTTTAATTCCCTTTTCTCTTTCAAGCTGCTATTTCCTTTTTGCTTTCACACAAATTCTCTGTGGTGCTGGATGTCCCTCGATAGTTTTGGTGGAATCCGTCTGATCCAAAAAATCATCCAATGAAACTCCTCCACTCCATTTTGTCACTCTTTGCTCACTAGTTGTAGTGGGAACACTACTAATAAGTTCAATATCAACAAATTTCATTCTAGTCAGCCAAGACTTCAAACATTCAAAAGTGGGAACAAACCAAACATTTCTCATTTGAGCATAACGTCCTTCAGGAAAAAGCGCCACACTCTCGTCTCCAGGAATACCTATAGTCTCTAGCACCAAAGTCCCACCCGGTCTAAGAGCACGTCTCATATCATCAAGTTGCTTCATAGGATTTTTGTGATGATAAATAATCCCCATACTAAATATCACATCAAAATACTCACTAAAGGCCTCAACCTGATCCACTCCAAACAGTTCATACTTTAACCTTGGGTCATCTGCGAAATGATGAGTAAATAAAAACTGAATATAAGTTCTGATGACCGGGTCAATGCCGAGAACTAGCTTGGGATCATGCTCAAGCATCCTGTACATAAAATAGCCATTATTACAGCCTATATCTAAAATCACTTTATCAAAAAGACTCGGCAAATGAGGAACAAGTCGATCCCACTTGTGATCACTCCTCCATTCAGCATCAATTTCCATCCCAAAAAAATCAAACGGCCCCTTTCTCCAGGGCATTAATTTCTCCGCCACTTCTTTAATTTTTTCCCTTTCAACTTTTGAAGTAGTTCCTAAAAGCTCCACAACACTCCCGGGACCAGAAAGCAAGGCATCTTTAATTTGAGGAAGTTCTTTTAGCGATTCAAATAGATCTGTATTTACTGGGAGTGCCAGCTCAATATCTTTATTCACCAATGAGTTTTTCAAAAACTCGGTATCAACAAGACCTTGAAACTCTCTCAAATAATCCATTTATTTAATCCCAACAAAGGTAGCAAAATTATACCAACGAAATAACATATCGCGATTTTCAAAACCACAGTCTTTTAAAAAATCTAAATGCTCACTGGCCTTCCAGGGAACAAGAACATTTTCAAGCGCTTGTCTTTTATTTGAAATCTCAAGCTCAGAGTATCCCTGACGCCTTTTAAAATCGTAGTAAATCCCGGTCATCAAATCATCAACTAGTAGATTCGACCCCTTAATTTTTTCCGCCATAAAAAAGACACCACCAGGCCGAAGAGAGTTGTAAATTTTTCTCAAAACATCTCTTCTTTTTTCTTCCGGCACAAACTGCAATGTATAATTCATAATCACCACATCACACGCCGGAAAAACAAAATCAGCAATATCCTCACAAAAAAGCTTTGCTCCCAAAACTCCACTATCTTCAATTTTTTTCTGAGCACGCTCTAGCATTGATTCAGAGTTATCAACACCAAAAAAAGAAAAGTGTTGATCCGAAAACTCCTGCCCAATAACAGAAATCGTTGTCCCCGTAGAACAACCAAGATCCACTACGGTCCCGCCATTGGGGGTCCTCTTTCTAAGCACGTCTAAAAGAAGGCTATGAACTTCCCTATAAAAAGGAACCGAACGAGTCACCATATCATCAAAACACCTGGCCACCTGCTCATTAAATTCAAAGGGTTTGACATCCTCAGACGTCAAAAAGACATGATCTTTTTCCATACCAACAGCTAACACAATTTAAGGCCCTTCTCAATCAAATTACCCCCACTCAACATCCCGCACAATACAAACAATTCCCATCCCTTAACAAAAACCTAATGCCCCCAGTCCTTAATATCATCCATATGAACACCACGCACAATCTAAACAACTTCCACCCACCAACAAAAATCATTATCCACCTAAGCCCAAATCCCCTTCAACTGTCCACCACACACAATCAATCCAATTTCCTATCCACCAACAAAATCATTATGCCTTAGGCCCCCAAACTCCTTCATCTGAACACCACACAAATCAATCCAATTTCTAACCATCAACAAAATCATTATGCCCCTAGCCCCTAATCTCCTTCATCTAAACACCACACAAATCAATCCAATTTAAAACCCATCAACAAAAAAAGTTAAGCTCCTTCAATTTAATTTCCTTCCTCTTATTACAGGCCCCACAAAGAAGCTGAATATTCCCCGCACTATTATCCCCTCCATGAGAAAACTTAAGCTTATGATCATACTCAAGCCCATGCCTTACCCCGCAATTTGCACACTCCCCCGTATAAACCTCATACTTAACTCCTTTGGAAATAAACCGAGAGTTCTTCACAGCAGTTTTGCGCACACGTTGCACCTTCCCAGGAGCCGACAGCTCTTTTTCAAGCATTATCTGAATCAATTCATGAGTAGAAAGATCCCCATAAACCTTCCGAAGCCTATCAAACTTCAAAAGCATAAACTCACTTAGAACCAACGTCTCCCGTCTTTCAATTTGATAGTCTTCACTGACAATTTTCTTAAACTCTCTTGTTGAACATCCCGATGCCTTTCCCACTACGTCTTCAATAAATTTTTGATCACAACTTCCTTGTAGAACCTTATTAGCACAAGCCGCATTAGTCAGCGTCAACTCTCCTGACTCAATTTTTGTAAGTGCCACTTCAGACTTAAGCATCAACCGAGTTGCATTAACCCGAATACTCGCCTCCGCATCCGAGTACCCAAGCTCCTTCACAATATATTTATAAAG
Source organism: Bacteriovoracaceae bacterium (assembly GCA_018649885.1). Taxonomy (GTDB): domain Bacteria; phylum Bdellovibrionota; class Bacteriovoracia; order Bacteriovoracales; family Bacteriovoracaceae; genus JABIHA01. The sequence goes on from JABIHA010000107.1 coordinate 15,738, forward strand.
CGAAGAATACTTCAAATCACAATAGAGCTTCTCTTTTTCAATCACCATCAACTTCTTCAATACCTTCTGAGTATAACTTTTCCCAACCCTAACCAACTCTTTTATCTCACTGAAAATTCTCACTCAACCTCCCAAACACAATACTTTCTACCACATTTCCCCACTCAAAAAAAATCCCCTCAAAATGTAAACCCCATAATTTCAAACCTAAACACTTCCTCCAAAATTCCAAACTCATTTTCCAAAAAAAAAGTTTTAACCAAACCAAAACCCAAAAATAAGTCTCATGACTAACCCTTCTCCCTCACACCTAAACCATGTTTTTTTATTCCCAAAAAAATCTTCTTACATTCCTTAAAAAAAAATCATACAAGAGCGCCCACTTTGCATTGCAAAATGCTTCGTTCAAATTTGTTCTTCTTTTAATAAATAGATATTCGAGTTCAGGCGCTCAAGGGGCCCTTTTAAGGGCCCACGCTTCCTCTTTCTAAAAACTATAAAATCCCTCAACAACCCAACATTCATTCCTTACCGGCCAACTACCACCACAAACTAAAAAAAAGACACCCCCACAATTCACACCAGACCATTCCAAAACCCCAAACCTACGCCGTGAACAAGGGCCGAAAGAAAACCCAACACCCCTCCCCATTCCCATCGGCCCGGGCAAAACCCAACATACTAAATACTAATCACCCAATGCCAATCACACACGAGCGCACACTTTGCATCGCAAAATCTTTCTCTAAAATTTGTTCTTCTTTTAATAAATAGATATAGGAGTTCAGGCGCTCAAGGGGCCCTTTGGGGAGCCCACGCTTCCTCTTTCTAGAAACTATAAATTCCCTTTTTAAATCAAAATTTATTCCTTACCAGCCAACTACCACCACAACTAAAAAAAAGACGCCCCCACAATTCACACCAGACCATTCCAAAACCCCAAACCTACGCCGTGAACAAGGGCCGAAAGAAAACCCAACACCACTCCCAACTCCATCCGGCCCGGGCGCAACTTGTGTTGTTGTGTGTTTGTACAACTGTACACAGAATACAGAACACAGAATACAGAATACAGAATACAGAATACAGAATACAGAATACAGAATACAGAATACAGAATACAGAATACAGAATACAGAATACA
>JABIHA010000147.1 GCA_018649885.1 Bacteriovoracaceae bacterium
ATTTCCCCCTGAAACAATAAAGACGCCTCCACCATTTTGAAGATAGCTCTTATAACCCCAGGCCAGCCTTCTTTTTGCCTTTTGGTGCAAAATTATGGGAGCTTTCGGGGTGAAAGTAAAACTAGCACTACAACTCCCCCACTCTCTTTACTAAAATGCCCCCTGAAATTATCGACGGCCTCAAAAAGGCCCTCTTTTTTGGCCTAAAGGCCCTTTAAAAACCATGGAATTACTCCAAGCTAGTGAAAATTAGGGGCTTACTTCAAAAATTGGGCACACCTCTACCCTACCAACAGCTTTGATCAAAATCATAATCAAAATTTCCAGCAATTTCTTCGGTTGGTGGTCCTCGATCTTCATGAAAAAATGCCGCCTCTTCTTTTCCACTAAGGCCCAAGGATTTCAGAACTGCCTTAATTTCTACCGGATCCAAAACCATTGAAAGCAGCTCAATTTCTCCACCACATTTGAGGCACTCTGATACATCTACCTTGAAGCTTCTTTTCATAAGCTCGACGTAGGGAATCCAATAGCTTCGCTTTCCATTGCCATTTTCTTTTTCTGCTTTATTTGATTCGCTTGCTTTAGGTGGTATTGGAGTCCTCACTACTTCATTTCTTCGCTTAAACCTTGGCGCGAATACGCCAAAATATCTCACTAAGTTTGACCGTGCTGGGGGTATTAGTGAAATTAGCCTCTTAATAAATTCGTCTTGTGTGAATTCAAGGTGAGTCGTGCCATCAAAGAACTTATTTTTTAGCTCAAGCTGGATTTTTCCATGCTCAGTGAGTTTTAGCCGTTTATTTGAGACCGCGGGTCTTGCTACATATCTAAGAAGTTGCTCTAAATCCTCTTTCTTGTTTTTCCCTATTCTCACTCCTGCATGAAGAGAGTATCCATTAACATATGACACCAGGTTTCCCGCTGGTGGTGCCCAGGGAGGATTAAATAGTTTTCCAATCTTTTTTGCATTTTTTCCACCAATGGACTCACCAAGATATTCTCTTCCAAAAGAGTGCTCCATATCCCTCATTGCTTTTTCGTAAGCTCTCTCAACTCTTTGAAAAATTCTTATACACACGTTTTCAATATCTTGATTTGTGACTTTTTTTCTAGAAGTAAACTTAAGCTGCGTATTTTCCTCCTGCCATACCCCATCAGCGTAGATTATGTGAAAATGGGGGTTTAAATTTACACTTCCCCCAAAGCGCTGAATAAAACAAATTGACCCCACCTTAGTGCCATTTTTCCGCCCTCTAGTTTTATACTTTTCTTGGTAAAATCGATTAATGACTCTAGTGATGATTTTGAGAACTCTACTTGTATCAGCGGGAGTGTTAGCGATCCAAAATCTAATCTTATGGGGAAAACTAATAACCCACTGGCGGATTGGAATATCTGGAATTGTTTGATCAACTAAGTTCGCCGCGGTTTGATTCATTCTCCTACCACCACAACTGGGACATATTCCACGTCTTTTACAGCTAAAAGCAAGTGCCCTGACATGCCCACAAGTTGTACATCCAAGCTTTGAAAATCCATTTTCTAAAATACCGCATTCAAGAAAAGCATTCACTTCACTTTTGACAACTCCGGGGAGAAATTGTCCCCTAGTTTCCGATCTCTCAATAAAGGAATCAAGCCCAGAGTTAAGGGTCTGCCACAAAACTGTCTTTTTTGGATCTCGAAAATGAAATGGGTATCCGGCACGGGTAAGCACCGAGGGAAAGTAAATTAAGCTAGGCCACTATTTCCACGGCGATTTAAAAAAAAGAAGCTTTATTTGGTTTTTGAAAAATTGGGACCTCTATTTCTCCCCTCGAAAACGCTTAAAACGGCGCTAAATCACCCGTTAATTTGACAAGAAAATCCTTATGCTTAATAACTCTCATTATGTAGCACTAACAGAAGGGATAAAAGGTTAAACGTTTAGAGGAGAAAAGGTTAAACCTTTTAAGGGGTAAATTTTTAACTTGTCGCAAAAAAACAACTGCTAAGAATTAACTATCCCCTATTATCTCATTTCTGAACATTCAGGTAAACCTGGAGGAAATGTCATTGGAGTAACTGTTAAATCAAATGAATAGGAAGTTACTCCATGCCACCAACCATCATCAACTTCAATGGTGATCGTGGTCTTACCTACTTTTCCAAAAACGGGCATTAGAGTCAAATTCAAGTTTTTACCTCTAGCATTTGAGTCCTCAAGGTCATCTCCCCAGTACATAGGAGACTGATCTCCCCACATCTCTGTGATCATATCGTAGGTGGTAGTTACAATATTTGATACAGGAAGAAGCATGGCATTTGAGCTTTTAATACTAATTATTAAAGAGTCATATTTATCTTCCCAAGAATTTATCCCCTCATCTAATTTAAAAATTATATTTTTTGCACTACAAGTTTCTTGAACACTAATGCCTTTCCCCGCGTAATCATCTTTTGGCACAATAATTGGTGCAGTATTTATCTGCTCTTCATATGAGTGGCCTAAAATTGAAGTAAAAAGGCATATTGATAGAATTAATATTCTCATCACAAGAGCTCCATTTCGCATATTAGCTGAGTAGTTATTTCGGTATTTCCACGAAATTACTTTTGAAGGTAACAAAACTTCTAAAAATATAGAAATAAAGGCCTCCGTCTACCGGCCTCCTCTTCCTTTCCTTGCTCCGGGCAAACTGTGATTTATCGAAAAAACTACTTATTTAACCCGCACTAGTCACTGCGAGTTATACGAATTGGCCCAGATTGATTGGGTCTATGCGATTACATTCAAAAAAATTTATTGTTTTAGAGTTTAAATTTGAGCTTCTGACGATTTGTTGAGATTTTTGATATGTCTTCCTCCCCTACCCTCTTTAAAAAAATAAAAACTAGAATTTCTTAACCGAAACGCCAAAAGGCAAGGCAGTAAGAGCTTTTAGAGTTGCCAACTTGGCAACTTAACAACTTGCCAAGTTCTCAAGTTAACAACTATTCAACTTGCCAAGTTTTCAAGTTAACAACTATTCAACTTGCCAAGTTTTCAAATTAACAACTTTTCAACTTGCCAAGTTTCCAAATTAACAACTTTTCAAGTTGCCAAGTATTCAAATTGCCAACTTTTCAACTTTTCAACTTGCCAATTTTCCAACTTGTAATAAAATCAAATTGATAACTTCTTTAGGAGTAGTAAAAAATGGCAAAAATAATTTCACTTCTTAATAAAAAAGGTGGAGTAGGAAAGACAACTACTACAGTCCACATCGCATCCCGCTTGGCCGACATGGGTTATAAGACTCTTATAATCGATGCTGATGTCTCACAAGGAAACGCAACTCTTCATTTAATGGGAGAGATCTGGAATGCTAAGGAGCATACGCCAGGACTTGGATCTGTTTTTATCGAAGGAAGACCGCTTAATAAGGTCATCTATAATACAGATCGTGAAAATCTTTTCATCATCCCCAGTGAGAAATTCAACAAAATGGGGGAGAGCTACAATCTTGATATGATCCTCTCTAACTTTGGACCCAAGGGATATTTCTCTTTTAAAAAGCTAATTGAAAAATCAGGACTCTCTGAAAAACTAGACTACATACTCTTTGATCTACCTCCAAGCCTAGGTCTTAGCGTTTCAGCAGCACTGATTGCTAGTGACTATGTACTGATTCCATTTAAGGTAGATGATTTTAGTAAAAATGCAGTGGTAGACACTGTTAAGACAGTTCTTGAAATCAAAGAAGACTACAACGAGAAACTTGAAATTCTAGGGGCCTTTGTCAGTCAAAATGACAGAAGAAATAGAACAAATAATAAAATGATTGAAGAAGCACGTGTTCTATTTAAAGAAGCGGGAACAGAGATTTTGGAAGCAATGATCCCTGTCTATAACAAAATGACAGTACTGCCTCGTGAGAGAAAGACTGTTTTTGATATAAAAGGCGCAAAGGTTGAGTCCATTAACTCATATATCGATTTAACAGATGAGATCTTAGAAAAAATCAATACCCACCAAGGATCAATGATTAGTGGAAAAAGAACTGAAATCACACTGGGAGCAAGATAAATGCAAACTACGAAAGCAAAAAAGAAAAAAGCACTCTTTGCAGCGCCATCAGCCAGTGCAGCCAACTTATTTGGAGACGATGAAGAAGAAGAAACTCCGAGTACGAAAGAAAGTAGGGTAGAAGAGAGTGCAAAAGCGCCAGAGCACATCATGCAAGCAGATGGAGTGATTGAGAGAGCTGTAGAGAAAGCAAAAGCTCCAGTAAAAAAGACATACCCTGAAAATAGATACCAGGCCGAAAAAGTCGGGGAGCGTGAAAGACGCTTTGATAACTACACAAACAAAAAGGCCCAATTTATTGATGAAGACTTCGAATTTTTAAAAGAGCTTGAGATGCGTATTTCAAAAGCGAAAATCAAAGCAGGCATGGGAAGAATTCATAAAAATAGACTCACAGCTTCAACAATGAATAGAATTATCATGCACAGCTTTTTAAAACGAATGAAGGGAAGAGTAGGGGAGATGGACCTTACCGATCTTGTCACAGAAGAGGGCTTTGAAGAGCTTTGTGAGAAAATGTTCGATTAAATTAATGAGAAATCTAAATAGACCGTTTTGTTGGATATTACTTATAAACCTTATATTTATAAGTAATATTCAATCCGCAATTACAATTGACCCTTCTAAAGCTCCAAAGAGAAAAAATGAATTAGGCATAATTGCAACGGAAAAAGGGGGCAGAATCATTTTGACTGGTTGTGAAATGTTTAATGCACTATTTTATTGTCACCTAGACCTTGGCTCGAGTTTCTCAATATTTCCTGAAGAAATTGTTGGAAATATAAAAAAAAAGATCTCTCAAAAAGAACATGAAAAATTATTTAAAGTACTACCGAAAAAAGTGAAAATTAAAAGTGTATTTCAAAAAACTATAGAGTTAGATAGCATTGAAATCCCTTATGTGAAAGTTGATGATTTGAAATTTAAAAAGGCCCAATTCTTAGTCAAACCCAACAAGGTTCTTTCATTGATTACCTTAGGTAACCATTATTTTTTGGATAAAACACTCGCCTTAGATTTTAGTAAGGGACAATTAAAAATTCACAATCAAAGGATTCCAAAAAGTTCTAAGTTGCATATTTTTCCTGCACGCAACGGACAAATTGCCATTCCTATTACAGTCGGTGATAAAAAAGTTAAATTAGCTTTCTTTGATACTGGATTTTCAAAATCTATGATTGACGAGGAGTTTTATAGAAAAAACAAGGCCCTATTTGCTACCGGTAGAACCTGGGTTTCTCCAACCAAGACCACTGATGCAACAGGTGCTACTGACTATGAAAGCAATGTATTCGTAACATTAAAAAAAATAAAAATAGGCAATGTTAGTTTTAATAATTTCCAATTTCTCGCTGGTAGAGTTAAAAATTTTACAAAAAAAACATTTAAAGTGGATGTGCCTATAGTTATTGGTGCAGATCTCATCTCAAAGCAGAACTGGGTACTAGACTTTAAAAATCTTAGATGGATGAATTATAAATAATAACAAACCTGTAAATTTATAATCTCGTAAAGCACTACCGCTTCGTCGCGTACTGTCACAAAAAGTCTTCTTACGAATCGAAACCTTTACTGGCCTTCAAATTCTTCTCTAAATCCTATTTAGAGTAAATCAATACAGATATCTACTTAAGCTTTTAAAATTCAATTAAGGAGTGTTCTGTGAAGTGTGAACAACACTTCTGTTGAGAGACTAACGAATGAATCAATTTATCATTATGAAAGAGAAACTTTGAAATTCCCCCAAATAGTACCGGGTGTATATATATAAATAATATACTTACATACAATACATACGCCCGGTACTATTTGAGGGAATAAGCAGCTTATTAACAACTTAAGCTTAAAATTCCCTCAAATAGTACCGGGTGTTTCCTCAAATAGTACCGCTCATTTCCGCAAATGGTACCGGTGAGTTCCCCAAATAGTACCGGGCAAATCAAATTCCCTTGAATAGTACCACTCGAAAAAGGCAATTTTCCCCAAATAGTACCGGGGCTTCCCTCAAATGGTACCGCCCTCAAAGGTTCTAGGTGTGTGTGTTAAATCTCTCATCGCACTCGCGTCAAGTGCTTATAATTAAATGCTAAATTGTTTTTTCTAATGTGACAAACCCTGAAAGAGGAAGTGAAATTCCCTCAAATAGTACCAGGGGGGTAGTTCAAATTCCCGCTATCAGTACCGGTGTTGGAAGTTTTCCCTCGAATAGTACCAGTGCGTAGGAGAAATACCCGCTATCGGTACCGGTGCTGCTTAATATTTCCGCAAATGGTACCGGGGTAAGGGAGTTTTCCCTCAAATAGTACCGGTGTTAGCGCTAATTCCGTCTTGAAACTACTCGTTTCAGTTTTATACCGGTACCATTTGAGGGAATAAGCTTTCGGCCCGGTACCATTCAGGGGAATTTGAAAAACATGCGGTACTCTTAGCGGTTTTTTTAATTTGGGCGCTAGTAGGGGCGGTACTATTAGCGGGAATTTTTTAGATGCATCGCGATTAGACCGGTACTATTTGAGGGAAAAACTTGGGCCGGTACTATTTGAGGAAATTTATGGACGGCCACGCAATCTACTGAGACAATCTAGGTGTAAATAAATTTTTTGGAGAGCCTCGTGGATCAAGTCCCGCTAGATTTAACTCAGGTAGAAGAAAGTAGTGTATCTCCAGAAGTTCTACCTATAGTTCCATCCCAAGATAATAAATTCAAAGTTGAAATTAACCTAGGCCTTGCCCTTCCTTTTAGATCTTATAAAAGAGGATCAGATGAAACTGATGGCGCTCAAAAGTCTGTGGTTAAATCCGTGGGCCCTGATGGAAGCCTCTATAGAGTAGAAATTGAAACAAAAAGTGAAGAAGGCCCACTTGGTGGCCTTGATAACGATGTGCTGACAGTTCTTCTTACAATGGCCTGGGAGCAAAGAGACTATAAATCAAACCAAACTAAAAGTAAGGGTTTCAGGGTCTACTATACAGTGACTGAAGTATGCAGAAGACTAAAGCTATCTGAGAACTCAAGAAACAAAGTAAAAAAATCTATTGAGAAGATAAAGTCCCAAAAGCTAAATATCAAAAACTTCATCTACAATAAATCAGAAAATAAAGCAGTCTTAAATGATGAAGAAACAAGAATCATACTAAAGTCGGGTAGGGTACGCGCCGCTCAAATGATGGATGAAGATGAATCAGATATCATGGCCACAAGCTATGTGGAGTTTGACGAGCCCATTATAAAAAACCTTCACAATGAATATTTCTCAGTCATTAACCAAAAAGACTACCTCGCCCTTAGCTCAGGCTCTGAAAGAAGGGTAATCATCTACCTTCAATCAAAAAGAAAGAAGTTTGGCGATGAGTACGCATTTGAGCTAACTGAGCTTGCAAATGTTCTAGGCCTTTCTGAGAGTAAGAAAAAAGGTGAGCTTATAAAAAAGTTCATGCAAAAAGTTAAAGATAAAATAGGCCTCATTGATTTTTCAATAAAAAAAATACGCGGAAAAGATGAATGGAACGTATTTGTTGAATTTAAATCAGATAGAGCAGAAATTGATAATTTTGTTGATCCATTTTATGCATCCCTTGTGAGCTATTTCGGAGAAGATAAACTAAGAGGCCTAGATGTTGCCGAACTTGATATAGAAAACTGGAGACAAGAGTTCTCTGGAAAATTCAAAAGAGAAACTGGTAAAGATGAATTTATCTTTTCTAAAGAAAATCTTAACCCCGCAGAATTTTGTATTGATGTTACTCTCTATCAAATACTAAAAAAAGGCTACGTCCTTAAAACAACCTTTAAGGCCCTAGCAAGATCAATTCTAACTTCTATGATTGATGGATTTCCAGAAATCCCTGATGGCTATAGATCATTTATCCATAAAAGAATGGAAAGTGAGAAAAAAGAAATTGCTCTTAAAAAAATGACAAAAGAAGTAGAGCTTAAAAAGAAACAAGAAGTCATTGAAGCAAAACGAATGGAAGACTCTTTTAACGAAATGTATGATGATCTTCTCATAAAAAATAAAGGCTTCATGAGAGATATTGAAAAACGCGCTAAAGAATCCATCGGAGAAGATGAATCAGCCCCTTTGTACTCTCTCATGCTTGAAAATAAAATGCGTGAGATCGCACGTGAAGATTTCGAAAACGGGGAATCGTTCGATTTCTTTAAAGATCACTAGCATTTGTAATTTTTTCACCACACAAGGCCTTCCCCATGGACTCAAAAATCAAGGATCAAATTCTAGCTGCCACAAACTCAAAAAGAATTGAGAGCACTGAGCTTATTCAAAAGCTATGGAATGATTATGGTGATCTATTAAGAATTTATCTAAGTGGAGGTGAGTATAATAGTGTCATCCTAAAGCACATAAAAATACCAGACAATCAAAATCACCCAAAAGGATTTTCTGGAGATATCTCTAGAAAAAGAAAGATTAACTCATATCTTGTGGAAACAAACTGGTATGAAAACTATAATCACACTAATTTTTTAGATAACCATTCAAAAACTGCAAAAAAGCTTAAAACCTTTCAAAGCGGTGGTGAGTTTTTTATCCTTCTAGAAGATCTTGATGCCTCAGGATACAGCAAACGTCTGGAAGCTCCAGAGTTTAAAGAGATAAAGCTCGTTTTATCATGGCTTGCTAGCTTTCATGCAAAGTTTATGAATATCACACAAGCTGATCTTTGGGAGACTGGAACATATTGGCACCTTGAAACAAGGCCTGACGAGCTAGTTAAGCTTCAAGATAAAAAATTAAAAGAGTTTGCACCACTGATTGATTCAAAATTAAGTAGTGCAAAATACCAAACCCTTGTTCACGGGGACGCAAAGCTTGCAAATTTTTGTTTTTCAGATGATTTAGAAAGTGTGGCCGCTGTTGATTTTCAATACGTTGGTAATGGCACAGGAGTGAGAGATGTAGCTTATTTTATTGGAAGTTGCATGGATGAGGTTGAGTGCAAGAAAAATGAGAGTGAGATTTTAGATTATTACTTTAATGAGCTAAGGTGTTTTTCAGATCTTGATGAATGCCAGCACGCTGAGCTTGAATCTGAGTGGAGAGAGTTATACCCCTATGCTTGGGCCGATTTTCACCGCTTTTTAAAAGGCTGGAGCCCAGATCACTGGAAGATAAATAACTATAGTGAAAAATTAAAAAATCAAGTGATCTCAAAGATTGAAGATGATCTATTAAGCTCCATGAAAAGTGCTTGCATAGAAGCTGGAAAAATCATTATGAGCTATTATAAAAGTGATTTTGAGATCTCAAAAAAAGAGGGATCAACACTTTCAAGCTCAGTTGTGACCGAAGTAGATATAAAATCTCAAAAATGTATTCTAGAAAATCTAGTTCAGACAATTAATACATATGACCTAGGCGTTTTATCAGAAGAAAAAAATGATGATGGATCAAGACTAGTTAAAGATTTCTTTTTTGCAATTGACCCACTTGATGGCACCTACTTTTTTAGCAGAGATGCTCCAGGGTTCTCTGTGTCAATTGCCCTGGTGGGTAGAGAGGGAGAGGCCACTGTCGGAGTTATCTATGATCCAGTAGGTAATACTCTTGTTCATGCAATAAAAGATAGGGGCTGTTATATAAATGATAAGATTCATAAAGTGGAAGCGGGGATAGGCTCAAACAAAAAAATAAGACTGTTTGCCGATCAAAGCCAAAAGGATGCTATAAATATCAAAACCCTTGAAGACAGCTTTGAAATTGAATATACAGGAGGCGCTGTAATCAACTCCTTAAATGTTCTAACGACTAAAAATTCAACTTATTTTAAATATCCTAAAAAAGAGAAAGGCGGATGTGCCATTTGGGATTTAGCAGCGATTGATATTATATTTAAAGAAGCAAATGCCAGCATTACAAGTTTTGATGGTGAGAAACTTAGCTTTAACTCGGATGAGTCACATTACTTTAATAAGGAAGGGCTAATGGTCTGTCATAATGAAGAGATACTAAAAAAAATAAAAGAAATGAAGTGTGAATGATTTTTTGAACAACCAAAGAAGTGTGTTGGTGAGCAGGTGAGGTGTTCGCCGATAGGAAGGGAGACGGGAAAAACGTGAGTTGGTGGACGGAGTAAAACAAAAATCAAGTCAGCATGCATTCAAACTCCAATAAATATAAAAAAGTATCAATATTCGTTTTTTTTTCAATATAGCCTGGATCTTTTGAGAATCTTCTATTCAAAATTAATTTTAAACTTTGAGCTTCAAGATGAAGCTCATTTCATAAACCCTAAAAACGACGGGGAGTGGCCTACTGTAAAGGGAAGGCGGGAGAAGTCAGATAACACTGATGAGGAATGCCTTTTAAGAGAAATTTCAGAAGAATTTGGTGCTAAAATGAGGGGTCTAAGTACCTCAACCAGACCCCTTACAAGTTATCAAAAACACCAACCTGCCATTTAAGTAACCTTTTTTTATGAGTCAACAGTATTGGAAAATGTAGCATCAACAATAAGCTTGGGTGACATTTTTAAAGCGGAAAAAATATTTCAAGCTAAAAGAACTTCAATAAAACCAAGGCCTTCAAATACATAACTTAGTCAGCTAAAAAGCTTGTTGAGTCAACGGGGCCAGAGAGAGGGAATACAATTATCATTTTACTGAGTCATATCGGGGACTTATTTCTGATGCCCCATAATAATTGTTATAAGGCATTGAAATTATTGACTTACAATAACGGTTATTTAATTCACCTTTTCTTAAGCACCTGATCTTCCGTGAAATATTTCGTGACATTTGTAATATATATGTTACAATAAATTTGAAGGGAATCAGGCTTTATGGCAAGTAAGGATACGTTTACCGCAGAAGTTCCAAAGGAATTTGAGACGACTGATGAGTACACAAAGTGGAAAGAAGCGATTGATGGATCGCTGAAAGACTACGTTGAGGCCGCCGAGTCTAAGATAGAAAATGACGGACTTATCACCAATGCCAAAAAATTAGAAAATGGTCTGTATGAAAGAAAGTGGAAAAATGGATTAAGAGTATATTTCTCAGTGGTTATTAAAGATGAACAAAAGACACTTTTAATATTAGGCAGTGGTAAAGGAAAAGAGCAAGCAAAGGCCATTAAGCAGTGTGAAAAAATTCTTGAAGAATATAATGTATATACTGGTGAAATAAAATTTAATGATGGAGGCAATCATGGCACTTCGAAAAAATTTGAATAAAAAAGTAAAACAATCTAGGTTTGCAGATCCAAAATATATTTTGGAGGCCTTGAAAAATTTCATGAATGATGGTGAGTTTCACTCTATGACTGATCTCATTAGTGCTTATATTAAGCACTCCCCTAAATACTTAACTCAAGAAGAGTTCGCAGCTGCAATCGGTACTAATAGGCAAACCCTTCACCGAATGATGGCACATGAAAATGTCTCTTTAAATTTATTTTTTAGTGCTTTAGAGCAAATTCATGACGATGCTCAATAGAGTCTCTTCAAGGCCATTTAAAGAATAAAAACTTATTTTGTATGAGCTGAAATTGCCTACCACTCCAAAGCCGCCTTAGTATTCTATTTAGTAGACTTAGTTATAGATTGGATCAATTCCGAAACGAAGATCAGGCAGCTTTCAGGATAGTATCAATATAGCCTTGGATTTCTTGATTCCAAAATGTTTTCAAGTTTTCATCTTGAGATGTAAAGCAGGCCATCATTTTTATTATGCTTGTCTCACAAATCTGGCTTGGTCTCTGAAGAACCAATTCTGAGATCGAAATCAATTGAACCATCATCTTTGGTTTAAACTGAATATTAACCTTCTTCCTATCATCATCTGAATTAAACGAACTAAGAATGTCTTTATTCATTAAACTATTAAATCGAGATACAAGATCAGTATTTATATCAATATGATTTATATAAACGGTGACTAACGCTCTCATAAGGGCTGCTTGCGTGACACCGGGATAATCTTCAATAAATTTATCAAGACACATAGTCAGGTTTTTAGATAAATGACATTGTACTTGAAACTTGTCACGCTTTTGATGATATCTCTCATTAAGCCATTCCATATAGGCACTCTCAAAGTCTTTTCCTCTAAGGTAGGCTCCACAATCATTGCAAACTAAAGTATTATGATTAAATTTCATACCAAGGAAATCCAGCTCAGCATCTTCTTTTGAGAAATTTTTATGATTACAATCCATGTCCAGCACCTTCAACTTACACTTAATACAATTTAAAAACTAAGATAACTTATTTTACTACAGTGAGCTTCGGAGTAGATTTTTTAAAGGATTGGATCTCTACACCTCTTGGATCATCAATTTCAAAGAAAAATCCCTTCAAATATATTTTTATACTATGACCCATTACTTCAAATTCATCTTCGATACTAAATACCCACTTAAAACCTGTTTCTGAATATTTGCCCTCGTCACTTTCTCTGGGAGACATTTTCAGAGGGACACTTCTTCCAACTTGCAAAGAGTTAAGATACCTTTCAAGCATCTCTTTAGATAAATTCTCTGGTCTTTTCTCCCAGTATTCAAGATCGTTTAAGCCTGCGTATTTCAATTTTTTTAGAAAGTCTTCCTGCTTATCCTGAATGAGATTTTTTAGTTCTTCCTTGTCCATCCCATATTCCCTTATAATTTAACCAGCTTCTCTTTAAACCGTAAATGAGGTGGGATATACCTCATCCGCTGTAGCCCTGGTAGTATATACAGCATCCGCTGTAAAGTAAAGATCTGTTACCTTATCTGCTGTAATGCATGTAAAATCAATCGGTTACGATGTGGAATCTGGTGATGATACCTGAACTTTAGGTGATTTTTTTAAAAAGACCATCAAACTTACTTTCATTAGGCTTTTTCTGGAAACACTGGAAGTATCAGGAACAACAAAATTATCCAAACGAGTAGTTAAAATGATCTTTTAATTATAACTTTCCATATTTGTACAAGATAAAGTGTAGATGTCCTTTTTAACATTTAAGATGACGGTTGCTTTATTTACTCCCTCAGAGGTTTTTTCAACCCTCTTGTGGTTTAGAGACAAAACTATTCCATATTGAAAAGGAAGAAAAAGCACTTCAGCGTGAACGTCGTCTTTATCGCCATTATAATATTCGGTAGACTCTTCTTCATAATCATCACCCCTTGAAGCGATTAGAGAAATTTCCTCTTTTTGATTTTTTAGAAAAGAACAATCAAGGCTACCAGAAAAATCTGAATCGGCAGCATGTAAAGTAGCAACACACATCAGTGCTACTAAAACAGCATTCAAAAGTAATTTTGTCACTGATCCCCTCGTCTTATTAAGATATTTTTAATACAACAAGTGTATCCACACTCTAAAACTAGGTAACTCCCCTGTTTGAAAAGATCAATATGGGTGGTTTCTTTGCCAAAGAAAATTCAAAAAAGAAATGGGCTTGCCAATGAAAAATTGCCAATATTAAATCCGTAAGTAACTTTGTTACTTACGGATTTCTTTAATAGAAATGTTTTTATATGAAAAGAAGTAAAATTAAGAATTTGTACAATTTAGGCATTTTTTAGCCACCACCACCAGTGCCAGTCGAATCACCAGATCGCATCATTGTCTTACCAGTAAACCTAAATGCATTAATGTCTTCACTTTGGATTACAGATCCATTATTTAAGATGACTTTTGATGGAAACTTATCACTGTAGTTATTCTTGATCGTTTCTTTAATGTCTCTATCCGTATAGAACTGATGGCCTTTAGTTGCCACCCAGCTAAGTTTGCTAGTTGCAAAAGAAATATTGGATGCAAATATAAGAGTTAGTATTAAAAATTTCACTGCTGAACCTCCACTTCCTTGGTGGGTTTTGTATCAATAGTATCAGCTACCATGCCGATGAAAAAAGTAGATTGATCTGAAGGATCTTTAGTTTTAAATTTTCCAGACCCAAATTCATCTTTTATTTTGTTAAAGGCATCCTGAAGAGTTTCTCTAACAAACTTCATGGCCTCTTCCCTATCACCTACTTCTGTTTGAAAACTACACCAGTTTTCTCCAAGACCAAATAGCTCTTCCCTATAGCCTTTGTCTAAACATACTTGAAACATTTTCTTTATTGTCGCTTGAGAATATGTTCTTGGCTGGGTCCATGGTTTAATATAGCCGGCATCATCTTCTGCAAGAATGCCTTGCTGAATAAGTCTATTGAGATTTCTATCACCCTGAGCACCTAGCTCGCGGACAACTTCCTCACGAGATGTACCCTTTTGTGTGTAAGCAAGAAGTAATGTGAAACAAAACTCTTCTTTGGTTAACAGTTCATCCACTTCAGGTGAAAGAGGTTTATAATTTTTTAAATGCTTCAAATTTTCCTGAAAGCTACCTTGAAGTTTAGGATTAACCTCTCCCAATACTTCTATTAATCGGTGCTGATTACCAGTACCAATTACAATGTCAGTTAAAAGCTCATAGCTTGGATTAGTGTTTAAGTTCTCAATCCTATTAATGGATGATTGCTTAATCCCAATCAGCTGAGCGATTCGAGATGAACTCTTAATGTGTGGGTGTTTTGCCTTAAAACCATCAATCAGTTTTTTGGCAATAACACATGTACTAGAAGGCATTTCCACTAAAAACTCCTACCCATGATGAATTATTATTCTTGGTGGGTAACATAAGTGTTGATAACTGGCTCGTCAAGTAGTCGTGGGTAATTACCTTGTTTCACTTGTGAAATAGCTATTGATTTAGTTGTTTAGGGCCGGTTTTATGGCTGAAATTAATTTAATAGCGACCTTGAAAACAAAACTAATGGGTAGTGAGTCATAAGTATTAAAAGCTGAAGGTCATAAAAAAGAAGGTAGTAATGAAGAAATACACGAAGATAGTGCGATGCGCGATGGGCGTTTTCACTTTATCTTTCACTTTGGCCAGTGGACCTCTTCCTGAGCGTGGAAATGACTCAGGCGGCGGAAAAGTGTGTACCAATTGGTCCAGTGAACTGACAGCCGCTAAGTCTAGAAAAGGTGATGACGGTAGCGGTGGCGGATTAAAGCTCGAAGATACATTTGATCAACTGGTGGTGGGCCCGGGCCTAAAAGCACAGGGGATGTATAAATTTTAATAACTTTATAAATAACAACAACCAACAGGAGAAAAGAGATGAAAGTTTTAATTGTAGTTTTAAGTTTAATGATGGCAGTAGGCGCTTTTGCAAAAGGCGACAGAGATGGATCAATGACCAAAAAGGGTGATAGAGACAGCTCAATAAAAAAAAGAGGAAATGGAAATGATGACCTTGAAGGACCAAAAGAAATTAGAGGCGGTGGAGTGAAGACAAAAGGAACTGGGGACGTATAAGGGTCTTTTTTTGGGGGTTCATTAAGGGGGAAAGAGATGAAAAAAATACTATTAATAATTATGACTCTAGCGCTTGTAAGTTGCGGAAGTGAAGATAACGGCGTAGCCGCAGGTGACGGATCAGGCGGTGGGAAGAAGAGTATTAATGGTGAGAGTGCAGATTCTTACTATGATAGCTTCATGAGCGTTGAGGGTAATATGAAAGTTCTCACAGACAATTTATCAATCGCTTTCACAGGTCACCAATTGATTCTAAAAAAAGATATGGGCGAGTACGAAATTGGTGATCCTCAAGGCTTTTTAGTCTACGAGGGTAAATACCAAGTTTCAGGGCTAAATCTCAACCTTACGGGCTTCGGAGTCGGCTCAGGGATTCAGTCAAATGGAAAAAAGTGCATCGAGGTCATTCCAGACGGTAAAACGCCGATGGAAAGAGCACTTTTTTGCTTATAAAATAAGAATTTAAATTTAGCACAAAATACGGGGTTTATTATGGGTAAGTTAATTTCTTACGGGGTAATGCTTTGCCTAATTTTTTCATGCAGTTTTAAAAAAAAGAATGCTGATAGTGGTGCTTTGGGTCTTTCCAAAAAAGGTGGGGTTTCAAAGCACCTTGATCCAAAACAAGACTCTGATGGCGATATGATCACAGATCTTGAAGAAATTAGTCGAGGCCTTGATCCACTTGTTTCTAATATCCCGAAGATTCGAGTAGAAATGATCTCTCAGGGATCAATCGACTTATACTCAAAAAGCTTGGATCATTTTGTAAAAAAATACTCGGTCGGCATTAGTTTATCAGAACTACCTTTTCAGTCACATATAAGACAAATTGTGACAAGAAAAGTATCAAAATTTGTCTTGAGCTCTGATCCAAATGATTTAATTTGGGTGGGAGGAATCTATGGATACCTAAAAGTTTCTGATTTATCACAAAATTCTCTAAATCTAAGTAGAATGAATGATTTCTTATTTTTAAATGACATTGAATTTGAAAACACTTCTGAGATACTACTAGATTTATCATTTTCTCTAAGTCCAGAAAGTGGACAGGACCTATTTGAGAAAATCACTGATATTGACTATACTTTTTTCACTGAGAGTCCATTAAAGCCGATCGCTAATTCTAAATTTCCATTCTATGTGAGTACAGATGCAGTAGAAACGAAAATAATAGAAAGTATTCCACCAAAGACTTTCGTTGATAGTTTTCTCGTGGGAGATGATCTTATATTCAAGATGAATGATTTCAACATCGTGTATTTTGAAGACCTAGGAAAAGAAGATATTAAATTTAGCACCTTACTTGAAAGCATTCGAAAGAAAACGGTTGAAGTAATAAAAATAGCTCCTGGCAATGTGGATCACAAATTCATTGCTATTGGAGGGAGTGGATCAATATCTGTTGAAAAATTAATTGAGAGTATTTCAAAAAAAGGCTTTCAATTTAAAGATAGAGAAATTTTCTCGATTGATGAGCTTGAAAATAGCTCGGATCTAAGAATCACAAAAGATAGAATCCAGAAAATGCTTGATCATAGTCACTGGTACGCTCTAAATAATAGGCACCAACTCTTATTTAGAGAATCAAAGCTCACTGCAGGCGATATCATTGTTGTGGCGTATATGAGTGGAAGAGAGCTTTTAGATTCATCAAAGCGTTCAAAATTTAAATCATTTGATACTATTGGTTTGCCTTCTCAGACTCACCGAGTTTCTCAAGTGCTTCCAAACTCAAAAATTAAAATAAACCTTCTTGGAAAAGTAAGACACTTTGACAAAAAAGTATTCGGGAGCGTCCCCCAGTACAAATGCAGCTTTAGCTACGTGCAATTAAAAGAAAACAAAAGAGAGACTGATTTTTCAAAAGGACTTGAAAGTGAGGACATAAAGCTCATTGGCATTACAATTGGAAAAGATGAAATCAACTTACATGAATTTTCAAAAAAATATGCAACGATCGTTGATTACAATGATAGCACAAAGGTATTATCACTAGAGTTTGATTTATCAAAAATTGATTTTCCATACTCGGTAGATAGCCCACTTTTTTTAAAAACCTATGGAACAAATTCTCAGATTCAGCTTGGGGCCTTAAATGTTTCAGGGGATTCAACGTGTCCAGACATTCTAAGAGGATATAAAAGCGGACACTATGATAGTACTTCTTGGGGGCATAAATACCTAAAACCAAAAAAGAAGACTCTCAAAAACTTTCTCTATTTTTCTGCTGATATCGTAATGGAGAATTCACAATTTTTTAAATAAATATAAATACTAAGGAGAAATGAATGAAATATCTACTGATATTACTTCCAAGTATTTGCTTTGGTGCAAGATCACTTGAAAGCATGGCAAAAAGCGCTGAAGGATCTCTTACAAGACTTGGCTCTGGAGTCGTAGTGATTGGTCTCATTTGGGCCGGATACTTGTATGTTAAGGGCTCGCAGGAAGGGCGCGAAAAGTTAGGAGGCGCAGTTGCTGCTGCAATTTTAATTTTCGGAGCAAGCGGAATAATGGCCCTTTTAAAAAAGATTACAGGCTAGTCTTATGAATAGACGCTACCCACAATACTTAAAATTGGGCCCAAAAATACTGGGACTTGGAATATCAGAATTTTTTGTCCTGGGATTAATTATTCTAGTGTGTGGCCCAATACTAAATCAGTCTTTTATGTCTATCGCTGTGAGTGCCATATACATCATATTTATCAAGACCTATAGGCTGCTTCTTCCCCCCCACTACCTTTGGTTTCGCTTAAGAAAGAAGCGAATCATCTATCTAAGGCGGGCAGTAAGTGGAAAGTAAAAAAGCATTCAAGATTGATTTTCAAGATATAGACCAAATGAGAGATCATGATAAAAACGTCTACCTTGAATCTATAAAGCATTCATTTAACACAGCACCCTCAAGCTTTGTTAAATTTTTTTATTTCGGTGGTTCGTCTCATCTCTACCATGGAGCCGGCAGCTTCCCCATCGCCGGCGCCAAGTCCACGCTCGTGGATAATCCG
>JABIHA010000049.1 GCA_018649885.1 Bacteriovoracaceae bacterium
CCAACTCGGAAATGGGAGTTCCTTTTTCAATGTGAGCGGTTAAGATGTTGAATTTCTGTGATTGAGTTACTCTTTTTCTATTCAAATCCATGGTTTTCCTCCGGATTTAGGAGGTAGCCATCAAATGGGGGTCACGAACAGTTGTCAATATTATTTATTAGGAAGTGATTAAGTTATTTTCATTATTGAAGGGGGATTCAAGTGGGGATAAAGAAAGTAGAGGATACTCACCTCAGCAATTGTTCATTGAAGGAGACAATTTTGTTAGTGGAAGATAATCTAATAGTACGAGACTTGTGTAGGGAATGGCTTGAGCTTGAAGGTTATAATGTTTGTATGGCAGGAAATGGCAAAGAAGCATTAGAGGTCTATGAAAACAATTTAATAAATCTAGTTTTAATGGATTTAGAAATGCCTGTCATGAGTGGATTTGAGGCATTAAAAGAGTTTAAGTTACTCAAGGCCCATTTACCGATTATAGCCTTAACAGGTAAAGCAACAGTCAATGATAGGCGTGAGTGTAAGCAAGCAGGTTTTGATGACATTCTCACAAAACCATACGACGGTGAAGGACTTACAGATATGATTGAAAAAAATCTACCATATAATTAAGTTGTTTTTTTCCTTTGTCACTAATTGCGGCAATCTTGGATGATAAAAAATCTCAGATTACATTTTACTTTGGTAAATATCATCTTTTAAGATTAAAACTCTCAAATTAGCAAGTTTCAATCTTAGCAATTCAAACTTCTTACGAAAATAAATATGGTCGTAAAATATCTCATCGTAGATATTTATGCCACAGCTCTTAAAGGCCAATGCGATGGTTTTTTCATGATCAGTAATAGATTTTTTCAAGTTCACACATATTTTTAAAAGATCACCAATTTCTTTATTGAATTTACCATTATGGTGCTTGGCCAAAAAAACAATATCATCCTCAAATTCAGCTAATGAGCTTAACCACACCCGATGTTCATAATGAAGCTCCTTTGCATTTTTCATGGTATTACCCTCGTGAAATTACGCGTATATGTAAAACACTTAGAGCTTTAAAACAAAAGGAAGGAGATCACGTGAAATCGTGAGAGTCATCAATTTACTAAGACAATTGAAAAACTTTCTTGCGAGTACAATACCCATGATAAGAATCATAATTGCCTTTGATCGATATGCAAGATTTCTTGTTAACAATTCCCTACAAATAACAGCTGTAGCATAGATCGTTTAATAAAAAATAAAAGGAGAATATGAATGGAATTACTACCTTTCAAATCAAAACTTTTTCCCCGCTGGGGACGTGCTCTTGAGAGGGACTTTTCAGGTCTTCAAAGAGAAATGAATGATGTACTAGACACTTTTTTTGGGAGGAATGCCTTTAGTACTCCTCAAATTTATGACATGAACTTTTATCCTGCTGTAGATATTCAAGAAAGAGATGATAAGTATCTTATTGAAGCAGAACTTCCTGGCATGACAGAAGCGGATATTGATCTTGATTTCCACAATAACGTCTTAACAATCCGGGGTGAGAAAAAATCTGAAATAAAAAACAAAGATAATGGTTTTACTCACTCTGAAAGGTATTGTGGCTCATTTAAAAGAGATATCCCTTTTTATGATAAGGTTAACCCTGAAGCTATTGTAGCTGAACTTAAGAAAGGGATTTTGCACATTGAGCTGTCAAAAAAAGAAAAGGGTAAACAGTCACATCGAAAAATTGAAATTAATCATTAGTTTTAAAACTCCCCCCTATTTGGGTGTTAGGGGGAGAGCTTTTTGGAGAAATTATGAAAAAAACAGATGTTCGTGCCAGTATTTACAGACATTTTTTAGGTACTAGGAAAAATGAAAATTTAAAAAACAATCGGTGC
Source organism: Bacteriovoracaceae bacterium (assembly GCA_018649885.1). Lineage (GTDB taxonomy): Bacteria > Bdellovibrionota > Bacteriovoracia > Bacteriovoracales > Bacteriovoracaceae > JABIHA01. Next base: position 1,875 of record JABIHA010000049.1, read on the forward strand.
CAAGTATGCCACGAATTCTTTGAAATTCAATCTGAGAATGATCAATTGTGTAGAAGATGTAAAAATCATGGAACTTATTATTTTCTCCAAAACTTGCACTTAGATCCATCTGTAAGGGAATAGATCTATGGAAATTAAAGAAATAAAGTTACCGCTTTTACCCGTGAAAAATACGGTTGTTTTTCCTACTACATCTTTATTTCTTGCCGTTGGAAGAGATAAAAGTGTTGCAGCAATGAAAGCATCAGAAGGTCAAGGTGGTAAGATTATTGTTTCTGCCCAAAAATCCAATGATACCAAACAAGAAGATATTGGTACTCACAATGTCTACTCTATTGGAACTCTTTGCCAAATTAGAAATATTACTGGCTCTGATAAGACGGGGTACCAAATATTGGTAACAGGACTATCACGTTTTAAAATTACTAATATCTCATCAGTAGATTCATATTTCGAAGCCGAGGGGATCACTTACCCCGACGTCTCAAATGAAAGTGCAAAAGCACAAGCTTTGTTTAACAATGTTAAGCATATTTCATTGGAAGTATTAGATATTTTATCAGGATCCGGAGATTCATTACAAACGATTTTAGGGCAAATTGAAAAACAAGATGAGCTCATTTATTTGAGTGCAACTTACCTTAAGATGGATATTTCCAAGATGCAAGAAATCTTGAATATTGAAGATATAGAAAGAAAAATGGAAATAATCCTGGATCATCTGAGGCGAGAAAGGGAAGTATTACTTCTAGAAAAAGATATTAAAGACAAGGTCGGCCAACGTTTAACTCAAGCGCAGAGAGAATCATTTCTACGAGAGCAACTGAAGGCCATAAAAGATGAGCTTGGTGAGACAGACAGAGGTGATTTCGAAGGTTTACTCAAAAAAATTCAAAATGCAAAGATGCCAAAGGAAACATTTGAGATTGCAAAGGAGCAATTTACCAGACTTGAAGAACTTCCACCATCTTCCGCCGATTATCATGTGATTCGCAACTATTTAGATTGGCTTTGTGATATGCCCTGGAATATTTCCTCTGAGGAGAAAATAGACCTAGAAAAAAGTGAAGAAGTCCTCGAAAAACATCATCATGGGCTCAAAAAAATTAAAAAAAGAATTCTTGAGCACTTGGCCGTGTCACAACTTAAAGGTAATCTGAAAGGACCAATAATCTGTCTTATGGGACCGCCTGGAGTAGGAAAAACGAGCCTAGGCAAAAGTATTGCCCAAGCACTAGGCAGAAAGTTCGTACGGGCCAGTCTTGGCGGAATTAGAGATGAATCTGAGATTCGGGGGCATAGAAGAACATATGTAGGTTCTATGCCTGGAAGAATTATTCAATCAATCAAAAGAGCTGGTACCAATAATCCTCTGATCCTTCTAGATGAAATTGATAAACTTAGCTTTGGGGTCCATGGAGATCCCGCCAGTGCACTTTTAGAAGTACTAGATCCAGAGCAAAATCACACTTTTGTTGATCATTTCCTAGATGTTCCTTTTGATCTTTCACATACCATTTTTGTGGCCACTGCCAATCGATCAGATACTATCCCTGAAGCACTCAAAGACCGTATGGAAGTGATAGAGCTGAGCTCTTATACTTTAAATGAAAAGCATTTTATTGCAAAAAATTTCATTATTCCTGACACTTTAGAGGAAAATGGTTTAAATGAAAGAGAAGTAATTATTCAAGAAGAAATTATTGATTCTCTCATTGAAAACTATACTCGTGAAGCGGGTGTCCGTGAGCTCAAGCGTGTAATTTCATCTCTTTGCCGTGGAGGAGCCTATGAGATTGTAAAAGGATCCACTAAGCCTCTCATAATTGATGAGGAAAAAATTAATCAATATTTGGGACCGGCCAAATATTTGGAGACTCAACGCTTAAGAAAGTGGGTTCCTGGAATGGCAACTGGCCTGGCCTGGACACCCATTGGAGGGGATGTTCTTTACTTAGAGTGCATAAAGATTCCAGGTAAGGGAGAGCTTAAGATTACTGGTCAGGTTGGAGATGTCATGAAAGAATCTGCTGAACTTGCCTTAAGTTTTGTGAAATCACATTGGAGTGAAATAAATACAGACTATACATGTGACAATTTTGACATCCACCTTCACATCCCGGCAGGGGCGATCCCAAAAGATGGACCTTCAGCTGGAATCACCATGCTTACAGCTATTGCCTCACTTATTTCAGAAAAAGAGGTAAAGCGGGAACTTGCAATGACTGGAGAGCTTACTTTAAGTGGAAGTGTTCTTCCCATAGGGGGATTGAAGGAAAAGGTAATAGCAGCTCACCGTAACAAGATAAAAAATATTATTTTACCTATTCAAAATGAAAAAGACCTCCATGAAATTCCAGAAGAAATTAAAAAAGACTTGGTATTTCATCCGGTTGATTGTGTAGGGCAAGTGTTGAACTTAGCACTAAATATAGTGCTGAGAAATGGTTCTCGTGATTTAGAAAAATTCGAAATAAGTCACAAACTATTGTGAGAAAGTGTAAAGTATACAGGTATTTACTGACGGAGAATAAATGAGGGCAATTGGAAATGTTCTAGCAATATCAGGGGATAAGGGTTTCTTTATTGGTAGACCAGTGCAGGCATACCTCGATAAAAAAACATTAAAACTAAAAGGGTTTCTATGCCAACTTTTTGGATTACCTGCTCGCTTAATTTATTGTGAATTCTCTAGTGATCTTGTCAACGTGGATAACTCATCAATTAATCTCTCACCAATAAATAATCCCACATTGGTAGATTTTACTGAGGTAGAAAAATTCGTTGAACTCAAATTGATGGTACCTGTACGAGGTTTGGCCATGTATAGTGAAGACGATGGGTTTCTTGGTTACTTAGAGGATTTTGACATAGATATACAGTCTTTTCAATTAAATCAGGTTTGTGTCTCGGGTGAAAAATGGAGCTTTAAAACTTCTCCCTATATTAAAGAAATAGACTCACGCTCAATACTAGTTTTCAAAGATCTTTATCATGGGAGGGAAGGAATGAGTTGTTCATTTTTTAATAAAGAAGTTATTCAAGTAACAATGGCAAACTAAATGACAAGTTGGAGAATACTGGGTAGGTATCTCTCATTACCATTATTCATAAGGCCAAATTTACTAATCAAAGAATTTCTCAAATATTCGTCAAATTACCGAACGTATTTAGAAAAACTGTATTTTTTACAGGTTATATAGCAGTTCATTTGAGCCAAAGTAGTATAACAAATGTTCCTTTCTTTTAACTTTTCTAAACCTAGAATAACTTAAAAAAAAATAAGCAGTGAAAGTCATTCCATTTTATTTGTAAACTGACGGATGTCATATATAAAAAATATAAATTGGAGTACTAGCTATCTTATATGATTTTTGAAGAAATATTCAAACATTCAATGGTTGGAACTTTGATATTTGACCAGCATGGGAAGGTTGAAAGGTGTAATTTACTGGCAGTCCGTTTGTTTGGTTATAAAAATGAACAATTAGTAGGACGGCCAATAGAGGCCCTATTTCAATGTGTGCCAAAGGATCTATTTAGCGAAGATCCAAAACGTTGTGATACCAACAGCTCATTTAAACTTAAAGCTAAGAAGAATTGTGGGGAATTATTTCTAACAGACGTCAGACGAACCCGCCTGGAGAGTGATGGGGATATTCGAGTTGTATTGTATTTAAAAAATATAAATAATGAGATGCAGGCTGAACAAAAGTATAAAAATACAATCCAAAAGTTAAAAACGAAAATTGATGAAAGATCAAAGGAATTTTCTGATGCATTAATCGAGCTAAATCTATCGAATGAAAATTTACTAAATGAAATGGAATATCGTAAAGAAGCTGAAAAGCAAATTCGCTTATCTCTAGCGAGACAAAGAGAGTTGAATCAGCTCAAATCACGATTTGCTTCAATGGCCTCTCATGAATTTCGAACTCCATTAGGAGGGATCTTGACTTCTGCGTCCCTTATAGCACGGTATAACGAACAAGAAGATGAAAGAAAGAGAGCAAAGCATGTTCATATCATTAAAAAGTCTGTTAAAAACCTAACCAATATCCTAAACGAATTTCTATCTCTGGACAGACTAGATCAAGGTATTATTAAGCTACACGTTAGTTCATTTTCATTAACATTACTTATTGGAGATATCATCGATAGTCTCCACTCTTTTAGTGAAAATCACCCAGAAATTGTCATGAAACACCACAATAAAAACCTTATCATTTATCAAGACCAAGAAATCGTTAGAAATATTATTCTTAACTTATTATCTAATGCGATAAAATACTCTCCAAAGGGAAAAACTATTATTTTTGAAAGTTACACCGTTGGGGAAAGACTTTTTCTAAAAGTTGAAGATCAAGGAATTGGTGTCCCCCTAAGTAATCAAAAACACCTATTTGAACGATTCTATCGGGCCGAAAATGTTAATACAGTTCAAGGAACTGGCTTAGGTCTTAATATTGTCAAAAGTTATCTAGATCTAATAGATGGAGAAATTAAATTTCAAAGTGAAGAGAATGTGGGAACAACGTTTACAGTTGATATCCCTCTGAAACTGGAGATAAAAAAGTGAAAAAGATTTTAATTATTGAAGATGACACTGTGATGCGCGAAAATACCAGTGAGATTTTAAAACTTGGTCAATTTGAGGTTTTAACAGCTTCAAATGGTAAAGAGGGGAGCATACTGGCAAGAGAAGTAATACCCGATCTCATTATTAGTGACATTTTGATGCCGGGACTTGATGGGTATGGTGTATTGCATATTTTATCAAAAGATCCTGCTACAGCTTTAATACCATTTGTTTTCCTCACTGCAAAAGCTGAAAAAAGTGAATTGCGAAAGGGGATGGATCTTGGAGCGGATGATTATATTACCAAGCCATTTGAAGACACTGAGCTTCTAAGTGCAGTAGAAGCAAGACTTAAAAAAAATGAAATTTTAAAAACTGAATTCACTCGAAACAAAGAAGGACTTAACTTGTTCCTAGATCAAGCGAAGGAAATTCATGAGTTGAAAGATTTAAAAGAAACTAGGCCTGAATCACACTATAAAAAGAAAGAGATTATTTTTCATGCAGGAGATAAACCACACTATCTTTTTTTCTTGAATAAAGGCAAAGTTAAAACATATAAAACAAATGATAGTGGAAAGGAGTTCATTACCAATATTTACTCCGAAGGTGAGTTTTTTGGACATCCACCTTTGTTTAAAGATAAGGATTACTCTGACTCAGCATTGGTACTAGAGGATAGTGAAATTATTAAAATCCCGAAAGAAGATTTTTTGTCTCTAATGTACAAGAATCGCAACGTTGCCAACCAGTTTGTGAAAATGTTGTCAAATCAAATCGAAAAACAAGAAAAGCAGTTGTTAAAACTTGCTTATGATACAGTGAGGAAGAGAACAGCTGAGGCATTACTCGAACTAGCAAAACGCTACTCTAAGCCTGACGAGAATACGCCTATCTTTGTGACAAGAGATGACCTTGCTAGCTTGGCGGGAACAGCAACAGAAACTGTGATTCGCTGTTTAGGCGAGTTTAAGGAAGATAATTTTATCAGAGTGCATGGCCGAGAGATTGCGATTATTAATGAAGAAGGCCTTAGAAGTATTTAGAATTTTATGCATGTTAAATTGTTTTATTATGATATTACTTAATTTAAAATTGATAGGAATCATTTTGTAGACCAGCTAGATGGTTTACCATTTAACTATGAAACGTGTACTTATACCTACAGACTTTTCATCAGACTCTTTTAATACAATCGATCATGTATTAAAACTGCTACGATTTAGTAATTATTCATCTTATATTTTACTTTTAAATACATATCTCATTCCTTCTACGACTTATCCAGATAAAGTGATCGAGATGAATGATCAAATAAAACAAATTTCAGAAATGAATCTAAAGAAAGAATTGATTAAGGCCCAAGTCTTGAGCAGTAATCAATTAATTTCTATTGAAACAAGCTCGCGAATGGGCACACTTTACAACGTTATTTCTGAGCTTACGAAGAACGAAAAATTTGATATTGTGGCCATGGGCAAAGATGGTGGTAAGCACATTCAAAAAGTCTCGGAAACCCTTAAAAGGCTTGGAGGCCCTACGCTATTAGTTGGAAGTAACACGAGTCGCGTTTACAACACCTGACTAAAATTGCCTTTTAATTTTGAGTCATACGTCTTCAGTTAAAATTGTAATTACTACAGAACAATTTTAACAAAGGAAAAACGTATGACTCATCAACAGTATCTCA
>JABIHA010000090.1 GCA_018649885.1 Bacteriovoracaceae bacterium
TTAACTTCATCGCAGTGACCCGGTAATAGGCCTCTCCACGAGTGTAACCCAGCTCTTTTACACAGTACTCATTAAGTGTTCTGCAGTTGTACTCAGTAAACAATCTTTTTCTATAAATTTCTTTCAAATGGAGAAGTACAATATGGAGCTGATCCTTTTCTTTTTTAACTTCAAGTAGAACACTTTTTAATAATTTATCATCACTCATTTTCTCAATCATCACTTCTAACCTCCAAGCGCTCCAGCAGCTTACCACGCTTTTACTGCCCAAATACTGCTCCCATAAAGCACTACTAGAACCACTGTACTTTAAATTTAATTAGGGACCCTGAATAATTTTAGTGAAGTACCACCAAGACCATTCTAAGGAGTAAAGCACCCCTTAAAAAAGAATCCCATTTTCATCCCCCCCCCTCTGAAGATAGAACGAAAAATCATCTCCCAAGCACTTTTTTCAATTAAAACCTATCACCAAAGTCAGCATTTCCAGAATTGAAATTTCTCCCCCAACCCTTCCCATAAAAGCAATCCACAAAACCATATACCAACTACAAAATACCCACATCACAAAACTCATCAAAACAACTCTAAACTATACTGTGATAAAAGGGCCGCCACCCAACTAAACCTGAAACTCAACCTTCCCACGGCCCGTGAACAATTAATTCTTTTTCATTGAAGGTAAAATCGCACTGTTTAGATTTAGTGCTTTTAATGCATTTAGTCCCAAAGGTGTGGACCTGGTAGGTTGAATTCAGTGACGTACCAAATTTCTTGACTTGGCCTTTTTCGATGATAGCGCTATTCAGCGAATAATAAAGGTTATGGGCAGAAGAATATCAGAAAAAATGCGCTGAATTGAATCGAGTTTTTTAGATTTAAATATACTTCTGATCAAACTCCCCTTTACTTGGTTTGGAGAGTGTCGTTCACGGCCTGATTGTTCAAACCAATGGGACTTAGTGCGTTCATTGCATTTAGTCCCATGAGTGTGGACGTACCAAATTATAAAAGTGTCAACGAACCAAATTATACTTAATAGTAAAAAAGAAAATTTCGACATTTTGAATCTCCAAGTATTTGATTAATAAAAGGTGCGATAAATGTATTTATCAGTTTGATAATTCTTCAACTAATTCTCGCATCTCTTGTTCTGAATAGTTCTCTTCAATTGCATTTCGTAAAACAGGTATCGTGGCTTCATCAAGGTTGTTTGTATTTATTTTTCTTACACCATCCTCATCAAGAACTAAAAGAGTTATCCTGGCATCACTATTATAGAAAGCACGACTTATCGTAAGCAGTCCAAGTCCTGGGACTACAATTAATCCCCCTACCATTAGTGCGGTGAGGTCTCCACTTGCTGCCAAACCAGAAACAGCTACTGTTGCTCCTGATGCCATCAAAACAATTCCGGCGTTAGCAGTACCTGAAAAAAGTGAAAGACAAAGTGAAAGAGTAATTAAAAATTTCTTCATTAATAAATCCTGGTTATAGAGTTAGCAAAACTTTTTTAAAAGTTTCAGTTTGATAATTCTTCAACTAGAGCTAGTACTTCTTTATCAGAATAGTTCTGCTCAATTGCCTCTTGGATAACAGATATTGCTGCTTCATCAAGATTTTCTAGACTATGTCTTTTTACTCCACCATCCTCATCAAGAACTATAAGAACTTTGCCTGCAGTTGAGGGCAAACCCATCACTCCAAATGGTATTACTAGCGCTCCTGCTATCATAGTTGGTATGGCAATAAAACCGGCTACACTGACTCCACCCCAGTTATATATAGCATCCGCTGTTAGAGTTGCAGTTCCGCCAGCAAACAATATAATTCCCGCGTTAGCAGTGCCTGCAAAAAGTGAAAGACAAAGTGAAAGAGTAACTAGAAATTTCTTCATAAATAAATCCTTGTTTTAGAGTTAGCAAAACTTCTTTTGTAGTTTGATTCTGACCATCCTTCAGTGCGTTGCGTTGTGTTTTGCGATAATTCTCTCCAAAGCTGGTGCATCCTGTACGCACCACCTCATTTTCTGCCTAAGTCTTTGATATTTAGAGGTCATTTGCTGAAAGTAGCAAGAAAGTCAATATTTGTGACTTCCAATACTTTATCTATGGAGTAGTAGTATTGACGCTAATAAGGGGCCTTGTAGGTAGCACTATTTGGTAGAAGATTAGGGTATCCAAAGGGTTTTGTGTTGAGGGGGAATTCTAGAATAAATAGAAAGAAAAAAATTAAGGACGATAAATTGGTGCAGAACCAGAGATCAACTCAGCAGACTTTGCGTGGCCTATTTCTCGAGGTGTATCAGAAATTTGTTGTGAATTCATTGCTCGAGTTAGAGATTCTGCAACTGGCCTTGGTTGACTATTTGACCCAGCAAATACTCTAATTTTAACACCGTCTCCAGCATCTAGCTCCGTTACAGGAATTTCAGATGAATCTGCAGTAGGAGTCGATTGTTCAATATCATAGTGGGACTGGCTTAGCTCTCCACTTTCAGTGGGATCTTTTTCTCGAAAATCTAAGTCAGAATAACCTCGCTGAGATAGATGAAGGTCTATATCTTCAATCCCATCTAGCATTTTGCTATCCTTTAATTCTTCAAAGAGTGAATCTTCTTCTACCTTTTCGAAGTCAGAAAGAATATTAATATTAGCAGAAGAGCCAAGTGCGAGCGTTGGCAAAAGAGCAAAAATTGTGAATAGAGCGGACGTTGTTGTTTTCATATAGGTGTTATTTTAGCAGTAGTGTAGATAAAATTAAGGCCTTATTGAAAAGATGATAGAGCTGTCAAAAGATTAAACCATGCTGCTCTACCTTGCTGAAAATAAACGGTTTATGCACTCTTTTTGGTGATGAGTTGCTCTAAAATTTCGAGGGCCTTGCCATTAAAGCCGGCTCCAATACCGGGATCATTCCCCGATTTGATTTTGGCAAACGCCGACTTAGCATTTTGGGTTTTATCAATTTTACCCATTGTGACATCAATGAAAGTTGAGCTTAAGCTGAGGATTTGTGAACCTAGTGTGAGCTCCCTTTCAACAAGTTCATCAGGGTAGCCACTTCCATCTACTCTTTCATGGTGGCCCTCGATTGTTCTGATTTGATCTTTTGTCAGGGACAACCCAATTTTTTTTGCCACATAAGATGACTGCTTTGGATGTTTTTCAAATTCTTTTAACTCAACACTTGTTAGCTCATGGTATGGTTTTAAGAGAAGATCTCGGCTAATTTGTGATAATCCAATGTGGTGAAGGTAGGCGCAGGTAAAGAGCTCACAGGTGGCCTGAGCACTTACAATGCCTTGTAGTTTGGCAATCACGAAAGTTGTGACAATGCTGCGATTAAGGTAATTATCTATAAAGTTAAATTGGTCGGCGAGAGAGATAGCTAGTGAGATTTGCTCGCTTTCACCTTTCGGAAAACCTTGAATCTCTGAAATCATGATATTGTATACACTATTATAAGCACCGCTTGTAATGGCAGTTTCGAAATCTTCAATTAACTTTTGATCGTTTTCCTCGATTTGCTGACTTTCCTCTACACCAGACGAGCTATCCACAACTCTTGTTTTGGCACTTAAGGAGGGGATATCTGTATCTTTTTGATTGGTATTGGTCAGAAAAGATTTTTTTTGATTTCTAGAAATATATAGTCTTGCTCCTTTTTCAAGGTATCCATCGAGAGTGTGTTGTTTTTCACCATCAAGTACTGAGTTAGCATATAGGAAAACACTTACTTTGGAGTTTTGGGGGTTGTAGAGGTAGAGGTGTGCAGAAAAAATATTCTCTATTCCAAGATTCGATTTGTCGATCTGAAAGTAAAATTTTATATTTTGTTCTACACTCATCTAACTTGCCTTTTTTGATCCAAATAAGTTTTTCCAAATAGATTTCTTACCACCAGTTTTTTGATCTGATTTACTCCCACTATATTCTCCACTGACCCCTGAGTCTTTCATACTTTCGAGGTAGAGAGAACTTAGAGCAAATAGAATATTTTCTATGATTTTTGAATTCTCCTCACTTATTCCATTTTCAAAGTAACATACGGCCATTCCCATTTTTAGATTGCCTTCAAAATAGGGGAATACCAGCCTTGTTTTAATTTTTGAGTCGCCTTCAGTGTTTTCTTCCCATTGGGGAAGCTCTGTACTGTCCAGTGCAGAAATTGCCTCTGCATTTTCTTCGAAATAGGCAGCGCCGGGAGCAAATGAGTTTTCCTCTTGGATATAGGGGATAAGTGCCGTTTGGTTTTCAAGGTTTGATTTGACAAAGAATTTGGAGAACCCTGAATACTTGTTAAATATGATGCTCTTTGTATATTCGATAATACCATCTTTGGATAATTGTGGATCGATGAGAAGAGAAGTGATTTCAAAAATAGTTTCAATACCATAAGTCTGCATTTTAATATGGGGATTTTCTATAACTTCTTCTTCTCTTAGATTTTCTAAATCGTCTTCAATTTGTAATTCATCAACTTTTTTTTTCGTCTGTTCAATGCTTGCAAGCTCTATCGCCTTTTTTGGAGAAAGGATATGTGAGTGGCCCTGGTTAGTATTCTTTACAAAGCGAGTAAAGCTAATGGGGGCGACTTCAAGTGACTCCTTGTCTAAATTTAATACATTCTCGTCCAGAGACTGAAGGGGAGAGGTCTGCTTCTTTACTTCAAGGTAGCGATTTTGTTTTTCCTTTTCTTCTAGCTCTATCTTTTCAGTTTTTTGTTCTTTTTTTGTTCTTCTTTCAAGAGGGTGATCTTCAATGTCCTTTTTCTCTACGCTGGATTCAGCCTCTTGAAGTTTTGTGCCCTTTTTCATACTCATGTCGATTTCAATTTCATCGTATTGTTTTTTCTTTTTTTCGCTATCGTCTTCAAGTTCAATCTCTAATCTCTTTTTCTTTGACTCTACCTCTTCAGGATCAGTAGCTTCTTCAAACTCACTTTCCTCATGTACTTCTTCAAGCTGGAGGGCCTTTTTCTTTTCATTCTCTGCAAGTTGATCATTTTCCAATTCGAGGGACTTTTTCACACCTTCTTCATCTTCAAGAATTAGTGCTTTCTTTTTCCTCTCTTGCTCCGCTTCTTCAGTTTGAATATTTTCTTTTTCCCTCTTTTTCTCTTCAGCTTCTAGTAAGAGTTGTTTTTTTTCTTTCTGGGCCTGTTCAACTTCTTCAAGCTGAAGTTCTTTGTTTTTTTTGTCTAATTTAATTTCTTCTTCTTGAGGTTGTTTTTCTTTCTTATCTTGGTTTTGATCTGCTTCTAGCTGAAGTTCTGAGAGCTTCTTGGATTTCTCTTCGCCTTTTTGGGACTCCTCACTTTCTTGTTCCTCTTGAATTTCAGGAACTTCTTCTAAGTTTAATTCTTTTTTTATCTTTGCATGACTGGCGATATCTTCAGGTACAGGCCAGTCATTTTTCTTCGAATCATCTCCACTATCTTTAAGTTCTAGTTTTCCTACTTGTTTCTTTTTTGTCTCAGCTGCATCACCTTTTTCAGTTTCAAGGAATGGATCTTTATTGCCTTCTTCATCAAAGTTTAGTTTGTGGTCTTTTCCCTCCGCTCTTTGGGTTTCCGTTTCTGGATTTGTTTCTTTTTTCGATCTAGAGCTAGCTTTGTCATCTTTTTCCAAAATTAGATTTTGATTTTTCTTTTTCTTATGACTATCTTGTTCTTCTGATTCCCCTTTTTCTTGGGCTCCAGTCTGATTTGCTTCTATATTATCGAACTTAAGAGAGGAGTTTGATTTTTTTGACTCATTAGTGGGCCAATCCTCTTCTTTCGCTGTTTGCTTGTCTTTACTTGTGTCATCATCTTCTAATATCAAGGAGTCTGTTTTCTTTGATTTCTTTGATTTCTTTGGCCATTGCTCTTTTTCTTTATCACGCTTTTCCTTCCCGGGCCCTTTTTCATCTTGATCTTCAAAGTTCAATCCATTTTTGCTCTTACTTTTAATATCCAGGCTTAATTCAGTTTCACTGCCAATTTTTTCTTTCTGGGCAGATTCCTCACTATTATCTTCTGCCTCAAACTTTAATCTTCTATCTTTATGACTCACATTTACTGTTTCAGGTTCTGATTCAAATTTATTTTTTTCTGAAGTAGTAATTTTTTCTGGATCTTCATCAAATTTCAGCATGGACTTTACGTTTTGAACGTTTTGAACGTTTTCGCCTTCATCTTCATCTTCATCTTTTTCTTCTTCAAATAGATTGGAGTCACTAGAGTCCTTTGCAGGTAGTAACTTTAGAATTTTATCTAACTTGTACTGCAAAGCCGTAGCAGCTATAGGCTCGTGAACATTATCTGTAAGACCTAATTGTTCAAATTTTGATTTGACTCGAAAATTTAAACTCTTTGATGTGATGAGAACAGATAGGGAATTTGAATTTTTATAATCTTTTTTTGCCTTGGCAAGAACATAGATAAGTTTCTTTGGATCACTACTAATAATGACTGCCGGCCTTGAGGTTAAAAAAATCTGAATGGCTTCATCTACATTATCAACTTCGAAGATTTCATTTGCTTGATCCTCTTCATAAACCTTTTTGACCTCAGCGACTGGAGCTGAAATAGGATAGATGTAAATGATGGTCCGTAATTCCATAACTTCTTTTCGGCTTTTTTTAACCTTCTTTTCAGAGGTTAAAGAAAAAAATGGGGATTATTTAAACTGACTATAAGTTTACAAATCTCTGACAAATGCAGTCCCTATATGCGTTATATTTATTTCACATAAAGGGGATGATCTCTTTTATTCCAAGGAGTTACTAAATGAGGAAAATGATTTATGTAATGGGACCTGTAAAAGTGGCAGTACCGACTGTAAATGATGACAGTTTAGACTACATAGACTTTATGGAGCATTTAGAGCGCCTTGAGAAAATATTTGACCGATCTACTCCAGATGGGAATTACGACAATGTGCTGGAGATGCCAGATGATGATTACGACAATGTGATAGAAATTTCAGACCCTTTCAACAAAGGAGCATAAACAAAAGCGAATCAAGGGTTTTAACCATAGCTCTCCCGAGGAAAACGCGAGAGTTTCAACTTACGCTGGAAGTATCATGGAGATAGTTACTTCCAGCATATTCTTGCTAAGTACTTAAAATTAAAGAGATCTTGTTCGTGTGTTACTTGCCGGCTAGATATTTGCCCAATTCCCTTGCATCCTATTTATATGCGATCTTTACTACTACCTCTGTTTTTTCTTCTCTACTCTTCCTCCGTTTTTTCTGGAATGAGTCTTGAGCAGTGTAAGGTAGTTCCTGCAAAGGATGGTTCTTATTATTTTTTAGAAACATCACAGGGTCGAACAGTTTCAAGTCATTTCTATTGGAAGAGGGCCCCTATTTTCATTCAGGCGATAAGAGATATTTTTAGATATGGTACATGTAAGCCATGGTACACAGACTGCGTTGATGAGACTTGTAAGAATGTGGAAGAGTGTACAATGGAGGAAGCTGAAGGAGACGTAGAGGGCGTTTTTCTAAAAAGAGGAGAGGTGAAATTTACACCCATAATCTCTGAAGAAGAGGGAGGCGCAAAAGTTTTGGCCGAACTTTTAGAGGTGCTTAATAAAGGCCATATATGCTATGGAAAAATTGAAGTTGAAGAAGAAGACGAAGAGGAAGAAGATGACGATGAATGAGCTAATAAATCCTTAATATTTCAAACACTTAATATTAATTGTAGATTTTTTATGCCACTTGCCTAGGTGCATCTAAGACTATATGGTTTTTTGGCATCATAGGGGTAATATTTGAAAAAAGTTGTTGAATTTTTTGCTGAACGTACATTCCTAGTAAATCTAATCTGTGCATTCATTTTTATTATTGGCGGCGTTTCTCTTTTTAATATGAAAAGAGCACTGATTCCAGAATTTGAATGGGGCAGTATTACAATTTCTGCTCGCCTTCCCAATGCTTCGGCCTTTCAAGTTGAAAAATTTGTCACGTACCCAATTGAGGAAAATTTACAAGGCTTAGGCGGAGTTGATCGCATCACATCTAATACAAGTGCTTCAAGAGTCAGTATCACTATTGAGGTTCAAGATGGTTTTAAAAAAATTGATGATCTTCTTGAAAAGGTAAAAGACAGGGTTGAGGCAGTTAAGTCAGACCTTCCATCTGAAGTGGAAAATATAAATGTAGAAAAATTTGCTAGAACTTCTGAATGGCTGGCCTCAATAATATTAACTCATTTTGATGAAAAAAATGTTGAGCACCAAAAGTTTTACCAAAAAATGAAACGCTCATTTACAAAAATACCTCACGTGATAAAATTTGATACCAATATTCGCACCCCTAGATTTTATATCGAATTTTTTCCAAAGAAATTATCCCGCTATCAAATAGGTCTTGAAGAAATTTACAATACCATTGATAAAGAGGCAGGGCTTGTTTCCATTGGAACCTATAAAAATGGAGATGAAAGGATTTCCCTCGAAATTGAAAATTCTCTTAGCTCAAAGGCTGATCTGGAGCAGATTGTTTTAAAATCCAACACCAGTGGTGAGAAAATAAGACTTCGTGACCTAGCACTTATTGAATATAGATTGCCTGAACGTTCTCGTATTGGGTTGTTTGGAAAAGATGAATCCAATGGGATTTGGCTTTTTAAAGATCTTGAAAGTGATACGATTACTCTCAAAGATGAGCTTATCCTAAAAATTGATGAGTTAAAAAAGCTTGCCCCTGAGGGAATTGGCATGAATATGCCGGCAAATGGCGCTGAATATATTGAAAGGCAACTGAGTACACTTAAAAATAATGGATCAACTGGGCTTGTTATTGTTTTGGTGTGCCTTTTTATCTTTTTAGGATTTAAGGCCTCGGTTTTAACATCTTTTAGTTTACCACTCGCATACCTAGGGACCTTTGCTGTTCTTGGGGCTTTGGGGATGAAAATAGATCTCATTTCTGTCGTTGGGATGATTTTGATCTTGGGAATTTTAGTTGATGACGCAATTATTGTTTCTGAGCAATACATCCAACATCTTGAAGAGGGGTTAGCTCCCAAAGATGCTGCAGTTAAGGCCGTGATGAGAACCATTATTCCTGTCACCGGTACTATTATAACAACAGTGGTGGCCTTCCTCCCTATTTTGTTATCTACAAGTGGTCTATCAAATATCTTGCTGGCCATCCCGATTGTTGTTATATCTGCATTGGCCATTAGCTGGTTTGAATCATTTTTTATACTGCCAAATCATTTGCAACACTATGTTAAAAAAGATGATCTAAAAAAAGAAACAAAGTATTTTGACAAGGCCAAAGCGGCTTATAAAAAAATATTAATGACCTCTTTGAAATTTCGTTATGTACTTTTTCCACTGCTTCTCTTGTTTATGGGCGGAAGTCTATACTTTGCCTATAAAAAAGTTCCCATGAAATATAATCTTAGAATAGGTAGTGAAAAAATCCGAGTGAGCGTGGCCTTAAAAGAGACAAAAGGTCTTGAAGATACGCTTGCTAGTGTGAAGCCACTTCTCTCTTGGTTAGAGAAGATGGACAAGACAAAATACAGCTACCTCTCTACTAAAATCGGCAATACTTGGATTGGTGGCAAAAGACAGGATGGACATCGTTTTGCGGACTTGGTAGTGCGATTTTCTCAAACCCATAAAAATCTTAAAGAGGGAAAAGAGTATGTAGAGAAGTATATCGAAGAAGGTCTTAAAAATTTTAAGACTGATCGGTTCGAAACTCTCACCATGGCCAAAAGTATAGAAGGCAAAGAAGATGCTAAAGACAATCTTATTGATATTTCCTTTGAAGGGAGAACCAAGAAAAGCTTCGATGAATTTGTTACTGAATTAAAGTCAACGCTAGCACCGATAGAAGGCCTTAAAGAAGTGATCATTGACCCAGATATTCAAAAAGAGTATTGGAAATTTATTCCCAACCGGGAAGCTCTATCTAGGTTTAATCTCTCTCTTCGAAATCTTTCTTCTCAGCTGGCATCAGTGCTTTCTGAGCAAAAAGTATTAGAGATTAGAACAAATAACGAAAGCGTAAATGTTATTGGAAAAATTTATCAAGATGAGTTGTCTAAAAATAGAGGAAAGGAAGAGGAATTTAAAAATCTAGGACACGTCCCCATTCGCGTAGGTAATGGTCAGACTACTGCTCTCAAAAACTTAGGCTACTGGGTTTCCTATACAGGGTTAAAATCCATTAAACACAAGAACCTTGAAAACTCATATTCACTTTCAGCTTCCTTTGATAGCGAAAAAATAAAAAAAGAAGCCTTTATTGAAAAACTAAAAGCTGCAGTTGTACCGCTTGGATTAAATTATCCTAGGGGAAGCTTTTCAGTTGAAGATGCTGATGAGGAGTCAAAGAAAAATAAAAAAGCGATGGATAAGATGCTTCTTATTTGTTTGGTACTCATTTTATTTGTCCTTGCTCTGGTTCTAGGTTCATTAATTCAACCTCTATTAATAGGTATGGCCATACCCTTTGGCGTGATTGGGGTTATATGGGCCTTTTATTTTCACGGTCAAACAATAGATGTCATGGCCTTAGTTGGAATTATTGCCATGGCGGGAGTTGTGGTCAATGACTCTTTAATTATGGTTGATCTTGTCAATCATCTCAAAAAAGAAAGGCCTAATTTTGGTCGTAGCGATATTGTAGAGGGAGCTTCCAAGCGGCTTCGTGCAATTTTATTAACCTCTATTACAACTCTCGGTGGGGTTTTTCCCATGGCCTATGGTATTGGAGGGGATTCTGGTTTTACTAAACCACTGGCCCTCTCAATGGGTTGGGGATTATTATTTGCCACAGTTCTAACGCTGTTTATGATTCCATGTCTGCTAGAGATCCAAATGGATCTGCACACCTTTTTAAAGTTCTTAATGAGGTCCGCCAGAAAGCTGCTGGGAAAATTAAAGCGCCCTAAAAACGTCGCCGCCAACTAAGGGCCTGTTGCCGTTTCAGATTCCGGCTGCAAAATCCAATATTTCATAAATAAAAAGCATTGTATCTCAAGATAATGCTTGATCGTTCCGATAGACTACCTAGAGAGATACCATGGGAATGATGAAATATTTTTTACTAACTCTAGTATTCCCTTTGATGTGATGGAAACAAAAATTGATCAGCATCTGATAAATTCTGGCCTTGCCCTCGAAGAAGAAGTTCAAGGGGAAGACACTAGTGGTGGAAACTCAAAAGACTGAGAATAATAAAATGGAGAAGATTATGAAAATGGTTCTAAGTGCTTTAATTGTTTTGCTTGTGAGTTCTCAGGTCATGGCCACATGTGATGACAACGATGTTCTTCTTACAAGCTATGGTTCTAGTAAACTGAATGTGGTTAAAGCTGTAAAGAGTATTACTTCACTGGGACTAAAAGAAGCTAAAGAGCTTGTGGATACAATTCCTTCAACTATTTTAGGTAGTGTTTCTGAAGCAGAGGCAGAGGCAACAGTAGTCTCACTAGAAGCTGCTGGGGGGGAAGCCGAGGTGGTTTCAAATTGCGAGGAAGAAAGTGAAGGAGAAGAAGAAAGCTCAGAGTCTTCAAGCTTTTCTTGCTCAACATATGCAGTTGTGGTGAATGCAACTTATTCAGACAAGAGTGCTTTGGCGACAAGTTTAACAGCACTGCTGGGAGAGTCTGAGAGCAACATTAGTACAATGCTCGACTCCATTCCTGTAGCGGTCAAGTCAGACCTAGATCTTGAGACGGCAAAAGCTCTTGAGATAAGTTTAGAGTCCTATAGTTTAACTGCTTCACTTGTGGCCCAATGCCAAGATAGCTCAGATGATGATAGTGAAGTGTCGAGCTGTGAGTTTTATGATGTAAATCTTGATAGCGTTGGTACTAGCAAGTTAAACGTGGTTAAGGCGATCAAGTCTCTTACAGGTCTTGGACTTCGAGAGGCAAAAGATATTGCCGATGCTGCTCCATCAGTTGTAGAAGAAGACCTAAGCTACGAAGAGGCGCAGAGTTGGGAATCTGATCTAGAAGATGCTGGAGGCGAAGCCTCTATCTCAGAGAGTTGTGATTAGGGTTTTTTGGTATAATCACCGTATTTGGAGCCAATACTTTTTATTAGCTTGAGGACTGCTTTGTGGATATCTCTTTTACGAGTTTTCACTTTGGGGTTCTCAAGGTTATCTATTAAAGATTGAAATTCACTGGCTTCTTTATCAGTGATAAAGTTTTCTTTTTTGAAGGCGATGTATTTTTTCAATATTCCAGCAAAATTTAATCCATCACGATCAATTTCAATTTTTTGATTTTTATTAAAAGAAAAGTCAGCGCCTCCTCTTTCAGAAATCTGGTAAGTGTCCACAAGGGAGTAGAGCCTGTTCACAACATTTGCCAGAAATGGGAAGTTAATTTTATCAATGGTGTCATGAGTGGTGTGATAATACCAAGGGGTTCCCGATGTATAAAATATAAAGGGGATTCCTTTTGCCCTAAAGGAGGAGTAATCTGATCGTGGTATAGTTTTTCCCAGAGGTTCTATTGGGTAAACAGCATTACTGATAATTTGAATCCCACTCTTATCAGCAGTTTTTATAAGCTCAGAAAAATCTTCACTCACTCCGCCCGTTAATTCAAGTATGTGGTTTTCGAATCCTTTAAAAAATTTCCCACCCACAAGATCTAGATTGACATTAAAAAGTATCTTGGGACATCTCTTTAGAAGATGTTTTACTAACTTTGGACTGCCAGCAATATAGTTTTCCTCTTGATCTGGAAAAGTTAAATAAATATCTGCAGATAGGGCAGGAGCATTTTTAACTAGAAGCCTTGCTAGCTCGAGAAGGGCCACAACACCTGAGCCGTTATCACCCGCACCGGGCTTGAAATTCTTCTTTTTTCTATCTCCATGGTCGTAATGGGCAGAGTACACGATACAAGACTTATGGTCGCCAACGCCTTCATACTTTGCCACAATATTGTACACATCTGGCCAATTTCTACCTCTTCCTGGGATATACAGCCGTGGTCTGTCCTGGTTGATATGAATATCACTCATGCCAATGGTTTTTAGTTGTGTGGTAATATAATCGCGTGCCAGCTTGTGTCCCGGTGTTCCAGGTGTACGGCCGAAAAGACTCCTCGATGTTAAGTAAGTCAGATGGTTTTTAAGTTGATCTACGCTGGCCTTTTCAGCAAGGCCCGTAAGAGCATAAAATATTGAGAAGATGATGATGAGTGATTTCATATTATTTCCTAGATTTTATTTTTTGAAGTGTAATGATGATAAATGGCATTGCGAGAAGGCCGAGTAGTAGAGAAAACAATGCCGAAATGGTTTCATTTTTTTCCATTTCTTTTGTGACTCTCAAGTGTGAGGGAGAAATGACAGCTTCTCCTGTGATTTCTGGATCTCTTTCAGCAAAACCGCTGGGCGCGCATCCAATCAGTCCAAAGAGCTTATCTCTTTTGGGGTATAGATAGGTTGTTCCCTCTATATCATCCCAGCCCAGAGATTCTCTTTTAGTTACCGTTGAATAATACATTAAGTTTTCTTTTTCGGGACTGTGGCCCAAGCCTATGGCGTGACCAATTTCATGAGCAATAACAGAAATGAAAGCACCATCATCAAGGCTTGCTAGCTGTGAGCCTGTTCTGTCATTTAAAAGAATAAGAGCTCCTTTGATAGCAGTACCCTCAATATTATTTGTGAGTGTGGCCGCTGCAATTGAAGTGCTTGCAAAATTTACGATATTGTCATTACAAGCAATAAATATCCCATCACTTACAGTTAAGCCCCCGTTGGGAGTACAAGGGGAATTGATACCACCTTGGCAAAGAGGATCGCTTTCAAAGTCAGATCCTTTTGAAACCAGTGTTCCTTTTTTGAGCCTAAGGTTGCTGGTGGGGACAGTATTCCAGAACTCGTCAATGGCCTTTTCAAGATAGCCTAGTATCTGACTTGTAGATTTACCTGTATTTATACAAGTGGAAGAGGAGGAGAGGTTTATGGAAACTTCTTCAGAATCAAAAGCTGCATCCACATTATTATTTAGTGTGAAGCTCCACAAATTGAAGCTGACTGTCACAGTCAGGACCAACACGGTCCATGAATAATTCATGCGCTACCTCCACATTTTGCTTGGATCTACATAATGCCAATTAAGAGTTAGTGTTAAAGAATATCGAAGGTTGTCTGGTTCAAGGTAATTGAAAAAATCAAGAGTTGATTTAAAAGACCAATTTTGAAAAGGGTACCACTGGCTACCTATTCCTGTTGAAAAATTATAGGCAGTAGAGGATTCCTTTGGAAGATAGAATGACTCTGTTGCATTTCCATTTTTTAAAGTGGTTTCTCCGCCATCTCCAGAGATTCTTGTGAGGTACAGACCTGGAGAGAAGAGGAAATGGAAGGGGCCAATTCCGGTGGTCAGGATTAATGAGAGATCGGCCTTGAAGTTAAATTCTTTCTTCTTGGTTAAATCCACTGCATTATTTCGCGAGTAGATATAGCTGACGGATGGAGTGAAGGCAAAGTGCTCAGATAAATGAAACATACTTGAAAGAGTAAAGGCGGGATTTAATTCAAGTCCGTTTTGTGTGCCTGAATCATCCACCTGGACCCTTCCCAAAAAGGGGGAGTGGGTGCCAATACCGAGCCCGATATTGTGCATATAGGGGACAAATTCTTTTTCATATGTGCTTTTGTGTTTTTGATCGAGATCATTGTCTCTTTCTTCCGCTTCGCCACTATGCTCATCATATGCCCAAGTCTTTTTTGTTTTTGATTGACCATCAGTCACAAGAACCATTAAAAATAGGACACAAAGAGATTTGAGAAAAAAAGTAATGGGCACACTAAATCCTTGTAATTCTTTCAGCATCTTCACAAGTGCTGAAACACAAAAATTACTCTAAACCTTTTGTCCGAAGCAATGTCCTATTATAGAATGATGATCTCAATTGACCAATAAAAAGAGACAACTTAAATATCTGTTTACATCAAGGGGCCGAAAATGTTTGAAGATTTCACAGTTAAAGACCAACTTATACCAACTGACCCACGTTTTGCTTGTGGTCCTTCGAAGGTACCAGTGGAATATCTCGAGCGTTTGGCCGCAACGGGTAAATATTTAATGGGCACTTCACATAGAAAAAGTGCAGTTAAAAATTTAGTAAAAGAAGTCCAAGAAGGCCTGCTAGAATATTTCGGTGTGGGGGGCACTCACAAAGTTGTTCTGGGTAACGGCGGTGCTACGCTACTATTTGATATGATTGGTCTGGGTGTCGTACAAAAAAAATCGATTCACTATACTTGTGGTGAGTTTTCTAGCAAGTGGTTCAAAAGCATTGATTCCATCCCTTGGCTTGAAGCAGAAAATAGATCCGCCGGGTATGGACAAGGAAATCAGTTCGGCGATAATTCTGGTGCTGATACTGTATGTGTGACTCTGAATGAAACATCTACGGGTGTTCAGATGAGCGAGTTGCCCAAAGTAGAAGAAGGTGCACTTCTATGTATGGATGCCACCTCAGGTGCTGGTCAGTGCCCTTGTGATGTCTCTAAGGTCGATGTTTTCTTCTTCTCACCTCAAAAGGTTTTTGCTTCTGATGGAGGCCTTTGGGTGGCGATTATGAGTGACAAAGCAATTGAAAGGGCCCTTAGCATAGCAGGGGACAAGAGTCGCTACGTACCAGGCATTATGGACTGGAATGCGGCCATAACCAATGGAGAAAAAAACCAAACTTATAATACTCCCGCCATAGCCACATTATTTTTTATGAACGAGCAAATTAAAGAAATGAATAAGCTCGGTTATTCTGAAGTGCAAAAACTTGCTGAAGAAAAAGCGAATTTTCTCTACAGCTGGGCAAGTGAAAAAGAATATCTCAGTTGTTATGTTGAGAAAGATTCGGTTCGATCCCGCGCCGTGGCTTGTATCGACGTTGATGAAAAAATTCCCATTTCAGATCTTATTAATGTGCTTCGAAAGAAAAAAATTCTGCAAGGAATTGATGCTTATAGGAAGCTAGGACGCAATCAAATGCGTATTGCCCTCTTTCACAACGTGACTTTTGAAGACTTAAAAAAACTTACAACTATTGTCTCCTTGGCCATTGAAAGCGAACTGTAAAAATATTTATCCACATTGTCCCTTTTGATAGCGCCCAAATTGTGAACAGTACGCTCCAGAGCTGAACACAATTATTAAATGACAGACTATTTTAGATAGACAATAAATTCTCAGCCGACATAGAATGATTCGAATTAATCAACTCAAGGAGGGATTATGGCCAAGGTAATTATGGGCCTCTGTCTTACATTTTGTAGCGCACTCGCGTTTTCAAATGTTATCACAGACCACGATCTAAATGCTTTCGACGAATCACAGTCGGTTCAAGAATCACTAGTACAGTACAACAGCGAAATTGAAGATTTACCCGATATCTTAGATATCGACGATTCTGAAGATTCATTTTAACCAAATTTATTTTTGTGAATAAATATTCTGGGGAGAATACATGAAACCAGTGCATTTAATTTTATTAGGCAGTTTACTTGCAAGCTTAGGTGCTTTTGCAGGCGAGCTGAAACTTAGATCCGATTACCTTATTATGTATAAGGAAGCCGCGGCTCATTTCAAAACCATAGGTATTGATGTGAAGCCTGGTATTTACTTACACAACAGAAGCCAAACTATTGGAAGAGAAGATCTTAAAGATATTTCTTCTGGTGGTAGCTGGAAAGTTCCTCTCATTGGAAAGGAAATCTATTTGGGCTACGCTTCTGGTCAAGTTCCCAAAACTCGTAATGAAGTTTGGGCCATCTTTGATGGGAAATTCTTTTTGGTTAAAGACCAAAAGGGAGCTACTCAACAAATTAACAATGGGGTTCCATTAGAGATTGTTCCAGCCAGAGAGGGAATGTATCTGGTAACCGCTTCTAAAAAGGTTATTTTTAGATATCATGAAGCGGATAGAAACAAGACTCTTAAAAGTCAAAATCCCTACAACTTGTACTCACTTCATCCACACTCATATCAACTGAGTAGGGACGGGCACAATATGTTGTTTTTAACTGAAGATTTAAAACTTGTAAGACACGGCAATGATGGAAAAAACCAAGTCATCGTTCCAAGCTTTGAGGAACATCCAAAGCTGGGGCCAAAGATGAGTTTTACAGGAGACGGGATCTTCCTTCCAACGGCAACAGGTATTGAATTTCTTAAATTAGACGGTACAGGAAAGGTTGAGAGCAAATCTCAAATCCTTACTCTTCGTTCTGATGAAAGAGTTGTTTTTTACGAAAATATTCCAATTCTTATTCAAAACCTAGCAGTAGGCGGAAAAAGAAAGTACATCCTCGGTGATGATGGCTCACTTCTTCCACTAGATGCTGGTAAGAACCTATACGGAACAAAGCTTAAGTCACTAGAGATTAATCTTCTTATGAGTTATGCAGAAGATTGGGGCTCAAGAGCTAGACTTGGTCACTTCGATAGTATCTTTATTAGAGATGCTTATATTGAAAGAGCACTATCTTTATTAAAAGGTCAGACCATGACTTGGGTGAATATGTCAGGGCCTTACGGCGTTGGTAAATCATCACTACTTAAGTCAGTGACAAAGTATATTGTTAGACAACAAGAGAAAGGCTCTGTTGAGTGGGAAGAATTTGAAATCTTTCATTTTCCGCTATCTAGTGTGATCGCTGCTAAAACAGCTTCTGATCAGATTTGTCCTAAAGGTGTATGTAAAAATGGTGGAACTCCTCCATGGATTAAAGTTCAAAATGCACTTTTTGGTAGAAAAGTACTTATTTTGATGGATGACTTTTTAGATGATCCAGGTCTAGGGCCAACCAATATTAATAAGGCGATGGATGCATTTTTAGGATTTTTCCGTAAAGAGATTAAAGACGGAAAACTTAGAATTATCACTACTGCAGATGACATTCTCTGGAGAGATATAAACGTTGCTAACCCACAAGTTAAGAATATGGGTTATAACGTTACTGTTACATCTCCTCCACCAGAAGAGTTGGACGCGATGCTTTCAGCGGCCATGAGAAGTCTTGAAGGAAAATTCAAGGTTAGTTTTGGCGAAGGTGTTAAGGGTATTATCCTTGACTCTGCAAGAGAGCTTTTTCCAATAGATGTTGAACCAAATAGATCAATTAGATCAGCAGAAATTTTGGCGAGAACTCACGGGAGTATCAATAGCAAGGGAATCACACAGATTGGGGTTCTTGAAGTTAGAAAGCACTTTCTATCTTACGTATTTGATGCCACTAAACTTGAAGAAATGGATACTGTTGCTCTTAGAGCGATGCTAGATCGTGAAGTTGTAGGTCATGAAGAAGTTAAAGATGAAATTGTTAATAAGTTCATCTCTTTAAAGCTTGGTATCATCTCTATGGATGAGCCCATCGCAAAATTTCTTTTCACAGGACCTACTGGAGTTGGGAAAACCTATACAGCTGAGCTACTTGCTAAGCAAATAGGTGTACCAATGATCAAGATTGACATGAGTTATTTCACTGGATTTGATCCAGATTCAATGATCACTCAAATGGTAAAAAATCAAAAGGGTAAGCCTTATGTATTACTACTTGATGATGTTGATAAGTCAGCTGTCAAACTTGCAGAACTAAGAGGCCTTATAGAAAGAGGGATCTACGCTGAAGGAACAGACAATGAGCTAAGCTTTAGAAATGCCATCATTATTATGACTGGTAACTATGGCGCCAAGCTTATTTCAGAAGCCTCAAGCCTTAGCATTAAAGAAATTCTTCCACTTCTAAGAGAATATGTTCTCAGTGGTGAGACTCCTGCTAATGAAAAAATTCCACTTCACGTATGGGCAAGACTTCAAGAATCAACTTTGATTTTTAAAGCTCTTACAGAAGATCAACTAACACTAGTTTCTAAGAAATTTGTAAAAGAATTAAGTAGAGACTTTATGCTCAGAGAAAATATCAAGATTATGGTTGGTGACAATTACCTTGAGTATGTTGTTTCAACTAGCCTTGATAGCTCCCTTGGTGCTTCTCCAATTCGTGAGAAAATCGTGGGCGATCTCAAGAGAAAAATTGCAGAACATCTATTTGCCATTAAAGAAGCTGATAAGACTAAGGCCATTATGCTCAAGATTTTTCCAAGAGTCAGAAAGGTTTACATCGATCAAGCTCCATCTGGCAGATTAGTGATTGTAAATAATACGCAAGCAGGATTTCCTGTTAAATAGGACTTAGAACATAAAGGAGTATGTTTATGAAATTCATGATGATTGGGGTTCTTACCTTAGCTTTTGGGATGAATGCCTTCGCAGAGGAAGACGATTTCTTTCGCAAGAAAAATGCTATTCTCTTTGTTCTCGATATCTCTGGCTCTATGATGGGAGCGCCTTTGACGAAAGTTAAGGGAGTGATTGCAAGGACTATTCCGAAGGTTAATAAGAAAGATTACGTTGGGCTTATTTCATTTTCAGGATGTGGCCATAACTATGTAAAGACTCAGGTACCTCTAACAGTCGGTGCTCATACAAAGGTTGTGGCACGCGCAGCTGGACTTAGAGCAGGAGGAGCAACTGATTTATCACTCGCTCTAACTTACGCCGAAAACGAAGTAGCTAGGCTTGATCATGGTACATGTGCCAGTGTGATTGTTCTAACAGACGGAGCAGATTCGTGTGGGAACAAAAATGCTAAAGATCGTGCAGAAGACATCTCTACTAAATACGGAAACTGTAAGTCAGTAGACGTTATTAGTATTGGTATGGGCGATTGGGAAGGCGACATCCTAGATGATATTGCTAAAAATGGTAAAGGCGATCACAGAAGAGTTGAAGAGCCTGATGACATTGAAGAGCAAATCAAAGATATCCTTAAAAAACGTCAACGAGACAGCAAAGGTAAAGGTGGCTGGGAAGGCGACTATAAGGATAAAAAAGACAAGAAGAAAGGTGACGACAAAAAAGGTGACGACCCTGAAGAGAAGAAAAGATCTGATGAAAGGGAACGTGAACGTCAAAGACAAAAACAAAAAGAAGGTAAAGGTAAAGGTAAGGGTGGCAAGAAGTAGCCACCGCTTTCTTAACCTATGCTTATTCTCATCCAATTTGGGAGGATCATATGCGGTTTAAAAAGTTTTGGAGTACAGTTCTACTTATGTGTGCGGGGACGTCCTTGTATGCAGCAGACTGTAGCAAATTTCCTAGTGAAAATTTTGACTGGGTTAAGAAAACTCCATCAGGGCATTGCCTTGGTCTTAGGGTTGCTGGCAATCAAAAAGCGAGTAATATTTTAGAAGGTGATATGGTATGGATCGAAGGAAACAAGCCATATCGTATTGGTGCAGAGCCTGGAACTTTCGTTTTTACTAAAAGTGGCGTCATGGGCGTTTACTTTCAAGGTCGAAATGCTGAAATTCGTTCATGGACCTCTCTTGATAAATCAATAAAGCCAAAGATTTGTCGTAAGAATATTTCCATTAAAGATTTAAGAAGTGGAAAAATTAGAATTACGCCAATTAGAGGCAAAGGGTATGCAGTACAAGAGAAAGTTGTTTCTCAGTCATATTTCGAAGGTTGTGAAAAATCTGGAAAAGGTAAAATCTTCGCTGATCTTACTGAATCTGATCGAATCTCGCTTCAGAAGTACTCACCTTTTTCTCACTTGTCAAATGATCTAACAGATCCTGAAACCAATGCAACACTTCCTGAAATTTTGGGAAGAGATGAGTTGGTTGATAAGCTGATTGCAAGATTTAGAAATGATTCCAAAAGATCAACTATGCTTTGGGGTCCAGCTGGTGTTGGTAAAACAGCTCTTGCTTACAGACTTGCCACAAGAATTGTTAGAGGTGAAGTTCCCGATTGGTTGAAAGACTGGTCAGTTCATATCATCGATCTTGGTGCTGTAAACGGTGAAGGTTTTTCAGGTTTAGCTGAAAAGAAAATGACTGAAATCGTAAAAGCTGCCTCTGGGAAAAAGACAATCCTCCTAATGGATGAAATCCATCAATTAGTGGGAATGGGAACAGGGGAAAATGATAGCTCTGACGTGACTGAGGTTATGAAGACTAACCTTGCGAACGGACAATTAGCTGTTATTGGAACTCTTACAGATGCTCCCGGTGAAATGTCTTTAGTAAGACAAAAAGAAGCTTTCTTTTCTAGATTCACTAGAATCCATGTTTCTGATCCAAACGATGATGTTTTGATGATGATCTACAAGTACAAGGCCAAAAAAGCTAGAAGACGTACTAATGTGATCATTAATGACAAGTTGTTAAAGCACCTTGTTAGACTCACAAGACAGTATATTCCTGATGAGCATCACCCAAGAGTTGGGATCACATTCATTGAACTCATGGAAAATCAGCTGGCTCCAGCAGATGACTCTAAAACATATACAGCAACTAAGACTGATCTTGAAGCTCTTGTTGGTGAATATGCAAACGTCATTGTTCTCAAAAGAGGCAAGGACAAGAGAAGCTTTCTCGAAAGAGTTGTTGATTTCCAAAAAGACGTAAGAAAGAAATACGTAGGACAAGGAAAAGCTGTTGACGCTATTGAAGCTGAACTTCTAAACCTTGCGGCTAACAATAAAAAAGATGAAAGACCTGCAGGGATCTTTTTATTCCTAGGGCCATCTGGTGTTGGTAAATCTTATCTTGCAAAGACTACTGGTAAAATGTTTGAGATGACTCCTAAGCTTTTTCCAATGTCTCAGTACACAAGTGACGCTGATGTGAACACT
This sequence comes from Bacteriovoracaceae bacterium, assembly GCA_018649885.1. Lineage (GTDB taxonomy): Bacteria > Bdellovibrionota > Bacteriovoracia > Bacteriovoracales > Bacteriovoracaceae > JABIHA01. The sequence continues at coordinate 21,706 of JABIHA010000090.1, forward strand.
CTTTTTGGTGCTCCTGAAGGCTATGTGGGTTACAACCCAGCTGGTGGACTACTTGTAAGATGGGTTAAAAACAATCCTACTTCTACACTAATCTTTGATGAAATTGACAAGGCCCACGCTAAGATTTTTGATTCTCTTTTAAGTCTTCTTGAAGACGGTGAAGTAGCTTCAAAAGGCGGCGGTGTAACAGCTAAATTTTCTAACGGTTTTATCTTTTTTACCTCAAACTTTGGAATGGATATGATTGATGCATATGACGTCAACGTTCTTAAAATTCCAGAGCCATCAGGTCACTTTGGTAAGAAATACAAAGAAGAAGAAATACCCAAAACTGAAAATGGTCTGAAGCAGAGAATTCTTAATGATCTGATTAAAGACCAGAAGTTTGGTTCTTACTTTGCGGGTCGTATCAGCATTGACAATATTGTTGTCTTTCACCACTTAAATCCTGAAGAGGGACGTAAGATTGCAGTTCTTGAAACAGCAAACGTGAAGAGAATGTTTGTAGATGCTAATAAAGTAGTTCTAGATCCAAAGGTTGTTACTTACATTGCTGATCAAGGTGTTGACTTTAGATTTGGTGCCAGATCTCTTAGATACGTAGCTCACAGGGTAATTAAAAATCCAGTAAACAGAGCAATCGTTGAACTTAAGAAGAAAGACATCCTACCTGAAAAGTATGACATCGGTATCACACTTAAAGACGCAAAAACCGGTGAAGTTGATGTCACAATAACTGAGGCCATATAAAATGAAAAAAGTATTTGGTTTAACATTGGTAATTCTTGCTAATCTTGCCTGGGGTATCCCCAGGGAAGTTAGGCTGGGTATGGAAGGTTTAGGCTATCTTAATATTGGAGGAGCATCATTTTGTAATGCTGTGATGATCTCTCCAAGTTACGCCTTAACTAATAACCACTGCGTTTCTACACAAGAAGCCTGCGATGAAACTTTCATGGTTTTCACAAGAGACGGTGAAGAGAGAATCGGAAGCTATCAGTGTAGAAGAGTTCTAGCTACAGGAGATAAAGGAGAAGCTGGTCTTGACTACACACTCCTTGAGTTCGAAGACTATCCAGGCTTTTGGCATGGAAGTGTTCCTCTTGCAGATATGAGCGACAGTGTAAAATATCCTAAAGAAGGATTTGAGATCTGGAGATTAAAAGTTGATCCTCCAGGATTTATTAAAAGAAGATCACTTCCAAGTTACGCTCTTTGTTTTGGTAAGTTGGCAACTGACACTACTGAGTACATGTCAGTTGACCCAGATTATCTGGACCGACCTTGTCACACACAACAAGGTAACTCGGGTGGAGCATTTTTAGATGGTGATGGTAAACTTCTGGGTCTAACGGCTCAAGGTGAACTGGATGAGAAAGAATCTCACCCAGAGATCAACGACATTGTATTAAAAGAGCTTAAAGGCCCTACAATTCGTACTATCTTACTTAAAATTCCTCATCTTAAGGATTTGATCAAAAAAGACGTCCCCATGGGAGATTTCTTTAACCTCTAAAGGAGGGCGTTTTGCAGGAGGCCATTCGGTCAGGTAAAAAACTTTGGGCCATTCTTATTACAGGATGGATCATGGGACAAGGCCAGATGGTTGCAGGCTCTCTTTCAAGATGGTCACATCATTTTATTGCAAATAAGGGCAGCATCGCTGCCCTTACTATTGTCAACACCGCTATCACAACTACTATGGAGTTTGCTGGAAGATCACTGCAAATGCCCTTCAAAAAGAAAATGAAGGATCAGTACTTTTTTGTAACTAGTAAAAGTGGTGGAAAGACAATAAATCGTCAAAGTATGATCAATATAATAATGGCGATAGTGGGAACTCTTATTGGAGGACCTGTATTCTTTTTTATGAAACGATCACATCGATTCTTGTTCTTTATTACATTCGGAATATTTAACTCCTGTCTCGGGCAGGGCATGGCCGGAGTGATGTTAGATGGGGCCTTTACTCTAGAAAAATCTAGATTAGTTTTCGATTTCTTTTACAGTGGCACCTGGAAGTTTCTAGTTTTTGAATTTGTCAGAACTCCTATCGTTAGGGCCGGACAAAATATAGTCAAACTTGGACTTATCAGAAGTAATCAAAAGTTTTTTAGCACATTTGTAAAAATTCAAATTATAGATTTAATTGGACTTGGCGGACGTTGAGATGAACAAATTACTACTCATTATAGGTATTTTTGTTTTTTGGGTATCACCTGACTCAAACGCTTTGTCTTTAAAAGATATATCAGTGGGAGGACAGCTCAGCTGCTACCACATTGATGATGAAAGTAGTGGTGAGCTTGAGCTTAGATGCACGGGCAATACCAAGTTCGGAGGAGATAAAATTCCGGTGGAGTTGATTTCTCCCAAATTGGTTTCCATTGGTAAAAGGCATATTTGCGCGGCCACGGCTGAAAGAGTGATTTGCTGGGGAGATAATCGTAAGGGCCAGTCGACGCCCCCGAAAAATCTTAAAGATGTGGAGCATCTTGCAAGCGGAAGCCTTTTTAGCTGTGCTATCGACAAATTTGGAAAGCTAGACTGTTGGGGAGATGATCATGCGATGCCACTGAGTCCCTACTTTGGCTCAGTGACTAAAATGAGCGCAGGGGACTCTCATATGTGTATCTTGCAAGATACTGGTAATGTGGGAAAGGTGAGATGCTTTGGTGATAATCGCCACTCACAAATCGATGTTCCTCTTAGTCTAAAAAATCCTGTGTCCTTATCAAGTGGTGCCAATCACAACTGTGTCATTGATGAACTTGAAAAAGATCTTAAATATGTGGCAATTTGTTGGGGAGATAAAACTTACGGTCAAATTTATACTCCAGCGGGTCTTGAAATTGTAGTGGATATTTCCACCGGCAGAAATCATACCTGTGCAGTGGACTTATACCAGGGAGTGAATTGCTGGGGAGATAATTCCATGGGGCAGATTAATACTCCACCTCTTCCTAGCGGTAAAAAATTTCAAGGAATAATTAGCGGAGATTACCATAGCTGTGCTTGGGGTGCTGATGATCTCGTTTGTTGGGGAAACTCCTACTTTAAATTGGACACAATTCCCGAAGATATTAAGACCCTCAAAAATAATATGGGAGATAAAAAGCTACCCGTCACCTATCGGCTGGCCGAAATGGGGTTTGCTAAAGAGATGAGCTACAAAAGTTATCACAGTAGTGGCTATCTTAGGGGCTTTAGATATGTTCTTGATCACAAGTCACTGCTTTCAAAAATAGGCTATATAGCTAAAAGTAGCGCTAGGAATATCAGGCTTGCTATTTATAGTGATTACCTAGGACAGCCCCATAAACTTGTGGCCCAGACATCACTAAAAAAGCTACTCAGTGGAAGGCATGAGCAAGATATTGTTGGCGGTGAAATATTTTTAGGGCCTGAGGCCTACTGGCTGATGGCACAAGTTGATACAAACTCAGTAATTGGAGAGGGCTATCCCGGACCCAGTGATTTAAATTGTTATAGATATTTGAGCGATATAAATTCACCTCTTCCTAGTGTTTTTGGCAAGGCCACTTGCAATACCACTAATAAGAGATGGAACTACTACACAAAATAATTTGCTTAAGGGGGCAAAGATGAGGTTTTTTAGAAACTTTTTTAACTTGAAAAAAGAGGAACTGATGCCAGTTTCTTTTATGTCGATTTACTTTCTTTTGGTGATAACGACTTTTTGGATTATGAAGCCATTAAAAAAGACGCTTTTCATCAGTCACTACGATGAGATGAACTTTCAGTTTTTTAATTGGTCTTTTAATGCGGCCCAAACAGAACTTCTGGCAAAATGCCTGAATATGTTTGTGGCATTCCTGGCCTTTTGGGTCTTTTCAAAAATGGCAAAACGATTTCAGAAAGAAAAGCTGACCCATCTCTTTGGTGGATTCTTCATGGTCTTTTTTATTTACTGGGCCGTTAGAATTAACACACCTTCTGTTGTGGATATTTGGGGCTTCTACATTTTTGGAGATCTCTTTGTCACTCTAATGTGTGCATGTTTTTTCTCATTCCTAAACGACAGTGTGACACCTGATATGTCAAAACGACTTTATAGTTTTGTGATCCTAGGTGGTGTTGTGGGAGGGGTCATAGGAACTTCTCTTGTTAGAGTATGGCTAAAGCTTCTTTCATTAAGTGAATGGATGAGTGTATGTGTCCTTCTGATTGTGGCCACCATCTTTTGTGGATACCAGGCTGCTAAGGCATTTGAAAGACTTGGTACTGCCCAATTTGTTGGTGATACTGAAGCCGAGACAGATGAAAAACTAGAAGATTCGGCAATAGAGATTATGAGAAAAGTCTTTAGCAAGAAATATCTGCTTGGGATTATCTCTTTAGTTGTTATGTATGAAATGGTCTCCACACTTTTTGATTTTCAATTTACAAGTGCCGTTTCTCACTTTTTAAGTGGGAAGGAAATTGGGGCCCAGTTTGCTAATGTTTATTTGGCCGTAAATATTGTCTCTTTACTGGTCCAACTCTTTTTAACAAGCTTTGTTCTCAACCAGCTTGGAGTTTCAAAGGGTATTATGGTCATGCCAGTGCTAGCTGCTGTTGGGGCCTTAATGTTTTTCGTATCACCTATCCTTTTAACAGGTAGTCTTCTTTGTGTGATTGATAACTCTTTTAATTACTCAATCAATCAAACTTCCAGAGAGGCCCTTTACGTGCCTCTAGGTAAGGGAGATAAGTATCAGGCCAAGGCCTTTATTGATATCTTTGGTGTGCGTTCGGCAAAGGTTCTGGGAATTGGAGCTTCACTTCTTGTGACCACATTCTTTACTGAGTACTCCTCCCTAAGATGGGTTTCTTTCATCGCTCTTGGCATCACCGTGTGCTGGATTTTGGTAGCTACCTGGCTAGGAAGAGAATACAAAATAAGAAGTCGTGCAGTTGAAGAGTTTGAAGCAACTGGAAAAAAAGTTACAGCGTAAATATATAGGGGGTCTTTCTTGGGCCCCCTTCTCATTTTTATCAACTCATTTTCATCATCGTTGCACCAATCATGACCAGACTTAGGTTATGATTTTGTCAGGATCCAGTTCCGTTAGTCTAACTATTTGAAATTAAAGGACTTTCTTTTGCAGGAAATGGTGAAATTAATTCACAGGAGTTGCGCGGTGCGCAATCCATTGCTAGTTTCACTCCGTACTCAAAAACAACAAAATACATACGACCCTATAAGGAGGAATCCATGAATGCAGCTAAGACCCTAGCACTATGTGCTCTAATGACAACTTTTTCAACTACAGCTTTTTCAGCTGAAGGTGATGAAAAGTACCTAGAGCTAGATTGTAACGGAAAAACTGGAACAAGAATTGAAATTAGAGAAGACAAAGACGATAGAGGTCGCGTGGCTCTTCATATTGCTTGTGGTGCCACTTTTTATTACGGTGGTGGAAGTGTTGCGATTAAAACCCAAACTGGTACAGGTGGAGCTTTTAATGGTGGATACTTTACGGTCATTGAAGGGGCCGAAGGCGAGGATGGTACATACCAAATTAATCCTGCCGAAGGCGCAACTGATAGCATCCCTTTTTCAATGAGATACCTATACGGTGAAACGAGGAATGATCTTCCTGGTATTAATAGCTCTATTACAGGTCAATTTGGTTTTATGCCAGTCACAAAAGGCCTTGCCAAAATTACCGCTAAAGATGGTATGGGCTGGGTTGACGGTGCAAGAGTTATTTTCGAGCACAATAAATATGGTCAAATTGAATTAGCTGTTGGTGCCATTGCTGGCGTTGAAGGTATCACTGAAAGTGACGCTGTTAGTATCTTTAGTAGGTCTAAGCAGTACCAAGATAGCTTTGTAAATTTTATTGAAGTAAGAGCTACTCCAGCAGTCATTGCTGATATTGTAGCAACTGAATTTGGCTACGAATATCTTGGTGGTGACGTTGATCTTTCTCATAACTTTTCAGCAGCAGCTACTGCTGATTTTAAAGTCGTTAAACTACTTGCAGAAGGTCTTGTCAGTACCAATTGGGAATCTGTGGCCGTTACAGCTGCAGGTGGTGCCAAGGTTGATCTACTTGAAATTTTATCAAATAATAAAAAATCAGGTGTAACCTTAGGTCTTTATTATCAATACAATGAAGGATCAATGAGAAGTAATCTCTCTTCAGGTTTTTACAATATTGACGGTCACTCACTACAACCAGAACTTGGTGTTAAACTTGGTGACTCTGGTATGACTTTAAAAGTTAAAGGCTCTATTGGGCTTGCAGGTCTTGCTGGAGCACCTGCTGCACCTTCAACATTAAGAGTTGAAATCTCTGGAAAACTTCCTGAATCAAAAAGAATTCGACTCGCAAGAAAAGCAAGAGAAGCTGCTGAAGCGAAGGAATAAGAATCCGATAAAATTAAACAATAATAATTGGGGTGAGCATTTTGTTCACCCTTTTAGTTTTTATTGCTTTCTGTACTTTCCATCCCTTTTTATGTCTGATGGAAAATTAAAAATCTATGTGAATTTTGTGGAATGGTTTGTGTTGGTGTCTAGCATTCGCTGGGTCTAATAACCGTGGTGGTAAATGCTCGCGCCGCTATTTTGTAAGAGTGCTAGTTTTTCTAGCGCCGTGAATAACTTAACTACTCTAATAATCCCACTAGAATTGTAAGCCTTTTAGGCTGCAATTCAATACGTGGCAAAAAAATGAATTCGTTTTTATTTTGAGTGGTAATTTTTTAAGAATTCTTCTTTATATTCCATAAAGCGATCTTCCAAAATAGCGGCGCGAGCATTTCTCGCCATGGTTTCATAGAAATGAATATTGTGGGTGGTTACCAGGATTGCGCCTAGGATTTCATTGGAATCAAAAAGATGCTTGATATAGGCGCGAGTAAAATTTTTGCAGGTGTAGCAATCACATGCTTTATCTAGTGGGTAGAAGTCCCTTCTATAGTTTCGGTGTGAAATACGAATTTTTCCTCTGCTAGTAAAAATCGTTCCACCTCTAGCAAATTTTGTAGGGATGATACAATCACTCATATCTACGCCATGCTCCCATATCATTAACAGGTCTTCTGGATTGCCTACACCCATAACGTATCTAGGTTTATCGGCGGGCATTAATGGAGCCGCAAACTTAACGGCCTTTTCCATAAGTTCTGGACCTTCACCTACTGAAACTCCACCAATGGCATAGCCTGGTAGATCTTTTGAGCACACCTCTTCAATACATTTTGTGCGCAAATCATCATAGGTTGAGCCCTGGATAATTCCAAAAAGGGCCTGCTCTTCATTGACCCAGCTTTCAATGCATCTATCAAGCCAACGGTGTGTTCTGGCAATTGAGTTTTCCACATACTTTCTACTGGCCGGGTAGGGAATGCACTCATCAAAGGCCATCATAATATCTGATCCAAGATTTTGTTGGATTTCAATACTTGTCTCTGGCGAGAGTAAAATCTTCTTTCCATCGGGGCCAGTGAACTCAGCACCCTCTTCTTTTATACTTTTGTTTTGAAGAGAAAAAACTTGAAAACCACCTGAGTCGGTGAGAATCGCCCGAGGCCAGCTCATAAATTTATGAAGGCCTCCAGCTTTTTTTATGAGCTCAGAGCCAGGAGTTAGGTGGAGGTGATAGGTATTGGATAAAATAATAGGAACATCATGCTCTTCAAGCACCTTGGGCTGTAAGGCCTTAATAGCTCCGTGTGTTCCCACAGGCATGAAAACAGGTGTGGGAATATCTCCGTGTGGTGTAGTGATCACTCCAGCTCTAGCTTTTGAGTGCTTGTCCACTTTTTCTAATTTGTAATTGAAATGTTTTTTAACTCTTTGTCTTATGTCTTCCACGAATGGCCCTTTTTGGATATCAGCGGAGTTTGGTGTTTTTCTAGGGAGTTGTCATTATTTCTCGCATTAAAATAGTATTTTTTTCACTACAATTTCACATATCGCTTTTGTTTTTAGCTGTAGCTATTCCCGTAAGAGGTATTGTGCGATGCGCATACCCCCTAAGGACCCTCGATGGCGATAGCTTTAAAGTAAGGGATTGTGTCAGTGGGTTAATCAGAACAATAGATCTTGCCTACATTGATGCCCCGGAGCTTTTCCAGGTAAGTGAGGACCATATTCCCATTGGAGCTAATTCTAAAGACTCCCTTTCTGCTAGGTTAAAGACACAAGAGAACTTAAAGCTCCACATTGTTAGCGCAAGAGGGAGGAGGTTCCGCGCACTGGTTTATACGAGTCAAATGGTAAATACGATTCAAGTGAGAGCAGGACACGCTTTGGCACGGCCTAGCGGTTATTTGGATATCCATTTTGCCAGGAAATTGAAAAATGCCATGTCTATGGCGAGATCCCAGCGCCTAGGGATGTGGTCAACTACAAGCTTTTTGTCTCCCAGGGCCTTTCGAAAACTGGAGAAAAAGCAAAGGTTAATGGAAATATATCCCCCGTATTATTGCGTTCCACCAGTTGATAAGCTTAAGTAATTAATAACTTATAAAGTTTATCAAGGTGAGTTGACCATGGAATTAAAGCGAAGTCTATTAACGATTATTTTTTTACTGCAGGTGGTATTTGTTTCACAGATCCAGAATGCTCACTCCATTGCTGTAAGAAATGAGGCAGAAGCTTTTCGGCTTGCTTACGATAAAATTAAAAATGATGAGCTCTATAGAAAGTTTGAACACGACTGGATCATCGATATAGCAGTGACAGGTTCAAACGATATTAAAGACCTGATTGATGATGGAGAAGATGCCGCCAATGCAACAGGAACAGATGCTCAAAAGCTTGAAAAGATTACGACATTTTTAAATAAATATAAAAATGATCAATATGTGGCCAATGCAAGATTGGCCATTGGCATTCCACTTCCAAGTTTTGAATTTGATGGCTGGCGTTTGACTCCAGATGCTAGAGGGAGTTTTGAAGTTGGGGCGAGTTTATCTATCACTGAATCGACGGGTACTATCACCATTCCTGGGCTGAATTTTACAGTCACAGGTTCCGATCCAGTTATTCAGCTCTACGCTAAAGAAGATATTAGATATGGTCTCGATTGGCTCTGGGAGTTTGGTGAGAATTGGTGGATGGATACAGATTTTTATGTCAAGCAAAGATGGGATATGCACGAAGCTCACTCAGCTAGCTCTATCCAAACCAACAGTCAGTCTTTTGATGTGCTCAAAAAATCAAAAAATATTACCTCTACAATTGATGGTGACTTTAGAGTTGGTTATGACCAAGAAGATGGTTTTTCTTTTTGGGCCGGCTTTGACGAAATTAAGTTATTAAAGCTTTCTGATAGAAGAGGAACTGTAGGTCCACTGAAATGGGGAGATCGTCCAGGCATGAGGGCTCATGTGGATTATCTCTTTGATCTAAGTGTGGTTACACTGACTCCTTTTGCAGGAGTTCACCAAAGATCCAGCTATGATTTTGATGATGGTCTCTACGCTGGGATGGTTTTCGAAGAAGATCTTCTAGGGGTTCTATCAGTAGTGGCAACGGCAGATAATCAGTATATTACTCTGCACCCACGATTTAGATTTTGGATTTTCCAACTAGAGTATGCTCTTAAAACTCCTTCAACTAGTAACATTGATGGCTACAAGCTTCATACTCAACACATGGCCAATTTTAGACTGGCCTTCTAGCAGCGGAAAACTTTTTGGAACTTATGAAGTTATTACTTCCATTAATCCTTCTTCTAAGCTCTTGTAGTGGTGAAGACAAATATGGTCGTAAAGAGGCCTTTGATATGATCAAGGCCTCTGATCCCAATATTGAGTTTATTATTCCATCTGATCTTTCAAAAGGCATTCAATGCAGTGACTATGGCCCAGGTTGTATTGGGGGGATTACTGTTAGGATTAAGTTCCTTGAAGTCATTATTGTTGAATTTCAAAATAGTGACCAAGCTCGCGCTGAGGCGATGAGAATTGGTCAGTGGTATTCTAAGAACTTTGTCTTTGATGATGTGATGGGAGAGCCTATGATGGAAGATTATTTTAAACAGCTCTTTAGTGCTAAGCCCGGAATTATTTATGAGGCAAAACCGGCAGACTCAAAGTAGTTCTACCTTGTTTCTCTTTCTTCTATTTGTTCCTCTTCAAAGGCCAGTTGTCTTAAATCGTAGAAGCGTCCAAGTCTCTGAGGATTGTCTTGTGGTGGTATTATAAGTGGAGAGGGGCTTGGGGCTGAGCTTTGTAGCCACTCTCTATAACCTGCTAGGAAGAGTTTTATAGGCTCTCCCATTTCTTCTTCTTTAATATATTCAACTTTTTGCTGATCAAATGAGACAATCTCTTTCATCCATCTTCTTGCAAAATTGTATTCATCAGGGAAGACTATAGACTCTGGTTTTTCTTCGTCGTCAAATAGTGAGAAAAACCAATTTGTAGGTTTTACCGACTGAGGAGTTGATTTCTTAAAACGCTCCACCAGTGGAGGAGAGCGGTAGATGGAAAAATATCTAAACTCTTTTTGCGCTTTTAATGAATTCAAATTCTTCTTTAGTTCTAGAAAACTTCCATAAATCTTAGAGTTAGGTGGGATATTATGAATATTAAAAATCATAGTATGCAATTGTTTTGGTTTACTCGGCGGCAAAAGTTTTGATTGATCAATTCGGATTTTAACCTTTTCGAGTATCTCATTCATTGCTTGAAAGTGATTGTACTTTCCGTGCCCAACTTCAATAGGATCAAGCGCGATGTCATCAATATCAAGAAATTTGGTTAAATCCCAATCTAGAACTGCTTTTTTATAACCTTTTGAATGATATAGATATAGTGAAATACATTGATTGAGATAGGGGGCGCGACTTTTTAATATCTCTTGCATCAGGACTGAAATATTATTGGTAACCGCATCTTTTGAACGCTGACCATCCTTTGTCTTGGTCATATCCCACAGCACATAATTAAAAGTGGTGGTCGCCTCTTGTCCCAATAGTTTTGCAATACTTTGTTGTCTATAAAATAAGTAGTTTTTACAAATATGTGCAGGAGACTTAATGCATTTTTTTTCAAAATTATCTTTTTCAATAACTGCTAGGTAGTTGGCATTGGGGTAGTCTTCAAAAGTCTTGGACAAGTCTAGCATAAAGTACTTGTTTTTTTGCTGTGTATTTATACATTGTACTTTTCCTACTATTTGAATTTTTTCATTACATGGACTCAAATAGGTGGGAACAAAACAGAAATTTCTCTTTTTCTTTTTTGGTGACTTTAAAACGATTGCTAGCTTTTCTAGGCTTTTACTGGAGCGACACATTTCAATTTTTCCAAGTCGTTCTAGATCCCGCAGGTGAATATTTTCTTTTTGGACACAGTGTGAAAACTCAGAAGATAATTCCTCGGCATATAAACTGCTGCAAACGAGTTGCATCAGTAGTAACAATCCCAAGATATAAAATCGCTTAATTATCAATTCTTCGCCCCAACTATTTAGGTTTTGTATTCGCTATGAGCTGGATCTTCCGTGCAACCGCCTACTATCTTATCGGCAAATCTTGCCAATACTTGAGCAATTGTGTCCGTGAATGGTTTTAGTGGAAACAATAAAATTTATTTAATATTTGCTGAGATATACTCGAGTAGTGAGGTGAATTGTCTGGAGTGCTTGTTAAACATATAAGTAAATTTTATGGGAAAATTTTGAATTTCATTTTTTAGCACTCTAGCTTGAGGGCCGAGGTACTCTATTGTTCTAAGTGACCATTCAACGACTTCAGCTCTTGGATCACTTAATTTTTCTTTTAAGGCCTGGGTAAAAATTGAGGGAATAGGAATCCCTTTTAGAAAATGAGCATCTATCACCTGAGTGTGTGAGACTCCAAGGGCACAAACAATGATATTTGTTTCAAGACTGGACAGAATTATTTGTGAAAAAATACTAGATAAGTCTATGCCAGGTTTTCCAGCATGCTCCAGGATACAAAGAATTTTGTGTATATCATCACTAGAATTTGAGTCTAAGGCTTCTCCCAGAAGGAGCTCTAGCTGAGAAAATTCTTCTTTAGTGCGGGCCCTAAAAGGTCTCTTTCCCTGTTTTAGTTGCTCGATGAGCTCAAGGTACTGCGTTGTAAAATCCATATATTAGCTAACCACTTGTTTCTTTTACCGGCGACGCTACCACGATGCTTGCCTGATGACTAAAACTTATGATACGTGTTGCACAATTATGGATAAACTGCTGATCAATTCAATTTACATGGCCTGTGAGGGTGAGGGCGTTTTCATTGGAAGCTCCCAGATTTTCATTCGCTTTCAAGGCTGCAGTATTGGTTGCGCCAATTGTGATTCCATGGACACATGGGAGTTTGATAGTAAGTACGGCATCGAATTTTCAGAAGTACTTTCAAGGGTAGAAAAAATTCACAATGAATTTCCTGTCAAAAGAATTTCTATTACTGGTGGAGATCCACTACATCCGGCCCATTTACCAGGTGTTTTAAAGATTGTTTCTCATTATAAGAAGAAAGGTTTTTTTGTAAATATTGAGGCGTCTGGAATGAGAGTTGTTCCGGAGCTTTTTGATGCTGTCGATTTTGTTAGTTTTGATTACAAAACTCCCTCAACAAAAGTCCGTGGAAAAAAAGAGTTAGTGGCCCAAATGGCCGTTAAATATCCTGGAAGATTTCAAGTGAAATCGGTAGTCGCTGACGTTGCTGACTTTATGGATGTTAACGAAGCCTTCGAATACTGCCGTGATCAACTGAAAGTATCAAGGTTGCCCTTCGATTGGTGTATCACTCCATGCTATTGTCCTGGAGAGGAATTTAGCCCCGCAAGAACTGAGAGAATCATCAGCTTAAACGATGCTTGTGGTGGCCCATTTCGTATCATTGGACAGCAACATAAATACCTATATGGACCCGACCGAAGAAATATTTAGTCCCTAGAAATTAGATCCGGCCTGACAGTTATTTCAACCTAGCTCCGAATTGCCCTTATATGGGGCCCTTATACGTTGACTTGCCCGATTGTCACTTGCCCTTGCCCGAAAAAAGGTACAAGGTCCATTCTCGACACATACTTTACATTTTATTCTCGATACATGGTTTACACTTTTTAAGGTACTGCAAACAAAGGGGGTTGCATGCCTTGGAAGGAATCTTCGGTTATGAATGAAAGAA
>JABIHA010000114.1 GCA_018649885.1 Bacteriovoracaceae bacterium
AAAATTAAAAAAGTTCTTAAAAAGCTTATGGCCGTCCGACTTCACCGTAGAAGTACAGAAGTTGGAGATATGGATAAGCAAGAAGTTCTTGAGGCAATGAATGAAGTTGGGCTTAATCCAGAAATGGCAGATGCCATTTTTAGACTAACAGCACTTTGTACTTTTGAAGAAAGATTTGTGATTCCACCTTCGCATAGAGAAGAAGCGATCGAAATGACTAAAATGGTACTAGAGCATAAAGGAGAGGTGGGTTTTGGATTCACTGGAAAACCAGAAAGAATTTAGACACTCTATGGCTTCTCAAAACGCTATGGCCACACCCTTATGGGAAGTCTTGGGCCATTTGATTGAGTATCCAAATAGTGAAAATATTTCTAGATTCGAAGAGCTCATGGCTCCTGTAAAAAACTTTACACCCAAGTTAGCAGAGAAATTTGAAAGCTTTGTGGAGTTTACTAAGAATAAATCCATAAGAGAGTTGGAAGAGTTTTATGTGCCAATTTTTGATGTTCACGGCATATCTTGCTTGGACGTTGGATATGTTCTCTTTGGTGAAGAATATAAAAGAGGCGAGTTCCTTGTAAATATTTCGAGATTACAAAGAGAATCAAATAATGAATATGGGCCTGAACTTGCTGATCATCTTCCTTACTTATTGAAGCTTTTGCCGAAGATGAAAAGTGGTGAAGAAAAAACTGAACTAGTGGAGTTAATTTTAATTCCAGCAGTTGAGAAAATGAAAGAGGCCCTCGTAAATCTAAAAGGCGCGAAATCAATTTACGGAATTCCCTTTTTAGTGATTTATGAATTTTTAAAATTAGAATTAGAAACCCTGAGTCGAGGTTCATCATGTTAAATGATTTTATCTTATTTGCCGTTTTCCCTTATGTCGCTGTTGGCATCGAATTATCAGTATCAATATTTAGGTACTATACCAATAGTTATCGATTTTCTTCCCTCTCATCCGAATTTTTAGAGGGCAAAGAACTTTTCTGGGGATCGGTTCCTTGGCACTACGGTATTATTGTCGTTCTGTTAGGGCATTTAATTGGATTTCTCTTTCCTAAGGAAGTGCTGGCTTTTGGATCAGTTCCCATGAGACTTCTAATTCTTGAAGTGACTGCCTTGATTTTCGGTATGATGGCATTCTGGGGCTTAATCTTTCTTCTTAAAAGGCGTTTTACTAATAAGAGAATTAAGGCCGTTACCGCCAAGATGGATATTTTTGTACTTGTTCTTTTACTAATACAGGTTGGAACAGGACTGGCGACTGCCATTCATTATAGGTGGGGGAGTACCTGGTACGCATCAGCGATGGTTCCTTATTTAAAATCGCTTTTTGTACTGAAGCCAAATATTAGTTATATAACTGGACTTCCATGGGTTGTTAAACTTCATATTTTCAATGCCATGTTTTTAATTGCCATTATTCCATTTACAAGACTTGTTCACTTCTTAGTTCTCCCCATTCACTATATTTGGAGATCTTGGCAAATTGTAATTTGGAATTGGGACAGAAAAAATATTAGAAAGTGATAGTACTTTGAAAGTGGTTATATAAAGAGGCCAACAAAGATGAAAAGACCATTTACCCTATTGATCGTAATTATTGCCTTTGGCTTCATTGTGGCTGAGGTAGTTAAGAGTGCCAGAACAATTGGTTTTAATGAAGGGTATGAACCTGATCAACCTCTTCCGTTTTCTCACAAGATTCATGCTGGGGAAAATAAGATTAATTGCCAATACTGCCACTTTGGAGCAGATAAGGGTCGTCATGCCGGTATTCCTCCGACCCAACTTTGTTTAAATTGCCACAACCAAATAAGAAAAGATTCTGATGAGATACAAAAAATCCATACAGCTGTTAAGTCTGGTAAAGATATTGAATGGGTAAAAGTATTACATTTTCCAGACTTTGCTTACTTCAATCACTCACAGCACGTTCGGCTTGGAAAAATTGAGTGTCAAACATGTCACGGAGTGGTTGAGGGCATGACAAGAATGAGACAAGTTGGGAAATTATCGATGGGTTGGTGTGTGGGTTGCCACAGAGAAAATGAAATTGCTCCACCAAATGATCACAAGAGAAAAACTGGCGGAGACTGTGCTAAGTGCCACTACTAATTTTATGGTAATAGGAAATTGAGGAAAACAATGGAAGACAGTAAGAAAACAACCTCTAAAATCCAAGATACAAGATCCAACGCAGGGGGGAATGGGTACTGGCAAGATGTACACCAAAAAGCTCTTTCGGAAGATGAATTAAAAAATGAGTTCATGGAAAGTGAGCAAGATCGTTTTGTGGCCGTTAAAAGCAGGAGAAGCTTTCTACAGATAATGGGCTTCTCGGTATCTGCACTTCCACTTGCTAGTTGCATGAAAATCCCTACTAAAAAGGCCATCCCTTTTTTATATAAAAATGACACTATCGTTCCTGGTGTGGCGACTTGGTTTGCCACTACAACTAGAGAGTGCACAAGTGGATGTCACCTTCTTGTAAAAACAAGAGAAGGAAGGCCAATTAAGGTTGAGGGGAATGAAAAATCTTCTCATACTCGTGGTGGAACTTGTCCTCAGTGCCAGGCAAGTGTGTTGTCACTATATGATTCCTATCGTTTAAGATCATCTATGGTTGATGGGGCTGGTAGAGACTGGGCAGGCTTTGATAGTGTGGTGGCCACAAAATTTGCAGCTGTTAAAGAACACAACCAAAAAATTGTTTTAGTTACACCAAGCACTAATAGTCCAACTGATTTGAACCTAATCTCTAAATTTAAAGAGCATTTTGGAAATGTTGATCATATTTGTTATGACGCCATTTCTTACGGTGGTCTGGCCAAGAGTTATTCGAAAGCTTTTGGTAATGGCGCTCTTCCCAACTTTAAACTGGGGAATGCAAAATTAGTACTTAGTTTCGGAGCAGACTTCTTAGGTTCTTGGTATTCTCCCATTAAATTTACAAAAGATTACTCAAAGCTTAGAGATCCAGGTTTAGGCCGGAATATGTTGAAGCATATCCAGGTAGAATCTGTAATGAGTTTGAGTGGCTCCAATGCCGACAAGAGGATTGTGGCTTCAAAGGCCAGACAAAGAGAAATGCTATCTCAGCTTCTCTCTCTTGTAGAAAGCGGTGGCGCGGCAGGTGGTAGAAGCACTGAAGTTCGAGATTTATATCAAAGCTTAGCAAGCTCCAGAGGAAAATCTCTCGTTGTCTGTGGTGACAATGATTTTAAAACTCAAAATATCGTCATTAAAATTAATAAGGCCCTCGGAAATTTTGGAAAGACCATTGTGGCTTCAAAGTCTAGTCATCATAAATGGGCAATAGATAGTGAGTTCGAAGCTCTTGTTAATGGTCCAGGGCCAGCTGCTATTATCTTTTGGGGAACAAATCCTGCTTACTCTTATCCTAAAGGGTCCAAATTTGCAGATTTTCTAAAAAATATTCCCGTGAGACTGGCACTTACTACTGCAGAGAATGAAACTTCTAAAATGTGTAACTACGTTGCGGCCACAAACCACTCTCTTGAGAGTTGGGGTGACAGCATCACTCTTGATGGTGAGTTAGCATTTTCTCAACCTGTAATTCAAGCACTCTTTGGAACCAGAATGGCGGGAGAGACTCTTCTGGCCCTAATGGGAAGTAGTACAAAATATTATGATTTTATGAAGGAATTCTGGAGAAAGAATTTCTTTTCAAAGCAAAGCTCTAAGTTAAGTTTTGTGGATTTTTGGAATCACTCTCTTCACGATGGTGTGGTAAGCCTTGCTGGCACAGTTCAAGAGGTAAGCAAGTTTGATAGCTCTATTCCCACCAATGTTAAAATTTCTAAAAGAGTTCCGGCTTCTCAATCATTAAGCATTGAGTGCTTCGAAACAAATGTTATGGGTGATGGATCTTGTGCTAACAATCCTTGGCTTCAAGAGCTTCCCGATCCTATAACAAAAATGACCTGGGGAAATGCCGCCCATATATCTCCAAGTACTGCCTCATCTCTAGGAATCGTTTCAGGAGATGTCGTTAAAATTAGTGGTGGCGAAAAAGCAATTGAACTACCTGCTATTGTTCAACCAGGTGTTGAGCCTGGAACTGTGGGCATCAGTTTTGGTCACGGTAGAAGTGTCACTGGAAAAGTTGGGCTTGGACTTGGTGCCAATGCTTTTGGCTTTGTAAGGTATAACGGAGAGTGTTTTTCCCATTTTGCCGAAGGTGGTATTAGCCTTGAGAAAACGGGACGAAAAGAAAAATTGGCCCAAACTCAAACTCACCATAGTATGGAGGGAAGAGATATTGTTAGAGAGCAAACTCTTTCAGAATTCCAGCATGGGACAGGACATAAAGGTCACGACGTAAAACTGATTTCCATGTGGAGTGACCGAGAGAAAAAAGGTCATCAATGGGCCATGGCCATTGACCTCAGTAAGTGCACAGGTTGTTCCGGCTGTATTGTTAGCTGTAACGCTGAAAATAATGTGCCAGTTGTAGGTAAAGAAGAAGTTATCAACAGAAGAGAAATGCACTGGATGAGAATTGATCGTTACTATAAAGGTGATGATGCTAATCCTGAAGTTGTTCACCAACCACTAAATTGTCAGCACTGTGATAATGCTCCTTGCGAGACTGTGTGCCCGGTACTTGCTACTGTTCAAAGTTCCGATGGACTTAATCAACAAGTTTACAACAGATGTGTGGGAACAAGATATTGTGCTAACAACTGTCCCTATAAAGTGAGACGGTTTAACTGGTTTAGATATCCCCATGAAGATCCAGTCGAAAATATGGTTTTGAATCCCGATGTTGCCGTTCGTGAACGTGGAGTAATGGAAAAGTGCTCAATGTGCATTCAGCGAATTCAAGAGGGGAAAATTGAAGCGAGAAAGCAAGGCAGAGAATTGCAAGATGGCGATATAAAGCTTGCTTGTCAGCAAAGTTGTCCTGCTGATGCTATTGTCTTTGGTGACATGGCAAATCCTAAATCGAAAATATCAAGGTACTTAAAAGATAAGAGAAATTATACGGTTTTAGAAGAGCTCAACGTTAAACCTAGAGTTAGTTATTTAACCAAAATAAGGAATAAGGAATAATCCTATGTCAGGTGATAATCATATTGCAAAAATAAGGACTCCTTTGGTTACAAAGGACCGTAAGTATCGCCAAATATCAGATGATATTCTGAACAGTCTTGAGAAAGGCCCAGGCATAAAATGGACTATATGTTTTTCCATATCTTTTCTAGTTCTATTAATGGGAATTGGTGTAATTGCTTATCAAATTAGCACTGGTATTGGTGTCTGGGGCCTTAATAAAACCGTAGGTTGGTCTTGGGATATAACAAACTTTGTATTTTGGGTTGGTATTGGCCACGCTGGAACTCTAATTTCTGCAATTCTTCTTTTGTTTAGGCAAAAATGGAGAACTTCAATAAATAGGGCCGCTGAGGCCATGACGATTATTGCTGTTTGTTGTGCTGGGATCTTCCCAATCATCCATATGGGTAGACCTTGGCTCGCGTTTTGGATGTTTCCTTATCCAAATACTAGAGGGGACTTGTGGCTTAACTTTAGATCTCCACTTTTGTGGGATGTTTTCGCCATTAGTACCTACTTAACTGTTTCAGCTGTCTTTTGGTATATTGGTTTGATTCCAGACCTCGCCACTGTAAGAGATAGAACTGATTCTCCACTTCGAAAAAAGATTTTTGCATTACTAAGCTTTGGATGGACTGGTTCACACAGAACTTGGCACCGTTACGAAATACTTTGTTTGATACTTGCAGGTCTTGCTGCTCCACTTGTTGTGTCAGTTCACACTATTGTGAGTATGGACTTTGCCACCTCTGTAATTCCTGGATGGCATACCACCATTTTTCCCCCTTACTTTGTGGCAGGAGCTGTTTTTTCTGGATTTGCAATGGTTTTAACTCTTCTTTTAATTACAAGAAAAGTGATGAACTTCGAGCATTATATTACCAAAGGTCATATCGATGCCATGTGCAAGGTACTACTTGTTACAGGGATGATGGTGGGGCTTGCCTATAGCACTGAATTTTTCATGGCCTGGTATAGCGGTAATGAATATGAAAAATTCACCTTTATGAATAGAGCAATGGGACCCTATGCTTGGGCTTACTGGACGATGGTTTCTTGTAATGTGATTTTTCCTCAAGTTCTATGGTTTAAAGCTGTAAGAAGTAATCTAGTGTTAGTCTTTATAATGTCGATTGTTGTCAATATCGGTATGTGGTTTGAAAGGTTTGTAATTATCACAACTTCTCTCCATAGAGATTATCTACCATCTAGTTGGGCGATGTATTCTCCAACTTGGGTTGAGGTCTGTACTTTTATTGGAACCTTTGGATTATTTTTCACCCTTTTCTTTTTATTTGTTAGGTTCCTACCTGCAATTGCAGTGGGTGAAGTGAAAAGTGTTTATAAGTTTGCAAGAAAAAATAAAGACCAAGTGGAGAATGTATGAAAAAACGGTATATGCTTGGCGTTTTTGATGACGAAGAAGAGCTGGTGCATGCAACAGAAGAGCTTGTAAGTGCGAAGATAGAAATCTTTGATATCTACACTCCTTTTCCTGTTCATGGTTTAGATGACCTTCTCAATATTAAAAGAAGTAGGCTTCCCATTATTACCTTCATAGCAGGGGTAATAGGACTTGTAGTTTCTATTGGTTTTCAGGTGTGGACTTCTGCTTTTTCCTGGCCAATTAATGTGGGTGGAAAGCCGATGTTTTCGATTCCGGCTTTTGTGCCTGTTTCATTTGAAGTAACTGTTTTATTTGGAGCCTTAATAACTGTGGGATTCTTTTTTCTACGATCTTGTCTTTACCCAAGTAAAGTTGCAGTACTCTTTCACCCTCGCCAAACAGACGACAAATTTATTTTGGCCTTGGAGTGTAGTGGGGCCAAATTTGATGAAGAGAAATTAGGTGAAAAACTACGAGTGCTAGGAGCTAGCGAAGTAGATATTTCTTATAAATAATTAGGATGTTAGGCGTGAAAACTTATCAATTTTCCATTTTTGTTTTGATCTTTTTAGTGGGATGTTCAAAAAACCCTAAAGAGAAAGGGTATGAGTTTATGCCGGAGATGGTGCACTCACAAGCTTATGAAGCATACTCAGATAATCCTGTAACAAAGAATAAGAAAACAATGCAACTTAAGGCTTTCGGCTCCATAGCTAGAGGTCATCTTCCTTTTACTTATGGAAGTGGTGATAAAGAAGCACAAAGGGCAGGGGAAGAATTGGTAAACCCTATTGCTTTCAATAAAGACAATGTGGCGAGAGGTAAATATATGTATGAAATTTACTGCCTTTCTTGTCATGGAGTTTCAGGTGAGGGTGATGGCCCCCTAATTCCGAAATTTCCCAATCCACCAGATTTTAAGACTAAAAGGGTTCTCAGCTACCTCGATGGTAGGATGTACCACATTATTACTAGAGGCTCAGGTGATATGCCTTCTCACTCTGCTCAAATTTTCCCAGAAGATAGGTGGAAATTGATTCACTATGTGAGAGTAATGCAAAACCTAAGAAAGTGATTGGAGATTATAGGTGAAAGATCAATTTAAAATTCCTACAAACAGAAAAAATATGTGCATCGCAATGATTGTTCTCGGTGCTCTTGTTCTGGCCTATTCATTTTATTCACAAGGCACAAGGGCCTGGACCAATGTACTAATTAATAACTTTTATTTTACAACACTAGCGCTTGGAGGACTGTTCTTCATGGCCCTCACTGGAGTTGCTAAAACAAGCTGGATGACTCCCTATAAGAGAATTCCTGAGGCGATGATGTCCTTTCTACCTGTGGCCTTGGTCTTAATGGCCGTTTTAGCTTTTTTTGGGATTCACTCTTTGTACGAGTGGAGTCATGTTGAAGTAGTCGCAAAAGATCCTCTTTTGTCTAAGAAAACCGCTTATCTCAATACTAACTTTTTCATTTTAAGAATGGTCTTTTTCTTTGGGATTTGGATCATTTTATCTAGAATCTTCTTGAAGTTTTCTCATGCACAAGATTCAGGAGTGGATAAATCAAAGTCAATCGTAAAGGTTTCGGCCATCACATTAATTTTGTTTGGTCTTAGTTTTTCATTTGCCAGCTTTGATTGGATTATGTCCCTTGAACCCCATTGGTTTAGTACTATTTTTGCTATCTACACTTTTTCTGGGCTCTTTGTTTCTACAATTGCATTTATCACACTCACTATTATTATCCTTCAAAGCTTGGGTTATTTAAGAGATGCTGTTAACGAAAATCATTTCCACGATTTGGGCAAATGGCTTTTTGGGTTTTCAACATTTTGGGCCTATATCTGGTTTTCTCAATATATGCTGATTTGGTATTCAAATATTCCAGAAGAAACAGAATACTTTGTTCTAAGAGAGCATCATAATTGGGATTGGCTCTTTTATTTTAACCTTCTGATTAATTGGCTTATTCCATTTTTTGCTCTAATGAGCAGAAACTCCAAAAGAAACAAATTCATACTCTCTAGAGTGTGTGTTCTTCTTCTCGTAGGGCACTGGCTTGATATCTATTTAATGGTTTCTCCTAAGGTTTTCGAGATCCACGGGCTTGAAGCCACAGTGGGACTGGTTGAGATATTTACTGCCTGTGGTTACGCTGGGCTGTTTTGTCTAGTTGTGGGGAATTATCTATCTAAGCATAAGATAAAAAGTGAAGCAGATCCTTTTTATAAAGAAGGGCTGCACTTACACCAGTAAGTACATATTTTTTACTTATACTCTCTTGAAGTCAATCGACTCGGAATTAGTGTATTTTATGGTGTGGTATTGACTGCTTGTGGCCAGGAATGACTGTTTTGAGTGGCCCCGGGAATAGTCTATGAAAATACATTATAAAAAGTGAGACAGATCCTATTTTTGAATGAGGTTTGGACTTACACCTATAGATACATACATTTTTTTATTTCTATTGTTCATAGTGAGGATTTTCTTATGGAAGTTAAGAACAAGGCGACTAGAATTAATCTTTTTAGTCTTTCAACACCCCAAATGCGGGCCTTTCACATGTCGTGGTTTGCCTTCTTTTTGTGCTTTTTTGCATGGTTTGGCATTGCCCCCCTTATGGCCATTGTTAGAGATGAGTTACACCTCACGAAGGCCCAAATCGGGAACACGATCATTGCTTCAGTTGCGATCACCATTTTGGTGCGGCTTTTTATTGGCTGGCTTTGTGACAAAATTGGGCCGAGGCTGTCTTATACTTGGCTTCTTCTACTAGCTTCTATTCCAGTCATGAGTATTGGTTTTGCCAACAGCTATGAAACCTTTCTTCTTTTCAGACTGGGCATTGGCGCTATCGGTGCTTCTTTCGTGATCACCCAGTACCATACATCTGTGATGTTCGCTCCCAATGTTGTGGGGACGGCCAATGCTACCTCCGCAGGTTGGGGGAACTTAGGTGGCGGTGTCACTCAAATGATTATGCCACTGGTATTTGCCGGCTTTATAGGTCTTGGATATTCCGATTTTTGGAGTTGGAGACTTTCAATGGTTGTGGCCGGAGCAGTTTGTTTTCTAACCGGTATTGCATACTATTTTTTCACTACCGATTTACCAAACGGAAATTTTAAAGACCTGAAAAAAAGTGGTGAGTTAGTTATCGAAAAAAGTGCTGGTGGAACCTTCATGCTCGCCGTTAAAGACAGAAGAGTTTGGGCACTATTTTTTATTTACGCTGCTTGTTTTGGTATTGAGCTTACGATCAATAATATTGCGGCCCTTTATTATAAAGATTATTTTGGTCTAGGATTGAAGACAGCGGGTCTTGTTGCAGGCCTTTTTGGACTTATGAATATTTTTGCTAGAACAACTGGTGGAATTATTGGAGATAAGTTTGGACATAAAGGTGGACTCAAAGGCCGGGTAAAGTGGCTTTTCATGGCCCTTTTTGTAGAAGGGATCGCTTTAATGCTCTTTTCTAGAATGACCGTATTACCAATTGCCATTGGTACAATGATTATCTTTAGTCTCTTCGTTCAAATGTCTGAGGGTGCCACTTATTCAGTTGTCCCATTTATTAATAAAAAAGCGTTGGGTTCTGTCTCAGGTATTGTTGGTGCCGGTGGAAATATGGGAGCTGTAGCGGCCGGATTTTTACTTCGATCTGAAGGTTTAACTTGGCCCCAGTCACTCTTGATTTTAGGGGGATTAGTTCTTCTGTTTTCCTTTTTTACTTTTCTAGTAACTTTCTCTCCACAAGATGAGAAAAAGGCCAAAGAGGAACATGAGAAAGCGCTGATTGAAAGAAAAAGAATTGACGCTGCACACGAACCAACATTTAAGTTTCCATCACTTCCTGAAATCTGGGAGAGCATCAGACCAATGGATTTTATGAGAGTTTATCTGGGGATTGCGCTGGCAGTTAAAGGAATTTATTTTATTGTTAATATGCAAACTTTTGAAGCCGATATTTTGGGCAATGTAGATCATTTCCAAAACCTGATTGCTTGGTATGTGGTTTGTGTGAATACAGTTGGTGGAGTTTGTTTGGCCTTGGGTTTTGCTACTAGATGGGCCGCCCTATTTAATGTGCCAGTAATGATTGGAGCTGCGATATTTGTACATGGTGGATCAGGTCTCTTAGGGGCCAATAACGATCTTCAATTTACACTATTTATTCTCTTCTCACTGATTCTTCTTGCATGGAGAGGTTCTGGAAAATTTTCTTTAGATCATTACCTCAAGCACGAGGCTTAAATTTAAAGTTTTTCATTAATAGAGCGCTTAAGAGCACAACAGTTCTTAAGCGCTTTTTTCGTTTGGCCCTTCAAATTCTTACTCCTGATTTTCGGCCATGAAAATTGGATTTGATAACGATAAAATAATTGTAAGAGCAGTTGAAAATAGTGACAGAAAAGGCCGTGCAAGCAACCTTGTAGTGCACAAAAAATGGGTATAAGACCTTGAAATGATTCGATGCGACTAGCTATAACCAACCTGATTCCTAGGGTTTATAATGATGTCAATATTAGTAAGGTTTAATTATTTTTAAATTGATTTCACTTTAGATAGTCTCTTTTACACAAAATAAAAATGTTTTGAACAAGACGCCTTGGAGGGCACTGTGCTGAGAATCTTACTTGTAGCAACACTTGTATTTCAATCCTCTTACGTATTTTCTTGCGATCAGCTAGCAGATACTGGATTCGCACCTGAGAATGACTTGTATATTCCAGTTGGACTTAAGTCTGGCAATACTATGGATGAAAAAGATTTTAACCAAATTATTGATGACGTTGTTGCTATTTATAAAAAACAAGTGGCAAACGCAGGCGGTGAAATTACTGTCTTAAAAGATTGGGCAACAGGAACTGTTAATGCATTTGCATGTAGAAGTATTTTTAAGGACAGGTGTCCAAGAAAAGCTTCTGAGGTTGGAAATAACTACTTATTAAAAATGTTTGGTGGTCTTGCGAGACACCCAGAGATGACTAAAGATGGCTTTGCCATCGTTGTTTGCCACGAACTTGGTCACCACATTGGTGGGGCTCCTAAAAAAGGTGCTAGATGGGCAAGTAGTGAAGGTCAGTCAGACTACTGGGCCACAACAAAATGTATGAAAAACTACCTCCTTGGTGCTAAGCCGGTTAGAGGTGGATACAAGAAATCAGCTGATTTTCGCAACACTCAAACTTTGTGTTCAGCTCAATACGAAAGCTTCGTTGATAAAGATATCTGTGTAAGAACAACTGTTGCAGGGCAAGCACTTGCTAAAGTTTTAAAGTCTCTAAAGGTAGAGCGTTTAAGAGCTTGTGCAGATGGAAACGTTGTTAAGTGTGGAAGAACTTATACTCCTCGCACAGCTAGAGTTAAGATGGATGCCATGATTGCTAACCCTCTTTCACTTTTAACTCCTGATAAGGCAGTTGTTAAGACTTCTTATACTGGTCACCCAAAAGCTCAATGTCGTTACGACACTTTCTTTCAAGGCTCTCTTTGCAGCGTTGATAAGGATGCTAAGGTAGACGAAAAAGATCCAACGGTAGGCTTTTGTAATAGAGGGAAAGATTCCACAGGTGTTAGACCTCATTGTTGGTACAAGCCACTTTAATATTTAAAACAAAAAGATTTAAAGATACAAAAAGCTCCTGAACAAACAGGAGCTTTTTTTTTGTGATTTCTATATTCTGGGAGTCACTAATGTTTTAAAGAATCTAAAGAAGAACACCAAGTACCCCAGAGTCCAAAAACCCATGGTGCTATGAAGGGCAGGGTAATAGTGATCAAATGCTATTAGGGGGATCAGCACTCTCATTACGGCCCCTAATAAGGTGGCCAAGTACATAAAGATCATCCACCTGTCTGCTCGAATTTCTCTTCCTGTGTGCCCTAGAACTACTCTGCCCATGATTCCTAGACCCATTATCCCTAGAAGACCTGAGGTAAGTAGGTGGGTAGTGATTGTTCCATTTAAGAGAATAGGGAAAAAGGGCTCAAGCGCCAAACTGAGTAGGTGGAGTAGCATAAAAGCATAGGCCACATAGAGTATCCATAACATGGGGAACTTTCGTGTATGCAGGGGTTTCCAGCGCATATAACGGTAGAGATTTGTTATGAGACAAAATAAGGAAAGGAAAACCTGAATACTAACAGGATAATAAGGATAGGGAATCAACAGTATAAGCGGGATCACACACAGTAAATTGAGCTTGAATGGTATTTCTTCAAAGGCCTTTGGAGCCTTTTTGCTTAGAAAGAAGGGAATGACCTTGCCAGCAACTGCAGCGATTATCACTCTTATCAAACCTAAAGCGATCACCTTACCTGTTTCCGTATAGGCCACATTTTCTACTAAAGCTCCCCAGCTAAAGAGAAATTTAGATAGACCAAAGACTGTAAAGAACACTCCCAAGGCAAATGAGATTTTTCTATTTTTTCTAACAAGATTCACCACTAATATCAGCAGCAAAAGGGAGAAAAGTACCCCAAAGCTGAAAGTGATCTGTTTAGAAAAAAATGGGTAAAATAGGGCCAATCTTTCTAGTACCCATAGTAGAGATAGAGGCAAGATTGCTTTGATACCATAGCTTTCGGTATTGGCCCAATGGGCTCCGGCCGTCAGGATAAAGCCAGAAAGTAGAGCTGAAGTAAAACCAAATAGCATTTCATGGATATGCCAGTCGGTCATATCAAAGTACTCACCGTAATAGGTGTAATCGCTAACTAGAAAGCAGATAAAGAACATGGGGACAAGTGTGGCCGCAAGGGAAGCAAGCAAGAACATGGCCCTGAAGGGTTCAGAGAAAACGGTCAAATATCTCATGCTGCAATCTTATCAATCAAGGGAACAGTTGGGTAGCCGTAAAAGACAGCTGCAGTGCAGATTTAGGCAATCCCCATTTTCGGGACTGCCCCCTGTGTAGTTGGTTTTGTCTATTATGTTATGCCGTGGCCCTATAGTTATGAAGACTTTTAATGTCATACCTAAAGGGTAGCGGACCCATGAGCCACTCTTTTTCAGAGTCTAGCAAAAGGTGCATCAGATCTGTTGAGGTGACAATTCCCAGCAGATGCCCGCTTTGATTTGTAACTGGTAAGCAGTCAATTTTGTTATTGAGCATAATACTGACGGCGTCACTAACACTGCACTTTTCATCACAAGTGCGAACTACTGTGGTCATGATTTTTCCAATGTGCATATTGGGCACAATCATAACTCCATCTTCAAGAGTTGAGTGAAGGTATAGGTCTCTATCTGAAACAATTCCGACAATCTCCTTGCCTCTTATAACAGGTAAATGCCTACAGCGAAGGGCCGTCATAATATGGTTGGCATCTTTGATGCAATCATCCTCTTGCAGGGTCACAACAATCTTTGTCATAGTAGTTTTTACGTTCATATGCTCCTCCTTTTTTAATCATGGTCCTCTCTCTATTTATCGCATGGATGGGGGGGAGATTTGATGATCCTAGTTATGAATTTGGATGAGTTTCTTTGTAAAAGTAATTGATTTTCTTTACCTGTAATTAATTAAGTCAGACTAAAAAACTTTGGTACTCCTGGTGATGACTTAAGGGGACAATTTTTTACAGATGCTAGTGGCATAGGCAAAATAGGCAAATGATTAGCTGGAGTAACATTTATTGTGAGGCCGAGCTGTATAAAGCTGCAGTTGCCTTATACACCAGACCCATTTTCAACTGGAAGAAGGCACTCTCAAGCGGTGTGGACCAAAAGAATTTTTACGATTTTGCCAGTGTTGGTCTGAGGGGGATTGATAAGATTCACCGCAAGCTACGAAGAAAAAGCTTTCAATTTGGGAATGCAAAAAAAATTGATTCCCAATTCAATTCACGGATGCGAGAGATTTATATTTATTCTTGGGAAGATAGGCTTGTGGATTTGGCCCTATTTAGAATGCTCAATCAGGCGATGCACCATCAATTTGCACAGAACTCTTACGCCTACAGGGCCCAGGGCTTTGGAATTGATTGTTGCCAGAAAGATATCGTGAAGACGTTGCACCAGCATAGTTCACCTCATTTTCTCATTAAAAGAGATATTGTGAATTATTTTGGTTCCATTGATCATCAAATTTTACTGGATAAACTAGCACAGTATATTGATCCCCATGATTATTTATTCAAGTTATTAGAGCAAAGAGTGCGATTTTCTTATGAAGATGAGGCACAAACTAAAGTGGACTCTGTGGTGGGAGTTCCCTTTGGCACTTCTATTGCTGGTCTTTTGGCCAATATATACTTTACTAAGCTAGATCATCAAATGAAGGTCATAAAAGGGCTGAAATATTTTAGATATGCCGATGATTTTTTAATTCTTTGCAGGGATCAAAAGCTATTTAATTTGGCAAAAGGTCTATTCGCTGATGAGCTGATAGAGCTTAAGCTTACCAGCAAAAAATCTCATGAAATAAATTTGGAGATAGGAGAGTCTGAATACTTTGATCATCTTGGCGTGCGGTTTTTTGGAAGTGGTCACACTAAATTGACTGTGGAAAAGCAAAGAAAGATACAAAATTTATTCAAATACGCCTTGAGAAGGAAAAAGAGTAAAATATTGAAAATAAAAGACCCTCATAAAAGGGCCAAACTAGCAGTGACACTGATCAAAGAGGCCCTAGAAAAAGGGATGAGAAATGTAGGAATCATTGATTACTACTTGAGGCATTCCAAGGATGAGGCGCAATTAAAGTCACTTGATTTGTGGCTTGCTCAATTAGTGTTAAAATTCTCACTGGGAAATGGAAACAAAAAAGGAAACTTTAAAAAAATTAGCTTCCAAACTCTAAGGAAAATGGGTCTTCCCTCACTAGTTCACAGAAGAAGGTTATTAGCTCACTCAAAAATTGATTCACCTTTTTTCATTTGGAATAACCACCAAAAAGAAAAAGGGGCCAAGGCCTTCCATCCCCACTAAATAAAACCATTGAATCAGTTGTTTTAGTATGAAACAATTGTCAGATGGTTAAGGACAAAAGGGGAGTGATTGCTAGGTCATAATTATGACTTTCTTCCCTGACTCAAAAGCACAGAACCTAATTTATTTGTGGAAGAGAATATTCTATGTAGATGGGTGTAATTGAAGTCGGTCCAGATACTTAAAAGTATCAAGACAGACGTTGTAATAGTCACACTCTTTTGACCTTTACCATCTTTGATTATGATAGTTGACTACTTCGGGAGGTGAATTGGGAATCGCATCATTTTTAGGTCGATGGAATAAATGCCCATACTGCCAAAAATACACTGCCAAGAGCTTTCTGGGCTCAGTTGAGTGTGCAACTAGGACTTGTAAACACTATAATCTGGGTTTTAGTGAAAAATATCAGCACGCTTTTTATGGCGACGAAATCAAAGGTTCAACTTCAAGTGTGAGAGGCGATAGGGTCTATATCAAATACAAAAATCACCGTGGTGAGGATGTGCTATTTAATGGCGAGACAAACTCGCTTGAGCTAGTAAAAAATCATCTCAAAGTAAAAGTTTTCCCAAAAGACCAATTTATCTATTTAAGTAAGGACAAAATCTCAAATTATCGTGATTTCTCAGGTCTTGTTAATTGATCCTTTAAGTTCAATACCACCAATTCTACAACTACAGCTAAACTTAAAGTATTTTCAAAAAATGCCGAACTTGATTGTGCGAAATGAGGAGATATTATGAATAAATTTAGTTTAGTAACCTTGGTGGCATTTTTGCTTGTTACTTCTTTCATAACAAATGGATACTCAAGTGAGTCCGGATCTGATCGTAGCGTTGCACTTTCGCTAACAGGGATCGCAATGCTTGAAGAGCGAGAGGTTTCTCGAATAAATATTTACCATGAGCATTTCAAAGACTATTTTGAGAAGGTCAATAAAGGCGGTACTTTTAATTCCATCGAAGAGTTTTATATTCAAAGAAAATTTTCTGAGGTTTTAGCTGATAAAGATGCTAGTGGGGACCTGAGTGAAGAAGAAATTCAAGCTGCAGTTGAAGAAAGTAAGAGTATTAGAGCAGCTGCTCTTGCAGGCGATGATGAAGGAGATCTAATGTTCTCTTTCGATTCGGAAGATTCAGAGCAATCCGGGGAGCCAAGGCCACATGATCTCTACAAAGAAGAACTTAAAAAAAGAATAGCAGAAAATGATCCTGTTCTTTCTCGGACAATGGCACGGGCAGGAAGAGTGGTTAATGCCTCAATTCTTGCTGACTATAAAGAAGAGTTGAAAAAAGTGAACTCCCCAGAAGCTTATATGGAAGTGCATCGAAAATTCATAGCAGATTTGAAAAAGGCGGACATAACTCTTTCAACTAAATTGTTAGACGATTTAAATTTTTTCAGATACACGAATGCCTATGTGAAATTTTATCTTCCAAATAGTAATGAACCTCCACTGAAAGGAATGAAGCTTCCTCATCCCTTTGAATATGCAAAAGAGATTGCAGATGGTGATTTTTTATCTACTAGTGAAGCAAAATTAGTAAGTGCACTATCATTATCTAATCCAAAGACATGTCTAAGATGGGATGATGGATTTCCTCCGCGTATTTACCGAGATAAGGAAAATGGATGTGGAGCCATATGTGCTGGTGCGGTAAAGTGTAAAAGCTTTTTTGGTAAATACGAATCAAAGATTGTTAGTTGTAATCCACGAATTTGTAAGGATAAGAATATTTCACTGGTAGATATGGCCAAAGAGTGTGCAGAAATGGTTGGCTATGAACCTCCAGCAAAAGCTGAAAAGAATTTCGACGCCGATCCATGGACTATCTTTGAGAGAGGTCCCTATGTTTTTAAAAATAAAGATTACAGAGGAAATACCTGCGTCGGAATTTGTGTGGCCGTATCAAATGCAGAGAGCATAGGCCGCGATTTTAGTGGAGGTGAAGTAAGTAATCGAGTGAGCAAGATAACGACTTGTCATCCAAAAAGTTGTGCAAAAGGTGCAAAGGCTTGCTGGGATGATCCAGATTATTCCTCTAAAGACATCAAGTCCTGGAGCGATAAGAAAAGCTCTGAAGCTGATTCCGGTGGATCAGTCTCAGAATAAAACAAGCTTAGTTTTAGGCACTATGACTTCCTTATAGTGCCTAGGTCTTTAATCACTTTTTAGGTAGTCCCAAAAAAATTCTGTAAAGACGTCTTCACTGTAGCCCTCGGCAATGGCCTGTTGAACTTTTTGATGCTCAGCTCTTTGTCTAATAACCATGTCCACTCTTTTTTGAGAGTAGTAATACCATTGGTATACTTCCTCTCCCACCTGACACCTTTTGTCCTTGGCAATTTGCTTCACCCTTTGTCCAAAGTAGCTTAGAAAAGATTTCAGGGAATGGTAGGCACCCAATGTCATCGCCTTATGTTCTTCTAAGATGAATGATTCGCTCGTTACCTTTCCATTAATAAGGTAGGTGGGGCGAGCATCTTCTCCCACCCGGCATTTACCAATATCGTATTTTAATGCCACAAGGGCCGCTTCTTCATTGCTGAGAGATTTAAATATTTCTGTGAAAACCATCATTTTATCTGTAACCATGATCAATTCTTGTTTAGGAGGCGTGGAGCTGATTAGAATACTTCTTCTAGGGCAAACCTTATCTGGTACCCACTCTCTACAGTGGCCATTATCGCGATTCATACACCTCAACTGACCATTGGGAACCATCTCCTGTGGAAGACACTGCGAAAAAGGGCTTTGAATAAAAGAAACGAAAAATAAAATAGTAAGTGTGGTGT
Organism: Bacteriovoracaceae bacterium; assembly: GCA_018649885.1. Lineage (GTDB taxonomy): Bacteria > Bdellovibrionota > Bacteriovoracia > Bacteriovoracales > Bacteriovoracaceae > JABIHA01. The sequence continues at coordinate 18,215 of JABIHA010000114.1, forward strand.
ACTTAATAACAATCATATTAGTCCCCCTTGGGTGAGACCATATTATAGATACATTGGAAATTTGGGGTTAGAGCAATTTTTTTTAAAAGAAGAAATTACAGTTGTGTATACTAGAAAGGCAGATTTCCAATTTTTGTAAATAGAAAGATTTCAATTGCTTTATTTTGTATACAAGAAGCGTCAACAAATGGCCTATAAGTTTCCGGGTGTTAACACTAGGGACATCATAAGTATTTATTTAGTGGCGCTTTCTTTATTTCTCGATGGTTAGGACTAATTCGTTTTGGGCCTTGGCGTTTTCTAGGAGGACGACAGCACCTGCACGACTGGTTTTAAAGAACTCGCTTCTTACTTTAAAAGGAAAAAAACCGGCCTGTTCAGTCGAAAAGCTAATCATCAACTTAGAGCCTGCCATGATTTTTTGTTTCATTGGTGGCAATCGAACTACTACTTTTTGCCTTACATTGAGGCTGACGGGGGCATATGCTCTGGGGTATTTATGGAGCTTATAAGATGAATCATCAGTTCTTACAACGGAAATATTGGCACTGATAACAGCTCCTGCACTATAGTTACCAAAATTTAAAACAAATGTTGCAGGTCCATTGACATAAATATCTTCGTCAATACTGATAACGTGAGTAGACGTCTTAGGGTGGCCAGGAAAACCTGTTGCCAAATAATCATATAAAAAAGCAACCCCCGATTCATTAGCGCTTAGGATGCCTTTGGGAATTGCTGGCATTGTAGAAGTCGATTTCTGAATTTTGTAAACTTTTTGTGTTAATTCAGTGAGCGGGTACTTGTCTCCTGTTATGTAGGTCCTAGCTTTTCTTAGAGATGCTGCTGTTACTTTTTTTATTGAAGACAAATCAACACTTGAGGGATCTTTTGAAAAACCATAGAATGCTTTTCCCATTTTAGTTTTTGGAAAATTACCGCAACCATGACCGTAGTGATGGAGGTAAAGAAATGTATTTTTATTTTCCCTCTTACCATTTTGCACAGCTAAAAAAGATTCTAATGTGTCTCTAGAGTCCTGGTCATTGTCTAGTCCGGCAGACAAAAAGACAGGGAAATTCAAGTTAAGTAAGTCTAGATCAAGTGTTCTTTGATCTACATAATGTGCTCTTCCTCTTTTCCCGTGGCCTAGATACTCCATTAAATCTTCCCATTCAGCTAAGTCTCTTCCAATAAGTTTGTTATCGTAATCAGCTAATGGTGCGTTAGTGGTATAGAGGTATCTTAATTTTGTACGGAAGTTTGTAAGCGTTGACCCTTCACCTTTTCGGTCAGCATATTTAAATAATGCAAGCTCAACTGTATTGCCGGAGGTGAAGCTGTCACTTAAAACATTGATAGGGGCACTACAGGCAAGTACCGCACTAATGCCCTTTGTTTTAGATAGTCCAGTGGCAAGGGCATTAAACCCATCATAGGAAACCCCGTAAGGAATAACTTTCCCATTACTAAACGGACTTGTTTGGATCCATTCGATGGAATCTCCACCATCTGAAATATTATGTTTATGGAGCCATTTGAATTCACCTTGTGAACTATGCACACCACGGTTGGATTGAACTACAAAGTTGAAGCCTTTTTCTAGAAACGAATTTAGATACTGATTGAGGTAGAAGGTGGCATTTTTAGAGAAGTATGGAGTTCTAAGAAACATTGTGGGCCGTTTTTCGCCTCTTTTTGAAATGGAAAAGGTACCCATAGTTTTGCCATCACTCATTAGTACATCATCATAAGAAACCTGGTAATTTTTCAATGTTACGAGGCTAAATTTATTGATACTTTTTCTATTGGACGAGCCAATGACCATTAGCATTTTTAAACTTTTAGTCTGTAGACTTTTGAATTCAACTTCAATTAAGCTGACAGGTGCTTGCACGGTAATGATTTTTCTTCCCACGCATTTAAATTTCTTTGACTTTAAAGATTGAAGATAACGAAGGGAGTATCCTAGGGCACGCGGTTCAGGAATCCATTTTTCCAATACAAAGGGATCCACCCCTGATGTAAGCTCACCACAAAAAGCAGTTAAAAAATCATTTTCAAATTTATCACCTGATTGAATAGGAGAATCTGTATTTATATAGGGATCGATATTATCAGAAGCGAGCTGTTCAGAATTGATTTTAAGGATCTCTTTTTCTAGCTCTACAGTGCGAAGTTCTTCCCTTCCACATCCAATGGTTATGACGCAAGCGCACAGCAAAAACAGAAATGAAGATTTCAAAAAGGGACTCCTTATTAAATGTAAGTTCTAAAGGAGTTTTTGCTAAAAATTTAACTACTGGCAAGGGTTGTTAGGAAAAGTTAGGTTTTGTAAGTTTGGCCACTGCTCAATATGTGTTCCAACTACTAGTAACACTAAATTCCTATTTAGATGATCTTACTGCTTTTTTGTAATGAATGGCCGAAGCTTTATTTTCAAGCCCCCACAGCTTCCATGATATTGAATGGTACCACGAAGGTTAAAAAATTTTTATTCAACTCATAATTTATATTATCGTGTTTCTTTTTATGAAATTTGATTCCATTGCATTGTAAATTTGTAATACTAGGTTCTGCTTCAGATTCATGTGTTTACGAAACTTGCAACAAAACTATTGTTGGCAAAAAAAGTAATAGAAGGCGACCGTTGATTATCATCAATTTTTGAAATCTCTTTTGGGGTTAATTTGTCTAAAATAAGTGGGACAATTTAAAAACGGAAAATTGCAAACAACATGGTTTGGATTTAACGAGCCACAATCAAAAGGTTTTTGAAAGACAAATAAATAGGGATTTACACTATCTCTTCGGCGTCTAGCGGCAGCACTCAGTTAAGTTACAGTATTTTTTCCTATCACAGATTCATTCTTTATTGATAGAATTTCTCTTCCATGAAAATTATTATTTTAATACTTATCATATTGCCACTCGGTTGTAGCAAAAATACTGCAAACCCAGACTATGCTAACTTTACTCTAGTGGTTGAAAAGAATACTCGCAATGGAGTTCTAAGTGATCCAACAGGCAATGATGACTTCAATTGCTTTGGAGTTATGGTTGAATATGAAGAAGCCTCTGGTCCCGGCCATTGCAGCGACACCAACTCGAATGTTTTAATTAAACCTAATGTCGCCTTCGGGTCGAAACTAATGGGGGAGGCCATTGGCGGTCAGCTACTAGTTGGAGCTGATAGGCACTTTGCTGTGGTTGGCTTTCAATCAAATCTTCCTTGTCCTACTTTGAATACGGCCTTGAATTCGGTGGCATCAGACAACTCCTATCCTTATCTTTTGGGTACTGTGACACAAGATATACTGGAGGGAGAAAATACGATTGCCCTTGGTGCTTCCTTTAGTGGTAGTACTAAAATTACAGAATGTACTGGAGTTGTAGTCTACGGCTCAGCAGGAGCTGCTGCTGCGACTGTGGCTCCGTCAAGCTTAAGCTACAGTCGCCATTACTCAGCATTTGTAGACGGTGTTGTCGGTACAAGTAACACCGCCACAATGGGAGCAGGGGACGCTATAACTTACTCAATACTACCAGATATAAATACCAATTTAGGCCTTAGCTTTGATACTAGCACGGGAACCATTTCTGGAACCCCCAGCACCAGCGCTGCTGATACAGATTATACTATTACTGCAACTAACACTCTTGGTTCCACAAGTGCAATTATTTCTGTGAGAGTATTAAATGCTGCAACTACATTTGTAGTAAATAGCGCGGGAGATGGCGCTGACGATTCCCCTAATGGAATTTGCATGAGCTCAGGGTTTTGTACTTTAAGGGCCGCCATAGAAGAAAATAATTCTCTAGGTGCAGGAAGTGCAAAAGATATATTTGTACCTATTTCCCATTCACCGATTGTACTAGCAACACAGCTTTCTATTAGTTCAGGTAGTTTCAACTACTCTATTATTGCTGAGGACCCAACTAATACTCTCTCCGGTGGCGGCTCAAGGCACCTTTCTATTGCGGGGACAGGAACAATAATTCTGACCAATTTTAAATTGGAAAATGGTGCCCATGCTACTGAAGATGGTGGATCAATTAAAATTACAGCTGCTGGGACAGTTACACTAGAACATCTTTGGTTTGATAATAATGGAGTCACTGGTGGTGCCAATGGGGGGGGAGCCGTTGCTGTTGTTGGAGGAGTAGCAGCAACTGTTAATATTTTTCATAGTAAATTTACCAATAATTCTTCAGGTAATTTTGCAGGCGCACTTTACTTTGGATCCTCTACTTCTGCGGTTCTTATTGAAGATTCTCTTTTTGAAACAAATGCTTCAACTGTTGATGCAGGTGCTATTAAGGCGAGCTCATCGTCTATCACATTAGATATTAAAAGATCACTCTTTAAAACCAATGCCTCAGGGGGAGGCGGAGGGGTCATATACATTACTGCTGGATCATCAATAACTATTACTAATAATACATTTTATGGAAATGCTGATACACATGCCAGCAATGGAGGAGGAGCCGTAAGGATGACTACTGGTACGGCCACTTTTCTCAACAATACTTTTTCTAATAATACTTGTGTTGCCACAGCAGCAGGAGGTGCACTTTACAATGGATCGGGAACGATAACCCTGCAAAATAATATTTTTGATGGAAATCTTGCGAATTCGTCTCCGGATAGTTGCAAAGCAAGCACAAATATGACCTCAGCAGGGGGAAACAAATTCTCAGGAGCTGATATTGCATCTGGAAAATGCACTAACTCTGCAGGTACCAATGACATTGCAAGCGACTCTAACATTTTTCTTTCTGCCCTTGCTGACAATGGTGGAGTTAACGGAAATTTCACCAATACAATGGCCATATCTGCTGCTAGTACTGCCCTTGACGGCGGGGTTGCAGGCTGTCCAGCCGTAGATCAAAGAGGTGAGAGTCGGTCTGGTACTTGTGATGCTGGGGCCTACGAGCTTATTCCATAGACAGAGAATCATCTTTATTAATTGAATCCACAGTGTATGTTCCTTATTTAGGAAACTCATCTCTCATAAACTGAGTTGGATCACTTGAAAAAAGAGAAACAAAGACGTCATAGCTAAAAACAGTATTTTCACTATAACCAGCACCAAATCGTGCACCTAGGTAACCAAGGTAGATATCCTCTAGGTTTCTTCTTTTCCAAGTAGAGGGCTCAAAAGGAGCAGGATCTTTAGGGGCAATGGTGAGCTGTAATAGTCCACGGATAAGGCTCATGGGGTTAAAATCAAAAAAAGTCTTGGGGATTTTGATTCCAGCGAGGCGACCATTAGTCCAATACTCATAAAATGTATTAAGAGAAAAAGGAATGAAGTAGGCCATTGATTTATCTGCAGGGAAATTTTCAGAGAGCCATACAGAAAAATAAGAAATAACATAAAAGTGATAGAGATTTATCGTTGTATTAATTCCTTTTACCATTGGAGGGTAGGAGGATTCCTTTGGCAATTTTAAAATTCTGCTAGTCAGTGACTCGAAATCTTTTGCAATGTGCTCAAAACTTGGCCCTTTAACTTTTCTGAATAATTTTATATGGGCGTTGATATGTGGGGCTTGGACAATAAAAGCAAAGTATTTAATAAGCTCATTTTTGTTCCCGCCGACCTCAGTTAATACCCACTTATAGAAATCATCTGTATTTGGGTTCACTTCCAAATATTTGTTGGCCTTAACAATAAAATCAAGAGTTTTCTTTTGGCCTATAAATTTTAGGAACTCTGAATAATAAATTGATCCAGCTTCAACTAACCCTTTTTTCGTTTTTACTCGAAAGTCAGTATTTTCCATTAACGCATCGGCCATGAGCTTGCATTTTTTCTTTGTACTATTTTCCATTGCATAAAGCTTACAGCGTGACTTAATGACACTTGCAGTAGTTTTGCTAAGGTATTTTGCAACGATAGACATTTTTATATTTTCATTTTTTTTTGTAGCACTAAACAGCGGTGAGCTAAATAATGAAAATACGGTGAGGGTAATTAGAATATTTAAATTAGTCGACATTGTGAATTTCCCCGATATTTTAGTTTCAGGGGAACATATCCAAGCTTTTTAGGAATGTAAATTGTTATGAGATGAATTTTGATCTGGAATTAGCTTTACTGTTTCAACAAATGGAAGCCATCTAGCAGCTCCTTATCCACCCTTAAATCTTTAAAGTCTTCTGGGAAAGTAAACTCTTGGCATGCCTTTTTGCGAGCTTGGTCTCTAGGGTTTGTTAACTTTGTATGAAAAGCACCATATTGAAAGGCCTGCATTATGGCGGAAAGAGAATTTTTATAATCATTGCTGCCATAAAATTGGCAGTTAAGCCCTAATATTGCATCTAATAAATCTTTTTTATCATTTTGTGAAAGATCTGTTTGACCTTCTCGCTCTCCATTTAGAGTTTCAATAATTTGCACCGGAATATTAACATCTTGTCCCTCTGTCTCTAGTAGCAGATGCTCTAGCGCTTCTATATTTTTCCCATAGGCTTTGTAATCTACAAACCTCATTCCAGCCACAACGAGTGCGTGGTTTCCGCATTCGTCGCGATTCTCAGGATTGACTTGAACTTTACTACCACTAACAATCGGAATAGCACAGACACTTAAAGCAGCGCTATGGCCTTTTTCTAATGCCCTGACTATCTCGAGATGTTTGTCCTGATCATCTTTACCTGCAAAATCTATAAATTCTCTCATACCAGTAACACTAGCACTGAGAGTAAAACGATTTTTTTTACATTGAGGTGTAATTAAAGTGTGTGTTAAAAATGATTCAAAGCCATTAGATGCTTCCAGAGCTCGGTAAATATCGACATCCATACTAATTTGTTGCTTTAGAATCTCAGCCATTATTTTGACTATTTTTTTCTCTTGTCTTGACTGGCGTTTTCCTAAGAGATGTCTATTATTCACTAGCTCAAAACTATAGAGAGGATTCTCTTTTGAGCAGTCGCATTGGTCTCCTAGGCCTTTACCGACAATTTTAAACCACTTACCATAGAATTCTTTAAGCCTTTCAATAACGCAGCCAGGAGAGGGGCTACCATCAATATTTTGACAACGTTTTTTTGAAATTTGGTCATAAGGAGCCTGGCTTTCGAGGCAGATGCCTTGTTCAGCTCTTGGGTTCTCTTTGGCCAACGCTAACTTTGCAATTGATTCCACTGGCACCCCTTTCTTCGCACCTGGAGCCTCAGTTAAAACGTTAAAGTAAATTCGAGTAGCATCAAGTACAGAAAGCTCCTTTCCACAATTTTCAGGGTCATCAAGGCACATTTGCTCTTCGCTTAAGGCAATCGCTGCCATAGAAGCGCATAGATATCTATCTTTTTGGTCTTTTACTTTAGAAGGGAAGCGATTTGTGTAGTCAATCGTGGGACAGTCATCTGCACCAATAGCAAAGACACTTATAGGAAAAAGAAATATTAAAAATAATAATATGGTCATTAATTTCACCCTGATTTTTTGTAAACTAGATTTTAGTGAGTGCAGAAAGTTTGAAACTGCACTCACGCATATATTTAAACTAGTTAATCAATAATTACTTCAGAATCAGAAGCTCCATCAGTCCCAACTAAATCCGATGGTCCCTCTGCACTAACGTCATAGATCTCCAGTTTTTCAAGTTTCTGGGCTCGGATCGAGCATTCAAGAAAACCCATTTGTGAGATAGGTTGAAGGTGAGGCATATTGTAATCAGGATCGGCCAAACGCTCTTCGATTAATTCAAGGTCATTTTTAAGAATTGCTTTTCTTAATCCTTTTGCAGTTAATAGTTTTTTTCTTTTTGTTTCTGCTTTTGCCTCTAACCTTGGACGAGTTTTTTCTTCCCATCTCTCTTTGGCCTTAGCAAGAATCTTCTTAGAGGTCTTGTTCTTTCGCTCCATTGATTTCTTTGTAAGAATTAATGGCAGTTCAATTGAGTCTCCAATTTCATGCTCACTTATATCATAAAGAAAGAATTGCTTATTATCTTCTCTTTCAATAGGAGCAGTACTATTATCAAGTGCCTCTGAAAATTGGTCATTTGTTAATTGATAGCATAGCTCATCTGTATCAGAGTTTCCTGATATAAAGCTTTTATTAACTTTGCCCCAAGGAGCAAGAGACAACCCAGTAAATGTAATACTTCCGCCTCTTGCTTCAGCATGATTATAGGTAAGTGTTCCTGGAAAAGGTTTTTTCTGTTTGGTTACTTCGGTTTCTGTCATGCCATGTACGGCAGATACATTCGCCACAAGAATAGCTACTGATACAATAGTTTTTAAATTCATATATTCCCCCCAAAGAAAAGTGATGGTCTGACTTCTAAAAAGTCTGACGAATAATAAAAATAATTTTTAAGGTTTTGCTTGTCACCCGACAATCAAATGCAATTTTCTTTTGTAGTAATAAATAGCAAGTAGGATGCCAAAATGACAAAACAATAGAAAATAATGGGCAAGTTTTGTTGAGTCTATTCAAGAGCTTGGGCAACTCAATAATGGCTGTTGTAAGTAAAAAGTGACGAAGTGTAAAAAATTGTTGAAAAATTATACAATTGCCAAGTAACTACTCAATAAAAAGAGGCTAGATTTCTAACTAAGCAATTTCAATCAGGTTTTGTAGAGCTGGGATTTTGAATTTTTTATTTAATCTGTCTTGCAGGTAATCCCAAAATTCAATGTTTAACTTTCGGCAGGTATGG
>JABIHA010000148.1 GCA_018649885.1 Bacteriovoracaceae bacterium
CCATACCTGCCGAAAGTTAAACATTGAATTTTGGGATTACCTGCAAGACAGATTAAATAAAAAATTCAAAATCCCAGCTCTACAAAACCTGATTGAAATTGCTTAGTTAGAAATCTAGCCTCTTTTTATTGAGTAGTTACCCCAAATCTGACTAAAAGCTAAACAATAACCCGTCAATTTTTCACAATCTCCCTATGTAAGCACCTAAAATCTCGAAGCAATTGTGGCACCTAATTTGTAATATAGATAGGTATAAAAATGTCATATTCCGACGGTTATTGCAGATGAAGGGGCAATAAACTTCGCGGACATTTTTAAATAAAAGGCTCAAGTCGTTGGGCCTTTTTTTATGTTTTTCATTTGAATTCGGGGGTTTTTATTAAAGGGATAATCACCCTATTCATCTTATTATTTGGAGTAGAGGCCTTTGCAGCTTCCGCTGGTAGTGAATGCCAATTAAGTACCACTGCTCTAGAAACTCTTTCCCATAAAGTCACTCCTGGCCAATTTTTTAGAAAATTTAGGTGATACTGCTTATAGCTCAACCAAAGTGCTCGTGGGTACTAGCATTGCCAGGGAAATTAACAAATCTAAATTAATAGACAACGATCAAAAAATAAGAACACTTCAAAAAATTGAGAAGGTGATAGATCAAATTTACTGCACGCTTAAGTGGGGAGAAAATCTGGCTACACCCGATGCTATTGGAGTTGATTTTGTTTTCTTCCCTAAAGTGATTAATGGAAATCTGTATCTTGAAGTCGCCATGTTTTGGTTTGGTGGTTGGAATGTAGGAATCGGCTATGGTATTACTGTAGGGGGTTCTTTGATCTTTAATATTGCCGAGACAGACGATTACAAAGCATTTTTCTTTGGCGGTGAATTTTCAGCGGTGGCCGGTCTAGGAGGCAAAGGCTTTGGCCATATTGGACTTCCCATCGAAGATTTTTTCCATGCCTACGTCGATTATAAAAAAGGTTATTTTCTTAGTAGTTATGGTCATTTAAGAGGTGCCTTCCAGAGACGAATTCCCATTACAGTGGGGCTGGGTGTTTCAGGAGGTGTAAATGCTGGGCCTGCAGGGCATGCATTTTATTTTATTAAAGCAAAGTCAGAGTTAGTGCGGCTATGGCCGTTTTAGAAATAAATTTGAACCAGTAATCTATAGCCACCATCTAGTGCGTAGTTATAGTAAAGTCCTGAGGCAAACCAGTCGAGTGGCTTCCATCTGAGTCCAAAGAGCTGATGGGCCGAATTGGCCTTTCCTGCTCCCGCTATTTCAAGTAGTTCTTTTTCAGAGGTTGTTAGGTCTACACTTTTTTGTATTCTATAGGCGTAAGTAGCGTTGAGAGTTTCGCCGCCAAATGTAGCTGAGATAATTTGTGTTTTAACATGATAGTCAGCGGTGAAACTTGTCGTTGTAAAATAGGAAGACCACTCACCAATATATTCTTTTGTTGCCGTATAATTCATATAGAAGTAGCTGTAGTCGATCAGTAGGTTTCCTAGTTTTAGTCCTGTAACGACTGAGTACATCTCTCTTGTTTCTGTCACTTCGTAATAGTTATCTTTGTAAGGGTTGGGCTTGTCCTTAAAATAGCTGGCGCCAAAAGTATAAAAAGAACCTTTGAAGGCAATTCCTGGCACGAGTGAGCCTCCACCATGCTCTAAATTGGAGCGGTATCCAAGACCTATGGGAAGAGTAAAGATATTGGATTTGTCTAATATATTTATAGCACTTCCCAGTGTCATAGATGGGTTAAATACCGCCTCTTCATAATTTTCGAGTAAGTTTCTCGTCTCTATAAGATGGTTTTCCACTCCGGAAAAAAAAGTGATATCTGAAAAGCGAAAATTTGATCCTAACCCAAAGCCATCAAAGCCTTTTATCAATGAGAAATTGAATGCAGTGTCGCTTTTAAATATCTCAACACCCAAGGGTGCAGTGTATGTGGGAAGCGCAGCAGGTGAGGTATTAAATGCATCAAATAATAACGGGTATGAGCCTCCAGGGGCGTTAGACCTAGAAGAGTTACCACAACCATAGTTGCTGGATTTATAGATAGTGTCACATAGTGCTGAAACCCACTCAGCGTATAAATTAGACGAAGCAATGAATAAGAGTGTTGTAATCAGGAACTTCACCTATTAAGGATAGAGGGCATCCGGAGCATTTAACAGTGAGCAGATAGCGCCATCAAACAAAAATGATTTATTTCGCATGACTACTTGAATAAAGAGCTGTTTTGGGCCACGGTTGGCGCTAGTCTAGTAATAAGGAGATTGTTTATGCTTGAACGTATTAATCAAGATATTAAAACGGCCATGAAAAGTAGAAATAAACCAAAGCTTGAAGCTCTTAGATTTTTGAAATCAAAGCTCTTAGAGAACAAAACAGCTAAGAAGCCAATCGCCGAGCTAGATGTAGTGATCTCACATGTAAAAAAATTAAAAGATTCACTGACAAACTTCCCAGAGGGGTCTGATCTTTTGAGCAACACTCAGACTGAAATTGAAAACTTATCTGATTACCTTCCTCAGCCTCTTACTGAAGGCGAAGTCCGCACTATCATTGAAGGGATCATCTCTTCAAATGAGGGCGCCCATATGGGGGTTGTGATGAAAGAGCTTACAGGTCAAATCAAAGGAAAATTTGATGGCAGAAGAGCTTCGGAGATGGTCAAAGAATTATTAAGTAAGTAAAAAATCCAAAATATACTGATTCCAGTTTGGATTTCAAGTGAGTGGATGACGAAGAAGGCGTGTAGCACACTCCGATGAGGAATACGCCACTTGAAATTCAAACTGGGATCAGTATAAAGAGAGGCCACATAACAATGTGGCCCCTGCACCCGATATTTGCCTTCTGGAAAGGCAGTCCCCGAGGGACTTTATACGCCCGCAAGGTGCGAATATGATGCCAAGTGCAGTTTGAGTAAATTCCAATCTTTGACGCATGTACAATAGAGTCACTTTGAAACTAGTGCTCTAATATCCTGACCCCAATGACTTTTTCACCAGACTCTAATTTACCGACTCTTCCAGCCGCTGAAATGCAGCTGTGATGAAATCTCAAAAGCTTGTGGTGACATAGGTGAATAATTCTTGCAGAGCCTATGGAGACGGCGTGAGAGCTTCCTGAAAAGGTGGAAAGGTTTTTGGCGGTGTAGAAATCGGCCCGCGTGATGAGAGATGGGGGAAGAAAGCCATCTATTTTTTTGTCGTAGAGTGATTTTGAGTAGTGGCCAAATAAATAGATATTTTTATTTTGATGCATTTTTTGTGGCCATGGAATTTGATTTTTTGTGATCTCCCCCTCTTTTGTACCCGCTGCTAGAAGAAGAGGGTAGGGCGGGAGTTGGGGATAGCTTTCCAGTTTTGCAACTAGGGAGCTGGCACTGACTCCAAGATGGACACCTTTTTTTATGGAGTCCTTAAGAGCACTATTCCAAAGGGCGTAGCTGCTGATTCCATTTTTATCGTAAATTGAATAGAGGTAGATTTTTAGGGGGGAGTTGTAGTGATGGTTTTTAAGGTCTTTTAGTAGAGCTTTCAGCACCAGGTGTCCGTGAAGAGATTTCAACTCTTTTGATTTTTTGCAGTCATCATGAGTGGGAGTATTGGGCGATAGAGCTTCAAAGTTTACGGGGTTTAATGAGATAGACTTGGGAGTTTCATGGTACTTTGTAGGACAAAAACCAGAATCAAATAAGGCCACTTTTAAAGTGGCCTCATTGTTTGCATATAAAAAACTTGTTTTAAATAAAACTAATAATAGTAGCAGTTTTATGAAACCTCCCAAATATCCCCTTTTTTCAGAAGGGCCTTCATATCACCTTTTCCTTTTTTCTCAGTGACCGCTTCAATTTGAGCAGTGACACCCTGGTCGTAAACTGGAGCATCAACGCTTTTAAGAACACCAATTGGGATTGGATGCTCAGGAAGCTCAAGGTTGGACAGGATTGAGGCCATATTTGGATCTGTTTCATCGTGGACAATGAGATCAGCTTCAGTGGCCCCGGCTTCTCCAATGGTGACATTTTCAACTTTAAAGCCATTGAGTTTGAGGCCTAGGTTTTTCTCTTTGCCGTAAATTAGTGGTTTCCCATTTTCGAGTCTTACAGAATAGTCATCTCTAGTGGCACGGTTAGTATACTGATCGTGCACTTTATCATTAAAGATAATACAATTTTGAAAGACCTCAATGACGGAGCAACCCTTGTGTTCAGCTGCCTTTAAAAAGGTCTCTTGCATATGTTTTGGGTCAGTATCAATTGTTCTGGCATAGAAAGTAGCTCCGGCGCCAAGTGCAACTCTAGCTGGGGAGAAGGGGAGGTCAATTGATCCGAATGGAGATGATTTAGTGACAATACCAGGCTTTGATGTGGGAGAGTATTGTCCCTTAGTCAGGCCATAGATTTCGTTGTTAAACAAAATAATATTGATATCCATATTTCTTCTGACGGCATGGATAAAGTGGTTGCCACCAATAGAGAGTCCATCACCGTCACCTGTGATCAGCCATACAGCGAGATCTGGGTTAAAAGTCTTAAGTCCTGAAGCAAAGCCTGGCGCTCGTCCGTGGATTGTGTGAAGTCCGTAGGTGTCCATGTAGTAGGGAAACCTAGAAGAACAACCAATCCCGGAAATGAAGGTGATATCTTTTTTCTCTCGTCCAAGTTTTGTCATAGCAAGTTGAACGGCAGATAAAATGGCGTAGTCGCCGCAACCTGGGCACCATTTTACTTCTTGGTCTGATACAAAATCTTTTTTCTTATATTGTGGCACATCAGTCATGTGATCCCCTTATAGTGTCTCTAATTGTCTGTTTACGGCTTCAACAAGTTCAGAGATTTTAAATGGAAGCCCCTGTACTTTATTGTATCCAATGGCACCAATGTTAAATTCAGCATTGATGATATTTCTCATTTGGCCTAAGTTGAGCTCACACACTAAAACCTTTTTGAAATTGCCCAAAATTTCACCAATATTTTTTGGCATAGGATTAATGTATTTTAGATGGCATAGAGAAACTTTTTTTCCTTGCTCAAGTAGCTCTTTAACGGCCATGTGAGTGGCACCATATGTACCTCCCCAAGAGAGAACTAAAACGTCTCCACTATCTTCACCTTCAAGTGTTTGAAGTGGAATATTATCCTCCACTCTTTTAACTTTTTCAGCTCTGATATGGCACATATCTGAATGGTTGTCTGGGTCGTAGCTGACATTGCCAGTTTTCACATCTTTTTCAAGGCCTCCGAGTCTGTGCTCGAAGCCTTCCATTCCTGGAACGGCCCAGTTTCTTACATGAGTCTTGTCTTCCCGCTTATAGGCGAGAAAACCCTCGCTTGAAGTTTTTGAAGGATCAATCATCCTTGAGTTAATCTTATTAAACCTCTTGTCGAGGTCTGGAATCTTCCAAGGCTCCGCTCCGTTGGCTATATAGCCATCAGTTAATAAAACAACAGGGGTCATATGCTCAAGAGCAAGTCTGCATGCCTCAAAGGCCATTTCAAAGCAATCATTAGGTCTTGAAGCGGCTACAACTATCATTGGGCATTCGCCATTTCTGCCGTACATAACTTGCATTAAATCTGATTGTTCAGTTTTAGTAGGAAGCCCAGTGGAGGGTCCACCTCTTTGAACGTTAACCACAACGATGGGAAGCTCGTACATAGTAGCAAGTCCCATGGCCTCACCTTTAAGAGCAATTCCAGGTCCTGAACTAGTGGTAAGGGCCAAAGCTCCACCAAAAGATGCACCGATGGCAGAACAAATTCCCGCTATCTCATCTTCG
>JABIHA010000127.1 GCA_018649885.1 Bacteriovoracaceae bacterium
CATGAATGTGCTGCTATTTTAGATTGTATGAATATATTAAAACTGATTGATGAAAAAGATCATTTAGTTGGAAAAAAATTACTTTATGAAATTATCTGCATTTTAGTAAAACTTTGCCAGTAATTCTCGGGCAAGGGCAAGGGCAAGTGACAACCGGGCAAGTCAACGTATAAGGTCCCCATATAAGAACATTCATTTCTATTTTAGATTTTTCCTTGAAAGTAGTACAATTCTTTTGCAGAGCTATCCATGTCAGACTAGATCAAAGCCTGAATCATCGTTTTCTCAAATTATTTGACGACGAAATTACAAATTTTACCTGGCACGAAAATCTCTTTTACAATATTTCCTTCAAGGTATTTTTTAATTTTTTCATCAGCTTTTACAATGGCAAAGAATTCATCTTTTTGGATTTCTTTAGGAACTTCAAAAGTTCCCCTGGTTTTTCCATTCACTTGAACTGCCATGGTAATAAGATCTTCTTTAGTTAGCTCAGGATTATAGACAGGCCAGCTTTGTTTGGTGATGGATTCTTTCCCACCACAGATTTCCCAAATTTCCTCGGCTGCATGGGGAGAAAAAGGTGCAATCGTTGTGGCAAATAGCTTTGCCGTCTCCATTGTGACTTTTCCTTTCTTATAGACCAGGTTTGTAAAAATCATCATTTGAGAAATGGCCGTATTAAATTTTAAGGCCTCAATATCTTCGCCTACTTTTTTGATAGTCTTGTGAAGCTCTTTTAAAACATCAGCATCCTCCTCTCCACTTTTGATGTGCTCAGGATTGCCAAAAAATTCAAAAACTCTTCGCATAAAATTATAGACGCCTTTTACTCCTTGAATTTGCCAAGGCTTTGTTCTTTCAAGTGGCCCCATAAACATTTCGTATAATCTGAGGGTGTCGGCTCCAAATTCTTCGATAACTCCATCGGGATTGACAACATTTCCTCTGGATTTACTCATCTTTTCACCGTCTTCACCGAGGATCATTCCTTGGTTTCGAAGTTTGTAAAAAGGCTCTTTGCAAGAGACATAACCAAGGTCAAATAAAACTTTGTGCCAAAATCTTGCATAAAGTAAGTGAAGAACAGCGTGCTCAGTTCCTCCGATATAAAGATCTACTGGCATCCAGTAATCAACAGACTCTTTTGAAAAAGGCTCTTTTTCATTGTGAGGATCGCAAAATCTTAAAAAGTACCAGCATGAACCAGCCCACTGAGGCATAGTATTGGTTTCTCTTCTGGCCTTTTTGCCAGTCTTGGTATCAGTCACATTTAGCCAATCATCAATTGTGGCAAGTGGTGACTCCCCGGTGCCCGAGGGTTCATATGATTCTACATTTGGAAGCTTAACTGGAAGCTCATCTACACCTAAGCATCGTACACTTCCATCTTCATATTTTAGAATTGGAAAGGGCTCTCCCCAATATCTTTGTCTCGAAAAGAGCCAGTCTCTGAGTTTGTAATTCACTTTGGGTGAGCCAAGATTTTTCTCAGAAAGCCAATCAATGGTTTTACTTATGGCAGCTTCTTTTCCAAGTCCATCTAAGAATCCTGAGTTAATGTGGGCGCCGTCACCTGTAAAGGCCTCAGTTTCAATATCACCGCCCTCTAAAACTTGGGTGATTTTAAGATCGAACTTTTTAGCAAATTCGTAATCTCTTTGATCATGGGCAGGAACACTCATGATGGCCCCAGTTCCGTAGGAAATTAAAACATAGTCCGAGATCCAAACTGGTATTTTTTCACTATTTACTGGATTGATGGCATAGGCACCGGTAAAAATTCCGGACTTATCTTTATTGAGATCCGTTCTTTCAAGATCAGATTTAAACTTAGCTTTATCTACATAACTTTTAACGGCCTGTTTTTGGTCATCAGTAGTAATTTGCTCAACTAGAGGATGTTCGGGGGCAATGACCATATAAGTGGCACCAAAAAGGGTGTCGGGCCTTGTGGTAAATACCTCAAGCTCATTTCCTTCAACCTGAAATTTAACTTGAGCACCAGTGGATCTTCCAATCCACTCTCTTTGCATTTGTTTTAGAGACTCTGGCCAGTCAAGCTCATCAAGGTCTTCAATAAGTCTATCAGCATATTCAGTTATTTTGAGAATCCACTGCTTCATGGGTCTTCGTTCAACTGGGTGTCCCCCAATTTCAGATTTACCACCTACGACTTCTTCGTTGGAGAGAACTGTTTTTAGCTCCGGACACCAATTAACTGCACTATTACTTTCATAGGCCAGGCCTTTCTCAAAGAGTTTGACAAATATCCACTGGGTCCACTTGTAGTAATCCAAGTGGCTGGTGGCCAATTCTCTATCCCAATCGTAGGCAAAACCAATACTTTTTAACTGGCGCTTAAAGGTTTGGATATTTGTTTGAGTGAGCTTATGTGGGTGAGTCCCCGTTTTAATGGCGTAGTTTTCAGCAGGAAGCCCAAATGAATCCCAACCCATAGGATGTAGCACATTAAAGCCATTCATTTTTTTAAATCTAGTGACAATATCTGTGGCGGTATAGCCTTCTGGGTGTCCTACGTGAAGACCCGATCCCGATGGATAGGGGAACATGTCGAGGGCATAGAACTTAGGCTTACTTCTATCGAGAGTTACTTTATTAGTCTTATTGTCGTCCCAGTAGTCTTGCCACTTTTTTTCGATCTTAGAGAAGTTGTAATCCATCTGAAGAAGCCTCTTTTTTTGGTATGCGTTATGGGTGAACTTAATGTTATCAAAACTTGTTGTGCTACGAAAGTAGGTAGTCGCATCCTGCATTGCGTGCGATAATAATCTTATGAAAAGACTCTGTAAACTGCGACCCTTTGTAGTCTCAAAAATTTGGGGTGGATCAAAATTATCTGGTCTTAAGACCATCACTCAAACTGAGCCGCCCATTGGAGAAACTTGGGAGGTCAGCACACTTGAGGGAGGGTGCTCACTTTATGATAACGCCCCTCTAAGTGAATATTTTGAGGCCCACCAAATTTCACCGAGTGATCTTCCTTATTTGGTTAAGTTTATCGATACCTCAGACAATTTGTCGGTGCAGGTTCATCCAAATGATCAATATGCAAAGTCTCATGAAAATTCTTCTGGTAAAGATGAGTGTTGGCTCGTTTTAGCTGCCGAGGAGGGCTGTGGGATTTACTTGGGCTTTAAGCCAGAAGTCTCAAAAGAGAGCTTTTTTGAAGCAGCGGCGAATGGTGAGGATGTGAGCCAGTTTTTGAATTTTTACCCGGCCTCACCAGGGGATTTCTTTTCAGTGCCTTCCGAAACAATTCATGCCATTGGCAAGGGAATTACGCTGGTCGAAGTACAGCAAAGCAGTGGGATAACCTACAGAGTGTGGGACTGGAACCGGGTGGATGAATCTGGAAAATCAAGGGAGCTGCATTCAAAAAAAGCATTTGATGTATCAAACTTTGAAAGTCAGCACAATCTTCCAGAGAATTTTAAATATCAAAGAGATCTTTTTAATCAAAAAAATAAGACTTTAATTGAACACAGCGATTTTAATGTAGTGGTGTTCAACTTTAATAGTGGTGAAACCTATCAGTTTAAAGTGGATGACAAAAGAATTAAGTCTTTGATCTCTCTTGGGGGAGAGTTTGAAGTATCCTATGGAGAAGAAGTCCAGGCGATAAATTCATATGAGTCCCTGATAGTGATACCAGACGAGAAAACAAATATTGAAATAAAAACTAATATAAAAGGGGCTCTTCTTTGGGTTTACTAGTGAAGGTTTTTCTTATTTCTATTTTTCTTATCTCTTGTACAAAAACAACGAATTTTGAAGAGCGCGACGGAGTAGGCATCTTGCTGGCACCAGAGTTTACTATTTTTGACGCCGACGAGATTTCTTGGAAAGTAGGTAACGGCTTTTCCAAGAAAGTAAGCAAGGGTGTTAAAATAGAGGCCAGACTTCCAGGCCTGGATAAAAGTGACGCTGAATTAATTTTCGAAAAATATAAGACCAATTCATGGGTATTAAAGGTTAGAAGAACCAAGGGAAATTTAGGAAGTGTTGATTTGAGCTACTTCTACGTTCCTTTTGTTAGCGAAAATAACAAGCGAAGAGTTTATCATAGCAATGAAGTGGCCTTTAATATTCTCTACGCCGCTTCTTATGCTTCAAGCCGATTTAATTCTCTGAGGTGTCCAGCTTTCCACCATAATTTAAGGATAGGGGATGTTGATGTTGTCCCAATCCCTTCAAGGAAAATTGATGAACTCCGCATTTCGACTAGTGCAATGTCTCAACTAAGTGCAGAGCCTAGAAGTTTTGGTCTAAGGGCCTATGCTATTAATGGTGGGATGAAGATTGCTGGTGAATACAAAGTAGAGTTCGCCCTTTATAACTTTCATTCAAAATATCTGTACTCAAGCTGGTACTCATTTCCCTTTAAAGTGGTGGTGAGCTCTGAGCGCGGTGTGGCCCTCCCTGAATGTACAGGTGTGGAAGTGAAGGCAAACAAAAGAAGCAGCCCTTCAAAGAGGCTCCAGGATTTAAAGTGGTAATGCTTAGCAGCCTCTAAATTTCGCTTTTTGTTTTCACTTTGTTAGACTTTTTAGCATGTACAGATTTTTATCTCTCTTATTTCTTGCAGCTCTTAGCTTTTCTTGTCGATTTGATGATCCTCCACCTGCTTCGACAGGGCAGGGTCTCGCTGGTGGTGTGACTAGTATATCTTGCAAGGTGAACAAGAAAGCATTTGATGAATTTTATACTAAGCTTGTGACCAGTGATCTTGATTGTTTAGAACAAAACTTAAAAACCTATGCCACAGTCAACCAGTCTAGAGATATCAATATTATCGATGAAGATGAATTAACGAGTTTTCTGAGAACTTTTTTTCAAGATTCACAAAATCTTGAAAGGGGCGTGAAAGATCTTTTTACTATAAGTCATTTATTATTCAATAATCCTAAAAATCAGATTCCTGTAATTCACCTAGATCAACTCTTTGGTTTTTTAAAAGAACTAAATATTAGAATTATTCCTGTGTACCAGGCTTTTCAACTTATAGATAAGGACAATATTGCTGAAAGTATTTATAGGTCTAATAGATCGGCGATGGAGTCATCGCTTGCAGTATTCTCCTTATATATGACAGATTTTTTGAAGAGAAACTTCAAAGGGGACCGGGAATTTAATATTGATGATCTCCTCGATTTCGCAAAAAGTGAAAAAAGCAAAAAAATAGTTGAAGACATAAGGCACTTAGCATTCGTTAAAATTTTATTTCTTGGTGGTGAACAAGAGTCTATTAACCTGGAAGAGATTTTTAGGGCGATGGACAAGCTTCCTAATATTTTAAAAGTTGGCTTTGATGTGCTAATGGCCTCTAGAGTTAGATTTGATGATGACCTTGGTGCGATCCCCATTCTTCAAACAGATTTAAAAATACTTAGTAAGCTGATTTATCATGAAAGTGGAAATGAAAAATATTTTTTAACCAGCGATTTAGTCGTTGCCTCCCACCGATTTGAAGATGCTTTTCTAGATCTATCCAAATTTGAAGAATCAGTTTTTCAAATTAAAGAGTCGACGATTATTGGGGGAGGAAGAAAGTACTTCGATTATAAGAGCATCAAAAAAGTGCTATCACATGTTAAATATGGACTAGATCTTATCTCTGTTTATATCAAAATGTGGAACGCCAATGAGGCTAAACTTGTTTCAAAGCATATTGTCCAGTCTGCAGATCTCGTGGATGTTAAGATTACAGGCCCGCGCCTTTTAAAATTTCGATCGGATTTTAAAAGAATCATATCGGACTATAAGTATTACCGGGGAAATAAAAAAGTCGCTCATTATGGAAAGTCATATGAAAGAAATCTTAAAGGGGTCATTGAATTAGGTGTATTTGAGTATGTTGTAAAAGAGTTTTTCCATGCCTTTAATAAATCAGGCAGTGATAAACAAATTACAAAAGGTGAGTTTGAAGGAATTATTATAAGATTTAAAGATTTTGTCACCGAAATGAAACTTTGGAGAAATCCTGTATTTAAGATGATAAACTCCAATTTTTTAATGGCAGAATACTTTAGGCATCAATCGGTTCAAGATGGTGTGGTGAATTTAAAAGAAGTTGTTGAAATAATTAATATGGAGCTGACGGCTTTTCATTTGGCCAAACAAGTTTTTCCAAAGATTCAAAAGCTCTGTATAGAAGATTCCAGCTGCACTTACGATGATCACTTAGAAGCAGTGCCAACCCTTTTTGCTTATGAGAAATTTTTCGAAAATTATATAATACAATTCATGGGCAATTTCCCTGATGTTTATAATTTGTATATGAAGCTTGATAAGAAGAAGAAAGTCGTGTGGGCCAGGTCGATAGCCAAGTTCACAAGGCAATGTCCCTATGACTACGCCGATGGAGCCAACGAGATACCCATTAGAGAAAAAGATATAATACTTATGATGGGTGGTCTTATGTCTATTGAGGAAGCCTTTTTATTCCTCGATAAGAGCCCTGCTGATGGGGTGCTAACTTACCCCGAGATTGAAGTTGCCACGGGACGTTTTCACAACGCTATTAAAGATTTCTTAAAAAAACCAAATGCAAAACCAGGACTAACAAGATTGGCCTTATATTATTTAATTCATTACAAGAAAGCTCCACCAAAGGGAAAATTACTCAAAACATTGCTGCAGTTTGGGAAAATTATTTTAAAAGATAAAACGAAATTTAGAGTTACCAGATTTGACTTAGCAGAGCTTGTCGCTAATTTTGCCCAACCTGAAGCCAAGCCTCATCCAGATTGCTATATTAAGAACCCTAAACCTGATTCATGGTTAGTTCCCTAGAGTACTATTTTAAGCGCGTGCATGTTAACGGGTAGGTTATTTGATGACCAGAGTGGTTCTTAATTGTAATACTGTCTTCGATTTCATTTAACTGGGTAAGACTTTTGATCATAATCTTATACTGATTACCTTGAAATTTGACCGTCTTTGTAAAACCACTTCCAAGTCTTTGTGACCTGATATGCGATAGCGATGAAAGAGATCTACTTGGATCAAATTGCTTTTCAGTAACGGCAAATTTTCCAAAATTCCACGAGGAAATAGATAGATTTCTCGAGTTTTTAGAAAACAGCTTCTCTAGATCAATTGTAAAAGACTTTATCCTGTTAGGAGTTTGGCATTGAATAGAGCCATTTTTAATGGCACCAAATGCCTGAAATCCACAAGCTAGAATCCATGAAATAAGTAAGTACTTTAATTTGTTCATAATCACCTTCCTTGCCTTAATCGGCGCAGGTTTTCACACTCTCTTAAGAGCAATGGAGGTGCCAAACTTCAGCTTATAAATCCGGATAGTTAGTGTGGGTGGTGCCGGAAAAAAAGAAATGGCCGTCAAATCATTAGACGATTGTCCAATATTTTTGATTTATATCACCCGCTTGCAGGTACTTGTTTATGGGGTCGATTTGCCTCGATCTACAGCTCGTTGTCTTTTATATATAACTTGGTTTAGAGGGCCTCTGAGAGCTGGTAGTGAACTATTTTCAAAACACTCCTGTTGATAGACCTCACGGCCAAACCTGTGTTTTTACTGATTTTCTGCCCCGAATGCAACGCTAAATAGCTGTAAAGTTTACATTTGCGTCCCGGGGGTGTTGTGTGCGGCGCGTTGTTCTGGTAGAAGGTCTTTACCAATTTGTATTTTTACTGAGAGAGATACATCACACGAGTGAAGGGGAAATTTCCAATGATGCCACCAACAGTTCTTAGAGTACTAAGCAGTGAAAAATTAGAAACTCCAAATATTGCTCCCGATCAATCCATTGGGAACTCCACGGGTGAATTTAGAAGAATCGAAGACAAGCACTTAGTTGATGCACCTCTTCTGGGTGAAGTTTTGACTGTTATCAGTCAATATATGGATGCTTCATATCTAGATGACGACACCGACTATACTTTAATAGAATCGCTTTATTTTGATTCGGATAACCTAGATTTTTTCAGACACCATTTTATGGGTCTTGATACTAGATATAAAATTCGCGCTAGAAGATACGCTCCCAATGGGAAATGGTCTGAAGGGCCAGTACTTTTAGAGCTTAAGAGAAAGAAAGATGGCGAATGCAAAAAAAGCCGTTTTATGCTTCCTAAAAAAGATTTTGAAGCACTACTCGAGGGAAAAACTCTGAATTTCACCAAAGAGATTTGTGAATTAAACGAATCAATGGAAAGTGGAGCACTACTTAGAAGAGTAAATAAAATAAATGAGCTGATCCTTAAGTACGAGCTTAAGCCATCAGTAAGAGTAAGATATCACAGAAATGCTTTTGAAAGAGATGGCTTTAGAGCAACAGTTGACTCAAATATAGAAGTGAAAATTTTAAAAGATGTTGATACAGAGCTCGCAGCTGAATTAAAAGGTCTAGATATTTGGACTAAAGCTGAGAAAGTTTTAAGAAAATATCAGCATGGAAAAAAGTTTGTACTTGAATTAAAGCACCAAGGAACTATTCCTGCTTGGGCAAATGATCTTTTATTAAACGAGCTAGGAATTAAAAAAACAGGCTTCTCCAAATATTGTTGGGGACTGGCCAATGAAGTAAAAGAAAAAGCACGTCTTCAGTAGAGAGATGGCGTTGCAATTATCATAGTAAGGTGATCATTTTGAGGGATTTGATCATTTTGAAGAGCGTTCATTTTAATACCGCTCAAAATCAGAGGAGAGAATTATGCAAGATATGGGTAAAGAATACCTAGATATGCTATTTCAAGCAGGTCAAGGTCTAGGAATTGAATTATCATTTTTTGAATTTAACTTACTTCTTATGAACTCGTTAGTTCTAGGTTTAATACTTACATTTTTAACATATATGTTAAATGCTCCACTACTTCCAAGTGATCCCAGTAAGGCAAAAAAGAAAATAAAATTAAAGATGGATGCCTTTTTAGCATCAACGAATATTTTATTCTTATGTGTTGGTCTTACAGGTGTGATGGTTTTGGTTAATAATAACCTGGCAAGAGCACTTGCAATTGGTGCAACTCTCGGACTCGTTCGTTTTAGAGTAAGTCTAGGAACAAAGCTTATTGGCTCCAATATGCTCTTTGGTATTATTGCAGGTATTGCTTGTGGCCTTGGAGAGTTAACAGTTGCTTGGTCAATTACAATTGTATACGTAATATTACAATCAGTTCTCTATGTTGTGATAAGAAGATACCAAGTACAGGCAGAAGGTATTGATGCCCTAGAACTTCTATCTTCTTCTGATGATGATGATGAGCCAAAGCTGCCAAAGCATCCAAAGAAAAAGAAACACGTTCCTGTAGAGCAACCAATACTTCAGTAAAACAAACATATATAAATAAAAAGGCCAAACTAATGTTTGGCCTTTTTTTATAATTTGATTGTGAAAATTAGAATCGAATCTAACATACAAGATGTTAAGTTTTGATCTAGTCGAATACTTTGAAGCTATGCCAAACCATTTCCTTATACGTTGACTTGCCCGACTGTCACTTGCCCTTGCCCGAAAAAAGGTACACCCCAAGTATTTAGGTAACAAATTGTCCCATGCAATTGGGTAACACAATCGATCATCCAAAAACTTCCAAAAGGAAGAGGAGAGTTTAAAGATCATTTGGTTGGAAAAAAAATACCTTATGAAATTATCTGTATTTTAGTAAAACTTTGCCAGTAATTCTCGGGCAAGGGCAAGTGACAATCGGGCAAGTCAACGTATAAGGGCCCCATATAAGAACATTCATTTCTGTTTTAGATTTTTCCTTGGAAGAAGTCCAATTCTTGTATACGCTCGCCCATGCCAGACTAGGTCGGAGCTAAGTTGAAATAACAGTCAGTTCGAGTCTTAAACTGTTCAATTTAATATTGATTAAAGAACAAAATATACTCTAGCTATCCAACATGAATGATTTGATTTGTAACATTCGTCTGATTCAAAATCTTCACATGTAGATTTTAGAACTGTTAGTCCTTTGATATGTAATTCTCGTCCCATTTGAACGGTAGCATTTTCACATTCTTGTCTTGTATCAGCTCCATCACCATCTTCATCAAAAACGGTTTCTGCTGTGGGAGCATTTTTATAGGTATCAATGGTTGAATCACTTCTAGACTGCTCTTGGGCCCCAGCAAGACTTGCTGTGAAGGCAGAGACAACAACTAGCGTGCGGATGGTTTTAAACATGGTCTTCTCCTCTAAAATTAATTTCCTAATCGGTATCAATGAGAAAACTGTCTGACAATGCACCGTGTAAAATATTCTAGTGGGTAAAATTGCCCCCCAGGAAGGAGGGCACCGAACTTATATTCTTTCTATGCTCATGCGTGATAGTCCTACATTGATGCCAAAGCCATTTACGGCTTCAAGGGTAAGGTTGAGTCCAAGGGAATTTTCATTTGAAATGGCAGCGATTGTCGCCCCTGCCCCTGTCCCAAGAGAGCCAGTCATATTGACCACGGCGTAGTTACCAAGAAGAGAGTCAACACCATCAGAGACTGCAATATTATAGCCTCCTCCCACCACTGAGTATCTTCCAAGAGCGATTCTGAGACCTAGAGGGCGGCCTCCAATTTTAATAAAAACATCACTCGTTTCCACGTCACCTTCGAGGCTTACACAAGTGATTTCTCCCTTACCTTTTAAGGAAAAGCTGCCAAAAATAATCTGTGCGCCACGACCCTTGAGATTGAATTTTAATGCGCAATTCCATAGGTCAGTGCTTGCGCTTGCCTGGCTTGAAATGCCCATACTAAATGCCAATAAAATAAGTCCTAATAATTTTGTTTTCATCTCTAAACTCCTTTATTTATAACAAATAAGATGATTTCTATGGCTCAAGTTAATGGGGATTGTTTGTGGATGTCTATGGGTTTCGGAACAAAGTGTCCCTAACTTACATGGCGGGACATTTTGTTCCGAAAAGTTTTGCCATGGCATGCTTTGGTAGTTTATAACTGGGTTCATGGAAACCTTGAACCTAAAATCATGTAGGCAATTACTGGCAGATGAACTTTCTGACAGGAAGTCTAAAAATAGCTTCTATTCTCTTAGGGCCTTCGCAAGAGATTTAAAAATTGGGAGCACCTCACTTTCCGATGTTCTTGGTGGGAAGAGAAATCTTTCTAAGACTAATATTGAAAAAGTAAGTGAAAAACTAATGCTCTCACCTGAGCACAGGAAATTTTTAATAGGTGAGCTCTACAAAGGTGAACCTTCGAGTATCAGTACTGAGCAAGAAAGAAGAGATTTGCTGGAAGAGGATTCTTTTAAGCTTATTTCAAATTGGTATTATTTGGCGATTTTAAACTTGGCCAATATAAAAGGTAATAGCTCAAGTCCCGTGTGGATAGGTGAGAGGCTTGGGATTTCAACAATTGAGGCCAGTACTGCTATCGAGCGACTTTGCAGGCTAGGACTTTTGTCTATCAAAAATGACAAGTTAATAAGAACTGGAAGGCCCATAGTCACCACTCACGATATTCCTTCAGCGGCGATCAGGAAAGCTCAACATCAGCTGCTTGATATGGCCAAGATTTCGCTTGATAGTGATAGCGTTGAGCGTAGAGAGTTTGAATTTGAAGTGATGGCGATAAATCCCAAAAAAATAAATAAAGCTAAGAATCTTGTAAACGAGTTTCTAGATAAAATATCTGATTGTTTGGAGAAGGGACCAAGAAGTGAAGTGTACGCACTTGGTTTTCAACTTTTTCCGCTTTCTAAAGAGGAGCAAGACCGATGAGACTACTATTATATGTGCTGGTTGTACTACCAACAATGGCATTTTCAGGTGACAGGATTAGAAATGGCGGAGGAATTGCTGAGCAAAATGTATTAACAGCTTATTGGAACTTAGACCAATATATCAAAATATGTACTCAAAACGAAAAAACATGTAAGACCACTGATAAAGAAAAAGCTCTTCTTGGAAAGATTCGAAAAAATCTAGAACTTGAATACAGTGCTAATAAAAATGAAGAGGGTGAAAAGAAAGAAACCCAAATTATTTTTACCACTGCAAAGAAAGAAAAAGACGCTAGCTTTTTTACCATTGGTGGCGAAGTAAAAATTGCTAAAACGGGTGACTACGCAGCTGATCCGATTTATTTTAATACTGATCTAATGTATTCCAAAAATGATGAGGGATTAGTAGAGCCAATAAGTATTTCAGACTCTCTAGCAATTTTAGTTCATGAGATGGGACATCATCACGATGTTCTTGATCACACTTACCTGTCACTGGTAGGAGCGAAGGTATCGGCGATGCTTCAAAAAAGAATGGAAGAGGCCAGGCTTTTCCCCCATTCAGATGCTATTAAAGCGGTGGTTATTAATGAGAAAAATACTAAGTCCTTTCCTAGCTTTTTAATTTTTGTACAAGATCAGGTACTGGATATTTCAAAAGAAATCAAAGATGAGCTCAAGTGTTCAGGAGCGATTCCAAAAGAATTTAGTAGCAAAAGACCTCAAGGGGCCAATGTCTTTAACCTTTCTTGGGATATTAAAAATGTTAAAAAAATAAAAAAGAAGAAAATTCGTTTCACTCTTAAAGGTAATCTTGCCCTATTTTGCAAAAAAGATGCAGAAATAGATAAATACCAAAAAGAGCACAACCTTAGAGTTGAGTTTAAAGTTAGACTTGTCACAAAAAAAGACTCTAAGGGGGAGAAAATACGATCATGGGAATTGGTAGAGGACTCAATAGATGTCGACCAAGTCTTTGATCCATGGTGGTTTATTATTCGAATCCCCAACTTGGGAAATCTATTTACTGGGCAGCTTTAAGAGACTTTATCGCCTTGTCGATCCCACTGAGTGTGAGTGGGAACATTTCAAAAATATCATCAATTGCCTTAATTGTGGGATGCTCCCAGGAGACAGGGTCTTCAGGGTTTAGCCAAACAGTTTTTGGGAATTTAGATTTAAATTGTTGCCAGCGATCGATGGAAACTGGTGAAGTATTTGGTTTTTTTAACATCTGCAGTGTACTGTAGTAATGATAAGTCTCACCATTCATACTAAATAGTTCATAAGGGGCCATACAGGCATCGCCCACAATGACAACTCTCGTTTCCTTATTGTATTCATTGTACAATTTATCGAGTGTAACAGAATCACTATATCTAAGAGAGCTCCCCTTGTAGAGATGGTCGTAGAGAGTATTGTGAAAGTAGAAACTTTTGAATTTTTTGAAATGGTTAAGTTGATGTGCTGCTGAAAAAAGTCTTCCCACTCTGAATGAGTAGGGATCCATTGAGCCACCAACATCCATAAGTAAAAGAACTTTTAGATTATTTTTCTTTTTTGATTCAAATACTAGATCAATGTCACCACCATTACGGCATGTTCTGGTGATAGTTTTATTTATATCAATTTGGGGTCGTCCAACTTTTTTTAAGTGACGCAAATTTTTAAGAGCGACTTTAATTTGTCTAACTTCTAAGACCATGTCGTGGCGATATGACTGAAAGTTTCTCTCTCCTGCGACAGCAATGGCAGAACGGCCCTTACCTGATCCTCCAATCCTAATCCCTTGGGGATTGAAACCACTATTTCCAAAAGGTGAGGTTCCTCCTGTCCCAATCCAGTGATTTCCTCCATCATGCCTTTCTTTTTGATCTTTTAATCTTTTTTCCAGCTCGCAGATAAGCTCCTCTGGAGGGATATTGAGGGCATCCTTAAGTCTCTGCTCATCCAATTCAAATTTCTTTGCGCTTTCAAGCCACTCATTAAGTAGAGATTTAAACTTTGAATCATCAGACATAATTTCACCAAATAAACTGGCAAAAACGATGTCGTAAGTATCAAAATGCTTTAAGTCTTTGACTAGAGTTGACCTGGCCATGTGATAAAAAGAGTCTGCTGAGACAGTTTCATTTGAGTCAGCATAGTGAGAGAGCACGTGTATTAAATCCAGTAGCTCTGAGATTGAGACTGGAACTTTCTTTCGCTTAAGTTCTAAAAAGAAAGGTAGAAACATTTATTTTTTTACCTTTCTTGCATCTTCTTCCGTTTTGAGAAGTGTTCCTAAAAAGGGAAGACTTGAGATATCGCTGACGCTGGCACCTTGGTGAATAAGAACATTAATCCAGTCAACCAACTCACTTGTAGATGGGCGTTTTTTCAAATCGATATTTCTAATTTCATAAAATTTACTAAGGCTTGTGTCGAGGAGCTTCTTATCGATTCCTGGGTAGTGGGCCTTGATAATAGTCTCCATAAAATCAGAGGTAGGAAATTCTATGTAATGAAAGATGCATCTCCTTAGGAATGCATCCGGTAATTCTTTTTCACTATTTGAGGTAATTATCGTGAGAGGTCTACTGCTGGCCTTAATCTTTTTCCCGGTCTCCATAATGACAAATTCCATCTGGTCTAGTTCAGCTAGTAAATCATTGGGAAACTCAATATCACCTTTATCAATTTCATCAATTAGAAGTACTGCTTTTTCTGAATTTAAAAAAGCTGCCCCCATGGGTTCAAAGCGAATATAGTTTTCAATATTGTGAACTCTCTCGTTTTTATCTAATTCAGCAAATCTAGAGTCGTTTAGTCGCGAAACGGCATCGTAGAAATAAAGTCCATCCCTAGCAATGGAAGTCGACTTAACAGACCATTCATAGAGGTCTAATTTTTTCTCTTCGGCGATGTGCTTTGCCAGTAGGGTTTTACCGGTCCCAGGCTCTCCTTTGAGCAGAAGTGGTCTTCCGGTAATTTCAGCTACTTTAATTGCTTCTCGTAGCGGCTCACTCAGTACGTAGGTAGTGCTCATTTGGACTCCATCATGCTAAAATTTCTGCTTTCATATTAAAGGAAATATAGATGAAGATAAAGACACTAGTTATTATTCTGATGACCCTTTCATGCTCAAGACTACAAATTGTTGACCCACTAGCGGGGCATAAAAGACAGGAATACGAAGCATCTTCTGAAAACTATATGATTTCCACTCAAGGTGTTTACTCCTCAAAAGCTGGCAAGAAAATGTTCGAGCTTGGCGGCAATGCAGTTGATGCAGCTACTGCGATCTCCTTTGTTATTTCTGTGGAAAGGCCTCAGTCTACTGGTTTAGGCGGTGGCGGCTTTATGTTAATCAATATTCCGGGCTCTGGAGTCAAGGCCATAGACTTTAGAGAAAAAGCCCCACTTAAAGCTTATGAAAAGATGTATCTGGATAAAGATGGCAAAGAGATTCCAAGAATGTCTCTTGACGGTATCCATGCTGGAGGAGTTCCAGGACTTGTGGCCGGAGTTTTAGAGGCCCATAGCCGATATGGAAAATTACCTATTGAAAAGGTACTGGCCCCCGCCATTGAATTAGCGGAAAAAGGTTTTGATGTTTACCCTGAACTTGCTTTTGCTCTCAATCATAGAAAAAAAGTTCTCGCTAGGTTTCCTTCCAGCAAGGCGATATTTCTTCACTCAGATGGGACTCCATTAATAGTGGGTGAAAAGATTTTTCAAAAAGATTTAGCAAAGACTCTAAAGACTATTGTAAAAAAAGGAAAAAATGGTTTTTACCGAGGATGGGTGGCCAAGGCAATTGTTAAAGAGTCCAAAAAAAGGGGAGGCTTCATACGTTATGGCGATTTAAGAAGGTATAACGTCAAGTGGAGAGAGCCTGTTGTTGGTAAATATAAAGGACTAGATATTTATTCAATGTCACCTCCTAGCTCAGGTGGTGTGCATGTAGTACAAATCCTTAATATTCTGGAAGGCCTTGAGCTAAAGAAGTTTGGTCCCCAAAGTCCTAAGTCTATTCATTACACAGCTTCAGCAATGCAGCTTGCCTTTGCCGATAGAGCAAAATACTTAGGAGATGCTGACTTTGTAAAAGTACCGGTAAAGGGACTTACCAGTAAGGCCTATGCAAAAGAGTTGAGGGCTCAAATTCAACCAAATACTGCCAAGAAAATGAAAGCAGTTGACCATGGAAATCCATTTCCTTATGAATCAAGTGAGACTACTCATTTTACAGTTATGGATAGGTACGGTTTTGTTGTGAGCTCAACTCAGACTATAAATGGCTTGATGGGATCTGGGTTGGTTATACCTGGAACGGGGATAGTCCTTAATAATGAAATGGATGATTTTGCTACTAAAGTAGGTGCTAAAAATTTATTTGGGGCCGTCGGTGGTGAGAAAAATTTAGTAGAGTCAGAGAAAAGGCCTCTCAGCTCTATGTCTCCGACAATTGTTTTAAATAAGGGAAAACCAGTGATTGCACTTGGCACCCCTTCTGGCACCAGAATCCTTACATGTGTGGCCCAAGTTCTTTTAAACTATCTCGAACATGAGCTTCCACTTTATGAATCTGTCGCAGCGACCAGGATTCATCATCAATGGTACCCAGACTCCATAAGGATAGGTCCTCCATATTTTAACGACAAATTGCTAAACAGGTTAAAAGGTATAGGTTATAAGATAAATAAATCTCCACTTCATTGCAGGATTCAAGCGATTTCGAATGAGGAGGGAAAATTACACGGGGTCTCTGATCCTAGGGGCGAAGGCTTAAGTATAGGAGGTTAAGATGAGTTTATGTTACTGCGGGTCTAGCAAAGAATTTGAAAAATGTTGTTCTCCTTATATAAGTGGAGCTGAAAATGCTCCAACTGCTGAGGCAACTATGCGGGCAAGATATTCTGCATTTGCCAGTGGATCTATTGATTTTGTTGAAAAAACTCATCACCCTAAAAGTGATGATGAATTTGACCGCGAAGAAACTGAGAGTTGGGCCAAAAATTCTGACTGGCAAGGTTTAAAAATAATTGAAGTCAACCAAGGCAGTGCTACTGACACCAAAGGCACAGTTGAGTTTGTTGCATCTTATAGTAATAGTGGAGCAGCACTTGATCATCACGAGCTGGCCACTTTTGAAAAAATTGATGGCATGTGGTTTTTTGAGGATGGAAAAGTTTTTCATTCCCCACTTAAAAGAAGTGCTCCCAAATTGGGACGAAACGATCCATGTAGCTGTGGTAGCGGAAAGAAATTTAAACGGTGTTGTGGATAAATGAAATCCTGGATTTTAATATTCTTATTGATATTTTCTTTTTCAACTTCCTCCTGGGCGATGGCCGTGGGAGAGAAGGCCTTTGACTTCAGTTTGAGCGGTAGTGGGGGCAAGAGCTATTCGCTTTCCCAGTTTCGTGGAAAAATTGTGGTTTTAGAGTGGTTCAATAAGGACTGTCCATTTGTAAAAAAACACTACACAACAGGAAATATGCAGCTTCTTCAAAAGGTATATAGAGAAAAGGGAGTTGTATGGCTTTCCATTGTTTCTTCAACTAGAGGCAAGCAGGGATATTTATCTGAAGAGCAGGCATCAAGTGTTCATGTTGAAAGAGGCATGCACTCTCATGCAATTTTATTAGACAAGACTGGTGATATCGGCAGGGCCTATGGCGCGAAAACGACTCCTCATATGTTTATTATTGGTAAGGACGGAAAATTGGCCTACAAAGGGGCCATTGACGACAAACCTTCAACTGATTCAGAAGACATTAAAGGATCGAGAAATTTTGTTAAAGAATCCCTTGATCTTTTATTAAGACGAAAAAAACTTTTAATCTCTTCCACTAAGGCCTACGGCTGTTCTGTTAAATACTAACACTACTCCCTTCTCCTTTTTATTGGGCTTGACAGTTGCCCTTGCCCTCCCTAGAAAAATTTCCTATTTCCTATTTCCTATTTCCTATTTCCAAATGGCCATCAATACAAGATTGTTTTTTTTAATTTGTGATCAAAAGGTATCTTGTCTTGGGAGGGCAAGGGCAACTGCCAACACCCAATAAAAAGATGAAGGGGTGAATGAAAGCCTTATGCAAAATGGTTCTAGGCTTCCTACTTATTCTTCTTCTTCTTCTTCTTCTTCTTCTTCTTCTTTTGGAACTTGATAAACTTAGGATCGATTGAGAAACTCACAATTTGACCGTGATATATTTTGACTTGCTTGGGGAGTAAATCTCTTGGAATACTCATGACTTGGTCAAATTGATCTTTGATTTGGACCGTCTTTTTATCAAAGTACTTATAGACAATCCCTGTGACAATCACACTATCCTGGGCCACAGAAGCGTAGCTAAGATTACTTAAAAGGGAAATAAATAGTAATACTTTTTTCACTATTCACCTATTGCCTGGGATGAGTTCGGGTCAATTTTTACACCTTTTGAGTTGCCTCCCCATTTCACTGGACTAGAGCGATACCCTCTCTCCCACCAACAGGCTTGGGATCCGCGTATGCAAGCGGCTTTACTGCAAGTGACTGGAGAGTCAGTGTAGAACTCATCATTGATATCTAAGCGGTGGGCAAGACCCACGCAGACACCTTCACAAGTTGAAGGTTTATTTACTGGTACTAAAAACATTGGTTTTCCATCAGGAGTCCAGCTCTCAGATACTTTGTCGGAGATGCCAACTTCAATAGGCCTATAAAAAGAATTGTCTGTGGCACATGCTTTTGCAATTTGAGAAGGGCTCATATCAGGTGTCTCACATACAGAAAATTTACAAACTGACCTTCTTTGAAACCTCTGTCCAAAATAGTTATTGCAATAAGTAATTCCACTACACAATTTGCCACATTTTTTCGCATCATCTCTAAAAATTCTTGGAGGGACTTTCCATTTATCACAAGTGCTCAGCTTTGTTTCGCCAAGAGCATCATAGAGAATGTTGAATTGTTCAGTTATGGCACTATTTTCAAGTTGAATAAATTCTAAAGGATTTTTTAAAATGCCAACGTCTAAGTATTTCTTTATTGTTGGGTCGTCTAATCCATGGCTTATGGCAAGCATGTAAAGGTCTTTATAGGCAAAGTATATATTTGCTTTATTTTTCTCTACATCATCTTCCAGGTCAGTAAAATCGCCAAATGATATTTCACTATAATTTCCATTTGAAAAAGAGCTTTCAAAGCTTTCTTTCCCAATAGGACTTTTTCCACCATTTTGATATATCTTAGAATAAACAAGGGAGTCCCAGTGGTCGAAAAAGTAGTTTGAACTACTTAGCTCTACATATTGTTGGTAATTGTCACGATCAGTTGTTTCAATTTTTGCTATGACCAATTCGTTTTCAACAATTTGTGTGAAATAGTCACTGGCCTGTTCTGAACTAGTTGCTAATTCTTCTTTTATACTGACACTGCTAATTGAATAAATCGACCCCTTCGTCTGCGCATAAGACAAAGTCGTAAAAAATAGTGAAATAAATAAAGTAGTTAGCATCCAACTTCTAAATAAAATTGTAACCCCCACGGTATTCTCGCTAATTACCTATTCGGAATGTGAGGGTTATTCTTTAGATTCAAGTACTTCTGTCAATCATCTGACTTTTTTTCTCAGCGTCCTTTTCTTATTGTATGAGCTTTTCTTAGCTTTTTTCCTAGAGCACTGAGCTTTTCTACTCAAAAAAGTGATTTTTGCTGAGATCCTATTATTAGACTCATTTACTTCGGTAAATTTGCCGTCGCTATCCACTAAAATTTGAAAATTTCCTGTGATTTTTCGTGCACCATTTAGATTAATATCTTTTTCTGCGATAACCACTTTTGACGACCAATTTGCGGTACTAAATGGGGGATAGTTTCTTCTGAATTTATCGATGACCAGAATGCCAGTCTCGGTTTTAATTTTCATCACAACTTTTAAACCCGGAGCATCCTTGAAGCTTTTATTAAACCAATTTGCATAGAACTTCGGAGCAACATTTTTGTGGCATTGTAGAAATTGTGCTGATGCTCTATCAAAGTAAAGCTCTTTTGGAGAGATATCTTTAAGCGGTTTAGTAACAAGTTTTTTCGTTTCTACACCATTTTTCTTTTTGATACCAAAATATCTAACCGCAGGTGAAGCCTCAAAATCCCAGAATTTTTTCTTTTTCACTCCGTACATTTTATACAAAAAGGCGGCGTCAGTTGCCGAAAGAGAAGCAATCTTTCCCTGCATAATAGAAATAAGTGATTTGTCTTCTTTTTTCCAAGAAGGGGTGTGATTCATTCCGAAGCCGTGACCTATCTCGTGAAGTAGAAGGGCAACCTTTGGAAAGTCTTTACTATTTAAGTTAGTGTCATGTTTTCTGCAATGGGTGTTGAGTGCCACTGAGAAAAACCTTGCTTTGGATTTAAAACATGTAACTTCCCAAGGCTTACACATGCCGTAGCCACCATGATCTTTATATTTACAAGAATTTGCAGACCAGCCATTAATTTTTTTCTCTTTATTATCGCTACATGAAGTTCCTCCGTCCCTGTGACATGGAAAAACTCCAGGGTCATTATTATCAATATAATCTAAGATAACGTAGTCTCTGTCCCCTGGGCTTCTGTCATAGACTTCTTTTTTGCTTCTATGAGGAGCTTCCTCAACCGTTATATGAATTGGTGAAAAAGGTAGTGAGTTATACAGCTTTACAGTTTTATCCACCTCGGCCCTGGCAGCAGTTCCTGCAGGAAAATGGGTTTCTGAAACCTGAAGTGTAAATTTAGGATTCTTTAATTTACGACTAAGAATTCGACTAAAGCTCTTTGGCGGATCCAAAATAGTAAGGCTCTTTCCCTCAAGTGTTAGTGAACTCGATACTTGTGGCCATATCGCCAAAATGGCAATAATCAGGCACGTTGAATTTAGGTATTTCATAGTTTTTATCCTCTCCCGAGGAAAAATATATTGCATGTTGTCATGCTCTGGCCAGGGGTTTTAAAATTATTACAAACCCATAACTTCTTTAAATGATATAATGAAAGGAAATGTTTGATACGTAGCGTTGCTTCTGGGAGGTTTCATGAGTGAGGATAGTAGTGGGCCTAAGAGGCTTTGGAAAAGAAAGGTTCTTCTTATCAATCCAAGATTTCAGCTCATTTTTTTATTGTATATACTCGTGTGTGCTGTCCTCATCATAGGGATTTTTTCAATTGGAAACTTACTTTTTTTTAAAGGATTTATGGATACGGGAATGTCCCTAGGCCTTGCAAAAGAGCCATCATTTTTTGAATTTGTAAGTGCCCAGAGGCAATCAATGAATACATTTTTATTATCACTCTCTCTTATGGTAACTGCCGTAATGGGTATAATAGGACTTTATATTTCACACAGGGTTGCAGGACCGCTTTATAGACTCAAAATCCATATGGACCAAATATCAGAAGGTGGAGAAAGAACAGGCGTGAAGTTTAGGAAGGGCGATTTTTTTACAGAACTCGCCAGTTCATTTAATAAAATGATTGAAAAATAAAAAGGGGCTTTTAAGCCCCCTCTCTTATGGATTTTCCCCTGAACGGGTGTGAAACTACATTTATAATTTCCGGCGGAAAGTGCTCAATTACAAAAGACACAATATCTTTAATAGAAACTAGTGAGATAGGCTCGCCACTTTCATTAACTATAGGAATATGTCTAAATCCACCTACATGCATATTGTGAAGTACATGCGCGATCATATCCGTTGCTTGAAGTGATACTGGGTCAGCTGTCATAATTTGTGATACAGGAGTCTTGCTCCAATTATCAATTTTAAGACAAGCTTTCATAAGAATATCTCTTTCAGTCACGATACCTGATAGCTTTCCATTTTTAATTATAATCAGGGATCCAAAGTGGTTTTCCTGCATTATTTTAATGGCCGCTTCAATAGTTGTGCTCTCTTCTACGGCCTTTACCGCAGGCATTCTAAGTTCTGATATGGGCTCTTTAAATGTTTGCATATTGAGTGTTTGAGAATCTTCTTCTTCTCTTTCTTCCATAATTTTTAATTCATCATCGATCAAATCATCCATGGCAGTGCTCCTTTAAAATATCAATGAATTATAGCATCTATGCTGCTTGCTTTCTATACTCCATTCCCTCAAATATAGCATCTTCAAGTACATAGACAAGATCTTCACCAGCAAAGGGCTTTTCGATAATATCAAATGCCCCAATTAATTTGGCTTTTTTGAGAGTGAATTCGTCCATAAAACCCGAGATAAACACTATGGGAATAGCGCCAAACTCTTGTTTTACTTTTTTTGCAAATTCAAGGCCACATTCTCCGCCCACATGGATATCAACCACTACACAGTCAAATTGATATTTTTCGAAGAGCTTTAATGCCTTTTTGATACTAGATGACAAAATGATATCAGCTTCAAGACCCGAGCACTGGGAATGTATAGCATTTAAAACATCTTGATCGTCATCGATAATTAGCAGGTTTCCAACTTCCATTTCATTTGCCCCCGGCGTTTAATTATAGGAGTAAATGTTAACATTCAAAATTTTTAGTACTAACAATCAATGAGATAGAGGGTTAATTAAATACTTAGCTGCTGTTAAGTGCCAACTAGACTTGGTAGTGAAATTTCCTTCATCACGTCCCTCATGAATAGTGCCGGTGGCACTATTCAACTTGGAAGCATGCTATTAATCAATAAATTTTATTGTGGAGAGTTGAGGGACGCTTACTTTCAAATAGGCAGGAAAATGGATAAGAAAGTGGCGGTCCCACAGGGATTCGAACCCCGGGTTGATCTTTAGGAAAGATCCGTTTTATCCGATTAAACTACAGGACCGTTTAAAAATAAAAAAACATGCGCTACATAATAAATCATTATACTAATGGGTTTGCACGCAAAGCCGCGCCTTTGGCTTGCTTCTCTCAAGGGGTTCCCCCATCATTAAAACTGCCCACAGGGCACTTTTAACGCTGGTGGTAACTCTCAACCCTGAGGTTCAAAACCCTCAGGGATATTAGATATTTTTGTAACTACACGATGCATCCAAAGAAGACATATTGTAGATATGGCCAGCATGAACATCCAGCAGCTGGTCCAAAGCCCTGTCCACTCTAGTAGATAGCCAAAAATAATTGGGCAGAAAAATCCACCGAGGCCACCCAAGACTCCAACCATTCCACCTACAACTCCCACTTCATTGGGAAAGTAATCGGGGATATGTTTATAAACAGCTGCCTTACCGATACCCCATACACTTCCTAGGATGATTACTAAGATGGCAAAAACCCAAATATTGGCCTGAAAATAAATTCGCGTTACACCTTTGGCAAGAAGCTGCTTTTTCTCTACCTTTTCTCCAACTTTGACCATTGGCTCATGCCACATATCTTTTGAAGGAAAAATAAGAGTCTCATCACTGGGAGTTTCCAAGTTTTCACGTTTTAGCATTACCGGATAGCTAATTTCTCCCACCTTGATTTCTGTTTGATTAATCTCTGAGACGACTCCACTATTTCTGGCCATTATACCTTTACCAGGTGAATAAATTTCCATCTTGGGAATGATTAAGAGAAAGCTAATTGCAACAGATAGACCAAGCACCATGTACATAACTTTCCTAGGGCCCATAGTGTCTGACATCCATCCACCCAAGGCCCGAATAACCCCTGATGGAAAACTAAATAAAGCTGCTAAAATACCGGCCGTTACAAGTGGTAGAAAATAGACATTTACAAAATAGGGTACTAGCCACTGTGAGAAGGCGACAAAACATCCAAAAACTAAAAAGTAGTAGAGTCCAAATCGCCAAACTCGCATCTGCTTGAGAGGTGCCATCATAGAGATGAAATTTTTCTGTCTGATTTCAGGTCTTTTATTTTCTGAGAAAACCACGAAGATGACTGCCATTATCACCAGACCAATGGCATAGTAAACTGGCAGAGATCTCCATCCTTCAATATTGCTGCCTTTATCTGTAAGGGCATTGAGGATGGACGGAGCGCATAGAGTTGTAAAAGCCGCACCTGCATTCCCAGCTCCAAAGATACCAAGAGCAGTTCCCTGGTTTTTCTTTGGATACCACAGGGCCGTAAAGGCAATCCCAATAGAAAAACTAGTACCACATAACCCAAAGCCAAAACTGCAAATTGCAAAACTCCAAAAACTGTCTGCGTATGAGAGTAAAAACATGGGAATAGCACTTAAGAGAAGAAGTCCTGTAAAAATAGGCTTTCCACCAAAACGATCAGTTAGGACACCTGCTGGCAGTCTAAAAAGTGATCCGGTTAAAACGGGAATGCCGATCAACCATCCAATTTGAATGGGGCCCCAATCGTAGACCTGATTTGCCGAAAGAAAAGTAATTAGAACCCCATTTAACATCCAAGCCGCAAAACAGAATGTAAATGCTAAAGTGTTCAAAAAAAGTGCTTTATGGGATTTTCCCGTAGCCTTGATTTCCATTAAAACCCCAAAATAATCTAAATTTTTTTATAGATTAATATTATTGCTAATCGAGAGATTTTGCGATGATTAATTTAAAAAATAATTAGGTTGGTTGCTACTTAGAAATAGATCCAGCAGGTAACCGGTTTCCAAGTCTTTTTTTGCCGCGTTTTAAAGGGCGTTTTATGCCACTATTTTGGAATGAACCAAAGGAAGGTTGTCCACCGCTTTTAGTGCCGGCTTGGGTAATAGTTTGAGGTACGTAATCAGCACCAGAGAGATCGGCGCAGTTTCCATTTTTTTTGCAAGTGAGAACAAAGAAGTTTAAGCACTTGATTTTTTCGCTCTTATCTGCAATCTCTTCACCTTTGTACATACAAGTTCCCCCTGATGAAGAACTTCCAGCAAAGTTGGATCCATCTGATGAATCCACATTGTAGTCGAGCGCTAGCGTATCACTGATATTGGCCTTACACTTGGCCTCATCAAGTCTTCCAATAATTTTCCCATTCACTTCTTCTAGCCAGAAATCGCCATTTTTTCCATGTTTCAGAGGGAGCAGATCCGCATATACCTCTTTACTTAGATTCATAAAATTTGCTCTGACAACTACATCATTTGCTTGGCCTGGGTTGACACACATGATCTTAAGTTGTGGAGTCTCTTGTGTTCCCTCTATTGCTGATGCTGAGTAACCAAGAGGGCAGCCGCAACTATCGTTAAAAGTATTTCTGAACTTTAGATATTCGGCGTAACAACCACACCAGTCAGCTGGACCGAAAAGTCCTACTAAACTCATGCCTCCATCGGAGCCATTTTTTTCTTGGTGACACTGAATTGTATTGCCAGCGCTAGATTTTGCTATGTAAGTATATTGTCCTGGAGGGCACCCACAGAAATTTTTTGCTAGATATTTTTTGTCACTACTACTACCAGCTAGTTTAGCGCCAACTCCAAAGAGCATTTGGTCATAGAAAGCACACTGTGAAATTCCCTTTGCCTTGGCATCTCCACTAATTGAAGAAGATAGGCTCCCAGAGCCACTTGCAAGAGAATTTGCATTGAATTCTGAACCAACTTGCATTGAAGATTCGAGCGCAAAATTACCTTGTGAATAGAGGATAGCAATTGCTATGGTCAATATGTATTTGAACTTAGTTTTTCCCGTTTTCATAACTATACTCCTGCCCAATATTTTAAAGCACATCTAGTAGGCCTATCGGCAAAAATTAGAATTTGAGTAATTTAGATTGGTTAACTTTGTAAGTTTATAGGAAATAGCTACACAATTTGCCAAGTAATTGTGGAAGAGGGTCTTATCTAATAAAATTAAAGTAGATTCACTTGAAAACTAAATAGGATTTATTGATGGAGCTATTACCAAAACCTTTAAGAAATGATGAGGGATTTTCACTTATTCAAGTGATGATTGCAGCAGCTTTAATGGGGGCTTTGGCACTTTATATGGCACGTATGCAAGAGAACAATATGAAAAATACCAAAGCCGCCCAAGTTCTCTCTGAAATCAATGCATTTCACAATAAAGTAAATTCTATTTTATCAAATAATGATTCGTGTAATGCAAACTTTAGAGGAGCACAAATTAGTGATGGCGATGAAGTTAGTGGCCTCAGCTTAATTGATGGAGGAGCTCAGGCGGTAGCTGTGGGAACGCCTGTAAATAATTTGGTTGTTATAGATAGTATGGAGATTGACTCTGTACCAGATTCTTTTGATAGTGCTACAGGCAGGCATCAACTCCGGCTTTCAATTAAGTACGATAAAGAAACTGGGAGCGGGACAAAGAGAACAACTGTTGGTTACCGTTATGTTGAGAAAACCTATGACTTCTTTGTGATAAAGTGTGACTACGATACAAAAGAAGCAACGACTGCTGACTTCATGGGGATTAGTTTAAGTGATGCTTATTCAATTTGTCTTTCTAACTGTCAAAGTTGGACAGGGCAATCAGATTGCAATTGTAGAAAGGATAAGTTTTTTCACTTAGTTCCAGATGGGTGGGGGATGGTGTTAACTTATGACTGCGCTAGATCTCAAAAAATATATGAATGTGATAATTAAAAGTGCCGTGAACAAAATATCTTTTTGCTCACGACATACCTTAGTTTTTTCTTAGGTACGTGAGAACCAGCAAAGAGGTCTTGTGCCTTCTTTGTAGCCATCATCTCTTGTGCATACACCATCACTTGATTTTTTATTACTTACATCCTCATCCTTATCTTTAGTACACAGGCTACCTGCAAAATAAGTGTCGAGTCTGCACTGAGCAGGTGGATGCTTGTCATTCATCGCTTTTGTAATACTTCTATCTGGCGTTGT
This sequence comes from Bacteriovoracaceae bacterium, assembly GCA_018649885.1. Lineage (GTDB taxonomy): Bacteria > Bdellovibrionota > Bacteriovoracia > Bacteriovoracales > Bacteriovoracaceae > JABIHA01. The sequence goes on from JABIHA010000127.1 coordinate 26,497, forward strand.
GAAATCAATGGCCTTTGAGCCTTTTTTAAGAGAATTAAGTAGTTTTGCTAGAGATAATCCCGCCATGGAAGTTCTCTTACAAAGTGCATTTTCTTCAGCAGTTTTGTAAACGGCGTTGCATTCTGCTTCAACTACTTTATCAACAGTTAGTTTGCTGACAAATCCTATATTGTCTCTTCCCTCAAGGTATTTTCTCATGCATTTAAGGTTACCCCAGTAATCAGCTTGTCCCTCATTAGACGCCCAACCTCTATTACCAATTTTTGGGTAGCCAGCCATGTGGTGTCCCATTTCATGGCAAACAACTAGGGCGAATCCGTCTGGAGTAACAAGTGGATGTCTGGCCAAACCGCCATACATATTAACCATCCAAAAGCTGAGAAACTGCATAGCCGAAGCATTAACAGTTCCACTCTTCCATTTATTATTCATATAAAGTTTTCCACCCAACTTTTTAATGATGGGTCTGTAAATTGCAGCTATATCACCAATAATTGTATTGAACTCTTTTTGGGTCATATTGGGTTTGATTCCCTCTTGAACTGGGATATTTAAATCATTTTCTGGCATAAATCCTGTTTGACCAAACTGATCACATGCCACACTAGAAAAGCTCACCAATAATTGAATTGCAATGAGTACACCGAAGACTTTCACCTTTTACCTCCTTGTAAAAATAAGTATCAAAGCATTATCAGAGAAAGATAGCGTATAGGAAAGTCCTGTAAGATAGTTTTAGTCGATAACATTGATCAACTTCAAATTAATGTAACATTTTGATCGGTGATGACACTAACAAGACAGTTACAACTTATGGGAGAAAATTTGTGAATTCATTAAAAAGAATTTTTATTGTCGGGTATTTAATGTCTCAAATGGGCAGTGTGATTTATTCGATTTATAAGCTGATTACAGGAAGCTCAGTTAATAGTTTTGGGCCTCCACTGCTTTCAGCTATATCTATAACTTTGTTCATTGGAAGCTTAATGCTCTTTCAAAAGACGGCCAGAACCAGTAGGTACCTTTGGTATTTGTGGCCAACCACAATTTTGGGCTGCTTTCTTTCCTATTGGTATTCTAATGAAGCTCTACCCATGGGCTTATCCAGCGTTTCTGTACTGGGATTAATCCTCTATGTGTTTTGGTATTCAAATCTTTCTAAAAACGAAGGAAGGTTAAAAATAGGCCAGGTAATCCCAAGCTTCGAGCTCAGGGATTTAAATTCAAATGTTATTCAATCCTCTACTTTTCTAGGCCACAAAAACCTATTTCTCTTTTTTAGAGGAAATTGGTGTCCTCTATGCATGGCCCAAATAAAAGAAGTTCAGGCCCACTATCAAAAAATTATTGGCAGTGGTTGTCAGATAAATTTGATCTCTCCCCAGTCCCAATCCCACACTCAAAGTTTGGCCCATAAGCTACAGGTTGATTTTAAGTTTTACAGAGACGAAAGTAGCGTTGCAGCGATCGCTCTGGGTATTAAGGCTCCAAAAAGTCTACCACTGGGAATGGAGCTGCTTGGATTCGACTCTGATACGGTGCTGCCAACTATCATCGTTACAGACGATGCTGGTAAGGTTATCTACTTTGATGTGGCGGATAACTATAGAGTGAGACCAGGGACAGAAGAGTTTTTGAAATTTTTGAATATTTAAATTAGAGACTTTATCTCACAAATTCTTTCAATGTATCAGAGCATAATAGTTGCCTAGACTTCTGAGTCATCTGAGCTACAATTTCAAAAAAATTTTTCGACACAGGAATTTTGCTCATGAAACAACTGCTCATTTTTTTATTTCTACTGCCTTGCGCCTTTGGTGCTGACCTCAAAGAAATTCTCTCCTTTGAACTTGGTACCACAATAAGTTGCGCACATTTAAATGAGAACGGAGCACACTCAATTGTTTGTGAGGGACTTTCTGTAGATAAATTTAAACTCCCAGCTAGTATGAATAATCCAGATATGTTCTCTGTTGGATTTAACCATCTCTGTGCAACCAAAGGTTCAAAACTTGTTTGTACAGGCCCTGGACTTAGTATTTCTAGGTCTGTTAGCTCTCCATCTCAGCTCAGCTCGGGCAAAGGTTTTGCTTGTCTTCAGGAGAGTGGAAACCTTGTATGTTTTGGTTCAAAAAAGAGCAGTCGTCTTAGCACTCCTAGCATAAGATCAGTGAAGAAGATTAGTCTTGCTGATTCCCATGGCTGTGCGCTCGACGAGTACGCGGCTGGTAAGAATAGAGTTGTATGCTGGGGAGATACAAGGTTCGGCAAAGTTGATGTGCCGGCGATGGTGAACCCTGTAGATATATCAGTAGGTAGGGCGTTCAGCTGTGCCATTGATCAAGTATCAAAAGATATTAGAACTATTAGATGTTGGGGAAAGAATGACAAGGGCCAATCTTCTCCAGTTCTCGCCAACTACCCACTTTCACTAACAACTGGAAAAGAGCACGGCTGTGTAATTGATCAGAAAAATCACTGGGGTGAAACAAAAGTTCTTTGCTGGGGCTCTAACCAATATGGCCAATTAAACATCCCAGTTATTAAAGACAAAGATCCACTGCTTGTAAGATCAGCAAGCTATTATAACTGTATTTATTTTGAAGACCATGGCATCGAGTGCTTTGGTGGTGATGATTTTGGACAACTTGGAATTTCCAGTTGGCTCTTTGGTTTCACACCAAATGCAAAAATTCTTTCCAGAAAAATTAACACCAGAAAAGCAGGTGTTGCCTTATTTTATAACCCTTCCAATGTAGATGTGGTTAAGACAAAAGATGGCGAGGCCTATAATGCCAAAAACTATATAGAGAAAAATACCAAAAGAAAGCTGACCACTTTTACAGATATGTCTGAAACAAAACTTAAAGGCGTACTTGCTACTAATGGAACACTAGTATTTCCAGAGTTTGAAAAAGGAAGTTTAACTTTAGGAAGTAATCAAACCAAGATGATACAAAAATGGCTGAAGGCAGGTAATAGCATTATTGTTATGGGCGGAAATTATAATCTCAATTTTGCTAAAGTAGTGACAGGCTCTGGTGTCACAAAGACCTATCGTTCAGGCACTGTGAATTACGATGCTACAGCAGCAAAAAACACGCCCTTTCAAGGAAAAGCGAAGACTCTTCCCAATCCAAGTGATTCATCTAATCGTATGACCCTAGGGAGCTTACCGGCCACGGCTAAGGCCATATACAAGGAAGGAGTAAGTGCAGGGGTGGTTCTATTCAAAACTGGCAAAGGCCACGTGGTTTACCTTTGCTGGGATTGGTATAATGCAAAGCCTGTGGGGGCAATGGACGGTGGTTGGCTTGACGTTTTCGGTGAAGCCCTACGACTTTAACATGCTTTCAAAGCGGTCGATGCTTTTTTCGACAGTTTTTAAACTACCCAGCCAAAATGACGGCGCTTCAATATCTTCATTAAAATATTTTGTTATAAGAGATTCGGCACTCATAGTGCCAGTGTCTCTTAATATTTTTTTATAGAGACCCCGAAAATCATCACCATATTTTTCTTTTTTATCATAAATGCCCAAGCTAAATAAATAACCAAATAGATAGGGGTAGTTGTAAAAAGAAATTGAAGAAAGAGAGAAGTGCATTTTGGTGGCCCAAAACATTGGGTCATATTCTGATAGAGTATTTTCATACCACAACTTCCAAGATTCATTCATCATGGTCTTTAACTCACTTGGATCAAGAGTCGCTGATTGTCTTGCTTCAACGAATCTCTTTTCAAACTCAAATCTGGCGGGGATATTAATTAACATTCTAGAAGCACTAACAGCGTCTTCCCAGCACATTTCAAATTTCTCACTTTCATTTTGCCCGTGCGTGTACAGATAGTCTCTTACAAGTGTTTCAGCAAAGATTGACGCTGTTTCAGCTAAGGTCATGGAGTAGGCAATATGACTGAGTGGCATGTCTTTCATGATCCAGTTGTGATAGGCGTGTCCAAGCTCATGTGCCAGGATAACAACAGAAGTCATGGTCCCATTAAAAGTCATAAACACTCTAGGATTTCTAGTTGTATAAAACTTAGTACAGTAGGCACCTGGGTTTCTGTTTTCACTTGGCCGTGCATCTATCCAACCATTTTTGTGCATAAGTCTGGCAAATTCTCCCATTTCTGGATCAAACTCAGAAAAAGCACCCGCTATGATATCCATTGCCTCACCAAAGCCAAGAAGTGTGCTCTCGCTTTCATTACAAGGAGTAGGAGCAGATAGGTCCCATGGGCCTAGCTTTTCAAGCTGTAGTGTCTCTGCCATACCTTCCAAAGCACGCTGACCAATCCGTCTATTTTCATAAGTTGTAGTAAGCAGTGTATCTAGGGTCTTTCTAGTTATTCGAGATTGATGGCAAGACACATCTAAGTAGTGCAGATCTTTTTTATTAGACCTTATAGTTCTATCATCACTCCTCCAACCATTGATATTATTTAAAATTGCAGCTGCACTACATTCGTGGACACTCCAGGACTGCTGAATGGATCTCCAGGCTTTTTCTCTAAGCGTTCGATTTCCCTCTGTCAGCATGCTAGCAGCTTGTGCGTAGCCCGTATCCTGACCATCGATAGAACACTTAAGACTTCCGGCCAAATCAGAGTACAATTTACCCCAGGCCTGAACCCCACTCTTTGAAAATGTAGAAATGAGAGATTCCTCTGTTGTACTCAAGAGGTGATCGCTCATTATTCTTTCTCTGTGAATCAGGAAATCTCTTTGTTTTATGGTTTCATTTTTTAGAAGAATACCGAGTTGGTCTTCTCCAATCCTACTGATAAATATATCGAATGCAGCTAAATTATTATTAAATTTGGAGTATAGCTCGGTAAGGCGGTCTCTTAGTTTCTTGGCACTACCATTTTGTGAGTTGGTGCTAAGAAGACATCTACTAAAAGTTGAAAGAGTACCTAAAATAGTATGGAATTCTTCTGCTTGAATATAAATTTGGCTAATTATGGGAGTGATCTCATCAATTTGTGAATTTTCTAGATGACTAATATCCGCCAGAAGTGCATCCACTGGTTCCACTAATTTTCTTAGATCTTCATTTTTCTTCGAGAGTATCAGAAGGTCACTTTCAATCTTTGGGTCATCTAGGTCCCTATAAATATTAGTGTTATTCCATTGGGGGCAATCAGTGATTTGTTCTTTCATGAGGGTTTCCAGTGTCTAATTGAATAGGGATTGTATCAATTTTTCCATTCATTGCCTAGCGATTGGTTCCTGAAGGGAACCATATGTGGGCAATTATTCGCTTTTTATTGCCATTGAGATCAATTAAGAATGTCTCAGTCAATTACTCAAAAAAGGGAGTTACCATGTATAAGACAATTTTTTTATTTTTATTTGCTTGCAGCGCTTTTGCTGCAGATGCCCCTCCTACTCAGGAGCAGGTTACAAAATTACTAAGCAGCAATGCCAATGCTTTTTTAAAAGAGCATGTTCTAGATTTTACTAGTGGCAAAAAAGTTGTTTATAGAGCGGAGCTTCGATTTAAATATGAAGATCAAAAGGTTGGAGAAAATCTCTATGAAAAATCTATGTATTTAACAGGAACTGTATTTGAAGAAAGAGGGGTCAAGGTATTTAGATTTACAAATGAGCTTGGACGTGGTTTGAGTTTCTATAAAATTTCTCATAAGGATCAAATCATAGTTAACCTTAATTCAGTTGTTCCTGGCCCTTTGGGTAAGCTTTCACCTTACGGTGCATTTATAGAAACATCTGATATTGAAATTAAAAGACAAAGTGATGAAGACAGCTTTGATGAGGATATTTCTCAGCTATCGTTTAAGGATATTCCTTTTCAATTGCTTGTAGGTGATATTAACCATCCTGATCTAGGTAGGGATAAGGGGCTTGTAAGTTTGTCCATATTTCGAATTGCGCCTGATGAGTTAAATTATGAAAGTATTAGGGCGGTAAACAGCCATTTAGTTTCAATGCACTTAAAAAAGAGAACCCATTTATCAAAGGGGAAAAAGACAATAGGCTGTCGAGGTTATTTAATATGCACTACCTTATAAATAAGCCACAGGATATTTTGGTAGGCGAGAGCTATTTTAGCGATGAAAGTTGTACTCCTCACATTTCAGCAGTTGTCAGGTGCTATGCTAAAGCCTCTTTCCATTTCGAACTTCCTTTTGGATTTCTATCAAAATCGAGGGCCACACTTGGGGGAATGACTAAATTTGAAATTAGTAAAAAAATTAAATGCCTTGGCTGGTAATTGCCCAAATTGTAATTTTTTCATGGTTCATAGTCCGCAAATTGTTCACAGCATTCAATATCTCCTTTGATCTGGAGAGTTCCTATAATAAAGATAAGTAACATCAAATTAAAAAGGACCAATTATGCGGATTTTGTTTACTACCATGATATTTCTATTTTCTACTTCGATTTTCGCCCAAGACAGTCGTGAGTGCATAATAGATGACATCGTAGGAGTGGATGCATTGGCCCAATATCTTGAAGATGGCGTTTGTCCTACAGGCAGTGAGGAGTCTTATCTGGCCTTTTGTGATGCTATAGACTGTGTTCACTTAAGGAATTTAGAAAGCGAAACACCGGAGCACTCAGTTTCACCTGCTCATGTGGCCATTGATGTTGAAGTTGATCCCAGTGTCACTATTGTAAAAGGAAAATCAGTAAAACCAGTAAAACAAATGACTCAATTTGAAAAAGATCTAGAGTTATTAAAGAAGGCCTACCCAAATCATTGGGTCTCAATGGGGCCTTAAAGAGTTTAATTAGCGCTCAGTTTGTAAAAAAATCGTAGAAATTCAATGTATCCATTTGATAATACAGCCACCTGTTAAAAAATAGACAGGGCCGGAAAAGTTACACTTTCCCTGTTTCCGAAAATCGTCCGCCTGTACCATAGTTCATAAGAAAACTATTTAAAAATTGGTAAATAAAAATGATTTGTGTCAAATCGAGGAGATTAAAATGAAACAATCAATTGGACCGTTTATCGCACTAAGCTTGATATTATCAGGTGGGTTAAGTGCTGCTGAACAAAAGAAAGCAGACATTATTCTTAAAGAGTCTAGAACTTTTAAGATGGTAACCCCACTAGTCTTAGCTCATAAAGAAGATCTATTAGAAGAAGAAAGAAATCCATGGATAACAGTTTTTGAAGGCTCTGATAAATATGAGGCTAAAGTAATTACTCCAGTAAATAGCGCTGAGGTTACCTGTACAATTAAAGGTGGCAAAGCGGGAGATTCAATTTCTGAAACTCAGCAAAGTTTTTCACCTATTGCTGGTGAAATAGTGCAATGTAGACAGCCAATAACATCAAAAAAACTTTATACTGACTTGGTTGTAAGTTATGAGTTGAAAAAAGTTTCAGCTAAAAGTGAAGATGTTGATCAAGAACTTCATAGTGTAGGCACTGTTGTAAAGGAAGAGATTGAAAAAGATCAGCTTTCTTCAATGGCAGTTCTGTTAATGGAAGCCTCAAAATTTAACCCAATTGCTGATTTTTCTAGAGAATGGAAAGTTCACAATAAAGATGTGGAAATCGTTACATTGAAAGAAGGCGAAATTCTAATTTATAGAGGTGCCGAAGGTCAATGGACAAAAAAGACACCTAGAATTCACAAATATAGTCAAAGAGAAGGTGCGCTTAAGCCTTTCACAAAAGGATTTTTAAAAGATATCTTTTCAAGTGATAAAGTCACTTTCGGTCCAGATGGTGATAGCAATAGATTAGCAAGAAGAAAGCAATCAAGACTTCCTTTTCCTGAAGCTAATCCATATAGTGTTGCTTGTGGTCAGTATGATTACTACTCAGTATATAAAGGGCTAGCATTTACAGGTGCTAATACTCAAATTCAAATTCATCAAAACTCTGAGCTTAAGCATGTATGTGCAGTAAATGATAATGCTCGCGCTCTTAAGCTAAACGAAGAAGAAAATGGCTTTACAATAAAAGGTTATCTTTTCAAAAAATCTGATCTTAAAGATAGAATTGATGCCATGGTAGCAGACCTAGAAGCAAGTAGAGAAATGCTCGAAAGAGAAATGAATGAAGATAACAGATCTGAAGTGACTGGTATTATTAGCTCACTTCTGGCAGCGAATGGCAGAATGTTTAAAAAAGTAGAACAATCTGTTTTTGACATATCAATGGAACAAGTCGCAGTTGCGGTTGCAGGTAGAGACGAAGCTGCCGCCGGTAGAGTTGCTGCTGCTGAAGAAGCTGCTGAACAAAGAAGAGTAGAGCTTGAAGCAGAAGCAGCACAAGCACTGGAAGAAACAAAAAGAAAAGAAGCTGAAGCTGCTCTTGAGATGGCAGAAATGAAGCGTCGAATTCACAGACTTGAAGCAAACAGGTATTTCCCTGAAAGTGAAACTATCACTGGAACTTACAAGACAATGAAAGTGACTCTTGTACCTCAAAATATTGATGGTAAAGTTGGTTATCAACTTGTAAGTGAGAGGCTTTTTGATTCTCCCAATAGTGATGGTGAAATTTCAGTAGAGTTTAAGTTTTTACCAGCTGAGCATATTTTTAATACTCAAATTGATTTCAGCGATGATGTTGAGAGTCGTGAATTCAGCATCTGCCCTGCATGGCTTGATGAGGGATTTAGTAACAATATCTTAGGTAAGATTACAGAACTTTCAATTAAGGAAGATGGCTCAGGTGTAGTTTCAGTATTGAAATCACATATTCGACCATACGAAACATACAAATGTACTTCAGCAAAAAATAACTTTTCTATTGGTAAGTCAACTAGAAGAGAAAGCTATGAATTTTGCTATGTAGGAGCTGTTTCTGAAGAAGGTACAGAGCTTGTAGTAACACCAGATTTGATTAGAGCTGTATACGATTCGGATAATACAGCTGTTAACTACACAAAAACTGTAATGGCCGATTCTAGTGAAGAGCCACATGGTTTTTTCACGATGGAGCCACTTACTTATACTGTGTCTGAAGGTCAACAACATGTTACTGGTCAACCCTACTGTGTTAGTGCTGACAACATCGTCGAGTTTGATCCATCACTGTTGGTTCAACCAAACCTTGATAGAATTGAAGAATAAAAAAACAAAAATAGTTGTAAGGGGCCTTTTTCCAGGGCCCTTTTTTTTTAGAAAATTTAATTTATCAAAATGAGGCTTCAGATTTCCTGATGGAAGTCATTGGATTTTGGCTAAAATAACAAAGCATTATTTATTTACTAAAATTAAAACATACTAAGTCCAATATTTTCTCAATGATTTCAGGAACTAAAAAAAATAAATACAATTCATTTATAATTTGAAGTAGATTTCAGTTTTAATAATCATTATTTCAATCAATACAATACGCACCAAGTCCCCTAAATATTTAGTTTATCAAATGGAAATTTTTATCCGAATAGAGTAGATATGGAAAACTTTGAACTTGAATTAAAAGAAGACTTTCTTATTGAGGCCCTTGAGCTTATGGCAGAAGCCGAAGCTTCTTTTTTGCGTCTTGAATCTGATAGGGCTAACCTAAGCCTTTTAGATGAAATCTTTCGATTAGCACATAATCTAAAGGGAACATCAAAAGCCGTTGGGTTTGAGCAGTTGGCAGATATCACGCACGTAGCTGAGAATGTCTTAACTAAATTAAAAAATAGAGAGCTACAAGTCACAGATGGTACAATTTCTGTGTTACTAGAATTCAAAGATAAAGTCAGTGAAATTATCGAAGGGCTAAAAGGTAACTTCGATGCAACTTTTGTTGTCGATTCTACTATTGAGCGTCTGGAACTTGCCTCAAAAGCTGGAAACAAAGAATTGAATCCAATTTGTGAAAGCAGTCCTATCTTAAATAATGAGCCCGCAGTTAGCGAAGTCGCCCTTGAGTCTCTTAGAGAATATGGCCTAGTCGATGAAGCAGCTATGAAGGAATTGGAGAGTTGTAGATCCGAAAAAAAATGATGTTGCTCCACAGGTCACACAACAATCTGTATCAAATGAAATTAATGTTACAGATTCTCAAGCTCCACCATCGGAGCCTCCATCAGGTAATACCAAAAAACCTCAGAGAAGCATAAGGGATGATGAGAGTATAAGGGTTAAATTATCGAGAATCGATGAGCTTAATAATATTGTTGGAGAGCTGGTTATATTGCAAACAGTGCTAGGTCAAAGAAGGTTTACTCACATTCAAGATGATCTTACGAATAAATCCATTGCACAAATGTCAAAACTATTCAAAGAAGTTCAAGAGCTTTCGATGTCTCTCAGAATGCTCCCGATAAAAAATAGTTTCCAAAAGATGGAACGAATTATTCGTGATTGCTCTAAATTGCTTGGGAAAAAAGTAAAGCTTCACCTTGTTGGTGAAGAAACAGAGGTTGATAAAACAGTTTTAGAGCACATAGCTGACCCTCTGGTTCATATAGTTAGAAATGCAGTTGACCATGGTCTTGAAGAGACAGAACAAAGAGTTGAAGCAGGCAAGGATCAAACTGGTAATGTGGAAATGATGGCCTTTCACGAGGGCAATAACCTTGTCATACAGATTACTGATGACGGTAAGGGAATTGATCCCGAAGTGATAAAAAACAAGGCCATTGAAAAAGGGATAATTCAAAATGCTTCAACAATGACTGATGGTGAAATAATTCAGCTCATTTTTCACCCTGGATTTTCCACCAAAGACGAAGTTACGGACTTATCGGGAAGAGGCGTTGGAATGGATGTCGTAAAAACTAATATTGAAAATCTTGGAGGTGAGGTTAAACTTGCAAGCAAGCTTGGAGAGGGGTCCTCGCTCAAAATTATCCTTCCTCTGACACTTGCAATAATAGATGGAATGGTAATTCGTTCAGGCCTTCAGCAATTTGTCCTGCCGCTTGGACAAGTATTTGAGCTAATTAGATTAGAATATGATGATATAAATAATATTCCCGGAGTGGGACAACTATTTAATATAAGAGGTGAAGTGATGCCTCTTTTCACAATAAATGGTAAATTAGGCCAAAAAATAAATTCTCAAAACCAATCTGAAATCGTAATTATCATAAGGGGACTTCGACATGCTTTTGGAGTTTCTGTAGATGATGTAATTGGCCAGCAACAAATTGTAATTAAAAAGTTGGGTGAGGACATCCGAGGCCTCAAGGGGATTATGGGATCAGCAATAATGGGTGATGGTAAACCATCATTTATCCTAGATCTATATGAGTTATTTAAAGATGATTTACAAAGTAATAAATCTTATTCAAAGCTTTTGAACGCGAACGAATCCGCAGCATAAAACGGGAATGAATAATGGAAGAAAATCTAAAGACTGAAGAATTGAATCGCTACCTGGAGTTTGATCTTGGGAATCAAAGTTATGCAGTTCACTTACTTTCGGTGAAAGAAGTGATTACTGTTCCTGATACAACCCCTCTTCCCAATGGCCCTGATTATTTTGTTGGGATTATGAACCTTAGAGGTCAAATTATCTCGGTTGTAGATCTTCGTAAAAAACTAAGGATTGAGTCAAAAACTTTAGGACTAGAAGAGGCTGTCGTTATTGTAGACTTGCAAGGTGTTAGTATTGGACTAATTGTTGATTCTATAAATAAGGTGTTGAATTTTTCAATTTCTGACATTACAGAGGTTCCAGAAGTTCAATCACAAGTTAATGCCAAGTACATTCAGGGTGTTTATAGAGGTGAAGGAAAACTATCTGTTTTACTAGACCTAGAAAATGTTTTGAATATAAATGAAATTAAAAGCTACCAAAAAGAAGTCGCTTAAGAGAGGGGATAATGAGAAGTTTAGGTTTGAAAGGAAAGCTAATTCTTGCTTTTTTATTTGCAGGTCTAGTGCCAATGATTTGTGTGGGAGTTTTTAGCTTTAAGAAGAGCTCGGAATCTCTTGAGAAAGAAGCGGTGGGAAAACTTGTTGCAGTTAGGGATGTTAAGGGTGGTGCCGTAAAAAGGTATTTTGAGGCAATTGGTGATAGAGCTGTAACCTTCGCGCACACTGTATCTATTGTCGATGCAATGAAGGGGTTTTCAAAAGGATTTAAAGACTTTGGTACAAATAATAGTTTTGCAGCGGAAGATATAAGACTGCAAAAAGTAAAGCTTAGACAATTTTATCAAAATGAATTTGGGAAGAAATATGAAAAAGAAAATGGAAAACCTATTGATGTTTTCTCCCTTTTAAACCAACTTTCAGATTCAGAAGTAGCCTTGCAGTACGCATATATCGCCAACAATCCCAACCCTCTTGGGTCAAAAGAAGTTCTCGATTTTGCTGCTGATGAATCTGAATATTCGAAACTTCACAAAACTTATCACCCTAGTATCAGAGAATATCTTCAGAAATTTGGATACTATGATATTTTTCTAGTAGATATAGATTCAGGTAATATTGTCTACTCTGTTTATAAAGAATTGGATTTTGGAACTTCCCTTCTAAGTGGGCCGTATAGTAATACAAATTTTGCTGAAGCTTTTAAAAAAGCTCGTGGTATAAGTGATAAGAAATCAACGGTCTTAGTTGATTATAAAAAATATACCCCAAGTTTTGAGGCACCTGCTTCCTTTATTGCCGCCCCAATTTGGGATGGCAGTAAAAAGATTGGTGTGGCGATGTTTCAAATGCCAATTAATCGTCTTAACCTGATCATGGGAGAAAGGTCAGGGATGGGAAATACTGGAGAAACTATAATTGTTGGGCAAGATACTCTAATGCGTTCTGACTCATTTTTAAAACCCAAAACCCATAGTGTACTTGCATCTTTTAAAAATCAAAAAGAAGGTAGTATTAAGAATCATTCTGTAAAAGAAGCACTTAATGGAGTGACAAATCATTTTATAGAAAGTGATTACATGGGGAAGAAATCTATAATGGCATTTACTCCAATAAGTATTTTGGGCCAACTAAACTGGGCCTTAGTTGCTAAGATTCATACTGAAGAAGCATTTAGCGCAGCAGAGTCTCTTAAAAGTCTATTATTTATTCTATTCGGTGGGACGGTAGTAGGTATTATGATTTTAGCATTATTCTTATCTTCCTCTATTTCAAAAGATGTAACTAGAAATATTAGAGTTGTTGCTGAAAAATTAATCAAAGGTGCAGATCTAATTTTAAGTTCAAGTAATACTGTTTCAAAGAATAGCACTGAATTAAGTGAGGCCGCTACAGAGCAAGCAGCAAGCCTTCAAGAAACAGTTTCATCTATTGATGAGATAAGCAGCATGGTTCAAAAAAATGCTGAATCAGCAAGTAGCTCAAGTCAGGTTTCAGATAAATCATACGAAGCTGCTGAAAGAGGAAAGAAAACAGTAGAGTCGATGATTTCCTCAATAAATGATATAGCAGATTCAAATAATGAAATTATGGAAGAAATGAAAGAAAGTAATGAAGAAATTTCAAAAATTGTTACTGTTATTTCAGAAATTGGAAATAAAACAAAAGTAATTAATGATATTGTGTTTCAAACAAAGCTTCTGTCTTTCAATGCTTCAGTGGAAGCCGCCAGAGCAGGGGAGCATGGTAGAGGTTTTGCAGTTGTAGCTGAAGAAGTGGGAAATCTAGCAGCAATGTCTGGAAAAGCTGCCTTAGAAATTACAGAAATGCTCGATAAATCAATTAAACAAGTAACTGATATAGTGACCTCAACAAAATCTAAGGTAGAAGGACTTGTCTCTACAGGTAGAACGAAGGTTGAGATGGGAATAAAAACTGCCAACGAGTGTGGAGACTCTCTTGATGATATTTTGTGTAATGTTGGATCTGTTAATGAAATGGTTAAAGAGATTGCTTCAGCTTCGGCAGAACAAAGTACTGGCGTTAAGCAAGTAACCAAAGCAATGCAACAACTAGATGAGACAACACATCAAAACTCTTCAGTCGCTCAGCAATCATCTGAGATGGCAGGACAGCTGAAAGCACAAGCAGATAGTCTGGGTAGTGCTATTGAAGAACTTATGGCCATTGTTGGCGCTGGTGGTGAAAAGGTTGTAGTAAAAGAAAAAAGTACAAAAAAAGAACAAAGAGAAAATGTAGTAGATTTCAAAAAGAGCAAACATAAAGAAGTTTTGGCACTCGGTGGGGAAGTAAAAGTCTCAGGTTTGGATACTTCAATTCCTTCAGAAGATGATCCTAGATTTGAAGACCTCTAACAAGTTGATTTTTTGAAATGGCAGATGCTTTAAAAAATGTAAAAGATTCTGGATTTGATGGTTTAGTCATCTATATTTCCAAAATTATTGCTACTGAAAGTGGCAATATACTAGGTGAGAACCAAAGAGAAATGGTTAAAAGTCGACTCCGAAAGCGACTTATCGATATTGGTGGGCTGAATGTAGCAGAATATTACCATCACTTAGAATCAAATAAAGAAAGAGAAATTTCTTTTTTAGTTTCAACACTTACAACACATCACACTTTTTTCTTCAGAGAATTCATCCATTTTGAGTATATTGTAAAGAATTTAGATGAAATTGTTGAGAGGGTGAAAAAGCGTGGTGGAAAAGTCATTAAAATCTACTGCGCAGCTTGCAGTAGAGGGCAGGAGGTTTATTCTCTTGCCATGCTTTTTTATAAGCACCTTAGCGATTCCTATCCTGGCATGAGCTTCAATATCATAGGTACAGATATAGACCCTGAATGTGTTGAATATTCAAAAAATGGTGTGTACCCATTTAGTGATGTAAAAAAAGTTCCCCAAGTATATCTTGCTAACCACTGGCAAAGAGGTTCTGGAAGCATTTCACATTACGCAAAAGTCAAAAAGGAGCTTAAAGAGCATTGTTCCTTTGAAGTTCTTAACTTGCTAACAATGGATAGTTTCTTAAACCAAAAGTTTGATATAGTCTTTTGCCGAAATGTTTTTATATATTTTGATATTCCAACAATTGAAAAAGTTTGTAAAAATTTCGAAAAGATTATCAGCCCTGGTGGACTGCTATTTACGGGGGTGAGCGAATCGCTTAAGTCAATGAAAATAGATGTAAGTGCGGTGGGGGCTTGTATTTATCAATACGGGGTACCTTGCAAGGTTACCTCTGAACCTATTGAAAAGGCCAAAGTTGCGATCAAACCAAAAGTTGAAGTGGTAGTAGAAGGGCCAAAACCAATACGTGTTCTTTGTGTTGATGATAGTTCTAGTATATTAAAACTTCTTACGAGAATATTTGAAAGTGATCCTGGTTTTGAAGTCGTAGGTACCGCAAAAGATGGAATTGAAGCACATGAGTTTTTAAAAAATCACAGCATTGATGTGATGACTCTTGATATTCATATGCCAAATATGAATGGGGTCGAATATTTGGAGAAGTACTTTGGTACAAATCATCCCAAGGTAATCATTGTTTCAAGCGCAAGTCGTGAAGATTCAAGATATGCACAGAAGGCGATTGAGTTTGGAGCGAGTGATTTTGTAGAAAAACCAGCTCTAAATAATTTAATGGAACGCGCTGATGAAATTAAAGTGAAGATGAAAACACTTCTTGCTAGTGATCTTAAAGGTGGTAAGTCTGAACTTGATGTTAAATTTGCCAATAAATTCACCATCGAAAATACAGATTCTAAGGGCAGAGTCTTTTTCCTGAATTTTTCTGATTCTGAGAAGATAAAAAAGATATTGGGTGAGATTGAGGTTAAAGCGACACCAACATTTTTATTATTTGAGGGTAATTTAGAATTCCTAGAAAATATTAAAGAGGAACTTTGTTGCTCAAATAGTAAACTTAATTATGAATTTGTTTCAGGAGAAACAAAGTTTCTTGAAAATACTGTTTATATTTGCGACCTAGCTAAAGATGGAGACAAAGTTTTTGACTTCCTCAATACCTCTGAGCGTGTGAGTATAGGAGTTTTGGGAGAATGTTCCACAAAAGTTGTTCATCTCGTTTTAGAAATGGGCAGTCACTGTCAAATTTTAATTGAAGATAGAGTAGGGCAAAACATTGTTCTAAAAGACACGATTTCTGATGTATTCCCTACAACAAGCTTTGAGCATGTAGGAACGGAATTTTTGTCTAAAAAGAAGGAATATGGGGCTTAAGAGATTAAATTCAAATGGGCATGGTGCGGTCTCTATCAAAATTTGTGACCAGCAAGCTCTATTTTTAATTTCGTTTACTAATGGAAGTAGTGAATGTATTTTTCTCGATGGGCAAGACGTGGCTGGGTTTGATTTTTTTAATAATTCAGAGATAAAATCTACTAAATTTGTCGGACCAAAGGATCTTTACGATTATTTTGTTAACCAAAATCCCTTTACTGTTAATTTTTTAAAAAAAATATTTACCAGCTCAGACTTGGAACTGTGGTACTACCCCGAAACTGGAAAAGTCAGAATACCAAAAAATAGTACTCAATCAACTGAGACAATAAAGAAGAAAGTTCTTGTCGTCGATGACAGCAAAACTATTCAAAAACTACTTTGCCGAATAATTAATTCTAGTAGCAAGCTTGAGGTGTGTGGTGCCTGCGGTTCTCCATCTGAGGCAAAGAAATTCATTGAAAGTTTAAAACCTGATTTAATAACGCTTGATGTATATATGCCCGAAATGAATGGGGTCGATTTTTTAAAATCATACCTAAAGGATCAAGCTATACCTGTTGTTATGATTAGCTCCTTAAGTATAAATGAGGGCCCTCTTATTATGGAGGCACTATTAAATGGAGCTACTACTTATATTCAAAAGCCATCAATGGATGAAATTGACCAAGCAGCTGGTGTGATTTTAGAGGAATTAGAAAATATAAAACTCTGTGATGGAAAAATAGATAAGAGCCTTGTTATCAGCAGAGGACATTTTAGTAGCCTCGATGGATTAATTGTCATTGGCTCTTCCACTGGCGGTACACAGGCTTTGCAAAGTATTTTTACTAGCCTTCCACGAGAGATTCCTCCAATTATTGTAGTTCAACATATTCCGGCTGTTTTTTCAAAGGCACTTGCAGATAGGCTTAACTCACTTTGCAAGTTCACAATAAAAGAGGCTCAAGATGGAGATATTGTCGAGCCAAATCATGTTTATATTGCAGCTGGTGGTCGACAAATGAAACTGAATAAAAAATCTAAACGACTTATAATAGAGTTGAATGATGATGCACCAGTTAACAAGTTCAAACCTTCTGTCGACTATTTTTTTAATACGGTGTCTTCACTTGCTATTGAAAATTTAACAGGAGTTATTTTAACTGGCATGGGAAAAGATGGTGCTAAAGGGCTTCTTAATTTAAAAAATTCTGGGGCTGTTACTTTTGCTCAAGACGAAAAAAGCTGTGTTGTTTTTGGTATGCCTTCTGCAGCCATTTCCTTAGGCGCTGTAGAGCACATTGCCTCTTTATCAGAACTGCCAGATAAGCTGATGACCGTTTTCAATCAACGTATTAACAAGGCCAACAAAGCCAGCTAGTGGAACTTCCCAAATCTTTCGTATCTGTAATTTCATGGCTTTAAAAATGTGAGCAGCATCAGTGTTTTTGCAATTTTTACACCTAGGGCCTCACCCCAAAACGTTTAATTTCGGTGAGTTAGATGGTTTTTTTGTAGCTTTCAAATTGCGAGTAGATTCAAATCCAAAATTAGACGATTATTGTGTTGCACTCTTTTGGGTTCAGGAGAAGCTTTTACTATGTGAGGATATTTTTATGAGTCTAGCGGTAGCATTGATTTTAGGAGCACTTCTGTGGACATTTGCAGAATACAATATTCACCGATTTGCGGGACATGAATGGCAGCGTAGATCTCAAAAAATTTATACATTTGTAAATATTTTTCGAAGTGAGCATGCAAAACATCATTTTAAGAAAGAATATTTTGCTTCAAATTTTGAAAAGGCAAAAGCAGCACTCGCTGCAGGCTCATTGATTTTTACATTGGGAGTACTATTTGTTTCGGCTCAACTAGCACTCGCGTTTACCGTTGGGTTTATACTAATGTACTTATATTATGAATTTTTCCACCGACTTTGCCATGTGGCACCACCTAAGTCATGGTATGGAAAAATTTTAAGAAAGCACCATTTCTATCATCACTTCGCAGAAGAGGATATGAACCATGGTGTGACCACAAGGTTTTGGGACTTATTATACGGTACTTACGTAAAAACAAACGTAGTTCCAATAAATAAAAAATATACTATGGGTTGGTTAGTTGAAGATGAAAGTGATGATTTAGTAAGAAGTGAGTATGTCAGCGATTACAAAATTGTTTTAAGTACAAAATATACTTAGATATCATCCTTTTTTTAAAAAGCTGTAGATCATTGTGGTTAAATCTGAGGCAATCCCATCCGCATAACTTGTCTTGTCGTTATAGGTGATTCCAAATTTTAAACCTTTAATGGCATAGTGAAATGTGAATATAAATCTCTCCAGGTCTACATTTTCTCTAATTTGATCATGGTATTTATTTAAAAACTCAAGTAAGTGTTTTTTTACAATTCCATCATGTTTAAGTGTGAAGGCGATACTTTTTAGAGTCATTGTGGATAGAATGATTTCTTTATTTAGCTTTGGCTTTTGTACATAACTACCAAATATCAATTCTAATATTTCAGATATAGCTTCTTGTAGTGAATGGCTATCAGGCCCGATTTCATCTAATTTTGCTACAACTTCATCAACATCACTTTTAAATATTTTTTCAACTACAACTGATAGAATTGCATTTTTGTTTGGAAAGTATTGGTAGAGAGAGCCAATGCTGACTCCTGCTTTTTCCACAATCTTATTTGTGGTGATTTTCCCCAGGCCCTTCTCTGTTAAAAGCATTTTTGTGGCCGTAAGAATGGAATTTACAGTCATTTGTGATCTAGATTGTCGGGCTTTTTTTCTTGGTTTTTCCATAATTTAATTTTAGTGATTTAAATATTAACTTGGCCACCTTTGGGTATATCTAACGTTTGAGTTGGAAAAGCAAAAGCTAGTCCTCTATCATTAAACCTGGCTAATATCTCGAGATTTATATCTGTTTGGATTTGAAATATATCTTCACCCTTTTTAATATAATAAATAAGCAGAATACCTAAGGAGAAATCACCCCAACTATTAAAAGATATTTTAATATCTTCTTCAGTATCTTTATTTTTTGAAATGATATCTTTTAATATGTCCATCGCTTCTTTCATTGAGTTTGAATTAGTATCATAGGTTAAACCAAGATTAATGATCACCTTTCTTGAAGGCTCCCAAGAGACATTTTCAACAATTCCACCAGCAAATTGTGCGTTTGGAATTGTAACGATTCTGCCTTCAAGAGTCTTAATTCTTGTACTTCTTAATCCAATTTCCACTACAGTGCCATCTATATCAGAGATTTTTATGCGATCACCGATGCGAAAGGGTTTATCTACAAATACTGTCACTCCTCCAAAAAAATTTGAAACAGTATCCTTGGCGGCCATTGCAAAAGCTAACCCTCCAAGCTCCATTCCCGCAATCAGAGCTCCAACATCAAATCCTGCATTATTCAAGGCCACAACGATGCCCAGAATCCAGATTCCTAAGTTTACAGTTTTTTTCACTACAGGGAGTAGGTGGTCGTCAAAATCATTATTTGTTTTCTCAGCTAAAGGAACCAAAAAAACATCAATAAATTTATCCATCGTCCTCACAACAAACCATGTGGCCATAAAAGTGAGAAATCCAAAAAAGACTCGGTCAATAAAAGTTTCTAAAACTTCAGGAAGCTTTAGTCTGGTTAGACCGATGTGAATTCCCCAGGCCACAATTGAGAAAACAAAGGGCTCGTCTAGCATATCGAGGAGAATATCATCAACTTTTGTTCTGGTTTTTGCAGTGAAATTTTGCAGTATCCTTTTAATAAACCAAAAAATGGCCTTGCCCAATATCAAAGAAAGGACAACAATTCCTATACTCATTCCCCAGTCAGAAATAGTATTTTGATAAAATAATTTAGCGAAAAATTCTTTCATATCCATATCATCAATTTAATGAGGGAGTTATATCGTTCCCATTGTAGTGTTCTGTTGTTTAATTTAAATGCATTATATAATTATCGGCTTTAATAGTCTAAACCTGTGATCTTTATGAGCCATTTTGGAAAGATTATTGACAGTTTTGGTCCACTACCCTAAGTAGCTCAATCAATTTTTCCTTAAAATAGTAAAAGAATCAGTATACCATAAAAGAAAATAGGAGAATTAATATGAAGTTTGTTTGTATCGTAGTTTTATTTGCATCATTTAGTGTTTTCTCGAGTGAACTAATTTTAAAACAAAATGGAAAAATTATTAATAAAATTGATATTGTTTCAATCAAATCTGGGCAGTTTAGTAGTAATGGAAAATTTATTGGAAGTCTTGATAAAACTCTTTTCAATGCATGGAGAGGATACGAAAGAACCTACAGGGGATATTCTTTCTATGAACTATTAGATGTTATTTATGGAGAAAATTGGAGAAAGGCCAAAACTATTTCGTTTTATGCACTAGATGGATATAAGCAAGTGGCCAACATTTCTAAAATGATTAGATCATCACATGGAAAACCTGGTTATTTGTCCTATACTGAAACTGGCAAGAAAGGTTTTTCAAAATTTAAAAGAAAGAACAAAATCGTTGATCCTGGACCACTATATCTTGTTTGGAGCAATTTTTCTGAGAGTGACAAAGCATCACATGGCGATACTCTTAAGTGGCCTTATCAGCTTAAGACTATTGAAATAAAAACTGAGTAACAACAGGGATAAATAATGCCAATGAATGATTTACAACATGGAATTGACGCTTTAATGCCACCACAGATGGCAGAAAAAGCAGAGGCTTTGGGAGTTAAAAAAGCTCATCTAGCTTGGGACAAGGTTTTTGCACTGTCGATACTCGCAGGTGCCTTTATTTCTCTTGGAGCTGTTTTTGCGACGACTGTTACAGCTGGAGGTGCAGGAGTTATCCCCTTTGGTATTTTAAAACTATTGGCCGGATTCGTCTTCTGCCTTGGACTTGTTCTGGTTGTTGTTGCAGGAGCTGAGCTTTTTACTGGAAATAATTTAATCGTTTTGGCCTGGGCCAATGGAAAAATAACATTTTTGCAGGTTTTAAAAAACTGGGTGATCGTGTACATCGGTAACTTTGTTGGATGCATACTTACTGCCATTGGAATTTTTCTTTCTGGGCAATATAAATTTGGACAAGGAATTGTTGGTGTTAATATTTTGAAAATAGCAAATGTAAAAACAAGCTTGGATTTTGTAGAAGCTTTTATGCTTGGAGTATTTTGTAATGCACTGGTTTGCCTTGCTGTTTGGCTAACGCTTAGTGCGAGAAGTACTACGGATAGAATTCTTGCAGTGATATTTCCTATTACTGCATTTGTGGCTGCAGGTTTTGAGCATAGTATTGCTAATATGTACTTTATTGGCATTGGGCTTTTGGTTAAGTTTTATGCTGGAGCTAAGTTTTGGGCCATGACTCAGTTAGCGGGTGATTCATTTGAGAGTTTGAATATGGTGAATTTCTTTTTGGTGAATTTGGTTCCGGTTACGCTTGGGAATATTGTGGGGGGGTCTGTTATGGTTGGGTTGATTTATTGGGTGATTTATATTCGTAAGTCGTAATGATAGCAATCTACCAAAAATCACCCCAACCCCACCTCCTCAGTCACAAAAACTCGAACCTTTCATATTGTGTATAGTTAATTCGATGCTTGGTTCATCGTTTGCATGCAATTTCCATGGTAACCCTGCATTTGATCCATCATATCCATCATCATGTCATGCATTTGTCCCATATTTTCATTGCTCATCATACCCATACCCTTATCTTGTACCATTACTTTTTCGTCCATCATGGCCATGCCTTTTCCACCCATCATGGAGCTCATCAGCTTCATTTGGCTTTGCATATTTTTCATGTGTCTTTCCATCAGTTGTTGTTTCTTTTTTGGATTTTTAGTTTTAGATATTTGATCCATCATTTTATGCATTTGATCCATCTTTATTTGCATTTTAGACATATCCATATTATCTGGCTTATTTTTTGCAAAAGAAAGGATAGTGGTCATCGAAATTACAATCAGTAATACAAGTGTTAGTTTTGACATAATGTATTCCTCCGTTTAAATGTTTGAAAATCCCATCGGGGAGCTTTTGTCCTCTTTATCATATATTCAGAAATATTTTTTAAATAAATGGAGTTAATTCTACTTAAGAAACTGACATGGTTTTGCGATACCATTAAATTTGACCAGTGTTTGTTTATATAATGATATACAATAGTTTATAAAAGGAGCGATGGTGAAATATTCTATGAGTGATTGGCTTGAATATAGCAAAAATTTAATAATAATAAGTACCACTGCTCTATTATTTCATTTAGCATGGGAGTATCTACAGTGTGGTCCCTTTTTTATCCATATAAACCTTGTACCTACTCACTTTGATATGCTGATAACATCACTTGGAGATGTTGTAATAACTATGATTGCTTATTTTACGATTAGTTGGTTAAGTAAAAGTTTTCATTGGATTACTAAAGCTTGGGATCGATGGCATTGGTATGTGATGATTTCTATGGCATTAATAATCAGTTTTTCTATAGAGTTATTTGCAATCCGTACTAATAGGTGGGCATATACTGAAATTACACCTCTAGCATTTGGACAAATCTCGCTATTACCTGTTGCTCAGTTGCTAATTCTCTTTCCTGTTACATTTTATTTTTCAAAAAAAATCATTCAAAAATATAGCTAACTTGGATAGCTAGTTTCAAAATTATTATCTTGTCTGCTTTCTAGCAATGCCTTTGTACATGAAAATAATTTTAGGAGACTTTTCTAGTTGGAATTTTTTAAGTTTTTCTAATTTAAAGCCTGTATTACGCAGCTCTTTTTCTATATCGATAGTTAATTGGCATCCAGCTCCAACAATCTTTTGAAAGGGGTTCAGCATTCTTTGTAAGCGAGCGACTGAATTATTACTGCTTAATCCATGATCCAAAAAAAAAATGGCCATCTTGCTTTAGGACTCTCTTAATCTCACTGAGAGCTTTTGAAAGCTCAGGAATACTACATAATGTAATTGTACTAACTACAGTATCGAATTGTTCGTTCTCATAAGGTAGATTTTCAGCGCCAGTTTGTTCGAAATGAACCTTGATTTTTTGTTTTTCTAATTTCTTGTTTAACTGTTTAAGCATTCCAGGGCTTGGGTCAATGGCCCATAATTCGTTTATATTGTCTGGGTAAAATTCAAGATTTTTACCTGTGCCAATTCCAATTTCTAGGATTTTCCCCGACGCAGATTTGAGGACTTTTTTTCTGTAATTATCAAAAACTCCAGTGCCTAGGATAAAGTCGTAAAGTTTGGGGAAAATGATTTCGGAGTATAGTTTCATGGTGATTGGATTGTAGCTTAGAAATTGTGGAATTGCATTTGGGGTCGAGTACTGGGGCGCTGGGTTTTGGTGAACCGAGTTTGAGCGGTATTGTTGGGGGCTTTGTTCTTGGGGTTATAAAGTGTCACCCATCTCCCCGAATTCTACATACGGGCCAAGGAAACTAGCTCAATATGCTGGTGTGATTAATTAAATATGGTCGGACAGACTGGATTCGAACCAGCGACCACTACTCCCCCAGAGTAGTACGCTACCAGACTGCGCTACTGTCCGACTGAATTTTTGAGGGACCGCCATAGTACCCGCCGCCCAATTTTCAGTCAATGATTGTTCTGCTAAAAGAGGGTATGAATGAATTGAAAATAAGAGATTTTGACAATACTTTGGTGGCCCCAGCAAGAAACGAGGCGCCTAACTTACCAGAAGGTGGAATTGATCTTGAAATTGGCTGTGGTGTTGGGCTCCATCCCCTACAGTATTGTGCAAAGCATCCTGAAAGATTTCTGATCGCCATTGAGAGAACAAGTGAGCGCTTTTCGAAATTTGAAAGAAGAATAGGTACTCACAATACTCCAGAAAACTTGCTCGCCATAAGAGATGATGCCATATCATATATTACTCACAATCTTCCACTTAACAGTGTTAATCGCGTTTTTCTCCTCTACCCTAACCCTTACCCAAAAACTAGACACCTAAACAAAAGGTGGCATGCTATGCCCTTTATGAGGCAACTTAAAAGTGTACTGAGAAGTGGGGGAGAAATCGTTTTGGCCACTAATGAAAAGTTCTATGCTGATGAGGCCAAAAAATATATGTGTTCGTACTGGGGGTTTGAGTTAGTGGAAGATGTGGAGCTTGCTTTTGACTTCCTTGGAAGAACTCATTTTGAGAGAAAGTACCTGGAGAGAAAGCAAAGTTGTTACAACTTGATTTTTAGGAAGCTATAAAATTGTATTGTGCTGGAGAAGTTTTAAAAGATTGTCTTTTTCTTCTTTTGAAAGTGATTTTACATAATTTCCCAGCAGTGATTTGAGAGAATCTTGACTCTTTGTTTTAGGAACCACAATCCATGACCAGATATTCATAAATGACTGTTCCATCTCTCCTGGTGTATCTTGGAATTGGTCTTGTATCTCACTACCTTGATCAATTAGATCCCAAAGAGTAGTTGTCACTCTACCTGAAACGCTTTCTCCTTCATGCCAATCACTTCCACTGTGCTCCCAGCCGAAAGTACTGCCATCAAATAAATATGTGGTGCTTGATTGACTTATGCCTAGAGAGAAAAATCTAGCGGTTCCATTAATGTATGCACACTTAGGTGACCAAACAAGGTGGATGGGGTGATTAATTTTGCAAGACTCGTATATCCCCGCATTATCTAGCAGTGCAAATGCATAGTAGTAGTTGATAATGTCTTTGGCCTTAATGTAGCTATGTGGAACAAACACTTGTTTAGTAATACTGTCGTAGCCAATTCTTTTTGTGAGACCTGGATACCAAGTGACATTGATTCCACCAAAAGCTCCATGGTTTTTGAGCCCTACTACTTTTGAATTCTTTAATCTATTTCCAATTTCAACTAGATCAGAGGTTAGCCACCAAGCTTCTACTAAAGGAGAGAAATCTAGGATGAAGGACTTAAAGAAATCTGATTCTACCAAGAGGTTTTCATTTCCTTTTTTAATTTCATGCCATCCTATGCTGTAGGCGTATGGGGACCTATTTCCGGAGAGGTCTGCCTTACCCACAACCTGGTAATGTTGAAGGCCTGTGCTTGGAAAATACATCACTGATTTGGAAAGGATCTCGATGGTGATCAAGGATTTACTCGCCATAAAACGATCGTCTAGTGATAAATAAAAGAAGCCGCTTTTATCTGTGATACCTGTAGCGAGAGTGTGGCCAACTTTATTTTTTGCCATGACGACCATTTGTCCCATGGGTTGCCAGGTGTAATTTCTTGAAGGTCCGATAACTTCGCGAGGAATAATAAGAAAACGCCCGCTTACCGAAGTCGCGCAGTGAGCAAATGTAGAAGCAAATACTAGAACTAAAATAAATGCATACTTCAAAAAAAAGACCCCCGATTTGGATTCCGAACATACCTTGCCAGTGGGTCAATGTCATCCAAAAAGGAATCATGTTTTACTCTATGTGGTTGAAAATAGGGACGAAAAATACCTGACGAAAACACTAAGGTTTATTCGGTAAGCGTCCGAAAGGCCTTGTGAACAATTTGTATTGAGGAGTGTGTTATAAAAATTAGTGATGAGCTCAAAGATTTACTTCCCTGTGCAATGCCAAAGTTGGCCTTGAAGACGGCCAGGTTAGCTCAGCTGTGTAGCTCACTTAGAAAAGATGGCTACCGCATCGAGCTGTTCCACGACTTTAAGCATGAAGTTCATTCTTTCAAGGAGCTTGGTAGTCTTTTTGGCATTGAGTTTGTGACAAATATTACTCACTACCTCGAAGATTACACTCAATTTATGATGACTCTACCTATGCCCTCAAAAGATCATCAATATCATCTTGAAGGCTATATTGAGCTACTTCTGGACTATGTTGCACAGATCGCTATTGGAATTGATTTCGACACAGGTATTTGGGTCACTGAGTTTCACCAGCACTTAGTCAAAGAAAATATGTTGCGCGAAAATAGAGAAGTTGCTAGTTGTAGTAAATAAATCTCTATCCTTTGAGCGCTGATGAAAAAAAAAGTCGCAATCGCAATATTTGTAAAAACCCCCAAATTTTCATCTTGTAAAAGTCGCTTGGCCAAAACAATTGGCACTAGTGCTGCCGTTAAGTTTCATTTATTCTCCTCAAATATTGTGGGAGAAACAGTATCTAGTGTGACTCAGGCCCAAGGGTTTTGGTCAATCGCTGAGCTTGAAGCAATGGATGGCGAATACTGGGGTGGTGGATTAAAAAAAATCCATCAAGGAAAAGGATCTTTAGGGGAGAGACTGGATAGAGTTTACCAAACTCTGTCACAAGACTTCGAAAAAGTGATCTTCCTTGGAGCTGATTGTCCACAAGTTGAAAAATCTCAAATCGATCATGCCTTAAAAAAACTTGAAAAAGCTGATTTTGTATTTGGTCCTTCAGAAGATGGAGGTTTTTATCTATTTGGTGGAGCCGCGCCCATCTCTAGAGAAATTTGGAATGAAACTCGCTACAGCGAAAGTGACACCTTAGCTCAAATTTCCAGAAGCTTAAAATCCATTGGTAGTGTTGAGATTATTGAAAGTCTATTTGATGTAGATCATTTTGATGAATTTAAAAAATTAGGCACTGCTCTAGGAAGCTTTCAAAACTTGACTCCAAAAAAGAAAGAGTTACTTAATTTTATTGATCACTTAGTTGAAGAGCAGGAAGCTCCTCCAAGTACACAAAACTGAGCGCAAAACTTGTGGGCCAGATGTACTCTTGATAGAGACTCTTTAAGTGAATATCCCATCTCAAATTTGGGGTCATATGCTAGGAGTGTACAAGGCATAACCACTATTCGTGATTCTCCCTTTTTCTTAATGACCATCCTCTGTGTTGCACACATCTGATCTTCTGGTCTTTTACCGAGTATACTCCAGCAACCAGTACTTATTTCAGGGACATTTTTTTGTAGATCCATCTCGGGGAAGATCACCAACTTTTTCTCGATATCAATACTTATACCATGAGAATTTAATAATCTTTGGTAGCTGCATTTTGCATCAGTACTAGTTTCTTCTTTGAGAGATCTTCCAGCAATTGAAATATTAAATCGGCTCACAAATAACCACTCAACCATCTTTAGACACGAATCAAATGTGCCTTGCCCTCTTTCCTTCTCATGCAGTTCTTTTGTATGGTGATCAAGTGATATCCTGATATGCAATTTGTCACTATAGCGTACTAACAAACTTAAAAGAGCAATTTTGTGCCTTTCTAAAACTCTGTGAGCATTGGTCAGCACTAGTACTTCGAATCCACGGGATAGAATTTCTTCTAAAATTTCTATGATTTGTGGATTCAAAAATGGTTCACCGCCGGTTAAACCTATTAAATTTGTGGTCATCTGATTTTCTTTGATTTCGTCAAGAAAAGGTGTGATATCTTTTGTTTCAATGAAAGACAGCCTGTCATTGCTAGGAGAGGATTCAATATAACAGTTCTTGCAGCTAAGGTTGCATTTTGTGCCAGTATTAAACCAAAGAGTTTTTAGTAGCTGAAAATCAACAAAGGCCCTTTGTTTCCCACATACTGTGGACTCTGGGTTTTTAAAGTAGAGGTTAGTATCCATTAAGATTCCAATCATAGTCCATGTAATCAATTCTAGTCGATTTATTCTTTATGAGTTGTTGCTCAGAAATATCTTGGGTAAAGTAAGTTGCTAGAAAATTTGGGACACTACCAAACTTTTTCTTAAAGTCACCTTTGTACCATTTAAAAATTTTACTCAAATTAAGTGTCTGCTTTTTTAAGTTCCAGCGATTTTTTTTCCTATCAGTAATAAAAGAAAAAGTGGCCTTTTCAAGTTGAGAATTTAAAGAGGTTGGGTAGAAGGCTTCAGGGTATAGGTTTGGGCAACCAATAGACGCGCAGTTCACTGCAAAGTGAATCCTGGGTTCATTGAAGTTTTTTCTAATCATGTCGTGCTCAATACCATCGAGACTTCTTTCTTCTTCAAGGAGAATGAAAAATTTCTTTTTCCAAGGACTGGTAAAAAGTGAGCCCAGCTTTTTAATTGATTCTAATGGGAAATTATCTACTATGAGTTTTACGGTGAAGGCATTGTAAGCATTGATCAGAAATGCCAGCTTTTCATTTTTTGAAAATGCATTGTATTCTTTTTTACTTACAGCAGTTAAGCTACCCAGGTATTTAACCAAAAGATTTTTTTCTTTTTTTACTCCACGGTAATTTACCAAGTTTTGCTTACCATTTTTTCTCATATTCTTTTTGAGAATCATTGACCACTCTCTATGCGAGTGATCGAAGGCGTAAGAATTCGATAGGACAAAAAATGCGCAAATTGTGAATAGTGATTTTAGCAACATGATCCCTCCGTAGAGTTTTTGCCACTAACCCCTTCAAATGGTGATGAACTACCACAGCCAGGAAAAATGCCATAATGGTCGTCAAAGGTTCCATAAAAATCGAAATGTTTTTCAAAACGAGTATTTTTTAACATCAAAAATGTATTTCCACAGACTTTCTCCAACTTTGCTTTTTCAAAGTTGTGATGGCCATCTAAATCAAATGATGTGGGTTGTTCTGAAATTGTTCCTTTATAGGCCACACTCTGTCCATAATCTTCACAGTCATCCTCAAGTCCATCAACTTTAAATAGTCTGTAGGTTAGGGAGTAAAATTCTGTTCCCTCTAGTTTTTCTTTGATCGAATCATTTTCAATGGTAATTGGTTTTTTGCTAACACAACGAGCATCACGAAAGCCCACGGCCTTTGCAATCTTCAAAAAATCATTCCAGTAAAGAGCTCCACTAAGACATTCTCCGTAGAGAACTGGATCAGCTTGCAATTCGGCTGATATTCTTCTGCTGGCGTAAACATCTGAGAAATAGAATTCGCCACCAGACTTTAATTTGTTGAAACAATCTCTTAGAACTTTTTCTTTATTTTTACATAAGTTAATCACGCAGTTTGAAATGATTAAATCAAAGTAATCATTTTTAAGGGGAGTTTCTTCCATTTCATCAATATTGCCTTTGATAAAACTAATATTGGGTTTTTGGTAAGAAAATTTCTCCGTGTGATAATCTACATACTTATTTGCAACGAGAAGTTGCTCATCTGTCATATCAAGACCTACAACTTCACCACTTTCACCCACGAGTTTTGAGGTGATATAAGCATCTCTGCCACTTCCAGATCCAAGATCGAGAACTTTAAGGCCTGCTAGCTCACTGGGAATGGCAAGACCACAGCCGTAATACTTTCTATGAACTTCATCATGGACTAAGGACATTGCCTCTTTGATAAAATTTGGCGGCGGCTCTAATGTGCAGCACGCGTTTGTTTTTAAATCATCAGACTCTTTTAATTCTTTTCCGTAGTACTCTTGAACTTCTTGGTGGATGTCCATACTTTTTCACCTCGCACATAGCTATGAAATTTTTCTATAAATCTTAAAAGTTTTTCTGGTTTTCTATTTTGCTTATAAACTCCGGCCAGGTATTTATTTGCCTCGCTCATTGTTGGGTAGGGATGAATAGTTCCCAGTATTTTATTTAACCCCAATCCATGCTTCATAGCAAAGGTAAATTCGCTTAAAAGCTCTCCAGCATTGTATCCAACTATGGTGGCACCTAAAATTCTATCACTTCCTGTCTTGGTGATTACCTTCACAAATCCTGCTGCTTCACCTTCACAAATGGCCCTATCCAAATCATCTATGCCATATTTTGTGACTTCATATGAAAGTCCTTGCTCTTTAGCTGCTCTCTCATTCACTCCCACAGTTGCAACCTCTGGATCGAGATAGGTGCACCAAGGAATTGTTTGATAGTCCACCTTGAATTTCTTCACTGCACCAAAGAGTGCATTAACAGATGTGTACCAAGCTTGATGGGCCGCTACGTGAGTTAGCTGATAGGGCCCTGTTACATCTCCGCAGGCGTATATATTGGGATAGTTTGTCTGTAGATACTCATTGGCCTCTATAGTGCCATTTCTTCTTAGTTCAACCCCTAGCTCTTCAAGGCCAAATCCTTTGGTGTTTGCCTTTCTTCCAACTGCCACTAGCACCTTATCAAATTCGATGATGACTTCACCGATAGCACTAGAGCAAGTAAGCCGGTTACCCTTAAACTTAATGGCCTTGTGAGTTGTGAGAATATTGACTCCTTCTTTTTCGAGCTTATTTTTGACAAATTCACTGACTTCCTCATCTTCTCTAGCTAAAAGCAAGGGCGCCATTTCTACAACGCTAACACTTGAGCCCAGTCTATTAAATGTTTGTGCCATTTCTAGACCTATTGGTCCTCCTCCTAGAACAATAAGTCTTTTGGGAAGCTCTTCTAATTTCCAAAGATTTTCAGATGTTAATACATCTGCTTTTTCAATCCCTGGAATTGGGGGGACAAATGGTGAGGCACCCGTTGCAACGACAATATTTTTTGTTTTAATAATTTGGCCGTTAACTTCGACTTCCCAAGGAGATATAATTTTGGCCTCTCCAGAGAAACATTCAACTCCCAGAGATGAATACCTTTCCACAGAGTCATGGGGTTCAATTTTTTCTATAACCTTTTGAACTCGATTCATTACATTTTTAAAGTCGAATTCTATTTCAGTACTTGTTAATCCCAGCTCATTTGCCTTTTTGGCCATATGAAGAATTTTTGCTGATTTAATAATTGCCTTTGAGGGGACACATCCCGTGTTGAGGCAATCACCTCCCATTTTATCTTTTTCAATTAAGGCGACTCTAGCTTTAACAGCGGCTCCAATATAAGATGTCACAAGTCCAGCTGCTCCTCCTCCGATGGCCACAATATTGTAGTCAAACACCTCGGGCTTTTTGAACTTTTTGTAAACAGAGTTTGCTTTAAATTTATCTACAATCTTTTTTGAGATAATTGGAATTAGGCCAAGTACGGTGAATGAGAGAAGGATTGAAGGAGATAGTATGCCTGAGATCGATTTTAATTTTGAGAGCTGAAGTCCTGCATTAACATAGGCCATAGTCCCTAGAATCATCCCTATTTGGCTGACGAAAAAATAAGTGTGAGTTTTAATTTTGGTAAGGCCCATTACAAGGTTAACTAAAAAGAAAGGGAAAAGAGGAACCAGCCTTAAAGAGAAGAGGTAGAATGCTCCCTCTTTTTCAATTCCCTTATTAATTGAGTTGATCTTGCTGGCAAATTTCTTTTCAACAAAATCTCTTAAAACTAACCTTGCCACCAAAAAAGCCAGCGTTGCTCCTATGGTACTGGCAAAGGAAACAATGATTGTCCCAGTAACAAATCCAAATATCGCACCACCAACCAAGGTAAGAACAGTCGCGCCTGGAAGTGATAGTGCGGTAGAGACAATATAAATGAGAGCATAACTGCCAATAGTTAATATTTGATTTTGAGCATAAAAAGATCTGATGGAATCTAAATTTTGTTGGAAGTAATCCAGACTTAGATATGATTGAAGATTAAAAATCTTTACTACGGCTAGTAAAATTAAAATTAATAAAATTATCAAAATTTTTGTTTGCTTCTTTTTCATACTCGCCTATATATTTATTTCAGGTTCATCCCGGTTACCTTTGTTAGTGTGCCGAGATGGTATATTGTTACACAAGATTATTTATTAAAAGGTGCAAGCATTAAAGTAGTGGACCCCGAATTTACCCAGAAGTTGAAAAATGGAGATAAAGACGCCATGTCTAAAATCGTCCATGACTACTCGTCCCATCTATTCAAAGCAGCTCTGGGTCTAGGTTTTGATGAAAATGAGTCCAAAGAGTTGACTCAAAAAACCATGGTTAAATTCGTGGAAGTGGTCCATAAATTTGAGGGTAGGTCTCATATTCGGACCTTTTTATTCGGCATTTTCTATAATCACGTTCATGAGGCGAGAAGATCCTTCAAAAAGGCCCAAAGCCATGACCCTATTGATGAAGTGGCGGAGTCGATGTTCGATGAGCGTGGCAATTGGCAAAAAGATGCCAGGGTAAGTTCCCCAGAAAAGTTTTTAGAAGCCTGTCAAACTATGGATATCATTGAATTATGCTTAGATAAGTTACCCATAAGACAGAAGATGGCCTTCACACTAAAATTTGTTGATTCCGCCGAAACGAGTGAAATATGTAACTTATTGACGGTTTCTGACACTAACCTAAGACAGCTGCTTTTTAGAGCAAAGAGTAGGCTGAGACTCTGTGTTGAGTCTCACATGAATAAATAAGGACGCGAGAATGTTAAGTTGCAAAGAACTTTACGAACATTTGGCCAGTGGCAAAGAGCTTACTAGGATCCAAAAGCTTCAGTATCCTATGCACCTTTTTATGTGTCACAACTGCAAAAAAATTGCCTCTCAATTTAAAACCATAAATTCT
Source organism: Bacteriovoracaceae bacterium (assembly GCA_018649885.1). Lineage (GTDB taxonomy): Bacteria > Bdellovibrionota > Bacteriovoracia > Bacteriovoracales > Bacteriovoracaceae > JABIHA01. The sequence continues at coordinate 58,868 of JABIHA010000127.1, forward strand.
AGCTTTAAAAAAGTCGTGACCAAGAGAATGGAAAAGGCAAGTGAAGATAAAATTAGCGAGCTGGAAAAAAGCGTTTGGGAAGAAGTAGAGCGTAAAATTTCTTAAAGTAAACTTCGAAGTAATTAAACAAAATTGGAAAATACCACATGTGGACTAAAACCTCTGCAAGTCGGTTGTACTGGTAATATCCATAAGGGGTATAAGACAGGCAGCTAAAAAAGGCGTAGGCCATGGCCCACTTATTTTTTGTATATAGTGAAAATAGTAAAAACCAAATTGTGTACCAGGGATTGAATACAGGTGAGAAAAATATCATGGAGCTGTGAAGGATCACTCCTGCTTCAAAAAAGGCACCTTTTTGCAGAGGCCTTGTCATCACTTTTAAATGCACAAGAGTCACGACCATTAAAAATGCTGCAAATGTAATCTGCCTCGCCAGTGGAATTTCTAGTTCAAGTAGATTAACTAAAAGTGAGTAAAATCCGGGAATCCATACCCAGTCCTTACTAAAACTGAGTACACCACTAAGTAAATTCAAATCAGTGATGTGGAACCAAAAAAATAGTCCAAGAGATAGGGGAATAAAAGCTGAAGCTAATATGCTCCTAACTTTGTTAATAGGTGTGGTTTTATTTGTAATAAAAAAAATAGGGAGAGTCACCACGCCAATGAGTTTGCTCCAAAAGCTCATGAAATAAAGTCCATAGGTTAATAGCGTTCGTTTCCCATCTTTTTCCTTCAGCGCAAAAAGAGGTAATAGAAAAACTGCTGCAAAAAGATCTATATGAACAGCTTGAATATATTCTTTTTGTAAAAGAGGAAAAAATACACATAAGTAAAGAGCAGGCGTATTTCTTTTTGTGAAAAACCTAAATACTAAAGCAATCAGAAGTGCATTGAGGAGCATTAAACCCCGGAAAGCAAATTCGAAGGGGAGCTTGGCCACCAGGCTAAACCACAGTATTCCCAGCGGAGGATAAATCGTCGTGAGGTTGGAAAACCCAATACGATTTTTAGCCGCGTATTCGATATGTGACAGGGCCGCGTGGTCTGGGGATAGAAGGTAGGGGCTGAGGCCACTGGCCATAACTTTCCCCTCCCATATATAGCGGTAATGATCATTTTCAAAAATTGGTGAGTGAGAACACATTACCATTACCACACCGATGAAAAAGGCCACAGGTGAGAGTTCAAAATTAGTGGAGTGTTTTTTTAAAAGCACTAAGCACAAGGCCAGAAATCCAAAATTGTATAAGATGTAATAGATACCACCAAAGTACTCCGGTCCCGGAGATTTTAGTGCGTAGGAAACTACTGCTAGGAAAAGTGCATTAAGTATCCAAAGAAAATTGATCTTATTTTTTGTCATATCCATTAGTGTGAAATATATGTAAATTGTGACACTTTTTCAAACGAGGTCGTAATTAGTAAAAAAGATGTGATTGTCATTATCCCCGCCTTGAATGAAGAAGATTCTATCGGCTTGGTTTTACAAGAGATTCCCATGAAAAGGGTCAAACAAGTTATTGTTGTTAATAATGACTCAAGTGATCAAACAGCTTGTGTTGCAACCAAGCATGGCGCTCATGTGGTTCATGAACCAATTCGTGGCTACGGTAAGTGTTGCCTGACAGGAATCGCTGAGGCCAGAAAAGATCCAGCTGACATAGTGGTTTTTTTAGATGGAGATTACTCTGATCACCCAGAGGAGATGGACCAACTCCTTTCTAAGCTTGATAGCGGATACGACTTTGTCATAGGAAGTAGAATGCTTGGAAAAGCAAAGCCGGGGGCGCTTCTTCCTCAGGCCCGGTTTGGAAACTGGCTGGCCACAACACTTACTAAATGGTTTTTTGGAGGAGTTGCCTTCTCTGACCTGGGACCATTCAGGGCCATTAAGTGGAGCTCGCTTGAGAGAATAAAAATGTGCGATGAAGACTTTGGTTGGACTATGGAGATGCAAGTTAAGGCCATAAGCTTTGGGCTTAAATACACAGAAGTCAGCGTCAGTTATCGAAAGCGCGTAGGAGTTTCTAAAATTACCGGAACAGTCTGCGGAACTATCAAGGCCGGTTACAAAATTCTCTATACTATTTTTAAGTACCGCATTCTTAGTTGGATTAAATCAAGCTCATTTTCTTCAAAATAACAAATACATAGAGTAGCTTACAGGGGAAGTGTCCCGATCTCTTTCTCGGGACGCTTTGTCCCCAAGGCTATTGCCATCCTCAAATTCATTGACTAAAACTAAGTCAACTAGAAAACGGAACGTAGTGTCCCGACAACTTTGGAGAAGATATGAAATACTTGGTTTTAACATTTGTAATGGTTGCATCTCTTATGGGAAGAGAGGCCCACGCCCTAACAGTAAGTGTTGCCCCGCTTAAAGCAAAAGCAGAAGTTTCAGCATTTGGCCTAACAATTAAAGCAAACGGTGAAGCGGCAGTTGTGCTAGCTGGCAAGATGGCACAAGAGGCTGCGGAGATTGCAGGAATGACTATTAATACAGCAAAGGATGTAATTGTTCTCACAGGCAGTGAAGTTGATGAGTTCTTAAGAAATGCAGCAGGTGTTGGTTACGATGTTTCTAAGAGAGTATGGCTTGAAACTAAAGAAGTAGGAGAGTTTGCTCTTAATGTGGTGAGATCAGCTTACGAGTACCACAAGCTTGCAGTTAACTTTACTTACAAACAATCAAAAAAAGTTATTAAGAAACTTGGAAAAGGATTGAAAAAAATCAGCAAAAAAGGAGTTTATTTTATCTCTAGAACTGGCGAGCGAACTTTAAAAACTGGAGAGGAAGTTCTTCTAACAGTTGTTTCAACTCCGGTTTACTTAGCTTGCTTGATTACTTATCCAATATTCAACTTTTGTGATCTTGATCTTTAAAATTTAATAAACAAAAAATGAAAAGGGAGCTAGCTGGCTCCCTTTTTTTTATTTAAAGTTTAAAATTGGTATTTAAGATTTGATTGCTCCAAGAAATCCTTTTTTGATCATTTATAGAGTAACCATACAGTGAATCACCTATCAGAGTGTATATGGCTTTTTGTTCAACTCTTTTTTCGAAGTCTTTATCAACATGTCCAGAATAATTTTCCACTACCATATGATAAAATTTACGATTAGATGCCCATATACAAGCAAAGTCTGCTGCTGGATCTCCAATGGCCATATCTGTCCAGTCGATAATTCCGGTGATCTTATTTTCTGCTCCCCCACAAATAATATGTTCAACACCTAAATCATTGTGAGTGAGAACCTTTTTTCCAAGAAAAGGTGTAATGCCCTTGTACTTTTCAAAGAGTATATTGAATTTATTCCATACACTTATTGGAATCATACCTTTCATTTCTTCAAGATTTTTTTTTGTCTCATCTCTAAAGTCTTTTGTAACTTCACTTCTTTCTTCAAAAATAGAGAGGTTTTCAATTTTTTTCAATGTATTCAAACTGTGCAAGGTCGTTAAAAAATCTCCCATGGTTTTTGCGTTAGCGATTGTTGCATATTGACTGGGAGGTATCTCGATAATGGGAGCACCTTCAATTTTTTTATAACCACCGATTGTATTGGGGAAGACCTTCGAGGAATGAGAAATAAATGAATAATCTGGGGATAAAATGGGAAGCGAGTCGCTTAAAAGCTTCATCACCTCTAGTTCTTTGTTGAATAAGGAGTTGTATTTGTCTCGTCTAGGAAAACGAAAGATAAATTCAGCGTTGATTTCAAAACAATTAAAATCCCATCCACTACCAAGAAATTTTATAGATGATACTAAAAGTTCGGGAAAAGCTTCAGCCAGAATAAGTTTCGCCTTCGCACAATCCAAAGAATATTGATCTTCCCACTGCTTTGGGTCCATGGTATGCCTTACTCAATTCCCAGGAGTTTTTTTATTTCTGAGTCTGGTTTAATTTCACCAACCCGGTATTCAAGCATCTTTTTTCTCAATTGGTTGGGGTAATAACTAAGATGTATAAGAGTGCCAAATATATCTGATATTTCCATAGAGGTAATAACAAAGCCCGCTTTTAGCTTGGCTATAATAATAGGATTATTGGTAGGAGTGTGACGACTAAAAATTTCTTGAAAACCAAGGTCTTCGATTCTCGTCATCATCTCTTTTAAGAGTTTAGAATATAATCCTTTTCTTCTGTGCTTTGGTAAAATTGCAGAGTTGCACATATAAAAACGAATATTTGATTCTTGATATCCCCAGCTCCATCCAACAAACTCATCACCACGATAAATTCCTAGGTTAATTCTTATAGGTTCACCAAGGTTGGACTTAAGCGAATTGGATTTTGCGAGCTCTTCTTCTGATAATGCATTTCTCAAACTAAAAATTTGGGACTCATCCTCAAATATTCTTTTGCCATGAGGAACCCAAAGTTCACCAAACTCTCGAGTCGAAATTTCTCTGATTTGATATTCACTCATAATCTACTCTTTTTTTGCTTTCTTTTCAGCCCGCTTTACATTTTCAAGAAGCTCTTTACATGCAGGTTCATCCATTTCAAAAAGAGGATGACTCTTTGGCAGGTCTTTACTTGATGAATGGGCCTCCATGGCACTTAACCTATTTTTAATAGTAATTCGCAATTTTCTTAACTCTTTTTGATTCCAACTAGCGAGATCTGAAATGTCTTTAAGAGATATGTTGGCCATATTAGTTCCTTTAATTTGTAAAAACAATGCACTGGATAAGTCGGATTCTAGTCAATTGAATAGAAGCAGGCAAGGGGAGTGGAAAGAATTTAAATTGATAATATGAGTAGGCCCAACCTTTTGTTTTTTAAGAGAAAACTCGCTATGTAGATTTAATATACCTGCTAAAATGTATGAAAATGCTAAGCCGTACATGGATCGGGCCCTAAGTGGTGAAACTGTTCACTTTGAGATTGAGGCAAAAGACAAACTTTCCCTTAATCTGCAAGATGTTACCTACAGGGCTATCCCTTCAACAGGCGGAGCTGAGATCACAGTAGTAACTTTAAATCACTATATTAATAACACGCTAACTATTCTTCACAATAAGATAATGCATGCTCAAAAAACAGCTGTTCTAGAAGCTGTACAAAATGATTTGAAGGCCATGGATCAATCCATGAGAAAGGTGGTCAGTATTTTACAATCCCTTAAAGAATATAAAACCTTTGAAATCGAAGATTACTTTGAAGATCTCAAATATTTTAAAATTGAAGAATAGCACTACCTAAATTGAAGTTGCTGGCACTTAATTAAATGTGCCAGCATTTTAAATTATTTTAGCAATTGGTAATACAAGCTTAGCGCCCTAATGGCTTCATATCGTCCACCCATACCATATCTACAGTATGAGATTTCTTTCACTAAAATTCCTGTGAATTCTGGTTCGTATACAGTTGGGTTCTTCTCAACGAAATCAACTAGCCAACGCACTCCTTTTTCAAGTGCTTTAGTGTATCTTGTGGGGCATCGATTTATGAGGCTAAGTACAGAACAGGTCTTGCTGTCTTTTTTGGCCATGCTCTCAAATCTCGCAAGCATTCTGATAGCCCATACTGTAGCTGTCATTGATGATTTAGCACTGACAAAATACTTCTTTTGATCACTAATTGGATCTTCACCCCAGCCACCATCTATATTTTGTTTTTCAACTAACCACCTTACATGTCTCTGAGCTCGGTTGGCCTTAGTCCAGCATTTCGCGTCTAACAAACCAATTATTGCTTGAGTTGTGCCGTAAATGTAGTTAATACCCCAGTCACCTTCAACAATATCAATTCCAAAAAATGGTTTAAAGAGTTTACGTTCAAGGAAACTACAAGCACTATTTATTGTTGTTTTCAATTTGGGAGGATTGTAGCCAGTAGCATTTCTTGCGAACACTAATCCTTCAAGAGCACGGGCCGTAACATCGGGTTGGCTTACATCGAAGTAGCTTGGAAGTCTTTTATCCATTTTTGCTATTTCACTTAGTAGGGTAGACATTCCTTTTTCATATGCAGGAAATCCACCGTCACTATTTTGCATTCCAATTTCCCAGTCCATACCTTTTTTAATACTTTCTAACCAACGAGTGTTTGCCTTCCCAGCATCAAGAACAGGATTACTGGCCAAAGCCGTGAGCACCATTCCTGTATCATCGGTATCCGGGTAAAAAGTATTGGCATGTTGAAATCCCCATCCCCCTGGTTTTAAATCTGGTGCTGTAAATTTGTAGTCACCATCAACTATTGGTTGTAGCTTAATCAACCAATCAATGGCGCGGGCCTTGGAATTGAGTGGCAAAAGAGTTGTTTCAGTAATTTTTTCACTTTCAGCTATAACGGCCATCCCTCTGGCAGTGTCAACAATAGGGCCATCTGAAACCTGAAGGTAGCCTTCACCTGAATCTGATTGATCAGCGTCAATCCACCAAGAATGAAACATACCATCCCACCCAGCTTTCATCTGGGCACTATAGTCAGCCACTCCAGCGCGGTCTGCCTCGTATAAGGCCCAAATAGACATCAAAGTGACATAGGGAACCCCGTACCAGGTGCCATCTTTTTCTTGTCGTTTTAATAAATATCCAAGACCTTCTTGGGCCCAAAAATCTTCTGGGTATCTGGAGAATTTCTTTGCAAGATTAATAGTCCCTTCGACAATGCTTTCAAAACCTGTGTTCAATATAAAACTTGGAAGCTCACTTACACCCAAAATTAATGAGCTTCCTTTTCCGAAAGCCTCCCCAGCAGAATCAATTCTACTTTGTTCAATTAAAGATCCCTTATGTCCTGACTCATTAACTCTTTGATAGAAATTGGCAACGGCCAGTGGAACACCTGCTGAGCGGAAGGTCCCAATATTTATAATATTCATTGGTGTCCACTTTGGAAGAGCGAAAAATATGGGAGTCACTTTTGATACAAAAAAGTCTTTTTTAACTCCAGCAATGTGCAACATCCCTCTATGCAAAAAATGCAAATCAATAAGGCTTTTACCTTGAGCTCTCAACCAGTTCCACTCAGTTTTAAATTGATCAACACTGTCTACATCATAGTCTTTCAACATATGTAAAAGAGAATAGGTAATATGAAAATTAGTGGCCCCACCTGGATAAAGTGGCCATCCCGTTTTAGTTTTCCACTTCCAAGTGGTAACTCTTTTTAATAATTTTTGCTCTTGTTCACTCGTTATGAGTCCGGTTCTCTTCCCAACCATCAGTACCGCAGCTTCAGTCAGAGGATCCCCTTCAAACTCCCCTTGAAAATAACCATCAGAGCTCTGCTCTTTGGCCAAATCATCTGCCAGTTTTAAAATACTGTCCTTTACTGTGGCTTTCATTGAATCAGCAAAGCTTGTTTGCATAAAAAATAATGCTATAAAAAGCACCAAAACCCTCTTCATAATCTTCTCCAGGTAGTTTTTAATTTTTATTTTTTAAGTAGCGCTGGAACTGTTACACAGCTGAAAGGCATTGGTAGCTTCACTTGAATTATTTTCACTGGAAGCAACGCTTCCGTTTCACAAGATGCGATTTTTCACTTTCCCATGCGCCCTCAAACATTTAATTTTTCACCACTTACGAATCCCCAAAAAGTCCTCCGAGAAGTTTTTGTCCAACAGAAGTTATTTAATTAGAACCGACCATTCTCCTCAAGTAACCTCCCTCTTTATCCGACAAGCAAGAGTACTGAATTCTAAAATAGAGAGGGCTCTGTGGATATTTCTAGTAGGGGAAAGAAAAATTTTGCTCCAAGGATATTGGAGTATAGAAAACAAGTTGAAATTGTTGCTGCATTTTTCAAATATATCTCGCTAATCCTTTTTCTAGTGACTCTATTTACTATTTTTTTAAGCAGGCTTGTAACTGAACCGAAGGATGTAGCCTTCTACCTTACTATATCATTTACAAGTGGAATAATTTGGCTATTTTACTATCCTTTATACTTCTTTTTGATCAAACCTCTTGCTACAAGTAAAATTCAAGTATTTGATGATAGTATTTTACTCACAAGAGGAAAAAAAGAAACCATCATACCATTCGATGAAATTACTTCTATTAAGAGAAAAGTAAATAAAAATGCAGGAGGGTGGTTTACCTTAGTGCTAAAGAATAAGAAAAAGTATAGATTTACTATCGTTTTAGAAAGGCTTGATTATATTTTGGATGCTGTTTACAAGTACAATAATCAACTTCTAAGTGAAGATGAATATCTAAGCCTTAGAAAGCAATTAATTCTTTCAGATCATGGTTTTGGTAGGCTCTATGATATGTTTGGGAGTCGGTATAAGTGGATTACATTTACTCATGCTTTTTTACTCCCTGCGGTTTTTATTATTGGTCTTTACATCAAGCAGGGTAGTCAATTTAATATCTACTTATCAGTGCTCTATTTTACCAAAATAATACAAGTTATTTTAATTACCTTGGGAGTCTTATGGGTCGCCTTTATCCTTATTGCAAATAAAATTTTGGATAAACATACTTCAAGCCAACTTGAGTCTAATTCTCTTTTAAAAAATAGGGACACTCAGTTTGAATCAAAAATTTTCAGAAGGTTATTTCCTGTCTATTTAGCCTTGATAATTTGTAGCTTTGCAGGAATTTACAAATATGACCTAAATACATATGGATTAACCTATATTAAAAAAGATTCCAAATATTTGGGGATAAAAGCAAATAAAAACTTGTGGGTAGATACAAAGTTTAACTGTTTAGATTGCAACTACTCTCTTGTGAGGGGAGACATTATCTTAGTTCATGGAGTTGGATTGGGAAAGATTGTTAATTTGCCAAACGAGCTGGTTACGATAAATGAAAAGGATAAAAAAGGTCGCCATATCGCTAGCACTACAGAAACGATGGTCCCACCAAGAAACCTAGCTATTCAAACATCTGGTGGTAAAGTGATTAAATTAGTACCTAACGTGAAAATAAAAGGAAAAATTCTCAAAAAACTTCCGATTGTTTTTTAAAAAAAATCAAGCCCTGGAAAGATACCTTTTTCATCCAGGCAGCCTTGAAGAAAGCAGGCAAGCCCAAGCTCTCCGGTCCAAAGAGTGTGGCGCTCATTTCTTCTTTCAATTGAGTGCATAGCAAACTTTTGAGCTCTCTCAAGCCACTTTTGATCCCCAGTTCTTTGATAGATTTTCAGGAGACTGATGCCATTTCCGTCTGTTCCATGACAAATACCAATACCCTTTTTAAGAGGTCCTGCTTGCCAAATTAATTGACCTGCTTTTACAAAAAGTTTTTCAAACTCAGCATCATGGTTTTTTTCGATAGGTTCAAGGGATTGAATCATTCCTGGGGCTCCATGACACCATTGGGTGGTAAAATAATCTGTCCCTTTTTCACCAAAAAAAAGTTGCTGGCCAATTTACAGTATCGTTTACTTCAGTAGCAAACTTTTTAGTCATTTCGATTGTTCGTTTAAGAATAAGCTCTCTTTGCTCTAGAGAGAGAAGATCTCCCCCCTTTTAGAAGTGGAAATGCATTTCCAAAATAGCCATGGCCTGATCCAATAAACGCTATAACTCGCTCATCTTGCTTATATTCCCAGTACCATGCACCTGACTCTTCATGGTATTTCCATACTTCATAGAGATGCTCCACATTTTTCAAGTAGAGTTCTTTAAAGCGTTGATCTTTTGTCCATTCAAATAAAAATAGAGCAGGCAGCATTGTACTTGGGCAACCCCATAGGGCATCTACGCATGGGTTTTAAATATTACTGCTTATGAGATTGTACAATTTGTCCAAAGTTTCTGTGTCAGGAGAAATTTTATATTTCAGTATGCAGATTCCGACTTCTCCAAGAAAGTACGAAGGACATACTGAATCTGTATCAGGCTCTTCAAGATATAGTTTGTGAATTTTTTGAATAAGATCATTTGCTGAAAAGGGCAGTTCAAATCCATTTTTTTCAGAAAGGTACTTCAGCCCCCAAAGGGTGCCTGTTGCGCCAAAATAGAAACTTTTATTTGACGCCGCGTCCCCATCTTCGTCAGTGTGGGCAGGCTATAGGTTCTCTGTTAAAGCTGAAGTCGTTTTATCAAAGATATCTTTAATTACATCTTCCACTTGGTTTTTGTTTCAAGGTACGCTAGTTAAATCTTCGTGGTTTTCTTTGTCGTAATTCATTTAGATTGCTTCTTTATTCGAGTTATAAAAAAATTATAATATTTCAAGAAAGATTACTTAATATTTGTTATGCGTAGAGTTATTCATCACAAGAATAGTTCTTGGCCCCTGCTGTCGCTCTCAAAATGTGTACTTTACACCAAGCTAGTTTTTGGAATTCCATCAAACTATCAAGATCTAATTGGTATGAAAATCCTTCTTCTGCTTCGTTATATCTGATTTCAAAGAGAACGGTAGTATAGTCAGATGCTCTGAGAGTTAATTCACCCAAGGTTTTTTTTAATATTGAAGATCTATTATGTCGTCTATATTTTACTTGTGCTTGAAATGCATTCTCTTGGCCTATTACTAAAAAACTTTTTGGTGGCAAAAGTACATTTTCAAAAATCTCATGTTTTGCTCCCTGACTTCCATTATCAATATATATATTAGTCATATCTACTGTATAATTCGAAGAGTTATAAATTTCAATCCATTCATCCAAATTATTTTGCCCTACCGGGCCATCATAAAATTCTGAAATTATGAGACTGTCTTGGGAGCCTAGTGGGCCAATAGGATAATTATCAATACCATCATCGCAATTATTGTCAATTTCATCGCCTAGAATTTCTGCAACAAAAGGTTTAATGGTAAAGTTATCATCATTGCAGTCCCCTTCTCTGTTAGAAAACCCTTCAGGGAGGTTTAAGCTTTCTCCTAAACAAAATTGAGTAGCAGAATCGTTAACTCCATATGTATCATTGTCTTTATCTTCATAGCCTATAACTGTCTGCCACAAGGTGTTGTCGTTAACAGCACAATCTTCACTGTCTATAACTCCATCATTGTCAAAATCTAGGTCTTCTAGGACTGTTTCTTGATTGCTTTCACTAGCGGGTACTGCCTGTTGAATTTCTTCATCAGAACAACTTACAAACAAAAAGATGGGAATTAATAGGGCCAGAATTTTCAAGATATTTCCTTTAGTCCATGGAAGTAAAAGCAAATTCATTTTGCTTTTTGTACCTATCAATAAAGCAATTCGTATGCCAAATTGATGCTTCTAAATAGCTATAATCTAACCGATTATTTGTTCTGATTTATAATTTTGACTAATTTTTGATCAAAAAAGTGGTAACTACTCAATAAAAAGAGGCTAGATTTCTAACTAAGCAATTTCAATCAGGTTTTGTAGAGCTGGGATTTTGAATTTTTTATTTAATCTGTCTTGCAGGTAATCCCAAAATTCAATGTTTAACTTTCGGCAGGTATGG
>JABIHA010000053.1 GCA_018649885.1 Bacteriovoracaceae bacterium
CTTGAATCTATAAAGCATTCATTTAACACAGCACCCTCAAGCTTTGTTAAATTTTTTTATTTCGGTGGTTCGTCTCATCTCTACCATGGAGCCGGCAGCTTCCCCATCGCCGGCGCCAAGTCCACGCTCGTGGATAATCCGGTTCGACAAAATTGGGGATGGGACGAATTTCACTCAAACGCTATTTTTTTTGAGGACTATTTCAAACTAAACGCAAAATACTACAGAGTTATATCAATTAATGAGCTTCCAGCTGTACTGGGCCCTGGAGATTTAGCTAATTTTGGAAACTACACCTTATTTTTTAGAAAATTAGATATTGATAAAGCAAAAAGATGCCTTGAGATAAGAAGACGAGTTCATAATGCTCATGATGGGGAAGAGCTAATAAACTATGCCTCCAGGGGAGCAAAAGATGAAAGTGAAGATCTCCTTGATCAGGTCACTTCAGGTGAGGAGTGCTTATATGAAGCCGAGTGCTTTTATATCCTTGAGTCCGATAACCTTGAAAACTTGTATGATAAATCAAGTGATCTTATCCAATCACTAAGCTCGTATCAGGCCAAGGGATTTATTGAAGACGTATCTCTTTCAAGCTTATTTGATTCAATTTTCATGGAGGGTGACCCACTTCTAAAGAGATCTCACCTAGTTCCTTCAAGCTATCTCGTTAACATGCTTCCACTAAAAAATGATAAATTATTTAAAACTGGAATCAGCTTTCATTCAAGACAAGGAGCAGAGTTAAAGATCAATATCTTTGATGAGCTATCAAATAATTTTAATGTTTTAGTTTCAGGTCTTTCAGGAAGTGGAAAATCAGCTCTGTGCCAAAAAATAATAAAGGAGATGATTACCCATCCAAGCTCCGCAAAGGCCGTCATACTCGATCGTGGTGGTTCATTTTTAAAACTTGTTAAGTATTTTGAGGGAGATATCTTTGAAGGAAGCTTTAATCCCCTTCAATTTAAAGATCCACGCTACTTAAAAGAATTTATCATCTCTCTTCTTCCAAAGGACGCTTTAAACTTCAAAGAAGAGACACTTTTATATAAAGGCATCAAAAATGAGATGGAATCTGGATTTTCTGGAGATTTTGGCGAGCTTATTGATAGACTTGGCCACTTTATAGAAGATCTCCCCCTCTATCTTGAAGAAACACTTCCCTACTTTGGAAGCTCAAATCTCTCTTTTAAAAATCTAACCTATATAGACACCGAAAAATTCTCTGAAAAACTTCTTCCAGGGCTTATTTTATTTCTAATTGAATTTTTTAAGCATATTGAAGGCAAAAAATTTTTCGTCTTCGATGAGTGCTGGCACCTTCTTGATCGAAACATAAGCTATCTGTCTGAGTCTTATAGAACATTTAGAAAAATCGGAGCATCTGCTCTATCAATAACACAAAGCTTTGATGATTTTAGTGCAACAGCACTAGGAGAAGTAATCATAAACTCCTCTGATTATAAATTCTTGTTCAGACAAGAGTCCCTGGGCTCGGGGTATCTTGAAAAATTCGACCTTGGGAATATGCGCACCCTTAAAACTATTAAAGGAAGCTTTTCTGAGTTCTACTTCAAGCACCCCCACTTTAATAAGGTGGTCCGCTACTATCAAGACCCACTTGAGTACGAACTATTCACAACCCACCACGATGACCAAAGGGAATTTAATAACTTCTCAGGTGATTTTAAAAACTACCTAAACTTCAAAGATCTCTTCGAAAAATACGTGAGGCTAAAATATGATTAAGTGGATACTAATACTATACTTCACACTTCCAACTCCAGGAATAAGCTCAACTATCTTTGTCCCCGACTCTGATACTGCTCTTTTAATCGAGCTTGTATCAACTACGATTTCTCAGTTAAATGAGCTCGAAAAACTAGTATCAAACGCCGAAAAATACACCAAAAGAATCCAGGAATATAACGAGCTTGCTGAAGACTATTACTTTAGAGCGCAGCGCTTACTATACTGGGCCGACGACATGCTCATTCTTCTTGATAGTGATGTTAAAAGCCTAGAACAGCTTAACTCCGCCATCCGCTCTCTTCGTTTTCAAATTGATGATTTTAAATCCCAGATGATGGAATACGGACTTATCGCTGTTCAAAGTGAAAAAGAAGAATTTCATGCAAAGGCCAACTCACCAAAAATAAAAAGAAGAATGCGCCTTGCCAAACTTCAACTTGATCGCTCCTCTGGAGTCAAAAGCTCAAAAGGAGCGCTTAAACAAATAAATCAGAACACGGCCCTCATAAACTCATCTGTAGTCGACCTAAATGCCCAAACAAATAGCCTTGTTGCCATAAACGCCAAAAGAAATCGAATGATTGCAAAAGACATGACCAAAAAGGCGATAAAAAACCAAAAGAAAAAAGAATTCTACCAACTTGACGCTATTTCGCCCAAGGCAGCTAGGTAGTGAGCGTGAATATCCTAGAAGATCTACTTTTTCTTGAAAACAAAGGGCCTCTTGCTCTTTCAAAGTATATATCGCCTCTGTCTCTAAGATACCTTGGAGTGTTTTTCATATTAGGTGTCATTTTAGAGTTCATGGGCGAATGGGCATTTTCAAGCGTCCTAAAAAGAACGATCCTAGCAGCAATCATCATATCTAGCTCAAGCTATATAATAACCCCTTCAATAAAAAGAAGCTTTAGCTACTCAAACCAATTGATAAAGAGATTCGATCCACAAAATAAACTGATCTCAAGCTGGAAAAAGTCCTCAAGAACACTTCACCGCTACAAAAAAAAGGGGAGTGATAAGTCATGGCTTCGACTACAAATTCTTGGAAAAGCCGTGATTGAAGATACAATTTCATTTGTTTCATGGATTTTAGTCTACGTAGCACTTTGGATTCTAAAATATCTCTACAGCACGGTTTACTACTTTCTACTAGTTTTCATAGGCCCATGCGCCCTACTTTCTATTCTACCTTTCACCCAAAAAGCGATAAACGGTGTAATCCAAACCTACCTTTGGCTGGTACTCATGCCGCCAGTTGTTTCCCTTTTGGTACTCCTACTTGGTTCTGTTGACCAGTTTAACCCTGCTATGTCTGGAGCACTGACAACAAACTTCACAGGTCTTTTGCACCTTCTGATTATGAGTATCTTCCTACTACTAAGCCCAGTGATCACAAGCTCTATCATATCCGGCGTGGGCCTTTACGAGTTTTCAACCGCCCTTGGAAAATCATATGCAAATGCATCCCTATTTGGACTCCAAAACATGATCATTAAAAGTGCCACTACTCCCGCACTTAAAACCTTAAACATGGGAAAAAGAGGATATGGAAGTTTTGCAAGAGATCTCTCCCAAAGGGCAACAGGTATAAAACAAAACCTTGGCGCAGACTTCAATAGACCTCAGGCCATATCAGAAAATACCGGAAGCATCCAAGAAAGACTAAGTGCCAAAAAAGAGCGATTTGATAATTTAAGAAAAAATGCCACTCCCAAAGAAAAAGCAGTTCTAGCACTTGATAAAGTTCTAAACGGCCCAAAGAACCACGCAAAAGCTGTAAATATCAAAAAAAGCGCTCTTCAAGTACCAAAGAGCGTTGAAAGTAAGACCCACCTACAGCAGCAAAGACAAGAGATCTTCCAAAACAAACCCCTAAGAGTGAAAGCTCAAACGGCGATCAAAGAGATCAATAAAGGCGGGTTCAATCCCAGCAATTATACAAAAAAAGAGCTAAGTGCCGCCGACGTAATAAGCAGAAGTGCTAGATCAGGACAAAAAGAGGATTTCATAATTAATCCCCAAAATCACAAAAAACTCACTGAAATAACTCCAAAACACAGGACTAAACGTGGAATTCGACCCAAAAAATGAAAAATTCGATAAAATCATCAAAATCTCAACACTAGTACTTCTAGTGTTAAATATTTTTTTTATAGCACTCACATCAGCTAAAAGATCATTCCCAGATAGATCCCCTTACCTATCAAAGTCAGCTCACGCAAAAGATATCTGCTACTTTGGTATTAAATCAATCCTTGATAGGGAACCCTCAGAGTCATACTTCACAGAAAAAATATTCGACCTCCTAAAAGATGAGCCCCTTCTTCCTCTGGATTTTGAAGGAGACGAGGTAATTTCATCTTTAATCACTCTTTCAAAAACCCAGTGCAAACTCATAACCAAAGACAAAAGAGGCCTTAGATCCTTTGATGTGACTCTGCATGAAAGCAGCAGCTCAGCGTTTGGAGCACAGATCAAAAACATAGAAGAACAGGAGCTAGAATTATGAGTTACTTTATGATGGCCGGAGCAGCTGCTCTCATTTTTATGAACGCAGAGTACCCAACTACAATAAAATTTGAAGAGCCCATTGAGTTCTACTCTCTAGGAAATCAAGGAGACTTTTTCACACATAAATCAAATAATTCAAAAATCTTAGTCATAAAGCCCAAGAAAATTAAGTTTAAAACCCCAATGGTTGTGATTACCAAGAAGGCCAGCTATCAATTTTTGGTGGTGGACTCTGTAAGGCACTATCAAAGCTATCTTGAAGTAAAAAGCTCCATGCCATCAAGAACATACCGCCCATACAAGAGCACTCCCTATGGCCCAATAAAGGAGTCTGATTACAACTTTCTACTTGTTAACCCAAAAAAGAAAAATATCAAGATAAACGGGCAACTAAGATCAGAAAAAGAAATCTATATCTCCAAAGGATCAAAGATATTGATTGAAGGAGAGATTTATTAAAAAGTTATCTCTTCTTCTCACCTTAAATTTAATCAGTGCGGCCACATTCGGAGATTCTGGAATAAATACACTTCCTAAAAAAGATCGATACAGAATCAGGAAAGTTTTTAAACAAACAAAACCAAGAAGTAGTTCATCTAATCTAAAAAATTTGCGGCGCATTAATGAACAGAATAAACGAATAGAAGCTCTGCTTGGCCTAAAGTTTTCAAGA
Organism: Bacteriovoracaceae bacterium; assembly: GCA_018649885.1. Classification (GTDB taxonomy): domain Bacteria; phylum Bdellovibrionota; class Bacteriovoracia; order Bacteriovoracales; family Bacteriovoracaceae; genus JABIHA01. The sequence continues at coordinate 4,940 of JABIHA010000053.1, forward strand.
CCATTCATAGGTGATGAAACTAACTCAATAGATTTTAAAACAGGAAGTGTCTTCAAAGGAATACTTTTAAACTCAATAGTCTCAACAAACCTAGAGTCCCCTATACTAATAGAAATAAATCCAGAGCAAGGATTTGAACAAGGTGCCAAGATAAAATGTACTGGCACCACTATGCACAGAAGAGTCATTACAGCATGCAGTCTTCTAATTACAACCCAAAATGAATTTGAAATTTCAGCAGTTGCCCTAAACCAGGACGGCTCCGCTGGCCTAAAGGGAATGTATTACTCAGGAAAAGATGAATTCTTTGCTGCAACAGTAGCAAGTGCTTTTGCAAAGGGGATTGTCGAGATTTCTCAAGACAAACTCTCAACTCCCTACGGAGAGCTAGCTAAAAACACATCCAAAAATAAAATCCTCCAAGGTGCAATGAACTCAATTGATGAAGCGAATACTCTTTTAAAAGAGGAGGCCAGCTCAAAAGAGCCGAAGGTTTACATTGAAGCTGGAAAAGAGGTTTTAGTCTTTTTAACCAAAAGGTTTAAAATATGAACAAACTACTACTACTAATAATCATGACTACTTCGTCATGCTCAACGCTAAACCGACAGCGTTTTTTTGCAGCAACTTCAGGAATGCTTGTTGGTGGAATGATAGGTGCAGTCGCTGGAAAAAGCTTTTCACCTGATAAAGCGAATGAAGCTGGCAATGCACTTCTAGGAGCGAGCATTGGGGTCACACTTGGTGGGGCTGCTGGTTTTGGAATGGGTAGCTTTTTTTGGAATGAAGATCCAGAGAACAAGAAGCTTCCAAATATGATTTTGAAAGGGGTCACAAAAAATCAAGATCAAGGATTAAATTATGCCCCCCAATCAAAATCAAAAACACTTCTCAGTCTTAAGGATATCAAAAAACTGCCAATATCCAACAACAAACTGGAAATACCTTCCTTTTTAAAAGGAAAACTAAAAAAACCAAACCTTGTTATCTACGACATCCCAGCTTTTGAAGAAAGAAAAGATGGAGGAAGGATTATTTATCATGAAGAACACAAAGCTTACGAATACGTCCTCGAAGATCAAATCGAACCCACTATCGGATCTAATTGAGGGATGTACAACGGCCATAATTTTTATACTCGGAGATATACTAAGATGGATCATCAAAAAAATTTTCAAATAACCCGCAATAGTAGCAAAAAAAATTTGCCCAACTTAGGCCGCCTAAAACAGTACCTTAAAGGCCGCATAACGGCCTGTCAGTACCCATTAGAACTCCGGGCCAATTTTGTCCCAATAATCAACTGCTTAGCTTTCCGATATTACAGAGACATCTCTCGCCACGTTGTTTTGAGAAATGTCTCTGTAATACCTACAAGCACACAATTAATTACCATTACCCCGGAGTTAAAATGATTACTGATAGAGATATAAAAGTACTGAGGTTTCTAAATGAGTTTGGATTCGCTAGGACGTCTGTCATAAACGATTTATTTTTTAAAGACAGATGTCCTAGCGTTTGCTCAAGGCGTCTTAAAATACTATTCAACCAAAAACTACTAATGACCTCTAAGGATATTAGATCTACTGAAAATATCTATAGGATTTCCATTGATGGAATCAATATCCTTAAAAATTTCCAAATAGATCTTTTCCCCTTCAAAAAAGGTTTCCCGCTTGGAACTTTTATCCATGACGATTATGTGCAGAGGGTACTACTCAAATTCTGCTTTGCAGGATTTAAGCAGTTCATTTCAGAAAAAAGAATGAAAAGAAAAAAGATTTTTGACGAACATGTGCCTGACCTTCTAATTCTCCTGTCCTCAGACCGCCATGTATTCATTGAAGTCGAGCTTTCATATAAGTCAAAAAAACGATTAAAAGAAAAACTCGAAGAGATTCAGCGTTATCCATTAAATGAACTAACAATATACTTTTGTATAGATGAGGAGTTAGAAAACCGAATCAACCTGGTAATTAAAGAAAACAATCTAAGACCACAAAACTTTCTAACATGTAACCTCGCTGAGTTTCTTAAAGACCCACAAGCGATCCTAAATAGACTAGATAAACCAGTACCACTAAAGGAAGCACTATGAGCGAGATATCAAACACACAACCACCCTGGGAAATTGGCATCATACTACTTGTGATGGGCTCTTACATATTTGATGTTGTTCAGGCCCATCCTCAGTACCCAATCTATATTGCCCTGGTGATTACCGCGATTGGAGCTACATACCTTTTTTATAAATTACAAAACCCAGTTAAAGATCACTTCCAGCAAAAAGACCCAGAAATTGACTCCATCGCTTTTGGAAAATCAAAACCATTATTTCCAAAAAAAGGACTAAATCTCAAAAGCTACGCAGTCAAAAAACGAATCTATGAATCTCACCAACTAACCCTTGGAACGACCGGAGCTGGAAAAACCTATAGTGTCCTTAGACCACAAATAAGATCTGAGATAAAATTTGGAAATACCATCTTTATAATCGATCCAAAGGGAGACTCAACTCTTAGAGACGCCGTCTACTCCTACGCAAAAGAATTTGAACGATCTGATGACTTCATCTATTTCTCCCTTACTAACCCTGAAAACTCAAACAGATTCAACCCATTTTCAGGAAGTGGTATATCTGAGATAAAAGATCTGATCATCAGCTCAACTGTATGGAGCGAGCCTTATTATAAAAAAATGAGTGAAGCTTCTCTTTTAAAGTGTTTAAAAGAGATTAAAGGCGAGATCGATTTAGATTCAATAATAAGATCCCTTCCCGATAAAAAAGAGCTTACAGGTCTTAAATGTGATCTTGAAATCATGAAAATGAGCTCCTTTGGTCCACTTATTTCAAGATCAGACTCACCTACCCTAAAAGACTTCTATAATGAGAAAAAAGTCGTCTATTTCTCTCTTGATGTTCAGGCCTTCCCAGAAGCTGCGATCCAAATAGGAAAAATCATACTATCAGGACTTATGGGACTTTCTAACCACGCATCAACAAGCCTTGATCAAAAAGACAGAAAAAGAGTCAATATCGTCGTAGATGAGTTTGGCTCTTTTATCACAGATCCATTTATCAACTTTCTAAACAAGGCCAGATCATCAAACATAAGATTTCTTCTCGCCACACAAAGCATTAGTGATCTAAAAAGCCTAGATCCAGTACACCTAGGACGGATAATAGATAACACTCCCGTAAAGATCATAATGCTTTTATCTGATCCTGAATCAATCGAATACACCGCTAAAATTTTTGGCACAAAAGAGGCCGTGAAAGATACTTCACAAACACAAAAAGGCCTCTTCTTTTCTAAAAGAGATACCGGAATGGGTAGTTCAAGAGATGTTGAAGAGTTTATTGTCCATCCTGGGAGAATAAGAGCGCTAAACCAAGGTGAAGGATTTTTAATCACACAAGCTCCATACACCATATCAAAAGTAAAATTTTCGGGGACTAAGGATAATAGTACTCCCTACAAACCAATTAAAAGATCCAAACCAGAAATTAAAGATACTAAGATCGCTGCAATAAATGGCAGTGATCTACTTGAACTATAACAAAGGAAGGAACATGCAAGTACAAAGTACAGTTACAGAAGTAAAGGGTCCTGGATATCAGGCAAAAGCTGATGCAAAAAAAGCAAAGACTCTCAGACGCTACGTAAAAGTCGATTTCAACCTAGACAAAAAATCCGATTCAGAACTCTACAACCGGCTTTGGGAAATGAGAGAGAAGGTAAACAACAAAGATCTTGGAAAAAAGATCCCTCCAGGTGAGATCTTTAAAATCGCACTTAAATATGTAAAAGAGGGTGACATCAAAGATCTTCAAGAAAAAAGCATGAGCCATGAAGACAAACTAAAACTCTGGACCAAAGCCTATAATGAAAAGACAGGAAAAGAGCTAACCCCAATGGAGTTTGCGATAGAAATCTTACCAGGTCTCAAAAAGAACAAGGTGAAGCAATAAGCCCCTCCCCTTTTCTCATACCAGAGAACCTTCGACCACGGATGGGAGAAAAAGTGAGCATCCCACGACGGGATAGTGAGCGTAGCAACTACTCACTGATGGCAGCGATTGTTGTCATCAGTGATTTTACCTAGGAAACTAAAATGAACAACCGAATATACTTCTTCGACGTAGAAACAGTATCAAGTAAAGACATAGTCCAAATCGGAATAACCAGGCTAACAAGAACTGACGATGAGGTTACTAATATCGAAATCGTCTTTGACGCTATCCTAAACCCAATAATTAAAAGCTGTGACGTAAACCCATTTGCGGCAAGGGCACACCATGTCTCAGAATATAAATGGTCAAAAGCTCCAACAATTGAAGAATATTACATCTATCTAAAAATCCTTCTTGAAAATGAAAAAGTCATGCACTGGGGAGGAAATGACCCTATTCTTCTATCTAAAACACTCACAAACTTTGAACTTGATGAATTTGAAATAAATTTCACAGATATGATCCCAAAGTATTTCAAAAAATCAACTCTAAGTGCTGCCGCCAAAGAAATTGGCATAGAAAACAGCGCATTTCACGATGCAAGCTTTGATACATATATATCAGCACTTCTATTTGCAGCAAAGTACCACAAATACGCACTCAAAACTAAAGATCAGACGATTCTAAAAACCTATAACGAAAAATATGAAGGAAATGCAAATCCAAATAAATTAAAAGAGATGTATTCTAAAGCTTCAGGAGAGAAGGGTAATATCTGCTTATCCGGATTCACCGCCAGTGAAAAAATAAAATTCGGAAAACTTCTATCTGATCAAGGGTATTGCCTGAAAAAATCAGTATCAAAAAAATTACACTTTCTTATCCTTCCGAATAGAGAGTATAGAAGAAGTCCTAGCAAAGAAAAAATGGCAAAAGAGGTGGGTGCAAAAATTGTAGACTTTGATACTTTTCTATCTATACATACCTAGTAAAACAAATCCTTACAGACAGAGCAAAGGACAGAACAAGGAGTGCGCTGTCTTAGTCGAGCATGCCATGCCGGGCATGATGCGAAGATAAAACGAATCGACCAGGACGGGAGAATAAGAGTAGAAGCTACAACTCCCCTACTCCACAAGCTAAAATGCCCCCTCAACACTCCGTAGAAGCCTCCATATCATGCCCCTAAAGAGTGGAAGTGCATATTACGTATAAAGTTCATAGTGTACTTTTAATCGGCCATTTAACAATTGGATATATAAATAATTCAAGAAATCCCCAAAATCGACAACTCGACCTAGTTCTAGTTTATTATTAGCAAAAGAACATCAAGCTCAGTATGGGTCACTAGAATCGCTAATAATCAAATTCCTTAAAAAGGTCATTCAAAATGAATATTACATTTTTGAAAAGTAGTTTTCTCATAATCTTTATTTTTGCCTCTGCTTCTGTGCTAGGAAAGCAAAGTAAAGCTGATAGTTGCAAAAAAATGAATGATATAAGAAAAATTAGAAAAGAGATTAAGCAGAAAATTAAAAGTGACGATTCAGCTTTCTTAAATGAATACTTAAAACTTGAATATGTAGTTAATATTCTTGAGGAATTCGATATGGAAGAAAACCCTTACCTAGGACTTTCTAGGATAGTAGGGAAGCAAGTTGAAATACTTAGAGGTGAATATAAAATTAGAAAGTCTAAACAATCTAAAAAAATAAAAGTGTACTTAAGTCTGAAAAAGCAGCAGTATACACTTCAATGCCTTTGGAAAAAAAATGACACAAATTTCCTCGAAAATATAAATAGCAACAAAGAAAGATTAAAAGAAATAAATGAACAGATAGCTGTAATCAGACAGTACAATACTTTTATGATTCCGGAGAGAAAAAATCACCTTTTCTATGGTCGATTTAGATTAAATTATTCAGTCGTTGATATCGATCGAATTAGAGAAATTAGAAGAGTTGGAGAAATATTTTTAAATACAATTAGTAAACACTCCTCTGCCCCTAACAATCCTCTTCCCTTTCCAGTTATATATGATGAATATTATATTCCATGGTTAGAGCAAATTTTCAAGTATGAATCCTTAGAGTTTTCCAAAAATTATAGTAGATTAATCAGTGGTTTAGTTATATTTGATCAAGAAAAAAACTCTTCAAACCGAGAGTATTATGAGAATATATCAGCTGACTTGAGTTACTTTGAACTTGCTCCTATCATACAGAACTCAAATATTGAAACTATCTCTGATTGTTCATCTAAAGGCAAAGGGCAATATTGTAATTTTGAAGACTTTGAACAAATTGAAAATTACTGTCTAAAATATCATGGAGGCCTACCAACAATTTCACAATTGACAAAAAAACTAAATCCAATGGGGTGGGGAAGACGTTCTTCCGACCCTGAAGAAAGGAGCACCATTTACATCGATACAAAAAATGAAGACTTTAAAATACCATATGATGTTGAAGGGGCCTACGATCAAAGAGAAAACTACGAAGATTATATTTTTCTTTGGACATCAACAACTGAATCTCACTATTCTTTTTCAGAAAAAAGACATTTTGAATTAAGAGATGGAGATTTGACATTAAAAAGCTATTTAAGAAGATCTAGCAAGGCAATTTCATCTGCCAGATGTATCCAAAAATAGAAAGTCTTACTAAAACCTATTTAAAGTTTACAAGCCAAGTAAACAGATACTGGACAGTACATCGTTAAGTTTTAATATTCCTAAGCCCCCTCGGATGAAGGTGAAATTAGCACTACAACTCCCCCAATCTCTAAATTCAAATACTCCCAATAAAAACTCCCCCCCCCTAAAATAAAACAAGGGTAAGGTAAAACTAGCACTATCACTTACCTACTAACAAAGCTCAAATGCCCCCAGGGTGGAGCCCCTAAAATTATCGACGGCCTCAAAAAGGCCCTCTTTTTTGGCCTAAAGGCCCTTTAAAAACCATGGAATTACTCCAAGCTAAGGAGTATTGTTAATATAGTTTTCTAACTAGGTTCCAACTTTCCTAACATCGGGGGCTAGTAAATTCATATTTCCCTCTTTTCAAATTATAAGGAGATAGTGGAGTTTCTAAAATCGTAACCAGTATCACTATTTTTATTTTGCTCCTGAAACCGTTGAGAAGTGGGCAAGCTTGAGCTTGGATTTTCAGGAATTATCACTTCAACAATATATTTACATTCACTGTCATTCCTTCTCTTTGTTTCTAGATCAATAAAAAAACTATCATTTTCCAAGTGAGTTTCATTACATTTAGAAGTTATAGTAGCTATTTCTAAATTTACTGTGTCGGATGAGTGACTGTCATGAGCGACAATAGTTAAATCTCCATATAGATTAGAAATTACTTCTTCACTTACATTTTGTTGAAAATTGAGCTCTATAATATTCTCTAAATGAGATAAATCAGAATTTTCCTCTAATTTTTCACGTTCGCTCTCATTACATGAATTATACCGATTATTTTTAATAATATCTGAGGTAATATGAACGGATGATTTAAAGATCCCTTCAGCGTTATAATGATGCTCAAAAAGTTGTGTTGAAATGACCTCTGACTTAAGGTCCATCCTCTGCTCGGTACACAATGCATGGCGGGATTTTTCCGAAAGGATTATTTCTATTTCAGGCATTTCCATCGTCACTAAATAGGGATGAAATCCATATTCTTCTTGCATGGCCTCACTAAAATTTGAAATCCTATTTCCTGAACTATCAATTACTTTAACCACAACTCTAGAGCGACCAATATTTTCTTTTAATCCAATGCGTGGTGGTCCAGCACAGGCCAATAATACGAGTATAAGTAATTTCATTTTCTCTCCTTTTCAATGTTTACTCACAACAAGTTGCAAGCACGATACCAAAAGAAAGAGTTAAAAATAGGAAGGTTAAAGATAGAAAACTGTCATTCTTTGGATAGATGTATAAAAATCAGCCGGTTACAATGTTGTGACCGGAGTAAAGAGAGGAAGGCGTGGCAAGGGTAAAAAACTTTTTAAACTGAACAGTGCACCGTTAACGGTTAACATGTTAGCGGTTAACAGTGGACTGTTCAGGGTACGGTTTCAGTTTCGTTTGTATTCCTCACCTTTTTTCTTAAGATTTACTAGTTCATGGGTATCAAAATATACTTCAAGGGCTAGGTAAAACAAAGCACATCACTACCCCACTCTATTTACTAAAATGCCCCCTAAAAATTCAGCTATTTGGCTCTTAATTCTTATCATAGTTTTTTGTGGATGAAGGTAAAACTAGCACCACAACTTACCCACGAC
>JABIHA010000113.1 GCA_018649885.1 Bacteriovoracaceae bacterium
ACCCGCTTCACCCTCGTATTCCTCGGCTTCAGTAGTTCACGGTCCCTTGTGATCATCTATCACAAAAACTGTGATATTACCTTATTGCCAAATTGCTGAATACTAAGTGGATGATTTTTCATCCTGGGCCTCATGTACCTTGCGCAAGTAGCCCCGATAGGGATCTAGTTAGGGCGTGTTGAGCGTTTTTTAGAATTTCTTGAACCTGGAATGAAAAATATTCACGCAATTATTCTTCCAATTTTTTTACAGAATTTATCACGGTAAAATCACATACAATATATTAAATATTAAAAACAAGGTATTGAGCTCAGGTGATACTTAAAAACCTCACTCTTATGGAAGTGGGCTACTTGCACTAAATTACAAAGATCGCCGAATATATTTCATGGCCTGAAAAAAAATTATTTTGAGATATTTACAATGCCAGATAATTTAAAATTTGGTAACAATATTTCGAAGACCGTGAAATATTGCGTCGCCTACCCGGGCGAGAGAGTCGGCAAGAATGGATTGAATAAAGTAATTTTTCTAAATTGACAAATTCAATTTTCCAAGGAGGATAATTATGAAAAAGGTTTTAGCCTTATTTTCTTTTGGCATTATTTTTACCATTGGTTTGGTTCATGCCTCGGATGAAACTTCTATTGGTAATACGACTCTCTATGATGCAGTAACAGAACATGACCTCCAGATGGTTTCTCTGCTCTTCATATAGCTTGTAAGAATGGTGATTTGCCTATTGTTAGCTATTTAACAATTGAATTTGAAGGAATAGACGTTAGCTTGATAAGTGATGAAGGAAAAACTGCTCCTGAATACTTAGCAATATACCTTGATCAAAATCCCAGCCTGCCAAGAGAAAAGAAAGAGCTCGTGCTATCTTTAATGCGCATTCAAACATCAAAAGTAGCATTTGAACCATCTAAGACAAGAAATATTACGGCAATTAAGATCATTTTGCTTGGTATAAGAGCCAACTTAACTGATCCCTACGATGAAGCGGAAATTCAAGAAATGCTTGAGCTTGAAAATGATTTCCAAAATTACTATGGGGTTGGTAATTGATGAAAAATACTAGCTCCGCTATCCCTACCCTCAAAAACGCTTAAATCGGCCCTAAATCACCCGCGAAATTAACAAGAAAATCTCTATGCTCAATAACTCTCATTATGTAGCATCAGCAGACTTAAATATTTTTACAGGAATTTCATTTTCTAAAATGCTTAAAAATCTTTAGGCAGCGGTGAAGAAATTTCTATCGATTTCCCGCCAAGTTTTATTTGATAGTTATAAGAATGAAGATATAGGCGATCAGAAACTAATCCTCCGTATAAAACATCACCTATAATCGGAAATCCAAGTTCGCTCATTACAACTCGAATTTGATGTCTATATCCACTTTTAATGGTAATCTTCACAATTGAGAAGTCGTTAACACTATTGCAATCAACATCTAAAATGGTAGTAAATGTATTAGGTGCCTCAGTTTCGACACACACAACCTTTTTTTTTCCTGGGCCAAAGGGTCGTAAATGAAATGAGTAATCCCCCTTGATATGGGAGGCATCTCCGGAGACTTTTGCATAATAGATTTTGCGGGTAATTATCCCTTCAAAATTTTCTCTTATTTCTTTCAATAGCTCCCCGCACTTTGAATAAAGAACAACACCACTTGTTTCAAAGTCTATACGATTGATAAGACCTCGATCATAGGAATTCACATTTACATCCAGATATTTAAATGAATTCTGCCTTAGCCAACTAAGTAAATTACCTTGATCACTATAACAAAGAGGATGGCAATGAATGCCAGCAGGTTTATCAATGCCAACGACAAAGTCATTTTCAAATAAGATTTTTGGAAGAGGGCCTGAGTAGATAGGAGAAATAAGGCCATTATTGATGATATCTAAGCTTATCGAGGTCAACTGCCTACTCGAAATTTTTGCTTCAAGCAGCTTCTTATTTGTGATGTGCTTTTTTATTTGATTACTACTTAAACCAAGATCTTTCAGAGCACTAAAAAAAGTCTCATAACTTTTCAGAAAACAAAGATCTATTTTAGGGGTTTCCATTACTGAGTGTTGACCTTATGGCCTTTAGATCTCAAATCTCTTTTTCTCAAGATAAACTCGACTCTTCTGTTGAGCTTTTGTGGAGATTTGGAATGGTCTAGATATTCATTGTCAGGACGTGAGTCACCATAAAAGACAGCTGTGACTTTCTCAGGCCTCACTCCACTTTTTATTAAAAACTTTGTGACTTCTTGAGCTCGTATGGAAGATAGGTAGTATGCATCTTTCTTTGTTCCATCTTTTAAAGTAATAGTTTCACCAAGGCTAGCATGACCTTGAACAAAAATAGTCCAGTCCTGTTTAGACATCATTTTGATTAGCCTATCAAAAACCTCTCTGGTGTAATCGGCAATCCTCACTGAGCCTTCTTCAAATAATATTTTATCTTTTATATTAACTTTTATTCCCTCAGGCATTTCCTGAATTTCGCTAGAACTTGATAGGCCGTAAGAATAGAGATCACTTTTCATTGAGGCCAAATCTTCATCAGAGCTTCTATTGACTTGGTGCTTATCAAGTAGTCCTTCCATTGTCAGAAATTCAATAGGAAATGGACGAATAGGTTGTTGTGACTCTAGCATTGTAGGGGAATCATCAGATGACTTACCCAGTTGGATCACTTCACCTTTAACTAGTACATTTCCACCAAAGGCATTTCTAATAGACCCCATAGCGGCTTCATATTTTGCTGTTTCTGTTTTTGCCATTGAAAGAAGTAAAACGAAGAATGTAAGAAGAAGAGTCACCAAATCGGAGAATGTGGCCATCCATGTCGGAGCACCGGCAACGCATTCTTCGCAGGCTGGGCACTTTGCAGGCTCTTCTGGCCCACCACCCTCTGCAGCTTTTTCTTCTTCGGCCACCCCCTACCTCCTATTTATTCCCCTCCGCCATCATCGGCAACTTGCCTTAGCGAAGGAGGTAGAAAAGAATCGAGCTTCTCTCTGATAACTCTGGGGTTTTCACCAGCAACGATTCCTAATGTTCCAGCAATAATTATATTCATTTTTAACATTTCAATACCCGATCTAAAGGCAATTTTATTTGAAAATGGAATAGCAAATGCGTTGGCAATACAAGAACCGTAAAAGGTCGTAAGAAGTGCAACAGCCATGGCCGGACCAATTGAAGATGGATCGGAGAGGTTTTGAAGCATGATCACAAGACCAATCAGTGTCCCAATCATACCGTAAGCTGGTCCATCGGCACCAATACCATCAAGCACCGCAATTCCTTCCTTATGCCTTTGCTCCATTGCATCTATCTCTAATTGCAATATCGCCTGAATAATCTCAGGTGGTCTATTATCAGCCGCAAGAGTCATTGCTTTCTTTAAAAAGGGATCTGCCACTGGAACTTTTTCGAGTGCAAACACCGACTCTCTTCTCGCCGTTTCAGCAAGCTTTTGAACTTCTTCGATAATTTCCTTAGGATCAGAGGGCTGAAAAAAAATGGCCTTCGAAATATAACTGCCCAACCTCTTAACTGTTTCAATGGGCCACTTTATAAAAGTACCCGCAAGAACACCTCCACAAACCACAAATATGGAAGGAACATCTATAAACCAGCCAAACTCACCACCAGTGAGAATTGCACCACCAACTGCAGCCACAACTAGCACTAGCCCAATAATTGTTGCAATATCCATCCGCGTTTCCTTGCTGTTTTAAAACAAATGTTCTTTTGTATTTCTTCGGAAGGCGCTGAAATCTCTTTAAAAAATCATTAAGGAAATAAGGAAAAAAACAATTTTTTCCTTAACAACGGACAAAGCCGATCGGATAATTATCTGAGGGATTTGGTTTGAAAAACCAAAATAGAAACCAGCAACCTATTTAATTAGATTCCAGTTTTTAAATTAAATAGTGTTTAGTTCACTGCCCATGAACAAATTGTCTTAAAAACCGAGTCGATGGAGATGCCAATGTAACTCCCTCGCCAGGGACCTTCACGGACATCTTCCAAATCCTCACTTTAGGCACTACTACAAACTTGTGGGAATAACTCTGCTAATTATTCCTCTACCCAAGCTTGATTGAGGTAGTTAACCATGGCTTCACGCAAATCTTGCATCTCTAGCTCCCCACTCTCATCTACTTTTCCTTCTAAAAGAAGCTCCTCTTTAATAAGTTCTTTGGGAAATCCAACTAACTCAGAAAAAGAGGTCAAGTTGATAAGAGAGGGCTTTGTGTGCTGTACTTGCAAGTTTTGCGGACAATCCTTTGTATCCAAAGCTCGCATGCTTTCTGCTCTCCTTCGACCGATGACCACATTCCTTGGTCATTACGCACAAAATCGTATCAAGAAGCCATTTTCGGTGTCAAATGCAAGGCAGCACCTGAGGGCATAAGTAAGATTTTATTAGAGATGGGGATAACTTTAGCCTATTTTGGGGAAAATTCGCTCTTAACTGTGAACAGTTTTGCACCATTTTGGTGACTTTTTTCTCCGAAAAAGCTCTTGAGCTTCAATTGCATCTCTGCATATTCACTACCACACTCTGACAGAAGTGTAATACCCCCTCCTGCCCCGTACACAAGTTCATTTGTTTTCATATCAACAACTGCTGTTCGAATGTTAATAGAGCCCATAGAGATCTTTTCATCGCTTATGAAAGTAGTGCCACAATAAAATGAACGAGCTACCAACTCAACATCATGGATTATCTCCATCACTCTCTTCTTCGGTGCACCTGTTATGGATCCACCTGGGAACATAGCTTGTAAAAGCATGTATAAGTCGACCTTATTTTCAACTTCAAGATTAATTAGTGAATACTGATGCAAAATATTAGGAACCACCAGTGGCGCGCGCCGCTTAACGACATTTGAATATGCACGAGTAATCTTAGAGAGATCATTTCTCACAAGATCAGTAATAATATCCAGCTCCCCTCTATCTTTTTTGGAGGCCACAAGCTCTTCCCACACCGAGCTAAGCTTATCGCTACCATCATTAAAGGGAATACTTCCTTTGATGGGCATACTGTAAATACGAGCTTTTCCACCCCTTTGTTGCCTATGGGTAAACAAGCACTCCGGACTGTTACTTATGAGTAAGAAGTTGGCATCTTTAATATAAGTAGCATGGGCAAACTTCCCAAGAGATGAGCTCTCCTTCCAAAAATGATTCAAAATATCCCATGGACCCGTGGCATTTCCGAGAGTTGTTATATAAGGAAAAGTTAGATTTACTTGGTAACAATCTCCCTTAAGTAGATGCTGAAATATTTTATCGAAGCTTTTTTTGTACCTTCCGTAATCAACACCTTTTATATCCCCTACACTGATCTCTTTTGACTGATAACCACGCCACTGACTTTCTGAAATTAACCTTGAGTCCGCGTATTCTATCTCTACAAAGAGCAATTGATCGTCTGAAATCAAATTCTGTAAATCTAAAAAAAGATGGCCCAACTCAAAACAAAAATGAAAAACCCTCTTCTGCTTAGAGGTATTTTCAAGTGGAATACTTCCAAGGTACTCAGTTAGAGCATCTAAATTTCTGTAGCTTGTTTTCTTTTGAATATTGTCGAACTCGTGGTTTTTGTAATGAAATACAATTTTTGAAGAGTTGCTCAGGAGCTGGTACTGACCCTTGTCAGCACCCCACGTAATAGGAAAAATGGTCCAGTTATTGATATGATCCAGCACTCTCACCATCTTTGGCATTTGAGTCATAAGCTAAATTATCAAAACGAGTAAATGCACCAGTAAAACTCAACTTGGCAGTCCCTGCTTCACCAGAACGGTTTTTACCTATAATGACTTCAGCCACTCCCTTCTCTTTTGTGTCTGGGTTATAAAATTCATCTCTATAAATAAGCATTACAATATCCGCATCTTGCTCAATTGATCCCGATTCCCTTAAGTCAGAAACCATCGGTCTCTTATTAGGTCTTGATTCAACCCCCCTATTAAGCTGGGATAGGGCAAGAACTGGACATTCAAGTTCCTTAGCAAGGGATTTTAATCCCCTAGATATTTCTGAAATTTGTTGTTCCCTTGGAACATTACTACCAGGTTTCATCAATTGGATGTAGTCCACAACTACTAATCCTAAACCTTGCTCGGCCTTAATTTTACGACACGAACTTTTAATATCAAAAATGCTGGTGTCACCAGAATCGTTTATAAAAAGAGGAAGTGGTTGTAGGTTTTTAACTGCCTCAGCAATTTTTCTAAGATCGGTATCTAAAAAATTCTTTGATCTGAGTCTTGAAGAATCGACTCTAGCTTCAGCCTGCAAAATCCTTCCACTAAGTTCAGGGGCAAGCATTTCCAGAGAATAAATAGCTGCAGGCAAGCCCGATTGTTTTATGGTGTTGATTGCGATGTTAAGGGCCAGGGCGGTTTTCCCCATGGCGGGCCTTGCGGCCAAAATTATCAATTGCCCAGGCTGCATGCCCAACAATTTTTTATCTAGCTCATGGTAGCCAGTAGGAAGTCCTGAGATTTCGCCTGGTTTTCTTGAGGTATCTTCAAGGTCTCTTAAATTTGTTTTGAGACAAGCACTGAGCTTGTACATATTGCCGGACCTGGCCTCACTAGTCAGTTGAAAGAATTTTGACTCCACATCAGAGAGAAAATCTTGAATATTGCCAGTATGGCTTCCGCCGGTCTCGGCCACTCTCTGTGAGAGTCTAATAATTTTTCTAAGAGAAGACTTTTCTGAAACAATTTTTGCATAATAATAGACGTTGGCAGCTGAGGCCTGGTCTTCAACAAGACCCACAATAGCGGAAGTACCACCAAGCATTTCAAGCTTATTTTTGGCCGATAATTTTGAACAAAGAGTTACATGGTCGACCGGCTCGCCATTTTGATATAACTCTTCGATATTTTCGAAAATAATTCCGTTTTGAGTACTGTAGAAATCTTCTTTTGTTAATTTTAAATCGATAACTTCATCGAAGGCAGCGCTATCAATAATCAGGCAACCTAAAAGGGATTTTTCTGCAAGCAAGTCATGTGGCAATTCTTTCATTGATTCTTACCCCCCCCCACGAGAAAAGTCCCCCCATCTCTGGGGGGACATATAAAAAAACAATTTAAGCTATGCTTCTTCTTCAGTAGTTTGCTCTTCAGCAGTTGCTTCAGTAGCCTCACCTTCTTCAGTGGTCTCACCTGCTTCAACTTGAGCTTCTTTTTTGGCCTTACGTTTCATAGCAAGCTCTTCTTTCTTTCTGATTTCTTCAGCTTGATTTTGATCCATGACAACTTTGACCTTAAACTCACCTTCAACACCAGGAAAGAGCTTGGCCTTTACTGCAAAACTTCCAAGTGACTTAATGGGAGTCTCAACGATAAGAACACGTCTTTCAACATCGATTCCCTTTTCAGCTAAAACCTTTGAAAGTTCTGTATTTGTAATTGTTCCAAATAGTTTCCCATTTGATCCAACTCTTTTAGAAAATTCAAGTGTTAAAGATGAAAGTTCTTTTGCTACAGCAGTTGCAGCGTCTCTTTCAGCATTTACTTTCTTAGAGATTCTTCTTTGTTGATTTGCGAGTACCTTTGTATTGGACTCATCTGCCAAAACACCCAATCTCTGAGGGATGATATAATTTCTTGCATATCCAGGAGATACATTTACGATCTCCCCAACATTTCCAAGAGTTTTGACTTTTTCAGTTAAAATAACTCTCATAATTTACTCCTATATAACTTAATTACTGTTACCTTTTTTTGTTTTAAAAAATTTCTTAAAATCTACCCACATATCAAATAAACCAACTAATGCAACAACCCACGATCCTGTAATAACTGTAAACAGGATCAAAAGCATTCTTAAAAATCCACTAATTTTTAGAAAATCTAAAAAATCAATGTAGATTCCCATACCTTGGAAGAAGTAGAATAACCCTAAGCACTTGAGCAAACTTTGGCCCCAAGCGGTTGCATCTTTCGTCCCGCCAACAATTTCTGGACTGGGAGTGAAATAGTCTCCGAAAAGTGTAAATACAAGTGCGACAATAACAAATATAATGAAATACTCTGGCACTTTAAAATTTAAAAGTTCTCGGTCTGAATAGAGGTAGCTCTTATCAATGAAAAAAGTTCTCTGACTTCTAAGAATCAAATAAAGATTAACCCAAATCCAAAAGAAAATTCCCATTAAAATGCTCGCTGGTAATGCTTGCAATATGAGTTCCGTCAAGACATCAGGAGTTTCGAGTAGATCGAGAAATTTTAAATTTTCCTCACTACCATTGGTTATCGCCTGGTTTCTAGTCTCTAATAGTTTCTTAGATTGAAGTTCAACCTGAATTTTTAGCTGCTCTTTAAAGTCACCATCACTTGAAATAATTGCGCCCACTGAAAGAAGAGAAAATAGTACAGTTATCACTCCACCTAATTTCATCATTCCTTTAATTGGGGAAATCCCTCTTTTAATAATTTCTGAAATTCCAACTCCTACCATTGCTGCAAATAAGTAGGTAAAGGGAATAAAAGGGCTTGCAAGAACTTTAAAGCCAATGATTGTACTAGCGAATAACCCAACGACACTCAGTGTGATCCCCTTATTCCTTCCGTACATAATGAAGGATAAAGCGATGGGAAATGAAGCAAACACAGACATAAACATGGTGGCATTTAAAAAGATGGAGAACACTCCTAGAAAAATAAAACGTGAAAAGCTCTGGTCTCCATTTTGAGTCCCGCTCCAGTCTTTTATTTCATTTGGTTCGATGTGATCTCTCATAATCTTTAAGTCAAATTCCTTGTTTCGTTACATTAGGCAGTTGGGTTATTTGTCATATATCCCATCATACCAATATTTCTTGCTCTCTTAATTTCAGTCGTTGCCTTTCTTTGATACTTTGAAGACAGGCCTGTAATTCTTTTTGGAGAAATTTTTCCAAATTCGTTGATTAGCCATCTGTAAGTAGTTTGGTACTTCCAATCTGGCTCAACTTTATTGGCCTTAAACCAACAAGTTTTTCTTCTAGCAAATCTTTTACGATCTTTTTCAACATCGCGATCAGACCTTCCTTCAGCATCAACTTGTCCAGTAAATGGATTCTTGTAATCTTTGAGCATTTTTTCTGCTGAGATTTCTTTTTTAATGATGAGAGAGTTTAGACAGTCTTCATTGATTTTAAATCGCCTTTCGAGCTCTTTAATAACCTTTCCATCTTCACAAGAATAGATAAAGTAGACATAGCGTCCCCGCCTATTGCCTCTTTTGTTGGGTTGAGAAAAAATTCGTGCTCCCCAATCGTCAGTGAGCAGGATTTCTCCTCCAAATTCTTTAATGACTTCACTGACTAGGCCTTTAAAAGCCTCAAATGCAGTTTCATCAATTTCGGCACGCAAAACGATAGCCGCTTCATAAACCATAAGATCCTCCTGGATTAATTCAAATTAAACCCCTGTCTCTTATGTCGGCAGGAGTGAGATTATTAATGTAGGGAGTGAACTTAGCAAAAAGCAGATGATTCAACAAGAAAGATTGAGCTAGAGATCTTGAAAAACATCCGGATAAGTGACTGTTATTATATGGAAATAAGAAAATATTTAAGACCCTTTCCGAATGCTTCGATAAGTCATAACGGTGAGGTCGCAAAAAATGAGTTTCAAAGACAATCAAAAGCAATATTTAAAGGAACTTAGAGAAGGTGAAACAGATGAATTTTGGGACAAAGTTGCCCTAAAAGGCGCGCGAGCGTTTGTCTGGAAAACTGGACAAGAATCGCCTCACAGTCTTGATGTTTCAGTGCAGGATAATTCTCAAAATGAAAGCATAAATATTGATGTGCCATCTCTATTACAAAATATATTTAGAGAAGATTACAAACAAAAATTGATTTATTTTAAACTTGTCACTGCGAGCGATGATCAATTTTTTACTCAGGGTCAAATTAGTTGCAGCAGCTGCGAAGCTGGCGACAAATTCAGCTTTCATCCTAGCGGGCAATTTTACAAAGCTGTTAAAAGAGAAAATTGCAGATACCAAATTGGAGGAGACGAAAAAGTCATTGTTAATCTCGCAGGTTTTGACTACGAGTGCTTTGATATTTCAGCAGGTGGCCTAAGCTTTTTACTACAAATGAATGAGTCCGAGCTTTTCGATAAAGGCACTGAGTACAAAAATGCACCCATTAAGTACAACCAAAAGAGATTTAATATTGATGATTTAAAAATTGTGGCAATCTTGTTTGTAGACATGACAAAGAACAAGAGCAAAGACCATGTCAAAATAGACACCCACGCCAAAGTTTGCGTTCAGTTCGATAAAATTAATAACCAAGTTCAAGACGACCTATGGCTTGCGGTCAACAAAAGTCTTCAGTCTCAAATGTCAGTTGACATGAAAAAGAGGCAAGAAGAAATGGAAAAAAAAGCAAGCTAGCTTGATCGATTTACAATAAATTCTATTTAAATTTGAAAAAACCAATTGTGCCTTTAAGAGTTGCCAAAAAAGGTTAATTCGACGCCCATACCCAAGTGGGTGCTATTTAGCTAGGTATCCAATATTAAAGACTTTCCTTCCAAAATACAAAATTAAGTCAGTCAGGCACTCCAACTGTTCAATAATAGATGAACAAAATAAGTATCAATTAGTTAACAAGGATTTTGACCATGAAAACTTTACGCTGGATCGTCCAGTCTCAATCTGGATTTTCCTTAATCGAAATCATGATCGTCTCTGCAATGATGGCCGGTGTGGCCATGGTGTCTACCAAAATGTCGAGCAACCAAATGAAAAACGCCAAAACCATCGAAAAGAAGTTTGGTGTTATTCAAGAAGCTGAGTCACAAAAGTTCCTACTCTCAAAGTCTGTGAACTGTAATAAGACTCTTGAAAACGTCGATTTGGATGACCTCGGTGGTGGTGCAGAAATAGATGTTCCGAGTCTGATGAAATCTGATGGTGTCAGTAAGTGGACACCTGGAACTGACTATGACAATGGAAATATTAACTTAGAATCAGTTAAGCTCACAGGTGATTTTGAGGTGGACCCTGACAATCCGCTATATGGTGATATCAATTTACGAGTTAACTGGAAGAAAAATGGAAGATTTTATGGCCCCGAGAAGGTTTATAAAGATATCCCTCTCAGAGTTACAGTAGACGCTAGTAATGTAATCCAAAATTGTTATACAACTTCTGGTGGTGATGGTGGTGCCTCGCTTTGGCAAGAACATGTCGATGGAATTTATTATTCAGATGCCATAGCAGCTAAAGTGACAATTGGAAAAGATCCAAGTGCTGCTGTTGCAACATTTGAGGTCCTTGGCAACGCTGCTATCGGAACAAATTCCAGTGTCACTACCACAACAGGATTGGCTTTTGGGGGATCTTCAAGTGCGGACTATAGCCTTGCCCTTGGTGAGAGGGCCAGTGCATCTGATGATGCTTCCATTGCAATTGGTAGTAGTCTTAACGCAGGCTATGTCGCCGCCAGCGGTGATGGCTCTACTGCTATTGGTTCTGCCAATACCTGGAACCCACATGCATCTTCCCAGTACAATAAGGGGGCCCTTGCCACAGGGGATGGATCTGTCGCCATAGGTGGAGCCGGTTATGATCCAACAACTACCGCGTGGCCATCAATTGCTCAAAGAGAAGGAGCAAAAGCTTCAGGGGACTACAGTATTGCCATGGGAGTAAGGTCGGAAGCAGAAGAGATGAACTCTATTTCCATTGGTGTTGTCTCTTGGGCGGGATCGAATTCAGCTGAAAGTGGAAATAGGCCCTACAGTATTGCCATTGGCCACAATTCCTACTCTATGGACTCAAAAACAATTGCACTCGGTTACCGTTCCTATGCAGGTGAAGCAGGTACTAATGACAGTGATACAGACAATGCTAGTGCAATTGCTATTGGAGAAACCGTCTATGCGTATGATAAATACTCAATTGCTATTGGTTCATCTGCTGTAACTGGAAACTCTGATGAAGACCCAGGAGCTGTTGGCGAAGGTGATGAATCAATTGCCATTGGGCGCTCTTCAAGGGCCTACGACAAAAGATCTATCGCCATTGGTCCCAGTTCGACTGCCGGTAAAAATACAATTGGCACCGATAAGCAAAATGGTATTGCCATTGGTTATAGCTCAAGTTCGACAGAATCTAATACAATTGCCATTGGCCAGAGTGCAAGCTCTTCGTCATCAGATGGCATTGCTATTGGGCAAAGTAGTGTAGCCTCTCAATCAGCTGCAATTGCTATTGGAAAAGGCGCTGTAGCTGATGAAATTTATTCAATTGTTATAGGAGACTCAGCTGATGTCAGTGACTCTTACGGTATAGCCATTGGTTATGGTGCCAACGCTGCATTTGGAGGTGCCTATGATGGACCTATTGCCATTGGTAAAGATGCAAAATCGGCTGGTCGAGGAATAGCCATTGGTTATGAAGCTGAAGCAGAAGCAGGAAGTTACGTGATTGGTTATAAAGCAGTCGCTAAGGGAGAGCTCCATATAGCAATTGGGGGAGATATCACCCACGCTAACTCCGATCGAAATATTGTTATTGGCTACGGGGCCAAAATTAGCTCAAATGTTGACGAATCAATGGTGATCTCCAGTGATTGGGGCGCAAGTGTTGACGTCACCTCGAGTAATAAATTCTTAGCACATTTTGATAATGGCTTTGATTTTTGTACAGGTAATACTGCCGACCCTTGTTCAACAAAAATGACTATTAGCTCTACTGGTAATGCAGCTATCACTTCAGATAAAAATAAGAAAACACGTTTTGAAAAAGTAGATCCAGAAGAGTTTGTAAACCGCTTTTTTGATTTAGATATCTTCTGGTGGAACTACAAAACAGATCTAGAGGATAAAGATAGGCATGTTGGACCTATGGCCCAAGATTTTAAGAAAGCTTTTGGTACTTACGGAAAAGAGACGATGATCAGCCAAATGGATATGAGAGGTGTTAATATGCTGGGGATCAAAGGTCTTGCAATAAAAAATAGAAAGCTTGCAGGAGAGGTTGAAGAGCTTAGGGCCGAAAATGATGATCTAAGGGTGAGGCTTGAAAGAATTGAATCAATTCTAGAGAAACTAGATAAATAAATTATATAAGTGCCTTCCTAAGGAAGGCACTTATATCTAACAACTCAATAAATTTCCTTTTCAATCTACTCTTATTTTTTTGCCATCACTAGTGGTCAGTTAATTAAATTTAAACCAGTTTCCTATAGAGTATCTACTCATCACATCTTATTAATATTACAAAGAAAACGACCTTAATCCGAAACTTAACCCACTGGATACACATGAAATGCTCGATAATGGACGATAGAGAAGTACTAAAATGTTAACAAGGATTTTGACCATGAAAACTTTACGCTGGATGGTCCAGTCTCAATCTGGATTTTCCTTAATTGAAATCATGATCGTCTCTGCAATGATGGCCGGTGTTGCCATGGTGTCTACCCAAATGGCAGGCAACCAAATGAAAAATGCCAAAACCATCGAAAAGAAATTTGGTGTCATTCAAGAAGCTGAGTCACAAAAGTTCCTACTCTCAAAGTCAGTGAACTGTAACAAGTCTCTTGAAGGTATCGATTTAGACGATCTAGGAGGTGGGGATATTGACGTCCCTAAACTTGTAAAATCAGATGGGGTAATATCCACAGATAAGTGGGTGGTCGGAAATGATTATGACAATGGAAATATCAATTTAGATTCCATTAAATTAAACTCGTTTGATGTGGACCCTGACGAAGCTCTCTATGGTGATGTCAATATGAGAATTAACTGGAAAAAACTGGGGAAATTTTACGGACCAGAAATGGTTTTTAAAGATATTCCTCTCAGAGTCACTGTGGACGCTGATAATGTGGTCCAGAACTGTTACACAACCTCTGGTGGTGATGGTGGTGCCTCTGTCTGGCTAGAACATGTAGATGGAATTTATTATTCCGATGCCATAGCAGCTAAAGTGACAATTGGGAAAGACCCAAGTACCGCAGTTGCAACATTTGAGGTCCTTGGCAACGCTGCCATTGGGACCAACTCCAGCGTCACGGCCACAACGGGGTTTGCCATAGGCGGATTATCAAGTGCTGATTATGGACTTGCCCTTGGAGAGAGGGCCAGCGCATCTGATGATGCTTCCATTGCAATTGGAAGTAGTGCTGATGCTGGCTATGTAGCTGCCAGCGGTGACGCCTCTGTAGCAATTGGCTCGGCTAATACCTGGAACCCACACGCATCATCTCCTTACAACAAGGGTGCTCTTGCCACAGGGGATGGATCTGTCGCCATAGGTGGAGCAGGCTATGATCCAACGCTTTCCGCGTGGTCATCAATTGCCCAAAGAGAAGGAGCACAAGCTTCTGGGGACTACAGTATAGCCATGGGTGTAAGATCTGAAGCCGAAGAAATGAATTCAATTGCCATTGGTGTTGTCTCATGGGCAGGATCAGATGCAGGTGAAACTGGAAATAGACCTTATAGTATTGCCATTGGTGCCAACGCCTATTCTAATGACTCAAAAACAATTGCACTTGGATACAAATCTTATGCTGGTGAATACGGGGCCAACGATAGCAATACCGATAATGCCGGTGCTATTGCAATTGGAGAAACGGTCTACGCAAAAGATAAGTATTCAATTGCCATAGGATCTTCTGCAGTGGCCGGGAACTCCGGTGAAGACCCAGGAGCAGTAGGTGAAGGTGATGAATCAATTGCCATTGGACGTTCTTCAAGGGCCTACGATAAAAGATCAATCGCCATTGGTGCAAGTTCTACTGCAGGTGGAGCTACAGTTGGCAGTGATATTCAAAATGGAGTGGCCATTGGTTATAGTTCTTCTGCAACAGGTGCAAATAGTGTTGCCGTAGGACAAGACTCAAATGGTGGCGGTAGTTATGCTGTTGCAGTGGGTGACGGAGCAACCGCTGGTTCTTCAAGAGGCATTGCGATCGGAAGAAATGCTTCCGTTACAGACAGCTACGGAATTTCTATTGGCTCAGGTGCAGTAACAGGAAATGGTGGAGCTTCGTTTGGCGAGGAATCAATCGCTATTGGACGAGATTCCGTTGCCTCAAATGAGCAAACGATTGCTATCGGATTCGAAGCTGAGGCAACAGGAATTGATGGCGTCTCAATTGGGTATAGTGCAAAAGCAAGCGCTTATTCACTTGGTGCACTCGGAGAAGCAACAGGGGTTGGATCAGTTGCTATAGGCCGTGGTGCTAAAGCTGAACATGATTACTCAATGGTTGTTAGTCCACAATTTTTACTTTTTCTTTCACCTGATGTTCGATCAAGTACAACAGAGCAATACACTGCTTACTTTGATAATGGTTATCGATTTTGCACCAATAGCGATATTGCTGACCCATGTGGACAAAGGTTTTATATTTCTACCTCAGGAACCTATGGAACAATTTCTGATAGAAATAGAAAAGATAAATTTATAGACATTGATCCTGATGAATTTTTCAATAAAATTTTGGAAATAGATGTCCAAAGATGGAATTACAAAACAAGTATGGACCCAAAGGATCAACACATTGGACCAATGGCCCAAGATTTCTACAAAATTTTTGAAATCGGTGAAGATGACAAAGTCATTGATGGAGTCGATATTGACGGGGTTAACTTAATGGGACTCAAGTCTGTTGCTCTCAAAGAAGTTGAGCTTGAAAATAGAGTGGTTGAATTAGAAAGTGAAAATGCGAGTCTTAAATCAAGGCTTGAAAGACTAGAATCAATTGTTGAAAAACTAAGTAAGTAGTAAATAGATGTGATCACCAAAGGCAATCAACTTTGCTGATCACATTTTCTGGTGAGAGTGCCAACTTTTGTTGGCACTCTTTAACTATTTCAATAAATTCTCTTTTCTAAAATTGGGTAGTTACTCAAAAAAATTCATTGATACCCTTATATGGCCTAAAATTAAGGGGTGGGGCCTAGAAAGGAGGAGCTCTATGAATGATCAAAACAAGCTCTTAGAAAAGCTTATAAGAGATCGAGAGGAGTTCCTGAGAGCCTATCCACACTTACGACCTCTGCAAGATTATATCGATCAAAAGCTGGATATGGCGGGATCAGACCCAGCAAAAAGAATGGAAGTTATTTACCACTTATTGTCTGAATTCATGAGAAATGGGGCTGACTTACAAGAAGAAGTCGATGAGCTATCTAAAAAGCTCGATACACTAGTGGCCAAATTTCTGAAAGAGAGTGCTTAGATATTTAAAACTCTTGACCAATAATTTCGTACTGCTCAATGTGATAGTTATTTTCGGCCCGGAGGATGATCTGTTTATTGTATACTTCCCCAAGGGACTCGATAATATCGATATCCTCTCCACAGAGCCTTGAGCTGACTTCAGGGTGAGCATATATATAGAGTTTCTTACCTTTAGATTTCTTGATAGTTTTTGCGGCTTCTCTGACAATATCATAGCAGACAGTGATAACAGTTTTAACAGTACCTGTTCCCTCACAGTAAGGGCAGGACTCGCACATCACTCTGGTCAATGTATCCCGAATTCTTTTTCTGGTCATTTCTACCAGACCAAAATTCGAAATAGGAAGAACATTTGTTTTTGCGCGGTCTTTTTTTAATACTTCTAAAAGAGATAAGTAAACCTGCTCGCGATGCTCTTCTCTTTCCATATCAATAAAATCGATAATTATAATTCCACCGCAATTTCTAAGTCTTAGTTGATAGGCAATTTCTTTGATGGCCTCAAGGTTGGTTTGAAGGATTGTATCTTCAAGGGATCTTTTGCCAACAAATTTGCCGGTATTAACATCTACTGAGACCAAGGCTTCTGTTTGGTCAATATTAATTGAGCCACCAGATTTGAGATAAATTTTATTTCCCAGAGCACGCTCAACTTCAATCTCGATTCCGTATTGCTCAAAAATCGGCACATCACCACCGAAGAGCTTAACCTTACCCTTCATCTGAGGGAGATATTTATTTATGAATTTTTCTACTTGCTTAAAATGAGTTTTGGAATCAACCAAAATTTGATCTACATCTTGATCGGTAATATCCCTTATGGCCCTTTGAATGAAATCTAGGTCAGTGTGAACTAGAGCAGAAGCCTTGGCCTTTTTTTGGGCCCGATCTATTTCTTTCCAAATTTTACTAAGCATTTGATAATCAGCTTTCAGCGTTTTTAGGGCCTGCCCTTCAGCGACTGTTCTGGCAATGACTCCAGTCCCCTCTTGGCAAATCCCCTCAATAACCTCTTTTAACCTAATACGCTCATCTTCATTTTCAATTCTTCTGGAAACTCCGATGTGTTCTATGAAAGGCATGTAAACAATATGCCTACCGGCCAGGGTAATATGTCTAGTAATCCTTGGACCTTTAGTAGAGATAGGCTCTTTGGCCACTTGAACTAAAATCTCTTCACCCTCTTTAAGAAAATCTTCAATTTTAACGTCTGGTCTAAGTGTCATATCAACTGACTCAGACAGAGTGGAAAGCTCATCTGGAATAGTATCCATTTTTTTCCGGGCCTTCTCTTCTTCCTCTTTTTTTATACGAAGCTTTTCTGCCATCTCTCTCTGCTCTTCGAGAGTTGGAATGTAGGCATCATCAACATATAAAAATGCGGCGCGCGCCCAACCGATATCCACAAAAGCAGACTGCATACCGGGGAGAACTCTTATGACTTTTCCTTTATAGATATTGCCTACAATGGGTCGATTATCTCCGCCATGCTCCACGCGATCAATGAGGTAATCAACGATTGCACCATTGTCCATAAAAGCGATACGAGTTTCGTTAAGTGTCTGATTAATAATGAGTTCTTTGGCCATTGCGCCAGTTTACACGTGGATATAAAGTCAGGCAATTCTAGGGAGTATATTTATAAATTAGTCTTGAGCTGCTACTGAGGACATAGATATTGCCGCTCTCGTCCATGGTCAGGCCATAAAGGGCAAAAGTATCATTAAGGCTTGCAGGAAAGGCAATGCTTGTTTTATTACAGGTACCATCAGTAAAGGTTGTATCATAGCACCTGAGTGCGCCACTTTTGAGGTAATAAATTTTTCCAGTGGATTCTTCCCAAAGAAAGTGTCCCATACTCCCACCCCAGGTATCATTTAAAAGTGTGCCTAGCTCGGTGGGGATTCCAGAATCAGGATTTTCGATGTACCGAATAGTCTCTTTTTCATGAAAGAGCAGCCTTGGAGTTGTAGCATCATTGTCAAACTGCAAATACATTGAGGCATACCCAATGGCACTTATTCCACTGTATGCTGACACAGTGTTGAGTGCAGTGCCTGAGCTATCAGCACTAACAACATTAGTTGCTCCATCACCTAAGATTTTATAAATTTTCCCGTCAGATCCATTTACTCGGTGGATACCACCAAACCTGTGGTAAGTGTTTGTACTTCTTGTATAAAAATTGCCGTTATCATCAATTACCCAGCCACCATAATACCCATAGGTTGTTGGCTTATAGTCTGTAGCAGTGTCACCATCAGAAGCCGTATGTAGTCCTGCAGATGCTCCCGCCAGAAAGCCACTGATAGAAAGGTCAGCATTGACCTTGTATACTAGCTGCTGGCTTGTCCCAAAAATAATGAGACCGTTATTATCAAAGGCAAAAGGTCCACCGGCCATTTCACCGTGTCTTAAGCCTAAGAATTGAGTACTTCCAAAAGTTGTGGGAGCAAGTGAGGCATCAATTTGATTGCCTCCCATATTGTGAATAATATCTGTTGCTGGGTCTATGCGGCCAATGACTGTGGCTTGGCCATCACTCCAATATAGTCCTCCAGGAAGATTGGCTTGGTTGGGAGCTGTCGTTTTTTTCCAGTTTAAAAATCGAACTTTTCCAAACCTTGCCAGTAACTTATCTCCCCCATCCCCATTGAAGGCCAATTGCCCAGCAAAGGTTTGAAGCTTATTATTAGAGTCAATATAGCGAAGTCTTGCTGCTTGTGGTGAGTTGTTATACGGGCCATCGGCAAAACCAATAGCCCCACTTGCTCTTGTCCAGGGATGTCCCATATTCGTGCAAGCTGTACCTGGAGCAGCAACAACATCATTGTCACTACAGCTGATCATACCAGCAGTTGCGGACCTTTGACCTTTTGTCACCTGAATCGCCACTTCATCGTAATCGTTGGAAGATGTTGGAAGAAATTTATATATTGCTCCCCATCTTGAACCATAGATGTAACCATCCGCTGATGAATATGCCATGCTACGATAAGAATTTTGAGGACTACCATTAGTCTTATATACGACTCCATTGATTAACTTGTAATCATAGGCACCAGATTTATTTGACACATAAAGAGCACTATTTGATGGACTGTAAAAAAACAAGGTAGTGGTAGGCCATGACTGATTGGTCAAGCCTGTGGCCAGTGGATCATCGCCATCCGAAGGATAAGCATCACTGCAATCACCAAATGCAGTCGTTGCGGTTCCCGCAGAGCCATCTCCATTTTGCGCAATTTTTCTTATAATATATCCCATAGTATTAGCATTGGAATTAACTGCATTACAAACGACTAGAAAATAAATATCATTATTGGCCGGGTTAATTGTCAGTTGAGAAGTGTAGTGTATAAAAGTATTGGCAGCAGTCGTGTCGGTTAAGTAATCTGAGCCACCTCCAGCATACTCACTAATAGTATCTGCGCTTGTATCAATTTTATAAATTCTCATATTGGTTGCTAAGGTACTATTGCCATTGCTTCTAGCTGTAATATAGATATTATCACTTGTATCTTTTGTGATTCCATGGACTATGCCAACTTTTGCACCTGAAACAGGACCAGGAACACCAGATACTGCCGATTCGGCAGTATCAAGATAATTGTCAATCACACCAGTAGAAGCGGTAATTTTTCTCATATATGTTGCATCAGAGATGTAGATATCTCCATTAGATGTTTCAATAATTCTGTGATCAGGGGCCTTATCTTGAAAGGGACCAATATAGGCCGAAAGTGCTGAGTCACCATTTCCATTGGCATCATTCCCCGCATAAATCTCCCATCCAAGTGTATTCATCAGCTGAGAGTATTGAGTTGCGGTATTTCCATTTCCATCTGTCACAACTAATTTGAGTCTAAAAAATGCAGTAGTGGGGGCCAAGAAGGAAACTGTAGAATGGGTCCAACTAAGAATCTCACCACTCCCACCAGTTGTATTGGAACCATCTGTTGTTGAATCCCCTACACCTGCGGCTGCAAGACCTAGATTTGTAAAATCAATATTATCAGTTGAGTAATATATTTCCACGGCATTTGTCGCAAGCCCTTCACCATCGGCAACTGTAAAGCTTACTGTCACTGGTGCACTAAGAGCAAAGGTTGTCCCACCTCCACCGTCATCAACAGTAAGTGCTGTAAAAGATGGTGCCGTCCCCGCAGAGAGTTCCACTGAGTCTGTATCCACTAAACTTGTACCGGCAGCTGAATTCGTTGTTATGGTAGAAACATTACCAACACTATCTTTCCCCCAAGCACAGATTTTTTTATTTCCGGCAACGGGTGAGGTGGTAAGAGGGAGTGAGGTAGGAGATGCTGAGTATACGACCCAACCAGAATCGGCATAGTCGTTTTGACAGTCGGCATCTACACTCTCGGCCACTTTAACATGTGTAAGCCCAATACCAGCATCAGATGCAGTTACATTAATATTAATATCCCGCAAAGTAATGATCCCATCACTTGGAGTTCCTTGGTTGTCTATAATTCCTGTTGCGCTTACAACTGGGTTGGTAGAGTCAACAGTAAAAGCTGTGGTATTTTCATCAGTACCTATATTGCCATAGGAATCCGTAAAGGAAACTCTCAATTTAACATTTGTTGAATCAATTGAGGGCACAGTCCAGGATATACTTTCCGCCTGAGCACTCAGACTTCCATTAATGGCGTTAGCAAGTGTTGAAGCCGGAGAGATTGCACTCCAGCTAGTTCCACCATTTGCGGAGTACTCAATTGTATAAACAAGAGTGTTATCAGCGTGTGTATCAGTTGCCTGCCAGTTTATGGTGATGCTATCGCCACCCTTGTTACTCCCATAACTCCCAGTAACATTAATTGTTGGAGCCGTTGTATCTAGAGTAAAATTGACAGCAGCATCTTTAGTGAATGCGTTGGTGGCCAAGTCACTCATGGCAACACGCAAAAGCATTTGAGAGCTATCAACACTACTTGGATAGGTCCAGTTGTATGAGTAACTACTTTGAGCACTAACTGCTGACACGCTCGTAAGTGCGCTCCAAGATGTTCCATTATCACTTGAATAGGTTAGATCAAAACTTGAGGTCTCATCAAAATTTAATTCTGTAACCGACCAACCCAAACTAAATACACCAGGTCCGACAGTGCCTGAAGGCTCATTAACCCAACTAAGCACTGGGTTAGTTGAATCGATCGTTGCCGTTTTTAATGAACTAGCAGATGTGCCGTTTTGGTAACTAATTACTAAACGAAGAACAATTTCAGAATCTATAGAAGGTATTGGGTTCCAAGTATATTTAGTTTGTGTGACCAAAATAGATTTGGTCAAAAGATTCCACGTTGTACCACCATCATCGGAGTAGTGTAGAACTGCAGATTTAAATTGTTCAGTATCCCCTAAACTAAAACGAATATTAGTACTTCCACCACCAGGAAGATAAGCCGTTGGTTGACTTAAGGCCCCCTGAACAATATCTCCACCAAAAGTTTCTCCGAGATCTCCAGAGCCCTCACCAGCACTAAATTGGCACGACATCTGAAAAATCATCAGAAGCCCGAGTATATATAAATGAGTAAGTCTAGAAACTCCACACTTCATTTCTAGTTCTCTCCCCTAACATGTGGTTATCTCTATTATTTTAAGAGATAACATGACTCCTATTAGTTTAAGTTTTCATACCAGGCTAATCGGTTAATTTTACGTATCACCAAAGGGTAAAAAATTTTGAGGAAGTCCAATTACTTACAACGGAAGTAGGCAGTTGGGTACATCTAGTAATGCACTAAATTTTGTTTAGTTTCCCTTTGCCTTCATGTTGGGTGTTGGCAGTACCTTAAAAAGTGTAAACCATGTATCGAGAATAAAATGTAAAGTATGTGTCGAGAATGGACCAATTATAATAAGAGCAAAAGGTAATGAAAGTGTTACCTATGTCATGATAAAAATATGTAACCTATGTCTTGCAACACACCGCCTTGGGAGGGCAAGGGCAACTGCCAAGGGCAATAAGAAGGCAAAGGGAGGTCCTAGCAAATTAAGTGAAATGAGACTTGTGGGTGCTACGGACAAGGATTAGGAAGCATCTCATGAACAGCTTCGATTTCACTAATCACTTCACTACTCAACGTGACATCAATACTACCAATATTTGTTTTGAGCTGATCCATTGTTGTGGCACCAATGATATTGCTGGTAACAAAAGATCTGGAAGTCACAAAGCTTAGGGCCATTTGAGAGGGATCAAGTCCATATTTTTTGGCGATATCCACATATTTTTCAGTTGAAGTAATGGCCGTGTCACTTGAGTATCTTGAAAAACGATCCCAAAGAGTAAGTCTTGCTCGTGGTGGTTTTTTGCCTCCAAGATATTTTCCACTCAAAGTGCCAAAAGCAAGTGGAGAATAGGCAAGCAGTCCAGCATTTTCACGAATAGACATCTCTGCCATTCCCACTTCGTAAGTTCTATTAAGAAGATTATAGGGATTTTGGACACTGACTATTTTTGGAAAATTAGTTTTACATGCCTCCATAATATACTGGTGCATGCCCCAAGGAGTTTCATTAGAAATACCAATGTAGCGAACCTTTTTAGACTCTACCAGTTGGGATAGGGCCTCGAGAGTTTGTTCAATAGGCACTCCCATATACTCTCCCGAAGAAAAACCTCTTTGCCCAAAAAAGTTAGTGGATCTACTGGGCCAATGAATTTGATAGAGATCTATATAATCAACCCCTAGTCTTTCGAGACTGCTATCAAGAGCACGGTGAATATTATCACTATCAAGATCTGGTTTTCCCCCTCTGACATGAGCACACATTTCGGCAGGGCCTACAATCTTTGTGGCCAAGATAATTTCATCTCTCTTAGACTTTAATTTATCCCACTTGCCAATTATTTCTTCGGTTTTTGTATAAGTTTCAGCTTTCGGGGGCACTGGATACATTTCAGCTGTATCAATAAAGTTAATTCCCCGCTCTAAGGCAAAATCTAATTGCTGATGGGCCTCACTAATTGTATTTTGCTCACCCCAGGTCATTGTTCCCAAGCAAATTGCGCTCACTTTGACATCAGTGTTTCCTAAATTTCTATACTCCACAAATTTTTCCTATTTTTTAATAATTTTTGGTTCATACTTACTTATTTTTAGCTCACCATTTTCTCTGGTAAATCCAATGGTGATTTCTACATTTGCATCAACTTTTTCTGGATACAACTTTCTATACCTCACATAGGCAACAATACCTCCAGAATCAAGTCTATTGAAATTGTGAAAAGAGTGGATGGTCTTCGCCTTTTTATTCTTTAGGCCAACTAAGGCTTGATGAAATCGATCCCTACTTTCAATACTTATTCTTCCAAAATTTAAATTCAATTTGTCTTTGGCCACAAGAGTAGCAAGCTTGTCTTCAATTTTTACGCTGGGCCTGTCATAGAGATTGTCCCAAAGTTGATACCAGTTTTTTAAAAGTGCATTTATATCCTCGGCCCTTTCAACCGCCTGCAAGTTAAAACTTGTGCACATTACTAAAAATATGACAGCAATAGTCTTTTTCATATAATCCCCCCCGAATTTATATTCACTTCAATCTTAACCTGAATTTAATGAATAAAAAAAGGGCCAACTTTATGAAGGCCCCTTTTATCAGAAATATACATTTTTTTTAAAACTATAAGAATAATCCTGCTACACAAGCTGTCATAAAACAGGCTAGCGTTCCACCGAGCAGAGATCTCATCCCCAGTTCTGCAAGGTCTTTTCTTCTTTCTGGGGCCAAAACACCAATGCCGCCAACTTGAATGGCGATAGAAGAGAAGTTGGCAAAACCACAAAGAGCGTAAGTTGATATGGCAATAGATCTCGGTTGGAGATTTGCCATCATTTTTGCTAGCTCATCGTAGGCAACAAACTCATTGAGAACCATTTTCACACCTAGAAGAGATCCCACATTAATACAGTCTCCCCAAGGAACACCCATGAGCCAAGCAATAGGAGCAAATACATAACCTAGAATAATTTGAAAGGTCAGGTTTTCAAATCCAAATAAACCGCCACACCAGCCGATAATTGCGTTGAGCATGGCTATTAATGCGATAAATGCCAAAAGCATAGCACCAACATTTAAGGCCAGTTTAAGTCCATCTGAAGCACCACTAGCAGCGGCGTCTATTACATTAGATGTGGTAACAGGCAGATCAACATTTAAAGTTCCTGCTGTTTCACTGACTTCTGTTTCAGGAATCAAAAGTTTTGCACAAACAAGTGCAGCTGGAGCTGACATTACCGAAGCAGCAAGTAAGTGCCCGGCGTCAATTCCCATTCCCACGTAGGCTGCTAGCACCCCGCCAGCAACAGTGGCCATGCCACCAGTCATGAGGGCCATTAACTCTGATTTTGTCATTTTTCCGATATAAGGTTTGATAACTAGTGGAGCTTCTGTTTGTCCCACAAAAATATTGGCAGCAGCAGAAAGTGACTCAGCTCCCGAGGTACCCATTATTCTTACCATCACCCAAGCACAACCTTTTACAATCCACTTCATAACTCCAAGGTGATAGAGCACACTCATAAAAGAGCTGAAGAAAATGATTGTCGGTAAAACCATAGTGGCGAATATAAAGCCAATTCCAGATTGATGCCCTGGATTTACAAGAGTTCCAAAAAGAAATCCAGATCCAGCAGCTGTAAAGCTCAATATGCTATTGAAGAAATTTTTGGCCATCTCAAATACGCTACGACCTGCATCTGTATTTAAAATAATTGCGCCAAAAATCAATTGCAAGCCTATTCCAGTGAGAACAGTTTTCCATACAATTTTTTTCCTATTGGCACTCAACGCATATGCAATTAAAACCATGACCGCAAGGCCCAACAACGATATCAAACGTTCCATTTCAACCCTTTTATTAAGTGAATTTTTTCCCAATCCAGATATAAATCCTAACTGACTTATAACAGCGTAGCTCAGTTGTCAAAGCGAGTTGGAAGTAAAGATTCGTTATATCAAAGGGTTAGGTGCTAGCATGGTGATCGTAGAGTTCTAAATAGTGTTCACACATTTTTAAATAACTAAAGTGCTTTTCGGCGTATTCCCTAATATCCATGGGGGTATAACCGGTGTGATGTTTTTTCATTTTTTCTAAGAGTGTTTCTTTATCTGCTGCTTTCAAAAAAAGATCTTCTCCGCCTTCAAGGCCTAAGACCTCAGGGACAGAACCCCTTTCAAGGGCAAATACTGAAGCCCCACAAAACATCGCCTCAATCATCACAAGACCAAAGGGCTCATCCCACAAAATAGGAAATAGTAAGGCCTTGGCCCCTCCTAAAAGTCTATATTTACCAGAATTGTCCAGGTGACCTAGATACCTTCTAGACGGCAAGCTTATTCCCCGACCTCCGCCAATGAGAAGTTTTGTGCGCGTCTTCTTTGCCAACTCTTTAGCAATGTGCAGACCTTTTCTTTTGAGCCCTGCTCTTCCCAAAAAGGCAAAATATTTTCTCTTAGAAAAATTATCGACGCCTAGGGGAATACTTTTTGGATCATAGCCATGATAAACAAATTTTTCACGACCATGACGTTTAGCATGATCGCCGGATATGAATACAGTTTGAGGTGGAAGAGTAGATAAACTTTCACCTTCTCTTAAATTACCATGAAGAGTGACAATATTTCTTGCTGGACAAGACTTGGCCATATGGGGAAGGTGCAAATGGACAACATCTGCGTCCCCTGGAATAAGTTCCACATATTTTTTTTCAGCCTCGGCCATATTTTCAAACCGGTCTAAGTAAATGTGGTTGATTCCAGGCAAATCATAGTCACCCCGGTAGGAAATCAGCGTCACCTTGTGACCCATTTCTACGTGTCCTAGGCACAATGACTCTATAACTCTTTCCATTCCACCGTAGAGGCTTACTGGCACCTTATTGTGATAAACTTGGACAATATGCATAATTAAAAGTTAAAGCTGTATCCCCAGAAAATGGGTGATGCCCTTAGGTTTTGGCGATTACTGCCTGGAAGTTTAACATCCATAGCAAGTCGATTTTTAGATTCCAAACGGAACTCGTTATAAGGATCAGGTGGAATCACTTTATTATATGAATCCGTTTTGTAATCATCTTTACTAATATTGGCCTGGCCCCACATAACAACTCCTACGCCAGCAATCAGGCCAATGGCACCACCAAACATCACATTTTTAAAGTGATCGCCCGGCTCTGCATAGAAGGGAAGAGTGGAAAGGCCTAGGATAGCTCCACCTGCGCCAAAGGCAGCAACCATTATTAAATCATTAACTGACTTATTAACTGTTTCATTTTCTTGCCCAAAAGCCGGATTGTGAACAATCAGCAAAGACAAAAGAATTCCAATGGATAATATTTTTTTCATAATCACTACCTAGGATGCTCTACGTGTAATTATAAAGCTAGCGCGCTGTAAATCATAGGAAAATGCATGAGCAAAAGCTTCAACCCCTCGAAAATCATTGGGGGAGAAAGGGCCGGCTACCATTCAGCACATGGATATAGACAGTTTTACTCATCCACTGAAGGAGTTGAAGACAAAGTTTCCTGCGGCACACAAGTCACCGTGCTGCGTATAAGCTTAGTAGAAGATCGAGCAACGCATCAAAGTAGGAGAAGGCCCTGTAGCACAGGCCTATCACCCTTCTCGGAGCAATTTAGTCAAAGAAATCGCATGCCATATCCCAAGCAACGTGTTCAAATACAGCCCAACTAAATTGCCAAGTAGTGGAGTTTGTTCAATGTACGAAAAGTTAAAACAAACATGTGATTTTATTAAAAGTAAGACTAGCAGTGTCCCTAAAGTGGGTCTTGTTTTAGGCTCAGGCCTGGGTGCTTATATTCAAAGAATAGAAAATCAAACCATCCTTACATATGAAGAGCTTCCAAACTTCCTACCCTGTTCGGTGGAAGGTCATGAAGGCAGACTGATTCTAGGAACTGTTGATGGCGTTGAAGTGGCCGTGCTTCAAGGTAGGCTTCACGCCTATGAAGGGCACTCAATGGAGCAAATTGTTTTTCCTGTGAGAGTACTCGCAACCCTTGGCATAGAAGTCTTAGTTCTAACCAACGCTTCTGGTGGGATAAATATGGACTACAGCCCAGGAGACCTAGTACTTCTTTCGGACCATATTAATCTGATGGGTAAAAACCCACTTGTTGGACCAAACATCTCAGAGCTTGGGCCACGTTTCCCTGATATGACTCAAGCTTATAGCGAAGAAATCATCCAAATTATGAAAGAGTCAGCTACCGAGATTGGGCTCAATATTAAAACTGGAATCTACTGCTCTCTTTTAGGTCCTACCTATGAAACCCCAGCAGAAATAAGGATGCTAAAAACCATTGGTGCAGATATGGTCGGAATGAGCACTGTTCCCGAGTCCATTGCTGGAAACCATTTGGGACTAAAAGTCTGTGGAATTTCATGCATTACCAATATGGCCGCAGGGATAGCCAAGCACAAACTCAACCATGACGAAGTAAAAGAAGAGGCCCTTAAAGTAATGGAAACCTTCTCAAGCTTATTAACTAAGAGCATGAAGAAAATAAAAGACCTCTAAATATTACCAATTAAATAATTTGGTTTTATGCTCCTTTTTTTCCACATGAGATAATCAAAGAGGCATGTTAAAATTGATAACAGAAGTAATCGTTAATTCGGGCGAATGTTCGAAAGGATATTAAAATGGCAACCACACAGAACGAATCAAATCAAACCTCTCAAGAAATCATTGATAATTTAACATTTTGTGTTTTCGATTTAGAGACCACAGGTGGCAATCACAGCTATGACAAAATAATTGAAATTGGCATGATTAAAATGAAAGGCAGAGAAATTGTTGATGAAATGGGCCTTCTCATTGACCCCCAAGTTCAAATTCCTGAGTTCATTCAAAAGCTGACTTCTCTTACTCCCGAAATTCTTGAGGGTAAACCAACGATCGATCAAGTATTGGAAGAAATTTTGGAGTTTATGGGTGACTCTATTTTAGTTGCTCACAATTCCTCTTTTGACGTTCCCTTCTTCAATTCTGTTCTAAGCAGAATGAAGAGAGCTAAATTAAAAAATAGAGTTATTTGCACCAATTTAATGACAAAATATTTGATTCCAGAAATTATGAACTCAAACCTTACTTATATGAGTCAAATTTTTGGTATCCCCCACCAAAAAGCACATAGGGCACTCGAAGATGCAAAAGCTGCGGGGATGTTACTAAAAAATTTCTTAGATATTTTCGTTCAAAAAAATATTAGAAAAGTGAATCAACTTTACTACCCAAGAAATAAATTTGAATTAGACCGAGTCCACTTTCAAAGAGAAAATGGAGTGAAGGAAATTTTATCAAAAGTTTCTACTGTATCACTTCCTATAACTGTCACTATTAAAGCTGACCAAGGAATTATTCTAGCTATTTTCCCATTAAAATCTGGAACTGAAGACCTCACATTCTTAGGCGATTTTTTGGAAACTTCAAACTGGAAAATGGTTACATTAAAGCTAGTTGGCTCATATTTTGAAGGTCTTCTCAATATGGCCCAACACTTTACAAAATATTCTCCTGATCACAGTTTGCATTTGATCGAAAAAATTTGTAAGGATATGAATATTATTAACCTAGAAGAACTGCAAGAAGGCTTTAAGATTGAAAAGTCTTTTTTCTACCAACAAGATTTTCTTTTAGTTCCACACCTTATTCCTGAGCAACTGATTGTTTATCCACTCGTCAATTTAATCCCCAAGAAGGAATTAATATTCCGCTATCCAGGACACAAGAAAAAAGTCATTCAATTTATAAGTGGTCAAGTACGGCGTTTCCCCCCAGATAAAAAGAAATATAGAAAGTCTTTTATTGCAAAAGAGCTGCTTCCTATATTTGACCATTTCTTGAATAATATCGCTGATAAAACATGGGGATTTAAATCAGACTTGCCACTAAAATCACAAGGTAAATTCTATGACAAAGTCACAACTTTTATTGAAGAAAATGAGATTGAGTCTAATTATCCCAAGATGCATTTATAGACAGCAGTATGCAACTGTCAGTTGTATACTCGATGGATCCATTTAACTGGCCTAATAGGTGGTAAAACAAGCTATTTTTAACCAGTTGCTCTTTAAGCCTTTCAACATAAGGAAGGTTGAACCTAACGACAGTTTCATTTTCAATTACTTCACCGCTTATAGTTAATGGATTAGGTCCTTGATCGTTCTTCAGAATATCTAAGTGAGACCTTACTGTAACAAGCTCACTAAAGAGAATGTACAAAAGCATTGTAAATATAGAGTCGTTAAAAACACCTTTTAACGAATTAATTGTATGGGATGTTATATCAATTTTGATATCTGTTTGTGCAACTCGAAACCGGAGTAGATCTAGCGCCTGTTCAACTGATCTCCCAAAGGCAAAAGAATCAGATCTTTCAATTGTCTTCCTGGAAAAACCTAAAAACATTTGAACTAAATCTCTACACCTTCTTGTTCTCTCAAGCATTTCTTGAATTTCACCAGATAACTGTGTGTCAGCTGCATCTAGTTCTAGAAGTGTTAGAACTGATAAAATCCCTGCAATAGGATTATTAAGCTCATGAGCAAGAGAGCCACAAATGATTCCAAGATCTTTTGAGGTAAGCCCACTCCCCTCTTTACCCATTGATTCATTTAATAAAACAATAAGACTATATTTCTCACCAAAGTCACTAAACTCGTAGCGGTGACATTGATATGTATTTCCTTGTAATGTGGTATTTTCACCATTTGACAACACACTTGCTGCTTCTGGAGCGAGCTTAAGATCAATAAATAATTTATTGTGGTAAATAATATCAGCATGTGAGTTAAAAACGGCAAATGGTTTTTCGACAATCTCTAAAACCTCTTCCCAAATTTTTAGATTTTTTTGACTTTTATTAACGGATTTTGATTTTAAATATTTCTTATACTGAGTTCTAAGCTCAATATAAAATGCTACGACATTCCAATCAACGAAAGATTCATTGTGAATACTTAAATATTTCCCTCTTTTAGAAAAATCTAATAACAAGATTGTTCCCTTTAATTCGTCAATTTCATTTAATTTATAGATGTAAAAAAAGCTTTGAGGGGACATTGAATTCAATATTTCAATAAATTTACTATCAAACTCTGCTTGGGTCTTGGAGTTTAAAAGCTCTTTTTCATTTATCCAATTGGGACCATAGAAATCAGCTTGCAGAATTTTGGTATTACGGCAATTGAGTTTCCAAAATTCGCTGGTATCTTTCTTTGCCTTTGAATAAATATTTTCGCGAATCTCCGCCACACTTAAATCCTGGCCTCTACTAAACTCATCCCATCTATCTTTTTGCCATTAACCTTAACACCCCAGTGAAGGTGAGGACCACTAACTCTTCCTGACTTCCCAGATTTTCCAACTAATGCTTTTTTAGGTAGATAGACTCCAGCCTCAACCGAAATTTTTGATAAATGCCCATAAAATGAGAAAATATTTAAACCGTGATCAATAATAACAGTGCCACCTGTAAAAAATAGATCTCCTGCAAATACCACCCTACCAGAGTTACTAATTCTAATTGGCACTCCCACCTTCGCCCTAAAATCTGTTCCTAAGTGAGCTGAGTGCTTATGATCATTATAAATCCTCTTAGTGCCATAATGAGAGGTAACATAGGAATCTAGTGGGATCATAAATGGTGTGCTAAAAAGTGGAGACTTAGAAGAGCGAGAGTAGATCTTCTTTAAAATTTTCCCCTCTTTTACGGCCCTTCTAGCATCTTTTGGCGATAAAACGACTCGCTTTTTATCGACATTGAGTTTCTCTTGTTTATATTTCCCAAGTCGTACATTAATATTAACAATTCGAATTTT
Organism: Bacteriovoracaceae bacterium; assembly: GCA_018649885.1. GTDB lineage: Bacteria > Bdellovibrionota > Bacteriovoracia > Bacteriovoracales > Bacteriovoracaceae > JABIHA01. Next base: position 31,125 of record JABIHA010000113.1, read on the forward strand.
TTGTCCTGACGATAGAACAACGCACCCAAAACTTCCTGAGCCTGCGTAGTAGTTTTCAGAGAGATAAAATTTTAAAAAACCTTGGTCTATAAAATGAGGAATTTCTTTTCCACGACAAACCACTTTTAATTTTTCCAGTACTGACAACTTATCTAGCGTTATCAGTCTTACCTTCCCTGTCACAATTTCAAATGACTCGGACAAAATATTCTTTGCAACAGTAATAGTTTTTTGACTGGATTTTTTTTGCGTGCTGGCTTCCGGCTTATGAACTGTAATTGAGCCACAGCTAAACAGCACTCCCCAGCTACACAGTAATGTAAAAAACCTATTTATCTTTTTTGTTATCAACTTTTTGGGCCTTTGCTTTTCCATCGTGGAATTGAATTAAAAATGCACTACCACAGGATAATTTATTAAACTTAGATAGACCATCAATAACCTGCCCTGATGAGTCTTCAAGATAGCTATAACCTCTAGTAAGTACTGAGTTTGGACTAAGTGCAAAAAGAACCTGGCTCCTGGTATCTATTCTATTTTTATTGAATTCGATCTTCTTGTTAATTGACTCTAAGAGGCGAGTTAAGAGCTCATCTAAAAGTAGCCTTTTGTCATCAAGCGACAAACACTTCTCCATGATTCGCTCAAGATTACAGGCCTCTAATTTGCGCTCCATAAGCCTCAATTTTTTTTCCAGTAAATAAATCAAAGACTTTGGAGATGATCTGCTCAAAAGATTTTCGAGCTTGCTATACGTAAGACCCATACTGTGCAAAAGAACCGACCGGCACCTGGAGACCCTGTGGGCCAACTCTTTTTGTGGAGTTGTGATTAACTCTGCTGCTGCAGAAGGCGTTTCACAACGAAGGTCTGCCACAAAATCGCTAATTGTAAAATCCACCTCATGTCCCACAGCAGAAATAACTGGGATCCTGCAGTTGTAAATTGCTTGTGCCAGGGCCTCATTATTAAAGGCCCACAAATCTTCAAGTGAGCCCCCGCCTCTTGTAAGAACAATCAAATCTACATCTGGGTCAGAACAGGCCTTCGAAATCGCCCTGATCAATTGCTCTGGTGCCTTTTCCCCCTGCACTAAGGCTGGCACTACCAGTAGATTCATATTGAAAGATCGTCGTCGAAATATATTAATAAAATCTCGTACGGCGGCACTTCCAGGGGCAGTTATCACCGCAATTTTTTTGGGAAATTTAGGTATTGCTCTTTTGATATCACTATCAAAGAGGCCAAGAGAGCGAAGCTTCAATTTCAATTTTTCGAAGTCTGCTTTCAAGTCACCTTTACCACTAAGTTGGATTCTTCTGGCGATTAGTTGAAATGAGCCACGTTTTTGATAGAGACCGATTGAGCCCGAAAGCATTACTTTGTCACCATCTTTCAATCGCCGCATCACTGGGTTTCTCAGTGCATCCCCTTTGAATACTGCGACACTTAAAACTGATGTTGGATCTGAAATGCTAAAGTAGAAATGTCCTGATGTGGCCCTCGAAAAATTGGTGACCTCGCCTTCCACATAGACATTTCTAAATTCATTTTCAAGTAGATTTTTAATTTCTCCCATTATCTTGGAGACAGATGATACTTCTATACTCATTGGTATAGCTTACCCGAAATAGATCATTGTGTGATTAGTTTTTCTTCAAACTATTAAGATTTTGATATTTTAAAAGATTTACGGCCTGTAAAACTTGGTAATCCTTGGCCGGATCTGGCTTTTCAAAAATCTTATCGCCATCTTTTTTATTTTTCTTCTTTTTCTTTTTTGCAAGCTTTTGACGCCTTTTAATTCTCTCTTTCTTCTCTTCGGCAATCCGTGCAACCTTTTCTACTTTGGTTTCAATGGTGGCAACAAGATGATTTCTTAAATCTTTCTCCCTTAGGTAATTGTTCTCAATTCTATTTTCTTCAAGGGTCTTGGAGTTATAATCTGCAATTTCAATATCAGGTTTAATTCCAACAGCTTGGATTTTTCTATTTTTCGGGGTCATGTACTGAGCAATCGTTAGCTTTAGACCATTGTCAGAATCAATTTTCACTACTGTTTGAACAGACCCCTTTCCAAAGGATTGGCTCCCCATCAAAATGGCCCTTTGGTAGTCCTGTAGTGCTCCTGCCACAATTTCACTTGCAGAAGCAGAAGCGCCATTAATGAGAACAACTATTGGCGTATTTAAATCTTTATAACCAGACTTATTTACATATCTCACTTCTTTATTTTTAGGATCTCTGCCTTCAGTAGAAACCACAATACCCTCTTTTAAAAATAAAGACGATACATTTACGGCCTCATCTAGAAGTCCACCAGGATTGGAACGCAAGTCGAGAATAATCCCCTTTATTCCTCCCTTCTTCTTGGCCTGCTTAGCAAGTCTTTTTAAGGACTTTGCAATATGTTTTGCTGAGTTTTTTTGAAATTGTGTCAGTCTTACATATCCATAGTTTGAACTCACTAATTTATGTTTTACTGGAGGGATTTTAATAACTCTTCTTATGATCTCAAAATGCTGAATCCCAGGCTTTCCTTCTCTGAGAATGCCTAATATTATTTTAGAATTGGCCTTGCCTCTCATTTTTTTTACAGAATCTTCAAGAGTCATTCCAATTGTTGACTCATGATTTATTTCTACAATTTTATCTTTAGGCTTAAGACCTGCTTTAAATGCAGGTGTATCATCTATAGGAGTAATAATGTAGAGGATGCCATCCTTTTCGGAGACTTCAATTCCAAGACCACCAAACTCTCCAGAGGTATCGTCTTGCATTCTTTGAAATACTTCTTTTGCAAGAAACGATGAATGCGGATCGAGGGTTTCCAGCATTCCTTTCAAAGCGCCCTGAATAAGTTTTTTGTTATCTACTTCACGATAGTATTGAGATTGAATTAAATTGAGTACTTTGTTGAAAAGCTCAAGCTGCTCAAAAGGTGAGTTGGTAACAGCACCAAGGTTACTGTAAGGAATAAATGCAATTGTTGAAATTAAAAGTGAAACCGAAAGCGACCAGACAATGATCTTTTTTGCCAACTTCGAGCCCATAGAAAAATTCTCCCAAGTTTAAATATATCTTTTCTTGAGCCACTCTTTAGAATTTTGAGCCATATTCTTTCTTCTGATTTCAAAATACAAAGGTGACTTTTTACGTCCTGTGTCTAAAGTATACCCCAATATACTTCCGTGATCTACAAAGTCACCTTTTTTGACCTGAATATCCAAATCGCCCAAAATGACGGAGCGAATATCTTCACCATGATCAACTAGAATTACATTTCCATAATTAGAAAGATCTCCAATATAAATAATTCGTCCCTTTCCAATAGAATAAATAGGCTTAACGCCTTTATAGAATAGCTCTACACCCTTTTTCTTATACTTCTTCCTAGAGAATACTCGCATGGGCAAGTCCAGTTTTCCTTTAAGTTTAGAAAACCTTGCAAATGCTCCACTTTTTAACCGTTTTATCCGCTCACCTTTTGCTGTCTCTAATTGGTTTTTAATTTTCCTTGTTTTCGAGGCCTCCTCGAAATAGTTCTCTGCCACCATTTTTTTTCTGAACTCTAATTCGTTCATTATCTTTTGAAGTTCGGTTTCCGTAGTTTGATAATCTTTAATTCTGACACGCAACTTTAGTAATTCATTTTGATAACTTACATTTTTAGCAATCTGACTATTAAACTGAGAAATAATGTACTTAATCTCTTTAACTAATATCTTTTTCTTAATGGTCTCATCTATATCTTCGCTTTGAGTGATACCATTTGCGATTGTGAGCCTTAGAGATCTTTTAATCTTCTGATAATTATCCTTTAAGCTAAGCTCATTTTCTTTGAGTGAAGCTCTCACCTTTTCCATTATCAGACCAAGGCCTTTGGAGCGTTTGATTCCTTGAATATAGCGAGAATTCTTTTTACCTAGATCATTTTCAAGCTTTGAAAGATCAGTTTTGAGCCAATCGAGTTTTTTTGAGTGGAGAACCAAGTCTCCCTTTAATTTAGTAATATCACTAGGAATAGCAGAGTAGGCCATCATTGATAGCGAATACATTACTACGATGAATATTTTAACTAAAATTCTACAGACCATTTTTTTAAATTAACTAATGAAAGGATTGATATAAACACCAGGCACCCAATAATTTTGGCAACTGGGGGTGGTGCGATTAAAAAAGATAATAATGTAGAAATCATAAAAACAGCGAGGATCCCGCATGAGAATATCTTCACCCTTACAAATTTCTTTCGTTGAAACTTTTCTATTAAATAACTTCTTTTTTGAATAATCATAACAAACTGGAAGCTGAGAACGCCCCACAATATAACTAGCAGTGCAAAAATCCCTATGCGACTCTTCATTACAGTGAATTTGACCTTATCTTTCAATGCCCGACTCTTTGTCTTTGGGTCGTGCACTGGAGAAAGAGAAACATCATCCTTACCAATTAGCTTTCTTGTAAATTCCTGGATCAATTCTTCTGCTCTTGAACCTATCCCTGTTTCCATAAATACCGTTAGCACTTTGGGATCGATATTAAAATACTTACTAGATGAGTTGATATCTAGATTTTTTAGAATGCTATTTGTTTTTTTCTTTATTACAGCTTTTTCTTTTTGGATCACTCTTGAAATACCCGGAAGCTTTCTTAAACGATTTAAAATTACGCTAGAATCTATTTTTTTCTCGTATACAACATGAAAGAATTTATTCTCACTACCTGTGCGACTTAATTCTAATGCATTTAAAACAAATCCTTCTTGTTGCCAAAGAAGAGTAAATAAAAAAGTGGACACCAAAAAAAGGCCTCCCCTAACCGGGTAAGCGGAAACCAATTTGATAAATTTGGTTAGATAAAACATGCATGTCCCGAATAAATCATTTTACCGTTATCCATGTGAACAATCCTTCCAGAGAACTGTCCCACAAGATTTCTATTGTGTGATGCCCAGATAACAGTCATTTTTCTTTTTGAATTGTAATAACTCAAAACCTCAAATAGCTTTTCACTATTTCTTTGATCGAGAGAACTCGTTGGCTCATCAGCAAGTAAAATATCAGGTCTTGATAGAAGAGCTCTAATAATAGCAATTTTTTGCTTCAGACCTCCATTGCAGTCTTTAATTTTTAAACCTAGAGAGTCTTCAATACTAAAATAACTAGTTAGCTCTGATACTTCTTTTTCAAATTCTTTTTTGTTTTTGTAAATGCTGGGATCATAAGCAATGGACAAATTGGCTTCACAGCTTAAACTAGGCTCCAGCTTTAAATCCTGATAAACAGTTGTACAAAAATGCCTTGAGGGATCAGGAGTTAGAAGTCTACCCTCTGTTGGTTTTAAGTCTCCTGATAATACTTTAAGAAGAGTTGTTTTTCCCGCACCTGAAGGCCCGGTTACAAAAAGGATTTCTCCTCTTTCGACTTTTAATTGGATTGAATCGAGAGCAAGTTTGCCATTGAAATCTACAGACAAACCATCTAGGTAAAAGAGGGAGTCGTTACTTGAAAATCCGGGATTATTTCTCTTTTGAGCAGAGATGATTTCTCTTCTAAGCATGTAGTTCAATCCTTGAGTTTAACAAACCATCCATGATTTGCCTGGGTCCCTAAAGACTCAGCTCTTTCATTTTAACTTGATACAGCATCTGTGTAAAGATATCAGAGATTTGAATAGATTTTATTTATGATCCGACAGATTTTAGTCAACAATTTTCTCTTTTTTGAGCAATTCATGGGCGGAAGGGCTACAAAATACGTTGGGTACAAAGTTAAAAGTATTTTGAATCTTGCCAATAATTGAGTTTTCTACTTCGGCAAGAAGTTTCACTTTGCCGTCATCAAATAAAATTTTGACTGGATCTCTAGAGTGTAAAATATTCTCACCCTTTAGCCCCTTAACGACTTGTTGATAGCTTTTTACAAAAACAATGTCTTTATTTGGGAGATCGGTAAGAATCCAGTCATTACTGGATCCTTTTTTCTTAAGAACTTCATTGATTTCACTAATCTTATCTTCGGCCCTCTTTACTTGCTTGGCCCTTAATGATGTATCATCTTGGCTTAAAAGGTGAGAGTTAAATTCCTTGCAGTTAATTGAAACTGGAGATATTTCAAAGAGTATACTTTCGGCCAATTGATAGATTTTTTTGTCTTTATTAAAGGCGCCCTGAACAAAGTGCTTGTGGACCGTTTCAATGAAATACATATCGTTAAACCGATAGAATTCAATTGGATTACCTGCAATCAAATCCAGAAGCTCTCCGTAGCGATAGATCAGTCCATTTTTAATTAGGAAAAAGGTAATTTCCTCTGCGATAGCATCGTACTTCGCTCCCCTTGCAGACCTTATCACTTGCGAATACCAAGCAAATCTGGCCATTAAAAAATCTTCAACACAGTGAAGGGCCCCCTCTTTAATGGTCAACACATCTACACCGCCAATATTGGCCGTTTTAAAATGATGAAGTAGATAATCGCGGTCATAAGCGCCATACTTTAGACCAGTGTAATGGGCGTCTCTGAGAAGATAATCCATCCGGTCACAATCAATTTCAGAATGTAGAATTTGATTGGCCAAAATATCTTCACCCATCCCTTTGACCAGATAGGATATTCTTTGGGGATCAAACCCATACTTATTTAAAATATGAGTGATACCACCTGAGTAATTTGTGTTTTTGATAATATAAGAGCCGAGATGCTCATGGTTATCACTTAACCCTTTTCCCGATTTCTTGTTTGTAGTCTCTCCATACCTAACATAAGCTCCCTCAGTAGTATGAGAAAACATAAATGTTCCAAGATCGTGCATTAAAGCTGCAAGTCTAATAGATTTGTGAAAAACAGCTTCTTTGTTCATACACTTTGGATCTAATAACTCTTCGTGAGGCACTGCCTTACCAATGGCCTCAAGCATTTTTTGAGCATTATTCATCACTCCTATTGAGTGACCAAACCTAGAATGTTCAGCTCCAGGAAAAACATAGAAAGAAAACCCAAGCTGCTTGATCCATTTGAGCCTTTGATAAAATGGCGAGTGAATAATTTCCCACTCAACAGGTGTAACCTGAATAAATCCGTAGATTGGATCGAATACGAGATTGTTTTTTGACCTACTCAATTCTGATAAATTCCTTGATAAAAAATATCCGTAGAAACCATTGTCTCATAAAAAAAAAAGAGGTGACGTTACTAGTCAAAGTTACCCTATTAAATAAATTATATGGAATATTGGGAAATGACCGTGAGGTTTGATCAAAAAAAAGGAGCAACTCAGTTGCTCCCTTCACAATATATAATTACCTTGTCTAGTAATTTATTGCTTCTTAGCTCTTTTAGCTCTTGTTTTTTTCTTCTTCTTTTTCTTAACATTTAAAAAACTTAAAGCGTTATCAAGGCCCTTTAGCGCTTCTTCACGTAAGTTTGATTCGTGAACAAAGCGGTAAAAATTTTCAAAATCAGGGTGGGCGTGAAAGTTTTTAAGTCCTAAATTTTCTGGTTTAACTGCTGCTGCTTCAGATAATGATTCAGTGCTACTTTCTGACATTCTAATGCTCCTTGCCTGCTCTGTTAATTCTCTTTTGATGGGAAACTATACCTGCAAGGGTGGGATCCCACAAGGGAGCCCACCCGTTAGGTCATTATTTATTCTCTTGTTTCAATCATATTGTAACTGTGAAGCTTGTTATAAAGGGTTTTCACAGTAATTCCAAGAGTTTTGGCAGTCTTGGTTTTATTGCCACCCAAGTGATCAAGAGTTCTTATAATGTGGCGCTTCTCAAGATCTGATAAAGTCATTTCTTGCCAAATTTCGATCTCTTGTACTTCTTCTTCACATGGAGCATGAATTTGCTCTGGAAAATGTGAGTCATCAATAAACTTACCTTCACTCATAATATAAGCTCGCTCCATTGCATTTTGAAGCTCTCTAATATTACCAGGCCAATCGTAATCCATAATTACTTTAATGGCACTTGGTGTAAGCGACTTGAAATCCTCATTGATTTTACCTTGATTGAGGAAGTTTTCTGCTAGAATTTGTATGTCATTGCCTCTCTCTTTAAGAGAAGGAACTTCAATTTTAATAGTGTTAAGTCTGTAGTAGAGATCTTCTCTAAAACGACCTTCATCAACTTCTTTTTTAAGATCTTTATTTGTGGCCGAAAGGATCCTTACATTTACTCTATAAGGAGTTCTTCCACCAACTCTATAGGCTTCGCCTTCTTGAAGAAATCTTAATAGTTTAGTTTGAACAGCTGGAGAGAGCTCACCTACTTCATCAAGAAATAAGGTTCCGCCATCGGCCATTTCAACTAGACCAACTTTCGTATTTATTGCACCTGTAAAAGATCCTTTTTCGTGACCAAAGAGCTCACTTTCAAGAAGAGTATCTTGAAGAGCACCACAGTTTACAACTACATAAGGTGATTCTTTTCTAAGTGAATTACAATGAATTTTTTGGGCAACAAGCTCTTTACCTGTACCAGACTTCCCTTGAATAAGAATAGAAGAGTCAGTGGGAGCTACTTTACCAATTATAGAGATGACCTCTTTAATTTCAATAGAGTTTCCAATTATCGTTTTCTCAATTAGGTGGCTTGTTCTTTTAGCGTGAGGACCTTCTTTTTGCTTTTTAAGCTCTCTTTCTTTTTCCTCAATTTTTTTCATGAGTGCTTCATTCAAGTTTTTAGCAGATAAATAAAGCTTCATATTTCTAACAGGTTGCTCAAGCTTGTTGAGTATTCCCATAACTTCGATCACATCATCTTGTGAGAAAGTTTTATCAGCATTATTTGATTGGATATGGATAGAGGCGATAATAACACCTTCAATCATTACAGGGACACCTAACTCAGAGTTAATGCCACCGATATTTTCAAAAGTAGAAAATAATGGATCTCTTTGAACAGAGTTTGAGTAATAAGCTCTCTTTGTTTTAATAATGTAGCTTGCCAAACTTTTGCCACTCTCCATTACTTCACCAGATCTGAGAGGAGCACCATTTTCGGAGACTAAACAGGCCCTGCCGTCATCGTAGGCCTTGAAGACTCTGATACTTTCACCGGGGTAAATCTTTTTGAAGAAGCGGGAGAGCTCTCCAAAGAAAATCCCCTCATCAAGTGAGGAAAGTAGCGTCGACATCAAAGGCGCTAGTTCATTTTCGACTATTTCGGGATTAATCATTTTAAAATCTCCTCTTAAGTAATATTAATAGTTTATAACTTAATGCAACGCACAACTCCCCTCAAGTATACCTATGTCTGGATTTTTTACAAGATCAAAATGCTCAAGTACTGAACTTTTTACACCCCGCACAAACTATCAGTAACTTGGCCTGACCAAAGTATGTACAAAGTAAATCATTGGAGGTTTTTGACTCTGATACTTATTACATGTGAAGAAAATATGGACATTCTAACAGCCCAATATTAAAGAAGAATTATTTGGCCGCAATCGAAAAAGATTTTTCAGGCAACTTCTTTATAGTGATGTGAAATCCGTACTTAAATTACAATATATTGATGATGACCCTAACACTCTTGTCCCTTTTATTCGCTACTAACCTAGAAGCGGCTCCCTTTGATCGAATGGACAGTAATGGTGATGGGATGCTCTCTAGAAGAGAGTTTAGAGGCCCACCGCCTGCCTTCGGCAGACTAGATAGAAATAAAGATGGCCTAATATCTGAAAATGAGGCCAGAGGCACCAGGCTTCTCCCTGGTAGAAGGCACAGGCAACAAAAACCTGCACCCAAAATCAGCTACAACACCAAATTTATAGATACCCACAACCACTTAATGCCCTTTACCTCACGTGGGGGACTCGACTTTTTTGGTGCCTTTAAAAATAGTAATAACCTTTTTAAAGGTGTTGGCGGCCAGCTCAACCTACTTATGCCTCCTCCTCAGCTTACAAACCAGAGGGGACGCTATGATGCCAGCGAGCTATTAAAGATCTCAAAAAATTATCCAGAAATGGTCCGTGTCTTGGCCGGTGGTGGATCGTTAAATAGTATGATTCACCAAGCTTACAAAAGAGGAAGTGTTTCAGCTGCCCTTAAAGAGAAGTTTAGAAAAAAGGCCATGAGCTGGCTCTCCCTTGGCGCCGTAGGCTTTGGCGAGATGACAGCAGAGCATTTGTCATTCAATAGCCACCACCCCTATTTAAGTGCTCCAGCAAATCACCCTCTTTTTTTAATTTTATCAGATGTGGCGGCCAAATATGGAGTTCCAATCGATTTCCACATGGAGGCAATACCCAGCAATATGAAATTGCCTGGTCTCTTTGAATCACCTCCAAACCCTCCTACGCTTAAGGCCAATATTCCAGCATTCGAAAGTCTTCTATCTCATAATCGTAGAACAAAGATAGTCTGGGTTCATTTAGGATGGGATAGCACTGGAAAACGAGGTCCTGAACATACAAGAAAAATGTTAAAAAAACATTCAAATCTCTATATGAGCATTCGGCTCCCCACTAAAATGCACCTTCGTCATACGCCAAAATCCAGCAGGATCTTTGATTCAAAAAGTACCATTAAACCAGAATGGAAAGAAGTCTTTTTAGAATTCCCAGGACGCTTTGTTATGGGTAGTGATGAATTCTTTGTTACACCTTATGGAGCACGCCCGAGACACGGAAGTACAGGCAGCACCACAGGTTCTGCAAAGTTTCTATCGCAATTACCAGTCGTGGTGGCCAAGGCCATTGCCATGGACAATCCCATAAAACTATACAAGTTGAAATAATCGCATCAAGAATGATAATTAACAGCGCCTAAATAAATTTCAATAAAAATTGATTCTTATTAATCTTGTCATAACTATCAACAGATTAGGAATTGGGTTGGAAATATAAATAAATTAATTTTGTTTACAACAATTTTACTATCTTGCTCAGCTTCTTTTGCGAGTAAGACAGAGATGCTCTCCCTTAATCACAACCCTAGGACTTTGGATGCCTGTAAAACCTTAAGTACAAATGAGTCAAGATAATCAAGTGGACTATCAGTATCATAAGCATATATTGGCCTAAATTTACCTCGGGATTTATCGCTAATTCTAATATCACCAGTTCTACCTGTAATACCTCTAAGTTTTGGAGAACGAAGGTAAGCTTCTCGGTGAATTTCTTTATCAGTTGCCAGTGAGGCAAGAAAATTGATAGCACTAAGAGTTTTACCATTCATCGAAATTAATGAAACAAGCCTTTTTAGGAATCTAAATGAAGAGCGCTTGTCTTTTCGAGTCTCAAGGTTTCTTTCATCCTTCAAGTAATCTTCTCTAATTCGTCCAAATTTCTTGATAAAACGTCTAACTTTCCCCATATTTCCAGAGTTATTAAAAATATTGGCATCTAGTGCCTTAAAACAAAAATCACCCGGCTTTTCAATATCTTCGACCACAGCATAAAAAACACATACTCTTTCATCTGACCTAGTTAAGTCAGAAAAAATATTCTTTATACCTTTTGAAGAAATCACAAGGTTGGATTCCATTTCTATTGATCCCAAATAGTAATTAAATGATTCTGGCTCAGCTAAGAGAAAATCTTTTGGAAATACGTTGCGATAATTTCTCAGCACCTTTAGAAATTTCTTTTTTTCCATTTTGGGATGTGAAAATTTAAAGAGATAAGACATATACATCTCTCCCTTTTCATTAATAATTGCCTTCGCTGATAATTTTCTTCGCTCAAAGGGTACAAAATCACGTGTCATTCTCTCAGTCATTTCTCTTTCATAAACTATAAAATGATCACTTCTCTCTCTCTTATTAGTGATGACCTCAACTTTATTTTTGGAGAAATTTATTCCCCAAACATTAAAAACAGGAGTTCTTATTCCTATTCCTTTTCCTCTAGAAGTCAGCTGATTGGACTCTACGAGGTACTCTTCAGGAACATTTTTTGGTGATACTTTACCAATATTTTCAAATAGAATATCTTTTTGTACTGGATTTCCTAGATCAAATAGATAACTCTTCCCCTCACGTTTCATGCCACTAAACTCTGTATTAAAAAATGGGAATTTAATAAATAAAAAACCAACCTCAGGCTCAAGCTTCACATTCAGAGTCCTTAGATTACTCCAATTGGCAAACATCATATCATCAGACTGCTTGTATAGGGTCGACCTATTTGTAACCATAATATCGTAGCTATTTTTTATACCCACACTAATTCCAAAAAATAGCGGGTATGATAACTTCAGTTTAACTTTTGGTCCTACATAAGAGCTTGTAACAAGAATATCACCCTCTTTTAAATTCTCCAAAAGTGATTCTTTGATTTTTTTTCGGGGAATAATTGGTCTATGTATCTCACTCATCAGTTCTTTTAAGTTAGAAATATCACTTGTTGGCCTTATTTTTACCCACTCATACCCTGCAGCCAGCTCCCCTGATAAGCCAACGTAATCAGAAATGGGGCTCTCAAGTCCCATATCTGTAAATGTAGACTCTGCTCCTGCTAATATACCAAGCCTTAATACATCTACAATCCAGTACTTATTTGTATCTTTGTGAGCATCGTAAAATGGATTTTTTACGACTAATCGATATGGGATAAAAGCATCGAGACCAGCTTTGAAACCACTTCCCCAAATTGATCCTTCATCAAAAAGTTGTGGACTTAAATTGAGATCGAGTGCATCGATTTCAATACCTTGATTTGTTACCTCAGTCCCCCGAGCAAGAGGAGGAAGAATTAGATTGGCCATGGCCTGAGGAATAGTTTTGAAAAGTGTTGTTCTGTAGTCTTTTGCAGACTTGCCCTCTTTATCACCTTTTGAGCCAAAGGAGCGATCCCAATATCTTGGAAATGGCTCCACACTTGGATCAAATAATTCACCATCTGAATCAATAATATTCCCATTAAAGAAAAGGTGCTCATAGCCTGTAACTGAGTAGGTAAGTGGATCAACCATCTTGCTTGAGCTTGCGCTAAAGGTAAACTCTTCACCAGTGTGACTTAAAAATGTGGTGCCATCTAATTCCAGAGCAGCGACTAACTGGTCACGTCTTCTTAATAATATATCTGTATAAAGTGTTGCAATTGCATGAGGGTAACCGCCATATTCAAAGGCTTTGAAAATTTGCTCTCTTGAAAGTTGCATCGCAAGTGTTACGAACCATTTGGCATCACTAAATGAGGCACTTTCTAAAATTGGCAAGTTGTAAATACCACTATAATCTAGGTCGATTTTTTTAATTTCACCTCTGATATTCTTATGAACTTTTTTTACAAGGTTTCTTTTGAAATTATTGGGAAGTCCATAACCAAATGAAAGCCCCATGTCTGACAATGAGTAAATAAGTGAATTACCCTGTGACTCTTTATCCGAATGAGCAAGTTTTAGTTTAGCATTACCATCTTTAACATCAGGGTCTCCCACCCAGGCCATAAAAAGAGCAGCTCCTCTATGATCTCTTCGTAGGTTTCGTCCGAAAGCATCTTTTACAAATCCCCCAAGATTAGTATCTGTATTCTTATCAGATTTTTTTTCTAGCGTTACAGACTTCATGACAAAATATTTCTTCTGGTCGCTATCAACTCTTATATCTGTAAAAGCAGAAGCCATATTCAACTTTTCTCTGAAGCTTAAAATTATTTCGTCATAAATAAGATCGACATAGTATTGAAAACTTTTTTCATTTTTATAAGCAGCACCTGGTAAATAGAGATGAACCTCTCTTTTAAAATAGGTGGGATCAATACTAAATCCTAGAGCGGCAGCAAGATTATTCACCGCAGGCTCAACATTTACCTCACTTCCAACTAATGCACGACTAATCATATTGAACAGATTTGGGTCGTCCCCTGCCCCCATATCATTGGTAATAAATTTTAATTTCCAATTTTGCTTACCAATTTTTCCATTTAATTTTGGAGAAAGGCCACCTTGAATTTTACCTTGTTTATATATTATTTTTGTTACGGCCTTTGGATCAACTAGGTTTTCTACTTCTTCTTCGCTAAGTCTTTTTAAAAGTGAAGGGTGGCCCAATTGATGATAATTAGAGGTATTAAACTGTGAAATAGCAACTTTTGGTTTTCTCCAAAGTCCGGAATCGGCAGGGTAAAGTATACCGAGATCAATTCCTTCAGACTCTAAGATTTCAAGTTGATTTTCAGAGAAAAATTTCTGGCCTACTCCAAGTTGAAGCTTACTTGCAATTTTTTGGTATCTAAGTAAACTCTCTGCTCTCGCCAATGTTAATTCTTTTTTTCTCAGTTTTTCATCTATTTTATAAAATATGTGATTTTGTATGGCCTCTGCAGAACCCTCTACTAGTAAATTTGAAGACTCAAAGGCCTTACCTTTAAGTGAATGATAAATGAGTGTATTTAATGTCTTAGTCCAAATACGGCTAACACCTCTTTGAGCATCTTCGTTTCTGGCCCCTTCATAAGCTTCGAGTCCCTCAAGAAGGTAAGAAGCAACCAATTGCCCATTTTCGGTATTCAAGCTCTTTTCATTAGCGATAAACCCATAGTGTTGAAAGCTTTTTTTAAATTGATCTAACCTTTTTCTTGAAAAACTTGTAGCAAGAAAAGTCCTCTCCTCCTCCCATTTTTCAATATGTTTTTTCTTTATTTTACCTGAGCAATAATCGTTTCCAATTCTTAGTGAATACTTGGATCCCTTGATCTCGTCAGCACAGAAAATCAAAAAAGCATTGTGTTCATAGCTAGCTACTTGATCAATTTTTTCCTGCAGTTTCTTTCCGTCTAGACGGCCATCATCAGTAAGATATGAAAGAAGTATTTCAGATGGAGTTCTTCGTTCAATGCCATCATTTTTTTTCTCCCTTTTGACTTTTGGACCTTTGTAAAAATCCGATTTGAAATCAAATGAGATATACCCTGGAAAATTAGTGGTTTGATTGTAGGGCCAGAGAACATCACTTTTAACATCTGTGCAGACGAAGAAGCTAATGGCCAAAATCAATGAAAGAAACTTTAGTACAAACATATGGACCTACCGAAGAATTACTACTGCGCAATGCACAATAAATCAAAAAGGCCTCTAAAGGTGGAAAAAAAGTACTTTATCCCCTTTTTACAGGGAAAAAGTACAAAACATCAGCTTGCAAGCTCTTGATATTTCATGAGACAGTAAATAGAGCTCAATTTATACCGGCGCCTTAAGGTGTAGATCCAAAAGTTAGATATTTGAAAAACCAAAGAGCAGCCTATTTTTACACATTTTTGGCCATCATTTTTTGGTCCACTGTGGCCACTTCCTTTAAGCTGGCCCTAAAAAACTGGAACCCAGAGCAAGTTCTTCTTGTGGCCAGCCTAGTTTCCACAATCATTTTATTCACAATTACTGCCTTTCAAAAAAAAACCAAGAACCTATTTTCACAAGACCTAAATTCGGTAAAAACCTCTTTCATTCTTGGTTTGATAAATCCATTTTTATATTATTTGATTTTATTTAAAGCTTATTCACTTCTCCCGGCCCAAGAGGCCCAAACTCTAAACTATCTATGGCCAATTTTAGTAGCTATATTGTCGGCAGTTTTTTTAGGCCACAGTTTTAGACCAATTGACCTTCTATCCCTTTTCACTTCTTTTACAGGCGCTGCCATAATCGCTACACATGGCAACCTTACTGATCTCTCTTTTACAAATAGCTATGGGGTTTTCTTAGCACTCATATCAACACTATTCTTTTCTATCTACTGGGTGATTAATCTAAGAGATCAAAGAGAGGACTTAGTAAAATTAACAACAAATTTTTTCTTCGGAACAATTGCGATACTCGTTTATGTCCTTTCAAACTCTTCACTTCCAACCTTTGAATGGACCTCTTTTTTTGCAAGCGTACATATTGGAATATTTGAAATGTCATTAACCTTCTTCTTTTGGCTAAAGGCCTTAAAGCTAACTGAGTCAGCTTCAACAATTTCAAACCTACTATACCTATCCCCTTTTCTTTCTTTCTTTTTTCTAGTTACAATACTTGGAGAAAAAATTCTTCCATCCACAATTGTGGGGTTTTTGGCGATAATCATAGGAATAATTTTACAAAATATTCGAAAAAACCTGAAGCGTCCTAGTGCGTCCACCTAGGAGAAATACAGTTGCCAAAACCTTTTGTAAGTCTACCTAAAATTTCACCATCCTTATCCATAATATAGAGATTTTGAATGGCCTTAGTTCTACTAAGAACCCTTTGAGAGGTAAATACAATAAATTGTCCATCATTAGAGAAGCTGGGGTCTTCATTTGAGCCAAAATTCTTTGTCAACCTTACAAGACCGGTCCCGCTTGAGTTAATCCTATAAATATCAAATCGATTATCTACCCATGAAGAGAAGGCAATATATTTTCCATTTGGTGAATATCTTGGAGTCGCATTAAACTTCCCCACATAGCTTATTCTTTTTACGCCCGACTCAGCTTTTCCCATCTTAGCTGTATACACATCCGCTCTTCCAGACCGGTTGGAGAGAAATGTGTACATCCTACCATCTCTTGAAATTGAGGGATCAACATCATCACTATAGTGTTTTGTTAATGGAGTAATTCTTTTATTTTTTAAATTCAATTGGTAAATTTCAGCATTTCCCGAATATGAAAGTGTTAACAATAGAGATTTGTCATCTGGAGTAAATACAGCTCCTGAGTTGATTCCTGGTCGATTTGATAGAAGTCGCATTCTCCCAGTTCTAAGATTGTGCATATATAAATCGACCGTTTTTTTTCTTCCAGATTTTTTAATTACTGTATAAGCGATCATTTCTCTATTATGTGAAATCGCTGGTGATACTACGACTGCATTGTGCCTAGATAATTGCCTCGAATTTCTTCCATCAAAATCCATTATAAAAAGCTCTTTAATTTGATGACCTCTTTGGGAACCTTGATCAGACACAAAGAGAATTTTAGAATTAAATATAGATTGCTTGTTTTTAATACTGGTGTAAATATCATTTCCAATTCCATGGACACCCTTTCTGATTTTGCCTGAAGAGATTACAAATTCTTTTTCAAGTAGCAGTTTTTTGTCTCTAACCCGGTAAACTCTAGCATCCACTTTGATATCTTGTGTTTTGGGTCCATTCTTACCAAGTACCAGTGACTTTACTCTTAAATGGAAAGTGTAAGAAAAATTACGTCTTGAAAGAGATTTGTAATCAGGCTCAAAAAAATTACTTCTCTTAATATGCATATACGGGAGCCGATCAGGTGCAAGAATTTCAAAGTCTTTTTTATAGTACGAAAAATCTTCTACCAAAATTTCATAAATTTCTTTTATAGCCATACTTTGGGGAACACTAAAGTTTCCAACCTTTAACGGAATCGGGATGGCAATTCTATCTGCTTCAAGATCAGCTTTCCCTACGCCCATTCGTATAAATCCAGTCTGGCCGAATAGTGAACCTGAAAGTAAAATTAAACATATTGAACAAATTAGTAATTTCATATTTCTTCTCCAAACTAATTATAGCGGGAAACCTACAACAAAGTCTCCTCTAGCTCCACGGTCAGCAATTTGTTCCACCAATGGATCATAAGGGCCTGCTTTTTTAATAGCATCAAGTGCTTTTTCATCGTATTCTTTCACACCGCTACTTTCAAAAATTGAAAGTTTGATTATATTTCCATTTTTCTTTAAAAAAACTCTAATAGCACAATTCAAATCTTCATCAATTAGATAACTTGGTAATTTCCAATATCTCTTTATTCTAGAAATTAACCCTGTAATATATTTCTCACTTTCAACTTTTTTGATATCAGCATCACTATCACCTGTCAGTGCAATCCCTTTGCTTATTTTATTTCCTGCGTGGATTATTTTTTCTAACTCTTTTTTATTGATTCCGAAAAGAGGATTCTCTTTTTTGACTTTGATTTTTACTTCTACTTTCTTTTTTAGTTTTAGTTTTTTGTTACTCTGGCTATTTAAAAAATCATCAAAACTCGTTGCTTTTGTCTTAAAAGTTACGTCCTTTTCATCGGTGACTTCAGGAGCTTTTTCTACAACCTCTTTGGTCACCGTCTCTTCAACATGTGGAAGATCTTGAATGGCCTCTAACTCTTTTAGCGTAAACTTGGGCATAGAAACAAGATCAACTCTAACAGAGCTTTTAATTATCTCAATATTAGTATTGACGGTAGAATTAAGCCACTGCCTACCAACTGCCCATAGGATTCCAAAGACAGCAAGGTGAAGCGCCAGTGATATTAAAAGGGAATTTAAATCAGCGGAAAATTCGCTTCTCCCGTTCAAAACTTATTCCTTTTCGATTGGCTCAGTGACAAGGGCTATTTTAGAAATTCCAGATTTTTTTAGGTGGGCCATTAAATAAGCAATATTGCCATATTTTAGAGCATAATCAGCTCTTATAAAAAGGGTATCAACACTTGATTTCTTAAATTTGTCTTTTACAAAATTAACTATTTCACCAAAAAGAACTTTATCTTTTCCAAGATAATATTCATTGGTTTTAGTTATAGAGAGTACAACTTGCTCAGCACTTAAATTAATAGAGTTAACTTTTTTGGTTCTTGGTAAATCAAGATTGATTCCACTAAACATCATTGGAGCAGTAACCATAAATATAACGAGAAGAACTAACATAACATCCACTAGAGGTGTGACATTAATATCAGATACGTACTTCCCTGAACCTTTTCCCGATTGCACTAATTCTCCTCAGAAATAAATGTCCTTTCAATCAAATTGAGAAGTTCTTGTTCAAAACTTTCCAATCTGGCAACCATCACTTGGTTTTGTTGACCAATGCTATTAAAAAACCAAACTGCAGGAATAGCTGCTGCAAGACCCATTGCTGTTGCTACAAGCGCCTCAGCAATACCTGGGGCCACACTTTCAAGAGAGCCTCCTCCCGCTGAAAGACCAGTAAAAGAGTTTATAATTCCCCAAACAGTTCCAAATAAGCCGATAAACGGTGAAACAGATCCAATGGATGCAAGCGTTGAAAGAAGTGTGTCCATTTTTTCATGACAACGGATACTTCCTTTCTTAATTGCTCTTTTAATATTTTCAAGCCCATTTTTGCCGAAATGAACTGATACTTTTGATTTAAAATCACTTTGACCAAGAGAGTCTTGCATTTTAACTAGCTCATCACAGCCTTCACTAAATATATTTCCACAAAAAGAGTAGGGAAGATTTTGTACTTCCCTAATTATTTCATTCAAGTCCGTACTAGAATTGAACAAATCTAAAAATTCACCATTTGAAGCTTTCATTTTTCTCAAATATATTTTCTTCCGAAAAACGATAGTCCATGAAAGAATGCTCGCAACTATCAGCAGAATTAAAACGAACTTAACAACTGGGCCTGAGCTTAAAAGCAGATTAAATATGTCGATTTTTTCACTCACATAAACTCCTATATGATCAAACTTATTATATATTATCTTTTGGGCCGGCCATGCCCGTCAACAGGCCAGCCATAGGTGCAGAGCGGAAACCAATATATACCCATATACAAACCCACAATATTGAGACCGCACTTGCAGTTGGAAAGTTAGGGGTGGCAAAAATAGCGTACTGATTTCCCCAGAGGGGATCTAACCCGTACAGGGGAGCTAAAGGCGCCATAACAAAGCTTAAATAAGTGAGTGCTCCTCCCCACTTTCCTTTATATGCCATACTAATAAAAACTACTGTTAACATGTGGAGAATCAAAAAGTAGTGCCCCGGTTTTTTGTAGGGAAATGTAATATATGAAAAAATACAAAAAGCGAGAAGAAAGATCACTGATGAAACCAATTGGTCTGTTCTTGAAATAGGCTTGTAAATATAGCAGATGTAAAAAAATAAAAAACCATCACAAAAAAAGAAAATTAGATTTCCAACAAAAGAAGCTATTGTGAATTCAAAGTCAAAGCTCTCCGCAAAAGTAAAGCTCGCTCCTGATAGGTACCAAACAGCACAGTTTAAGAACAAAGGTACCACAAGGTAGCTAGGAATGAAGTTGCCCGCTCCCTCTTTTATAAATTTTTTCATGGGGTGAATTGAAAAGGTATTTATATTAATCCATTTCACAACCAAACAAAGGGAGACGATTTTACTTAGTCCAATCATCGACCACCCATTTCGAATTGCCCAATCTTCGATTGTAGGAAAATTATGAGATAATAAGAAGTGAAAGAAAGCACCCACCGAAATGAGTAACAGATAAATTGATAAAAAAATTAAAAGATATCCACCATAGAAAAGAGAAACCTTTGAAGCAGTGTAACTAAAGAGATCTATTCTCTTATGAAGGTGCCGATTCAATCTAATCCCCCGAGAGGAACTCCTGGTATTAGCCATCTGATTTGTTGTTCGGGTGATGGATATATTTCGTTATACTTGCTATAGAGTGCATTAGTTCGAATTAACGTATTGATTTTTTTTAGAAGACTTAAGTATGCGTTCCAGTACTTGGGATGTCCCTTTAAAATTAATTTAATTTTTTTGGTAATCTCAAACTGTTCTTGAAAAGTAAAACCTTTATTGAAGAAAACTTTATCGTAATTACTCAATGTTTTTTTAAAAGCATCTAGTTTTAATTCTTTCCCATAAAAATTCTTCCCTAGAATTTTACTCAACTCAGGGTCTCTAACTTTTTTTACAACAATTCGGAGGTCAGACCGGTAAAAACTTTCTAGAACAAGAATTGATATCTCTAATTTTGTTAGATCCATTACTTGAATAAAAGGAACCGAAATGAGTACTATATATTCACCACTACTCGCAGGTAGTGCAGCATGTGCAAGGGCAGGGGTGTTAAGTAGAAGTATCTTAAATTCTTTTTGATAAAGCCCAAGCGCTCTTAGAACTCCATTTAAATAGAGATCTAACCCATAATCGGGTTTCTGAAATTCCCACTTCAGCACACTTGCATTTTTAACTATCCAGTACTCTGATAGAAAAGACCAAATATCATCTTCCTTGGGTAGATTATAGCGAGTTACATTTCTTTTAATTCTCTTCTTTCTGAGCTTATCCCCTTTAGATTTTTTTTTCTGAGCTTGTTTTTGTAGTTGATCCTCTTTAAGAATATCTTTTATCGAATTAAAATCTAATAAATCATTTTCTTTTTCTGCTTTGGTTTTTTTCTCGGGCTGACTTTTTTTAGCAGCACTAGACGGCCCAATTACTTGGCCTGAAAAAAGTGCTAAAAATAGCAGTGAAAATGCTACCCTAAAACTTCTCATGGCAGTTTGACCTTTCCAAAAACATAATTGTCATAAAGCTTTCCCCAAAAAAATAAATCATCTATTCCAAGTCCAAATTTTTGAACAAAAATGGGGTATTTTTTTTCAAAGCAAGGTGGTCTTTTCGGCGATAGAAAATCTTGTCTAAGAAAGCCGTCTCTTCCACTGGCCTTAACTATATCCCACTCCCCCCTTGATCTCCCCTCACTGGTAAAGACTTTAACAGGATGTCCACACCCCAGTGTAGTAATTCCCCTACTATATCTACTAGGGTTTTGGTGAAGGTGACCGTAGAAAGGCATAAAGTAATAAACACCTACAAGCTTCAATTTAGCAGATTTCTCATTTGAAGCCACATCCCGAGTGGATGCTCCCAGAGTGGATGCTCCTAGTGGAGCCGGGGCCATGAGAGAAATTAGTAGCACCATGTTAATAGTGCCTAGCTTAATAAGCAATTGGGGTAAATCTATCATCATAATTTCCATCTAAAATGGATCGTTTCCCACTCTCTACATTGAGGGCATCTCCAAAAAAGATTATCTGAGTTATATCCACACTGTTTACAAAAATACCGTGTTAAAGAAGATTGCATACTGTCCAGGAGGCCAACAACTTGCTCACAAGCTTGGTCTTTCTTCCCTGTCTCTATTAATAATTTCACATATTCTGTCTTAACTACTTGCGAATGAATTTGATGATTTTTTATCCAATCATCCAAAATACAATAGGCCTTGTCGATTTCCCCACCTTGCTTTAACAATCTAATTTTAGTGAGGATAACTGATGGACTATCTAGTAAATCTTTATCATCTAAGTTAAGGAAGTATTCCTGGAGTAGCTTAATTCTTTTTCTATAGTCACCTACTTGAGTCTCATCTCCCTGAAAACTTGAATTAAATGATTCAAAAACAAATGACGTATACATTGGATGCTCTTTTAAAAGCTCCAGTAGTGAAATTTTTGCTTCTTCTAAATTCCCAATGGCAAGATAGTGCTTCAGTCTTAATATCTTTGCTGAAACAGATGGAGCAAACCTAAAAGCATCTTCAAGATCTTCGAATGAATGTCTAAAATTGCCTTGTTCAAAGTATTGCTTTGATTTTTGTACAAGTATGTGTGAAATAGTCTCTGCTTGATTTTCTCTTCCAACTTTTGAAAGCATAATTCTGTACTGGTAAGCCTGGTCCCAATCCTCGATATCTTCATAAATTCTACATAGAGACCGAATAACTTCATCTTGATCACGATTAATTTTCAAAACATCTTTATAGGTTTCGATGGCCTTGTCTATAAAGCCACCCTTATCAAAATCAACTGCTAATTCCCTTAAAGCATTTAGCCTAGTCGATTCAGAGATGTTGTCTCTTGCAATAAGAGAGCGGTGGATACTTATGGCCTTTTCAATTTCCCCATTACTTCGAAACAATCCTCCCAGCGCAAAATAGGTTTCCATTGTTTCCCGGTTGAGGTCGACTGCATTGAGAAATTCTTTAATCGCAAGATCTTTATTTCCTGAAATGAGGTATTGTGTGGCATTTAAAAAGATCTTACTTTGCGCCTCGAATATAGAGTTTCGATACTTCTTAGAGAGTTTTACCCCGTGATCTTTTTCAATAAGGTAGAGATAGATCAACACAACTGTAATACAAACAGCTATAATCGCCAGCATGTGGTGCTGAAACCATATAAGATTAAAATCCGTTAAACTCACTGTGCTAACCTGATATCTTGTTATTCATCATCATGTACATTGGCATAAAGGAATTGTGCGATCCAAATTTAATCCCCTCTACAATTCCTTCAACATCATCCACTAAATCTCTTAAAGAGAAGGGCCTTTTCTCTTTGATATACTTGAATTTAAAATCACCTTTTAAATTCATCTCAGAAAATATCGCTCTACCTGCAGTCCAAAGGCTCGCAATCTCGTCAACGAGTCCAAGTTCTTTTGCAACTGTTCCAGAGAAAATTTGTCCTTGAGCATGATCGTCGATGTTTCCCTTAATCTTCGATTTTCTTCTCGCCATAATATGATTTTTAAATTGGTCGTGAACTCCTGAAAGCATATTTTTCATGTATAACTTTTCTTCCTTAGTCATTTTACGATGAGGAGAGCCGATATCTTTATAGAGACCTGATTTAATTATTCCTGGTTTAACTTTTGCAAATTCATATAACTTAGATAGATCCATAAAGTGCATAATTACACCTATGGAGCCCGTCAAAGTACCGGCATTTGCATATATTTTTCTGCAGGCAGCGCCAATATAGTAACCACCACTAGCAGCGATAGAACCAAAACTTGCATAGACTGGTTTTTCTTTATCAATACGAATAATTTCATCATAAATTTCTTGAGTCGGGCCAACAGATCCACCAGGAGATTCAACTCTCAAGATAATGGCCTTTACTGATTTGTCTTTCTCAGCTCTTAGTAAATTTTCTATCACTTTTTTAGATTCGAAAATAACACCTTTTACTTCGACTACACCAATTACGTCACCGCCACTTTTTCCCCAACTGACATTACCTTCACCACTTTCTTTAAGACTAGAAAGAGTAAAGTGCGCAAATAACAAAAGTAGCGCAAAGAAAAAAATGATAAGGAAAAAAACCAATATGAGCCCCTTCCCCTGCTTATTTTGGGCCGCATTCGACACAACATCCTCCAGTTAAAGCACTCTAGATAGCTAACCAATTTTTAGATAGATAGAGTGCAAATAAATATAGTTTAATCAATTCCCCATGCTTGGTCCACATGCCAGATGCAGCTAAATATCTAATTTCCCACTGTGCTCAGAAGCTTCAGGGAAAATGTGCATCTTTCCTTAAAGCACCGTGTTAAAATGACGATAGGACTTAGGTAGGGTTTTATTAAAACATACGGGACCTCGAATATCTTACTAGGAGATAAAAAATGGGAAAGAAATTACTTCTAGCAGCACTTTTGGTGGTCTTTTCACTTCCTGCAATGGCCGTAAATGGCGGAGACGAACGTTTCGAATCAGCTTCTAGAGATGCCCTTTGGTATAGCGTAGAGCAAGATGAAGAAAACCGGCTACCTGCCAGTTACAACGACATGACAGAGGAAAAGGCACAGGAGAACTTCCAGAAAAAGCATCAACAAAGAAAAGTTGAGTACTGGAATCACGAAACTAAAAGATCGCATGCACCTTGAAAATTTTTATTAAGATTCAATACTTGAAAAGCCGGGTAATTTACTCGGCTTTTTTGTGGCCAGAGATTTCAATTGACCACATGCTGCCAAAATATCATCTCCCTTAGTCACTCTCACTGTCGCTACAAGCCCTCTTTTATTCAATGATTCACAAAACCACTCTACTAGGGCGTCCGCCGGTTTCTTAAATCGACTTCCAGGAAATTCATTAAAAGGAATGATATTAACCTTAGACTCTTTCTTGTTTAATAAGCTAACAAGGGCCCTAATATCTTCTTCGCTGTCGTTGAGATCTCTAATTAAAATATATTCGTAAGTAATTCTTCTAAAGGCCTTTAGTGGAATTTTTTCAATGGCCTGGAATAGACGCTTTATATCGTAAGCCCGGTTTAAAGGCATAAGCTCAGAGCGCACTTCATCGTTTGCGGAATGAAGTGAAATAGCAATATTCACTGGTGGGAATTCATCTAATTTTTCAATTTGGGGAACTAGGCCTGAAGTTGAAAGGGTAATTCTTCTTTGACCCAGGCCCAGGCCTTTGGGGTCGAGAAAAATCTTAGTGGCCATCTTCATATTTTCAAAATTATGGAGTGGCTCTCCCATTCCCATATATACAATATTCGATATTTTACTCTCACTACCTTCATCATCTTTTAACCATGAGCTTGCCAAAAGAAATTGCAAAACAACCTCATGTGTAGACAAATTGCGAGTTAAACCTTGAGTCCCTGTGTGACAAAAAGTGCAGCCAATAGCGCACCCAACTTGAGAAGAAAGACAAAGTGTTCTTCGCTTTAAGGAACTGATTATCACCATCTCTACTTGGTGGCCGTCTTTGAATCCAATTAAAAACTTTGTGGTCCCATCTTTTGAAGTGGAGTTCCAAACAATTTTTGGAATAGAAAATGAAAACTCAGATTTTAGTTTTTCTCGATTCGTGAGAGAAATATTACTCCACTGATCAATATCAAAGATTCTTTTACAATAGATCCAATCAAAAATTTGATTTACAAGATAACTAGGCATACCCATTTTTTTGAGTCTTTGACTTAGGGACTCAGAGTCGTAGTCTAGAATGTGGTCAATGAGCGACACGGGGCAGTATTCCTTTTTTTGGTATCTACCCCATACCTACAAAGAGTGTGGCCCTTTATCAACTATCTTTGAAAATTCTACCAAAAAAAGAAGAATTAGTGCCCTTATTCTTGTTGGTTTCAATCATATGCCCAGCTAGAAGGCTTTTCTTAAAACCGGCAATATCAAAAACTTGCTCAACCATTTGGTTGTAGTCAAAAACAGAATGAAAATAGACCTGAGGGGAGCCAATTTTCTCACCAAGAGATAACCCAAAACGATGTAAATCAGAAATGTTCTGAAAAGGTCCAATTCCCAAATGATCATCAGATTCTTTCATAAAAACTGATTGGTATTGAAGTTTTAAATCATTCCAACTGAGATCCTCTTGATCAGAAAAAAAATAGGTGATCCTATAATGTTTTTCACCTTGTAGATCGAGAACAGAGCTTTCATCTGCTACTTCTTCCTCACCAACTGCAGGGTTGGCATAGTCGTATATCAAAAAAAGCGGATAGGCATTTTTCATCATTTCATCCTATTCATTCGAAGTGACCAAAATCCAGCGAAACTGAACCACCTGGCAATAATTCTAGATCAACGCCTATAGGGGTTGATTTCACTGAGGCATTCTCTTTTTCACTTATTTTTAAAAAGGCAAAGTTTTTAGAGCCAACAACTTTTGCCTTTCTTTTATAGCTAGAAGGATTAAAAAAGCTTACCCTTCTCACCTCCTCATAAGTTAATTCAATATTACTTGGAGAACGTCTTAACCAAAGGAAGTTAATATCTTTATCATGTTCAATTTTAAGATGAGATAAATCTGCATAATTTAAAAGTTTATTCCAAAAAGCATCTTTTTTCCCAGACGCAGAGTTGGAGAGCTCATTGCCATCAAAGTAAACGAGTGATCCCTCACCAAGTTTACATAAAACTAGACTACTAATAAGCTTTACTTCCTGTGTATCAATATCATTTTCAATGATAAAAGCATTAAGCCTCTTTATAAGAGAAGGATCTAGTGAATCAGTATCAAAAACGACTCTTTCTCCATTAAGAAAAATTCTTAAAACTTTTTCAAATGATTTTCTAGACATTCCAAGGCCATGGAAAAAATATATTTTTTTGTGGCCAATGCATTCATCAATATCTAATTCTTGTAGATCTTTTAAAATATAAGTACCATGGTATGAACAAGATAAAAAATTCGCTAGGCCATTATTTTTCCAACAAAGACCTTCTTTTAGCCCAGTCTCATTTCGAAAAAGCTCAAATAGCCACAGTGGAAAAAAGGTGGTTGGTGTAAAATCATCGAATAACTCGCCATTCAAATTTTGATAGAAAAAGCTCTTACTAAGTAGATGTTCAAAAGCCTTATTCAAGACACCATTTTTAATTTTACCATCTAAAAGTACGCTGGTAGGAGATACTCCCAAGGTTATTGACTCCGTCACTTCCTTAAAGTATCGCCCCACATCTTCCTTTCTTTCAGATGACCGTAAAAAGATGTCGTATGGTCTTGCCCCTAAAAAGGCGAATTTCAAAACCCCTACCCAACTTGAATTCAAACACTCTTTAGCTGAATTATGGTAAAGATCTTTTATCATTTTTTTATATTGATTTTTATATTGATTTTCTACATCAGGAGTAATCGCAACGTCTCCAAACTGCTTTCTTTTCTCATCAATTTTAAGCCCTAAAAATTTACTAAATCCCTTCATAAAGGAACGTGATGAATCAGAAAAATAATCTTGGTACTCGCCCGACTCAAGGTAGCCTGACTCCATTCCAATAATATCAGCATCAACTCCATTGCTTGATAGGTACTGTCCAAGAGACCAAACAAAACTTCTAAAAACTTTGTAGAGTTTTGTATCAAAGAATGAATAAAGCTTTAATATACTGCCATCACTGTCAATAACAGAATAGACAAGCCCATTACTAGCACAAGCGAGACTACTGGCAAGTGCTGGTGCAATTCCTCCATTAACAAGAAATGGACATGGTCCGAGCGGTACTAAAAAGCACACTTCTTTTCCCATCTCTTTTGCTAGAAAATATATTTTCTTAAGATCGGTCTCAGGTCTTTTTTCACCAAAGTCAAAACCACCTTCTTCATTAAGGTGAAATCCCCAGTTGATTGGCACAAATAGTGGAACATTTCTATCGTATGAAGAAATCTTGTTCTCCCACAAAGAATAAGAGGTTTTCCAATAAAAAAACCAGTTTTCCCCAGGAAGGGATGGATCACATTTACGGTCTGTTGAACTTAATTGTCCCAAGCTATTTATCCTTGTCTTCTAATCAGCTAAGTTTTCGGGAAGAACAAAATGCCCATCCGAATCCCTTTCAAAAGGGAATGTTTTCTCTACCGCACTGATATTTAATGGACCCATAATATGCGGAAACTCAGTGGTGGCCAGAGGTGTTTCATAGGGAACACGGTACTCAACCGGTGAGGTCAGGTTCACAGTATTTATTCTTAAAATAATTAAATCTTGTGCATCCTTTAGAATCGTATTGGCCACGGTCAATATTTGATCCGGTAATGCACACCCAATGAATCCCATTTTTTGGAATATTACCGGCTTGTAGTCCGTACCTTGAAGTGAATTATTATACTCAACCTTAGCTGCAATGTGGTAAATTTTCATCTCACCTATTTCCTTGTATTAGAATTATAATGACAAATAATGATAAATCCATTTTTAGTAAAAAAGGCAGGGGAAGATGGACTATTCTAGTCAACTTTTAGTAGTAGGAGAGGACAATGGCCTAAGGGCCAAGTGCATACTCATCCTTGAAAACCTCTTTGATACCAGTCTGATCATCGAGTACACAAATATATCTGAAGCCATTGAAGAAATTGAAATGAATGACACTATTACCTTTGTGGTATTGCAGGCTTCTGCTGATGAGATGGCACAAAACGATTTTAATGAACAGCTAAAAAAAATGAATTCAAGCTGCCCAGTTTTAGTCATAACAGATGAAGATGAATTCAAGGATAATAACAAAATATGTTATATCCAAACTCCTTTCACAGTGGCAGATTTTCAAAAAAAGATTTCGCGTATTCACCAAGACCTTGCTGAAGATTCCAACAACGCCAGCTACAGAAAAGTAAGGATTGCCAATTTTTGGAGATTTAATAAATCTCTATGTGATATCTACCTAAAGCTTTCAGATATAAAATATGTCAAAATTATCAATAATAATGAGCAATATTCGCGTTCAGATATAGAAAAATATTCAAAGAAAAAGCTCGATCATCTCTATATTAGAAATGAAGATTTTGAAAACTTTGCTTGTGGCCAATTTCATACACCATTTTTAATTCTTGATAAATCTCAGTGGAAAGAAGGTCAGGAAGAAGAGGCCTTACTCACAACCCACGCTTTCATCCACGATCTTGCAAAAAATGTTGGTATTAGCAAGTTGGCAGTTGAACTTGCAGAAGCCTATGTAAAAGAAATCGAAGCACTCATAACTAAAGAAGAAGATATATATGGTTTATTTTTAAAAATGAGAGAAAATAGAGATTATCTTTATGATCACTCTTATTTAATATCTTGCTTAAGTGCTTCAATGTGCATGGAACTGCCCTGGAAAAACAGAGATGAAATTGCAAAAAAGCTTACACTGGCAGCTATTTTTCATGACATCACAATAGACGACCCAAACCTTGCTATGATTGATGACATTAACTCACCACTTCTTAAAGAATTCTCACTTGAACAAAGAAAGAAATTTAAGGAGCATCCTGAAAAAACAGTAGAAATGATTCGAAAAATAAAGAGTTTTCCAGCCGATGTGGAAACTATTATCTTCCAGCATCATGAGAAAATTGATGGTAGTGGTTTTCCCAAAGGAATTGCCGAGAAACATATCTCTCCGCTATCTGGGGCCTTTCAAATTATCCACTCATTTGTTTCAGAGCTCTATAATCATGAGTTTGATCAGTCCAAGGTTGAAGAAATACTACTTGGGCTCTACAAAACCTATGGCAGCGGCGCTTTCAAAGTCCAAATGGAATCCCTTCTAAAGTCCCTAGAACTGGAATTGACCCTAAAATTTGAGTAACACCTCCCCTGTGCGTCTTGCCCACTCCCCCATTTTGTTGCTATAAGCCAAAGTTAAACTAATTTGTCTTAGGGGAAGAAAATGTGGTTTTTTTCACAAGAAGAAAAAGAGCTTCAAAACGTTTGCCAGAGCTTTGCTCAAAAAGAATTGGCACCAAAAGCCGCAGAGCTAGACAACACTGAAACTTTCAATTTAGAGGCCTTCAAAAAGATGGGCGAAATTGGACTTTTAGGCATCACTGCAGATCCTGAATATGGAGGAGCAGGCCTCGGGGCAACATCTGCAACCATTGTGATGGAAGAATTTGGCAAGGCTTGTGCATCAACTACTCTTTCGTATTTGGCCCACTCAATTCTATGTGTAAATAACATCGATAAAAATGCCTCAAAAGAACAAAAGCAGAAATATCTACCAAAGCTAATTACAGGCGAGCAGATTGGTTGCATGGGAATGAGTGAGCCAGGCTATGGCTCTGACGCCATTGGTATCCAAACAAAAGCAAAGTTGAATGGCGATTCATACACAGTTAATGGCAGTAAAATGTGGATCACCAATGCACAAAATAGTGACGTAGCCTATGTCTACACCAGGACTGGCGATCATAAAAAAGATCTCACAACATTTATTTTTGACAAAACCATGCCAGGATACAGCACAGGAAATCCCATTCACAAAATGGGGATGAAGGCTTCCCCTACAGGTGAGCTAATTTTTGAAAATGCAAAAGTCCCAGTTGGTAATAGGGTAGGAGAAGAGGGTGACTCTGTTTACCACATGATGAGAAACCTCGAGCTTGAAAGAATTACTATCGCAGGCCTTTCACTGGGAATAGCAAAAGCATGTGTTGAACAATGTCTTCGATATGCTAATGAAAGAAAGCAATTTGGAAAGTCTATCGGTGAATTTCAGCTCGTTCAAAAAATGATCGCTGAAATGACTACAGAGCTTGAAATGATGAGAAGTTTTCTCTATACCACTGCCAAAAGTTATGACGAAGGAAATGTCAGTCCTGCGAGATCAAGAGTTCTAGCAGCTCAGGTCAAACTAGCAATCCCAAAAATGACTACTAAAATTGCCCTTGATGCTATTCAACTCCACGGTGGTTATGGATACTCAAGAGAGTTTCCAGTTGAAAGATATATGAGAGATAACAAACTCAACGAAATTGGGGCTGGGACAAATGAAGTGATGATTATGATTATCGCTAAACAGCTTCTTAAAGATTCTCTTCAAAAAATGAGTTAATTATGACTAGTGGACTACATCTTGAACTTGTCGAACAAGTTAGAAAATTTTGCATCAAAAACATTGAGCCTACAGCTGAAAAAGATGATGGTGAAAGCAAATTTAATATGGATATATACCGAGGCTTAGGTGAGCTCGGAGTTTGCGGCATTGTACTTCCAGAAAAGTATGGAGGAGCAGGCCTTGGTTATAGCGAGCTTATAGTCGTCTTAGAAGAAATTGCCAAATTCTCTGCATCATACGCAGTAACACTATCAGTCTCCACAATGGTTCAATCAATGATTGATACATACGGAAGCGAAGAACAAAAACAAAAATATCTTCCAGAATTAACTTCTGGGAAAGAAATTGGTGCTTTCTCACTTTCAGAAGCCGGATCCGGCTCTGATGCAGCCTCTCTTAGGACTAAAGCAACTTTGAAGGGTGAAGACTATATTTTAAATGGCAGTAAAATGTGGGTAACTTCAGGTGGAGTTGCAAAAACATATGTCGTAATGGCAAGAAGTGGAGCAGATGGACCAAAAGGGGTCAGCTCTTTTATCGTCCAAAATGGTCAAAGTGGTTTTGAGTTTGGAAAACTTGAAAGTAAAATGGGCCTCAAGGCCTCTCCTACCAGAGAGTTGATATTTGAAAATTGTAAAATACCCAAATCAAATATTTTAGGAAGCCAAGGTTTGGGATTCAATATTGCTATGAGCGCACTGGACAGAGGGAGATTTACTATCGCTTCCATTGCAACTGGACTTGCTAAAAGATCACTTGATGAAGCTGTAAAATACTCCTTAACCAGAAAACAATT
The DNA here is from genome assembly GCA_018649885.1 of Bacteriovoracaceae bacterium. GTDB lineage: Bacteria > Bdellovibrionota > Bacteriovoracia > Bacteriovoracales > Bacteriovoracaceae > JABIHA01. The sequence goes on from JABIHA010000113.1 coordinate 62,695, forward strand.
TAACCAACCTATTTTTGAATTTCAAGGCCTTCAATTCATGATGGCCGATATGGCCTGTGAAATTACGGCTTCTGAACTTTTAGTACAAAAAGCTGCAACGAATTTTGATGCAGGAATAAATGATCAAAAAATTGCTGCCATGGCAAAATTGAAGGCCACAGATACTGCCATGTCAGTCACAACTGATGCTGTTCAAATAATGGGCGGAGTTGGATACACTAGTGAGTTTCCTCTTGAAAGATTCATGAGGGACGCAAAGGTTCTGCAAATTGTCGAAGGCACTAACCAAATTCAACGTGTAGTTATTTCACGCATGCTAAAAAAGGAATACTCATAGTGAGCTTAAATTTATCTCTACCGAGTTATGCGACTTCAGAAAATTCAAATATTTCTCCAAAGTTTATAGAAGACTTCTTTAAAATTTTAAATAGAGAAGATGTCGGTTTTTTTAGATTAGAAGAATCCACTGAACACATCAAACAGTGCAAAGTGGTTTATCAAAAATTTCTTTTTAAAAAGACATTTGTGCATGTTGGGATTGGAGGCTCTTCACTTGGTCCCGAAATGTTAGTTGGTGCACTTGCCTGTGAAAGCATAGATCGACAATTTACATTTATTAACAATATAGATCCAGACGAAATACACAGGCAATTGAAATCTATTGGTAATTTAGAAGACACTCTTTTTTACATCGTCAGTAAATCTGGTGGTACTGTTGAGACAAACGCGATACTTGCCATAATTCTTAACTTTTTAAAATCAAGGGGCGTAGAAGATAGCGAGCTAAGAGACTACTTTGTTTTTTGTACTGACCCAAAAACAAGCCAGCTAAGAGAGCTTGCAAAACGCCATCAAATTGATTGTATACCTATTCCTAGTAATGTCGGTGGGCGGTTTTCAGTCCTCTCTCCAGCGGGACTATTACCTGCCCTATTTGCAGGTATTGATATTGACTCTCTTGTAGAGGGTGCAAAAAGTATGGCAGATGCTATTAGCTCTAAAACGAGTGAGTACGCTCTGCTAATTGATTTATTCAGTGGCCTAAAAAACGCCTTAGAGAAAAATGTAAATCAAACAGTTCTTATGCCCTACTCTTCAAGATTAAGAAATTTCTCCTCCTGGTTTGTTCAACTTTGGGCCGAATCACTTGGAAAAAAAGAAAACCTCGAAGGAAAAACACTAAATCTAGGACTTACCCCTATTTCAGCATTCGGGGCGACTGATCAGCACTCCCAGATGCAACTTTTTAAAGAGGGGCCAATCGACAAATTTATTATCTTTATAGGGATTGAAAAGTTCACCCATGACTATCCACTTTCTTGTGGGCAAGAAACACCGGTATTAGAGCAATTATCTCCTTTTAGCCTATCTCAACTTATGACTGCAGAGCTTGAGGGAACAATAAAGGCAATTGAAAGTGATAACAGACCTTTTGCAAAGCTGGTCTTCAACAAATGTGATGAAATTCATCTAGGACAGTCAATAATTTTTTTCGAGTCCCTTACTGTTTTAATGGGTCACCACCTAGGAATAGACACATTCAACCAGCCAGGAGTGGAAGCCGGAAAAAAATATGCTCTCGAATGGCTTGAAGGTATCTAATATTACACTACCAGCAGCATGTGCCTACTGGCCCAAATAAATTAGCTTAGAGAAAATATCCCTACACAAGGGAGCACACAGTGAAAAAAACAGTCTATTGTTTAGCAATTCTATTTCTTTTAGTTTCATGTAATCCAGATGGTAAAGATCATGAGGAATGTAGCCTCGATGCTCTTAAAAAGTATTCAACGTCAGCGGAAAAGGTCACGATTAAAGATCGACTGGGCAATAAAATCATCTACCCATATGAACAAACAAAGTCAGGTGTTTTCATTGAAGGAGATATAAAGGTTGGCGAAGGAAAACTTACTCCCAAAAGCTTAATTAGAGTAGGAAAAACCTGGACCGATGGAATTGTCTACTACACCATTGACAGCAGTATCGACGACAATGACGTTGATGATATAGAGGATGCAATTGAACATTGGCAGGATAAAACAGGAGGCGAAATCGTCTTCAAAAAAAGAGTTTCTGAATCCAATTATGTAGAATTTATAAAAGACGATGGCTGTTGGTCACAAGTTGGCATGATGGGAGGTAAACAAAATATTTCTCTTGATGATGGATGCGGACTTCCCCAAGCAATTCATGAAATTGGCCATGCGCTGGGCCTATGGCATGAGCAAGGAAGAGCTGATAGAGATGAATATGTAGAAATACTTTGGTGTAATATTACTGAAGATAAACGCTACAATTTTCTACAAGTCGGATCAAAAGGATCGGATTCAGGATCATACGATTATGACTCGATCATGCATTATACAAAATATGCTTTTTCTAATAACGCTCAGGCCACATTGAAGTCAATAACAAGCACTTCACTACCTCTTTTCCACCCAAATAAGCTCTCAAAGGGTGATACCGAGGGAATCGCTTGTTTGTATGGTTATGGTACTTGTGATTATGAGTAAATTACTTGTAAAGCCGTGTAAACTTTTGCTTCTTGATGTAAGGCACCCTTATAAGATAAAATTTCTATGCAAGTATAATAAAAGATAGAGGTAGGAGACTCCATGTCTGACGACTCCACAATTGTAATTACAGATATCCATGCGGCCTTGAATGCATCAGATTTAGAGGCCCAAAAAAAGCCCGCTGCTTTCATAACAGAAGGAGGCGAGCTAAACGGAACCTTGTTTGACCTTCCCGATGGGGTCACAACTTTTGGTCGTAGCACAGAAAACACTTACACTATCGAGTTTGATGGCATCTCAAGAAAGCATCTTCAAGTAACAGTGGATGATGACTCTGTTAAAGTTGAAGACTGTGGATCTGCAAATGGAACCTACTTAAATAATGACAAGCTTGAAGGACCTACCCCCCTTACAAAGGGCGCGGTAATCAAATTAGGGAGTATCGCCTTTAGATTTCTTCCAAAAGGTGATCCTGAAAGACTTGCTTATGATAAATTACAAAAAGATGCCAATACGGATGGCCTTACCCAAGCCTATAACAAAACTTACTTTAACAAAAAATGTGATCTAGAGGTAAGAAAGAGCAAAGTAACTGGCAGCCCACTCAGCCTAATTGTTTTTGACCTAGATTTGTTCAAAAATCTAAATGATAACTTTGGCCATGATGCTGGTGACTATGTATTAAAAGAGCTCTCTTCCATTATCAGAAAAAATGGTGTGAGAGACGAAGATGTATTCTCGCGCTACGGCGGTGAAGAATTTGTTATTTTACTCCCAAAAACAAATCTAAAACACGGATTCGAAATAGCAGAAAGGCTTAGAAAACTCATTGAAGAGCACGACTTTAAATATGATGGTCAAACCCTTCCAGTGACTGCCTCAATCGGCGTTGCCGACTACCGTAAAGGTGTCGAAGATGGCACAGATCTCTTTAAGAGAGCTGACAATGCCGTCTACAAATCAAAAGAAGGCGGCCGAAACCAGGTAAACTTCTTTCGTGAAGATGGCTAAGTCCTTCCCCTTATAGCTATATTTCCTTTTTTTCCTTCGCTTTCACCTTTCTGTTGGAGTTCGGCGGTTGCCCTTGCCCTCCCAAGGATAATTATTACTAGTCTCTAAAATGAGCTAACCTGAGTAGATTTCTAAAAATTGAAAGACCTTTTTTTAGAAAGAACTGGAATATTGAAAATTTTATTTAGAAGCGAAGAATTTCTAGAGAGGGCAAGGGCAACCGCCAACACCCAATAAAAAGGCAAAGGTAAAAAAATGAAACTGAATTTGAGGTTTAAATTTTATTCGCAACTAGCACTATAATCACTTTTCAAACTACCCAAATCCTTCATATAAACTCGACATTTTTTCTCTTTCCCCACATTAGTAGAAAAAGCGCTGGCACAAGCAGTAGTGTTAATTTCTTTTCTAGAGGAATCATCTGCGGCCATTAAGTATTGATCTATTTCTTGAGATCCAACACCATTTTTTTCAAGCTTATTTCGAATTCGGCTCATATCATGATCCATTTTTTCACATGGAGTCATCGTAACTTCTTTTTCTTTTGCGACCTTCTTTCTTTTCTCTTTATAGTTTTGTTGGTTTTTCCAATATCTTTTTCTACCTCGGCCTTCAGTATTTTGAATCGCTAGCGCCGAAAAAATCAAAACCATTAATAATTGAAAAAAAATCTTACTCATCTGTAGTCTCCAAATAGGTAGCTATCTATACCCAAACTCACTTCTCACCTGATGTTTTAATATTTCTATACAATAGTTTACACTATCATCAAATCCTTCGACAGCGTCAGAATTTGCGTAGCTGCTACACTTTCCAATTTCTCCAAAATCATTTCCACCACAAATACTTTTACGACAAGACATCTCAGCACAATCGAGTAGTCCCGTTTTTTCAAAGCAAGACTCATAACCGATGTCTTTTCTCATACATTTTTTAATTTTCGAGCTCTGCCTACTACACTCTTTAAGTGCCTTAATAGAAGCACTTCTAGTAATGGAAACTTTCGCTTTCAATCTATTTCTGTGGGCCCACGTTTCAACGGAATTGGTGACCACTGCGAAAAAGACCAGCACAACTTTTAACATCTCTTCTCCAAACAAAGCCTTGTGTAAATGTCTTATCGGAGCAAAAGGGCCTGCCTTAAACCTCTAACTAGCTGATTTTGCTCTGCATAATATGGGATTTATATTGGTGATCCATACTTCTTTTGTTAAGTATTTTTAGATGAATAATGAATCCATAAAACTGCTAGATGAGCATCTCATCAACCAAATAAAAGCTGGGGAAGTCATTGAGAGGCCGGCGAATGTTTTAAAAGAATTGCTGGAAAATGCAATTGACTCAGACCCAGGAAAAATTGATGTTGAAATCAGAGACTCCGGACTTTCTCTTATTAAAGTTGAAGATGATGGCCACGGAATAGACTGGAAAGAGCTTCCCATCGCTTTTTATAGGCACACAACCTCAAAGCTTGGAAAATTTGAAGATCTATTTACCCTGGATAGTTTTGGCTTTAGAGGCGAAGCTCTAGCTTCAATCTCGTCAATCTCAAAAATTACCTGCCGTAGTAAAAAGAGTGATCAAAAGGGTGGGAAAATAGAAATAAATGGGGCTCAGATCACCTCACATATTGAGGCTGAAATTTCAAAACCTGGAACTTCCATTTTTATTAAAGATTTGTTTTTTAATACCCCGGCAAGGTTGAAGTTTGTAAAATCAAAAAATTCGGAGAAAAATGCCCTTTTAAAATTTTTCTACGGGCATATACTCTCCTATCCAAATATTAGCTTCACTTTAAAAATGGATGACGATGAGAAATTAAGATATCCAACCTCGTCTGCCCAAAAGCGCGCTGAAATTGTATTTTTTAAAAAAGCACATAAAGAGTCCCAGGTTGCTGAAATTGATTTTGAATATGAAGGTTATAAGGTAAATGGATTTATTGCCTCTAATTCGAGTAAAAGCACCTCAGGAAAATACCAATACATCATTGCCAATAGCAGGATCATACAAGATAGGGCCCTCCATATGCATATAGTCAGAACACTCGAGCCACTATGGGGATTTGGAAGCTCTGGATCCTACTACCTGAAACTTTCGGTTCCCACCTCCCATATCGATGTAAATGTTCACCCTGATAAAAGTAGGGTGAAGTTTGAAAAACCCTCTCTTATTTATTCACTAATTCATGGTTCAATCCAAAAATTACTTAACCAAGTAAGAAAAAGTAAAATAGCTAATAACAGTAATCAGCTAGAGGAGATGTCTCTACCTGCCTCTGATCAATATATAGGTGATTTAAAACCAAATAGATGGTCAGGTTTTGCCCATACAAGTGAGCAAGATATCTGTAATGGTTTGGAGCATTTTCATCAATTAACAAAGAAATTTTCTTTTTATTACAAGAATGATTATTCAACTCTCGTTCACACTCCAACAATGATTTCTAATTATCTGAAAACCATTTACAAGGAACATTCTCTGCCAATAAGTGAAGGAGGGCAAACACCACTGATTATTAGCGAGCCAATAAAACTTGAAAAAGATGTTGATCACCTACTTGAACAAATCAACTATTTTGGATTTGAAGTTGATCGACTTGACTCTACTACTCTTGTGCTCAGAGGTGTTCCAACGGGCCTAGAAGACTTAGAAAACCATCAAGTTTTAAGAAATATTCTACTTTGTGAGACCAAGAATGGATCGTCTCTCAATCTAGATGTTTTTCTTAAGCTCTATTCAAATTACCTGTGCGAAACTAATATCCCCTCAGTGTTTTGGGAGAAGCTTGGTAGATCTGATGCTGAACTCGAAGGGGCAACTCTTGAGATAAGTGACCAACAATTGGAAAAGTTTTTTAAAGGACACCTAAATCAACAAGAAAGTGCAAGGCCTTAAACCAGTGAAAAAGATCATTGTCCTTTCAGGACCCACAGCTTCAGGCAAAACAAGTACAAGCATCAAACTTGCCAAACTACATGGTCTCGAGATTATTAATTTTGATTCACTACTTTTCTATCGTGAACTTTCAATAGGAACAGCAAAACCTACAACTCAGGAGATGGATGGCGTCCCCCACCACCTAATAGGTACTGAAAGTATTAAACGACCTATCAACGCCGCTACTTTTTTTAAAAATGTGATCCCAATTATTGAAACACTTTTAGAAAAAAATATCACTCCCCTACTAGTTGGAGGCTCAGGGTTTTATCTTCAAACAATTTTAGAGGGAATGTACGACTCACAGACTACGCCGATAGAGATTAGTAAGCGTTCTGACAAACTCTATCAGGACTGCGGAATTTCGCCATTTATAGAGGAACTCAAAATTGTAGACCCGACCTCAATGAACAAGCTCCACTCAAACGATCACTACAGAGTGCGAAGGGCGCTTGAACACTACTGGGCAACCGGGCAAAGCTTCAGTGACTCAAAAACTGCGCTAGCTCAAAAGAAAGAAAATGGCGGACCATATTTGTTTGCTATAAACAAAGGTTGGGAGGTACTTCATCTCTACCTCGACATTCCCAAAAGTGATCATCAAAAAGTCATTAAAGAAAGAATAGAAAATATGTTAGAATATGGTTTTAAAGAGGAAGTACAGTCTTTACTAAACTCTGGGTTTACAGGAGAAGAGAAGCCTTTGCAAAGTGTAGGATACAAACAAATGCAAGACTACCTTAATGGAAAATTAACATCCACCAATGATCTCAAAGAAAAAATATTAATTGCGACTAGAAGATTAGCAAAGTCACAAAGAACTTGGTTTAATAAAATAAAACCAAAACGTACATTTAACCCATTAACAGATATTAAGGAAGTCACAGATACAGTAGATAGTTTCATGTCAGTTTAAAACAAAAGGATTTGTATGAGAAACTGCGTTTTTTTAATTTTATTTTCAATTTTATTCACATTTTCCCAAAATAGTTTTGCAGAGGATAAAAAAGGAAGCCAAACTTTTCTTTGCTCAATACATTCCTCAAATACAACCAACTATTCAAAAATGCATTTAAAGCTAGACGGAAAATCTGATGTCAAAAGTTTTTTCAGAGACGTTTATAAATCTGAGGAAAAATCTGGCAGTCCAAGATATGCAAAATCGGTAAACTACCTTATTGCCAAATTAAAAAAAGGAATCGTATTAAAAGTACAAAAAGAGACCGTGGTCGTTTCCATGAGTAGTGATAATTTTGCTGCTCATAATGGAGGAACGATCACATTAAAATATTTAAAAAGCTACCTTTCAAAATCCTATGGATCAGTAACATTTACGGTAGATCGCCTAGGTGATAGCTGGGTGGCCAAAGATGATGATGGAAATACCTTTACCAAAATAAATATGAAGGCAAAGAAAATATTTGGAAAAGTTATTGGTATTAAAAAAGTTACATTCAACTAAAGATTCATTAATTCAGGGGGCGGCCACTATACAGCAATGTCACATGAGGCCACCGCTCCCCTTACCAAATGCCGACCTCACGTGGGGGAGGCGCAGCGAAGAGCAAAAAATCCCCACCCTACCGTGCAGATCCTTTTCAAATGCTCCACTCTCTCATACTATTCAACCTACAAAATGAGAGCTTAGATGAACGATACAAATGCTGGGCAGAATGCCCTCAAAGTCATAATAATTTCAGATGGTACAGGTGAGACAGCAACTGCGCTTGCTCGCGCCACTATCACTCAATTTAAAGACAAAGACGTCTATTTCACTCGCTATAAAAATGTAAGATCTAAAGAGCAAATCACTTCGATTTTCACAGAAGCGGCGATTCATCATGACATGATAATTTACACTGTGGTCGATGCTGAGATTAGAGAATGTATTGCAAAAACCTCTAGAGAAAAAAATGTTAGAACAGTCGATTTAATGGGACCAATGCTAACCGCTTTTTCAAATATCTTTCACTCAGAGCCTATTTCAAAACCAGGCCTTTACCACGCTGTTAATGAT
>JABIHA010000040.1 GCA_018649885.1 Bacteriovoracaceae bacterium
ATCAGCTGCCGGCTCCCATTTACTGGCCCCGTTATTCCACTTCAAGACCTGCCCATTTGTTGGCGCAGATGTTGTGGTATCCACATCGGCCAGAACATCAACAGATGATCCAGTCCAATTAAGTTTTGTCAGGGCGATATTGGCGCCGGCATTGACGTCGGCATTGTCGATGGTGCCATCAGTGATCTCACCGGTTTCTATAGTTGCCCCAAGAGCAGAAACAGTATCGCTATCAGCGGCCGGCTCCCATTTACTGGCCCCGTTATTCCACTTCAAGACCTGCCCATTTGTTGGCGCAGATGTTGTGGTATCCACATCGGCCAGAACATCGACAGATGATCCAGTCCAATTAAGTTTTGTCAGGGCGATATTGGCGCCGGCATTAACGTCGGCATTGTCGATGGTGCCATCAGTAATCTCACCAGTTTCAATGCTGGCCCCTAGGGTAGAGCCTGAGTCACTGTCGTTTGCGGGCTCCCACTTACTTGTTCCATTATTCCATTTTAAGACTTGGCCATTGGTGGGGGCCGCAGTGGATGTATCGACATCAGTAATATCATCAATAGTAGAAGTGGCCTTATTTATCTGGGCCCAAGTATAGTCTCCTGCTTGGGGAGACACATTTCCTGATCTTCCATTAAAGCTCATGACTCCGCCGCCACTTTGGACTCTTGTCCAAACGGCTCCGCCTCCATCATACAAGGCCCAGTCTCCAGCAACCCAAGTATTGATTCCATCTACTAAATGAGAACCACTTTGAGATACCACGTAGTAATCTCCCGAGACTGGCCCTCCACTAGGGTCTATGTCAGGTCCACCTTGGCCTGCAGTCCTGGCATCCCATGTCCCTTGAAAGGTGATCCCATTTAAATTGGTTGGCTCCCATTTTCCAGAGACACCATTGTAGGCCAGTACATCTCCGTTACTTGCACCCATCTGGGCAATCTTAGCACCATCAATACTTCCGTCGGCCATGGTCACAGTTACTGGAAATGTGCTGGCGCCTTTGGCGTCTGAGATTAGGATACTAAATGCCGAACCCACAGCGACACTGAAAGCGCTTAAAGCACCTGCGACTATGGTGGTTCCGGTTTTACTTATAATGCTAAATTTTTGCTTAACTCCATTTGAAAATACAACGCTCAGCTCATTTACTCCTGACAGCTTGCTGCCTTGAATAACTAAGTTGCCACTGGCATTTATAGTTGCCGCACCAACTATTCCCTCGGCCTTTCCATCACTTCTGTTTGTGAGCTCATCGAAGGGGTTTTTATGTTCTGAAAGTTTGGGAACGGCCAAACAGGCCTGAAGTAGGACAATGCAAAGCATTGAAAATATCTTGTGAATATGAGCACTTATTTGTGCTTTAGGGGTCTTCACAAACATCCTCTCTCTAATAACCAACTGATACGGTTATTCTATCGTCGGTTTAATTCTTCTTTGGATTAAGCAAAAACTAGCGTTCCAAAGCCTTGGAACGTTGGTTTCCAGGTGAAATTGGGAAGAAATATTTTGCAGCAAGCCAACTATTTTTGGCTAGAGGAACCCTTTTTGAAAATAGTTTAGTAATGTATCGAAATCACGAAAAACCTGACTTTTTCACTTTTAACTCTAGCTTAGGGGTGGTTTGATGAGGCCTTCTCAATTGTTAGTAACCCCATAGGTGAATAAATCCCATGATGGATTGGTTAAAGATAAAAATTCTGGCACCATTTAGCGAAATCTCTGAAGAAGAGCTTTTGAGGCAGAATGTGACTTTCACCACATTTATGCTGATGAATTTACTCTTTGTTTTATCAATTTTTCTCTATGATTTTGGTTTCTATCAAAATGCAGACAATCATAGTCCATACTATTTCTCAGTGCTTCTTATTTCAGCGATTGTTGGAATTTTTAATTATCTATTGTGCAGGTTTGGAAAACACTTAGCGGCTGCTATTGCCTTCAGTATTTACTCTAATTCGGCAATTTTGTTCTATGCACTGACTGATGTCATAGATCCACTGGATAGTATGGCCACGCTATTTTTGACTATCCCCATAGCAATTGCAGCGTTTATCATAAAATTTCGTTACGCTTTTTTTATATATCTAATTTGTATGTCCTCAAATTTTGTTGTGCTTTATTTTAGCCACAAGGCCGAATTCTTGAGCTCCACTCCCATGCTATATAATCTCTATATTTGCCAACTACTGCTTCTGGGTGCTTTCCTCCAAGACCGCAATATAAAAAATATTGTACAAGACCGAGAAAAGTTAATTCAATCAGAAAAGTTTGTGGCCTTGGGAGAAATGGCAGCGGGAATTGCTCATGAAATTAGTAATCCGCTCACAATTATTTCCACCACAACTGAGCTTATGAGAAGAAAGTCTTCAAAAAATCAAACTGACGAAAGTATTCAAGATGATTTTAAGAAATTAAATAAAACCATGAAGAGAATAAATACCATCATAAAGGGTATGAGAAATGTGTCTCGCAGCTCTAGCAGTGAGGATTTAATCACTCAAAAAGATGTGTACCTATTGATTGATGAGGTCACCTCTCTTTGTAAGCAAAAAATTAAGGCCCACGGAATAACACTTCAATACGCAAAATCATCGCCTGTGGCCATTGTTTGCAAGCAAATTCAGTTTGAACAAGTTCTATTAAACTTAATGGGTAATGCCATTGATGCCGTGAAAGAGTTGGATAAGAAATGGATCAAAATTGAAGTAGAGAAAAAAGGCAAAAACCTTCTTGTTAAGGTGATTGATAGTGGCGGTGGAATTTCTTCCACACTTCAAAAGAAGATCTTTATCCCATACTTTACGACAAAAGGAGTTGGCAAAGGCACAGGTCTTGGGCTTTCTCTTTCTAAGTCTTTTATGAGAGAGCAAAAGGGCGACCTCTTCCTTGACTGCAATCTCAAAAATACCTGTTTTGTAATGGAGATACCAACTTCCATTGAAGGAAATCACCCAAGTTGAAGGCTGAGCGGGATGGTCGGGTAGTATTACTACTTAAATCATCTATCATTTAGCGATTTCTATGCTGTAAGTCAGGTTCTCTCTTAAATCCACTTGCTACAATTCTATGAATTATTTTTGTTAGGGAGGACTCATGAAAGTATGGATACTATTTAGTGTTGGCATTTTGCTAGCATTGTCTCAAAGCGCATATTCAGTTGATATTCACAACACCTATAAATGGAATAGAAAAAACGTTAATAAAAATAATGGGAAAGTTGATCGCGATCCCTGGTATGAGTGGTGGTATTACAAGGTCGTCGACCCTAAAACTTCCAAATCCTTCTTCTTTGTTTATGGGATTGTTAATCCATGGGACGATGCCGGTACCATGAAGGGGACTCGCTCATATGTGGGAATGGGAGATTTTAAAAATAAGTTAAATCTTGAAGAGCATTTTCCCATATCTAATTTTTCTAGTAGCTACGATAAAACCTTTGTTGCAATTGATTCGAATATGGCCACTGACAAAAAAATCTATGGCTCAATAATTGATAAGAGTGGAAAAATTGCTAAATGGGATGTGGATGTTACTAAGAAGTGGTCCTTTAATGCCACAGGATGGGCAACAGGAAAGATGATAACCAATATTGAGTGGTATCCTGCCCAGGCGGATGCACTTTGTAATGGGACTATTACTGTTGGCGCTGAAGTCACTAAACTTACAGATGCTCCTTGTTATCAAGATCGAAATTGGGGACACTCCTTTCCAAAGTGGTGGACATGGATAGTCTCGAATCACTTCGAAGGACACTCCGAAACCGCTCTTGCCATTGGCGGGGGAAAACCCCAATTCTTTGGAAAAGTGGAGCCCATTGAAGGTGTGGCCATCGGGCTAAAGCATAAGGGAGTTGAGTATCACTTTCGTCCCAATGACTTAGATCTAGTGAGAGTTAATATTAAATTTGGAAAATGGGAAGTTCTAGGTTTAAACAGAAAATATAAAATTGAAATTGTGGCATCTGCTCCCAAAGACCAATTTATGGACCTAGAATTTGTGACTCCTGAAGGAAAAGTATTTCATGACTATGAGACTCTTACGGGTGAAATCAAAGTTAAGCTGTATAAGAGACCAAGGTACCTTATAGGCAAGTGGGAGCTAATTGATACGCTTACGACAAAGTATGGCGGAATTGAGTATGGAAGTGACAAAGACTATGGTCTGACTTCTCTTTTAAATGAAAATATAGAACTTTTCTCCAATTTTTAAGATTTAGCTTATAGGGTGTAAAATGAAAATACTTCTGATCGTTACGTGCATACTATTTTATGGTTTTCAATCTGCCTATTCGCAGACTTGGAAAAATTATCCCTACCAGTCAAAAAAATCATCGATTGTTTTTCCAGATGATGAGGGAAACCACCCATGGGTTCCAGACCTTGAGTGGTGGTATGTAGTGATGCACGTGAAGGGAGATATTAGTGGGGATCAATATTCAATTTTGGTGACCCATTTTAATAACTTATTTCGATTTTTCACTGTTACCAATGTCACTAAGAAAACACACTCCAGTGGAACTGCCATGGGGATTTTAAAAGCATCAACCAAGAGGTTAGATCTGACTCAAAATACAAAGTTTGGGAAAGACTATATGCGGACTAAAAAAGATGGTGCAGGAAATCTTATCCCTTTTGAGTATGAGTTGAAAACTCATCACAAGGATATGAACGTTATGGCATCACTTCGTTCTACTAAAGCACCTCTTATGGTGGGAGGAAGTGGCTATGTTGATGTGGGGAGTAGCGGGAAGAGTTGGTATTATTCAAATACAAGGTTAGATGTGAAGGGAGTTCTCGACTACGCCGGGATAAAAGAAGGCTTTTCTGGTATTGCTTGGATGGATCATCAATGGGGTCCATTTCTTATTTCTCCTGTCGAGGGACTTAGAACTTTTGAGTCCTATGAATGGTTTTGCATTCAGCTCGACGATGGAAGTGATATCATGATCAGCAATATTTTTAATAGAAAGTATCAAAGACCCAAAGATGGAAAGCATGGAGGCATTGAGATTTACTATCCCGATGGCAAATGGGCAAAAACTGAAGATGTGGAATTTACAAGGGTTAAATATTGGAAAGACCCTGACAGTGGCCATGTCATGTCTATGGGCTGGAAAGTAGTTGTGCCTGCGTGGGGGCTTGATATCAACTTGACTCCTGATTTTGAACATCAAATGGTGAACTTTCCATTAGGGGGAGATTTTTGGGAGGGCAGTATTCACGTGACGGGAAAATTAAAAAAAGTTTCCGTTAAAGGTAAAGCTTATGGAGAGCTCGTTCACCGCTATAAAAAACCTAAAATTGCGCTCACCCGCCTTACAAAAAATCTAGCAAGTGATTCCTTGGGTGTAAGCTGGAAAGTTAAAAACCCAGATGCAGGTAACCCGCTCAATTATGACTTGTTTCTTTATTCTGGTAAAAAAGTCATTAAAAAAATCAACGGATTAAAAAAGAATTCCTATATTTTAAATTCTGCAAGCACACTTTTGAAAAGTGGTCAGAGATTTAGAGTGAAAATTGTAGGCAGCTCAGTTGATGGATTATTAAAAGGCCATGCTAATTCAAAAAAGCAAAGGTGGTAGAGCAGAAGACTCCTGTCAGAAGTCTTCTGCAAATTCTTAGTGTAAAAGTTTAGAGTCCAGTTGATTTTGTAATTCTTCTCGCATCTGAGAATGTATGTCTGCAAGTTTTTTAATTGAGCTGGACCTTAAAATGGCCAAAACGACTACGCTCAAAATAAATACAACCAGAAATGAAGGTAGCATGTGGTAGCCGAAAAGCGGATAAACAAAAAATGATAGAGGAAAACTTATGAGAAGGCATCTAATCATAATTCCTCCCAGCGTTTCACCTCTAAATTGTAAATCCTCAAAGACTTCATGATGCTTCTTCAGCAGACCCTCAAGTTTTCCTCCCGGAGCCACGACAACAGGTCCATCAATTTCTTCTCTTAAGAAATCTAAACCTTTAAACTTTTCAACATTTTCTGCATACTTTAGATTCTCTCTCCTCTCCATGGTGCCCCCATTTTTAAATTCCCCTTAACTAAATTCTATAAATCAAATGGAAAACTAGAATGAGTTGATGCAGAAAAAAAAAGAGAATTATTAGAAAATATTTTGATTTCTATTATGAAATTTTCATTGAATGAGATAAAAAACTATGACTTTCTTAATTTTCCTGAACTAATGGCCAGAGCTGACTTCGCCATCAGCGTAAAGATCATAGCGCCCGCTGCCCAAATTCCAAGAGAGATAAAAAACTCATGGGCCGAGGGAGTGTACTCCACTATGTCTCCAAGAGGAGAGGGAACAAAGCCTGGAATAATAAGTCCCATGCCTTTTTCAATCCAGATCCCTATAATAATTAAAACACTGCCACCTAAAACAAGTCTCTGTTGATTTCTATATTTTGGCATTAAAAATATCACCATTCCAATACTGCTAAATGCAATTGCTGCCCAAATATAGGGAACTAGCAAGTGGTGCCCGTGAAGACCAAAGAAAAGATATTTGGCAGAAGCTACATGAGTGCTGTCTGTATAGAATTCTTTGAATAATTCACAACCTAATAAAAACATATTAATAGGTAGTGTGACGGCAGTAATTTTTTTCAACAGATCAAATACACTTTCTTCAATATCAAAATCTTTGTAAAAATGATTGATGACAGTGAAAATAATAATCAGAAGAGGTGGACCACCTGCAAAGGCCGATATGAGAAATCTTGGCGCTAATATGGCAGCATTCCAGTAAGGCCTTCCGCCGAGTCCGCTGTATAAAAAGGCGGTTACAGTGTGAATACTGACGGCCCAAAAAATGGATGTATAGACAAAAGGAAGGTAATAGCTTTGGTGTGGTTTTTTCCCAAGGTAGAGTTGATAGAGTAAGTATCCTGGGATGTGGAGGTTTAATAGTAGGTAGCCGTTTAGTACCACAACGTCCCATGCTAAAACGGATTTTGGAAAGTTGAGTCTGCCAATAAAGGGAATGACGTGCCAAAAGCGGTCCGGTCTACCCATATCAACCATAATGAAGAGCATGCACATGACAATGGCGGATACCGCTAAAAGCTCACCTAGAAGGACAACCTTTTTGACCGATTTCATTTTAAATACATAGGCCGGTACCACAAGTAGAACTGCTGCCGCTGCTACGCCTACTAAAAAGGTGAAGTTGGCAATATAGACTCCCCAGCTGACTTGATCGGAGAGATTTGTCACTTCAAGGCCTTGGGTAAATTGAAAATAGTAGGCCACCATTCCAAATAAAATGAAAACAGAAAGACCGCCGAGCCAGGTGAAATATCTCTTATCACCAGTAAAGGCCTCTTTAATCATTGCTACCCAAAATGTAAGATACTGTGCCATTTCTATAGATCCTAATCAAAGTAGTAGAAGAACTGTGGCATGGTATTGAGCTCTTCTTTAAGTACAAATACTCTTTTTGTTTTAAGAATTTGGTAAACTTCACTTTTTTCATCAAGTATGTTGCCAAATTTTCTGGCCCCTGTGGGACATGCCTCAAGGCAAGCTGGATACTGTTTATTTCGCGTTCGGTGGAGACAAAAAGTACATTTCTCCATGACGCCTTTAGGTCTGACTCTATTAGATAGGTAGGACTGCTCAGTATTTATTTTTGTACGGTCAAGTTGTGGTTCTCTAAAGTTAAAGTGTCGGGCCTCGTAAGGGCAAGCAGCTTGGCAATAGCGACATCCGATACACCAGTCGTAATCCACTACCACAAGGCCATCTTTTTCCTTCCAAGTGGCTTCTACAGGGCAAACCTTAGTACATGGAGGGGCATCACAGTGATTACACTGTACTGGCATATAAAACTTTCCAGATTCGGGAACAGAGTCGCCTTGATAGTACTTGGTCCCTTTTTCAAGGTTCATGCTCCCAATGGGCATTTCAAGAACTTTAATATAGCTACCAATTTGAGGATCAATATTATTCTCTTCAGCGCATGCAGTGACACATTTTCTTGAGCCATTGCAAGTTGAGAGATTAAGACAATAAGCAAACTTCACACCTTCAATAACTTCAGGATCAGAAATTGTCACATCTCTTTGATACTTCTCTTTTGCTTCTTTTTGGATCCTGGCAAATACACTTTTCTTATCTTCAGCGTCCATCTCTTTGTAATGTTTTTGAAAAAACTTCGCAAAGGAGAAGGCCTGCGCTTTTTTGACAGGTATGACAGAAGCCGCTGCGGCCGTGGCTAGGCCTTGTAAGAAAGATCGTCTTTTTACTTGTTTGCCAATGGAGTTTTCCATTGCTTTACCAAGTCTATTTTCTAAGGATTTCTTTTTCAATGTTTGGCCCCTGTTTTACGGTTGGGGTGAATAGGGGGGGGATCAGCTTTCCATTGTGGAAATTTGGGAGCATGGGGGTTATGGCACTCTACACAAGTGTATCTGTGCTTTACGCCTTCCCAGCTACCAACTTGCTTGCCGTGGGCCCCAGATCTAAAGTCTGGGCCTTTTTCACCGTGGCATTGAATACACAGAAGGTGTGAGTCGTTGAAGCTAATTTTCTTTTCATTAATTAGCCTTAACTTGTCACGGTCGTTTTGATCGTGACAGAGCTTACAATTTTTCACATCTTCCATATGCTTAAATTTTAAATCTTCATGAGGTTTGGGCAGCGGAAAAGTGGGCGTGGAGGTTTTAATTTCCGAGTGGCACTTCATGCATGGAAAGTTGGGGACAGAAAATGTTCTGTCATCAATCACCACCTGAGCAAGTGCTTGGCCTACAAATAGTAGAGAAACTATAATCTTTGTAATCATCATCATACCATCTTAAAGCATAAGTTTGTGGGCCAAGCTGTCTTGATCCCTTATCCCTAATGTTCTTGCAGCGAGTTCATCCATCAACCAATCATCATAATCTTTTAGATAAGTATTTTCTGGGAAAGTGACTGAGAACACTTTGTGGGTTCCGAGGTATTTCCCAGTGGATTCCTCTGCAAAAAAACATTCAACTACAAATGTCTTTCCATGGGGCATCAGCGCTCCGTAAAGGCTAATGCCATCTCCTTCATAATCATTTTCATTCATTTTGGAGAAGATAGGCCAATTCATGACGAGAAAGATGCCGGTAATCTCAGGTGCAAATGCAGGCTTAAGATTTCCATTCTCGTCAAGCTTTAGGAAACTAGAGCCAACCGGCATTTGTTTTGTCTCAGAGGTTATCTCTTTTAAAACAATATTATCCAGGACTATAGTTTCCGTAATGGTCTCCATTATTTCTTCCTTGCCTTAAATTTTCTTTTTCTTTCGGCCCTTACTTTCTTTTCACTGTTACTCATTTTTCCTAAGAACCACTTGTGGTTGTCATGGTTTAGGATCTCATCGAGTTTTTTCTCAAGCGCATGGGCAGCTTCAACCTTCGAAGGATTCGAACTTGCGAGTCCCTTTTCTATAAGGTGTTTAAGCTCTGGAATGAATTTAACATAAAAGTGTTTGGCTATTTCATAAGTACCATGCCAGTGAGTGTAGTCAGGTCCCATCATCGCAGCGCCATGTCTGGCCCTTCTGCCTTCGTGGTGCCATAGCTCAAACCATATGAAATCTATCTTATTAGAGAATTTCACAGGACTAATTAAAGGCTTGGCCACTTTCATTAAAGCGATACCAGGCTTGGCAAATTTTTCATTGTAAAGAGTGATAAGAGCGTCGTATTGCAGGTAGAAGTTTCCTACGTACTCATTATTGTGACAGCTGACACAAACCTTTTTCATATTGGCACGTCTAGTTTTCCAATTGATGTTAGCGCCTGGAAGACCAAGTTTCGCATCAGACACTTCAGGTCTAATGGAAGTAGGTGGTCTGTTATTCCAAGAGATTCTCATGCCCACATCATGGGTCACAGGCATAGTTTTTGTAGCAGACATGTGACAAGTCGCACAGGTTGGCCCAGTATTATAGTCTTCACCTGGTATCCACTTGGGATTGTCTAGCTTCATCTTATGTTTGTTTGCTTGGTAGGCGATGCCGTGTTTTGACTCGTTATAGATTTCTAATTGAGGATGGTCAGGTCCCATGTGACATTTACCACAATTTTCTGGCTGTCTTGCTTGAGCAACGGAAAATTCGTGGCGAGAGTGACAGGCTGAACAAGCACCCTTTGATCCATCTGGGTTAATCCTTCCAATGCCTGTGTTGGGCCAAGTTGCTGGATCAAGTTTTCCATTTTTTAAAACTTTAACTTCAGAGCCGTGACACTGCCAACAGCCGCTGACAGCAGCCGCACTATTTCCGTTTGGAAAACCTTCTGTTTTAAAGCCTCTATTACCTTCGACAACCTCAGCTAAAATATTGTCAAGGGAGCCCAAAATATTTCCGGCCTCAACGTGGTGAGAGGATGCAAACTCTTTAACTTCCCTAGAGTGACATTTGGAACAGTCCTTAGGGGAGACGATAACAGAGATTCTTTTTTTGTAGTGCATGAATGCATCTTTGTCCGTCGCATTTGCTTGGTGACACTCATAACAGGACACTTTCCCTCTATAGTGTTTAGAGGCCCCCACATCTCTACAATGGCAGGTGATGTCTTTTTGTGACATTCTATACAAGCCTTACTCTCAGTAGAGAATTCGTTGGGCGTCGTTTTGGCGTGAACCAAAGACACAAGTGAAAAAGTAACTAACAAGGTTTTGAGAAATAGTTTGCTGAACACGTGACTCTCCGCATTTATAAGTGATTATTGATATCATTATTTTATTTACAATAACATGTTGAAATCATTCTCGTCTTAATTGTAAAAGATATAAATGATATAGGTCAACATGTGGTGAAGAAATATTAAATAGTGCGCGTCTAATTTATCAAACTAATCTCTGATCTATCGCACCCTATTTTGACCGATAAAAATAAGCCCCTTCTAGTAGGGGCTATAGAGTCTTGAGGGTTTCTTGATGAAGCTCATAGGTCTTTGAGAAAAATTCTTCTTTCTTAATTTTACCGGTATCAAACTTAACCAGCAAAATTTGCTGGGCCCTATAATCCTTGTTTTCTACACCGGCCCGACTTTGAAGTCTTCTCCAATTTTTTCTTCTCTCAACACAAAATAAAACCATGTGCCTTGATATGCCAACAGTTTTTCTCTTTCCGTTTTCATCTACAATATCTGTGTAGACGCCTACTACTGGTGTGTAGCTTCTATGGTTTAGGTCAAGGTAGCGTCTGTGGATGACATCTGCTTGGGTGATTCGAACCAGCAGATCGTCGAGGTTAATCATTTTGTTATCGTCAGTTAATTTGATGAAGTGCCTTCTAAAACGTCCTTCTGTGGCGGCCCACTGTACAACTGTGGCATCGTAGGGCCTTTTATTGCTGTCTTTTTTTGAATTCCAGTCTCTTGAGTTTCTGGGGTTTGCTTTGATATCAAAGGCCTCGTGATCGTTTTCACCTAAGATAGGATTGAATATAAACTCAGGGGCCCCTCTGGTATCTCTGACACTAATGGCCTGCTTTTGGCTCATATTGTCGCCAACTCCATGCTCTGGCTGGCAAGTTGTGAAGGATTGAATAAACGAAACTCCTCGGTGGAGAAGTCCATCTAAGACGGCCTTGTAGTACTTTCCAGCATTGGCCATAGAAACGGCGGCCACAAAAGGAGAGCCATGTCCCGAGGTAAATATTTGGGCCAACTCTTTTCTCTCTGTAAGCTTACCCTCTGAGTATTTACCGTATTGATTCATATCAAAACCACCAGGCATGATGGAGCTATCAGAGTTTTGACCTCCGGTATTGGAATAGACTTGGGTGTCGAGCATCAAAATGTGGATATTGGGTCTGTTTTGTAAGATCACCTTTGATACGTTTTGAAACCCAATATCTCCAAGTGCGCCGTCTCCTCCAACTGCCCAAACCTTGGGAAGCTCTAGGATTTCTAAATCACTCATTTGAGTGTCACTAAAATGAGTCAGAAATAGATAGTCATCCTGACCAAAACTATCAGCGCCAGAGAGAACTAAATTTGCCAGTCTCTCTGGAATTACTGAACGCCTTGCATGGTCCATGATAAAGCTTTCAGCAACAAGCCAGCCAATAGTTGCGCCGTCTTGAAATAGAGAGTTCATCCACGGATAGGGGTGAGGATTTGAAGGATGGGTTGAGCCATAAACAGTGTTACAACCTGTAGATGCAGTCATACTCATGACTGTCATTCCTTGGTGGTGTCCATCAATGACTTGATGGGTTTTATGATTGGCGGCATCTGTTTCGAGCACCGTGGAAAGGGCATCAATAAGATTTTTATCATTACCACTAAATTCTTTTTCAATTCTTTTTTTGGTTTCTTCCAAACTATCTGCGCCAATGCCCATGATTAAATGGGTGATGGCCAATTTAATATTTTCATAGCTAGTAGGATTTTTCTGGGAGAGTTTTTCAAGAGCTGCGAGTCCATTGGTTTTAATGGCACCCGCTACAGCTAGAACTCTTTCAATTTTTCTATCCCATACAGGTCTCATTAGCGCTTCTGTCATGGTCACAATACCGCGTAGGACTGATTTTTCTCCGCATCCAGCACAGGAGCCATCACCACTAACAAATGCCTGGTAGTGATCTTGTACCATTAGGTGATTGTGTAAAATCGCCGCTCTAGTTTCTTCAATGTTATCTGGATCAAATAGTCCTAGGTATTTTCTGGGAGTTCTTGGAAGTGTTTTGAAAAACTCCATGGCACTGAGATGCTCACCTCTAAGCTCAGAGTCTTCGTCTACCATTGTGAGGGCCTCATGATCTCCACATGCATCAACACATTCGGCGCAGCCCTTACACAGATCACTTACAAATATAGAAAATAGTCCACCTTCTCCAGGAGATTTCTTTTCAAGCATTTGAAAGATACTTCTAGTCTTTCCATAGCCCAGGGGGAGAGTTTTTAAGATTTTTTTGATTTCATCAAGCGAATCGTGGGAGAGATCTCCAAGTTTCATCAATTGTTCTGAAACCAAATCGTTAAAAGGAGTGATATGTTTGTCTGCTATAGACTTGTTCATTCCCTCTCTTACCACCTCCGTGATCTCTGTTACTTTGGCCATAAGCATTTTTCTATCTTTTTCAGAGCTTACATATTGGCCAAAAACCTTTCTCAGTACTACATCCAGATCTTGTGAAGTATTGGGTAGAGCTGTATCAGGACAGACATCAATACAACTCATGCACTGGGTACATTTATAGGGATCTATGACTGGTGTTTTTATTCTCGATACAAATTTCGAATTTCTTGCACCCGATGCCGCAGGCATTATCCCCGTTGCAGTGAGCGCCGAGGCCTTTTGATTATAGATATCTCCCTCAAGAAACTCTTCACTATATTTTTTGAAATCAAAAATAGGGGAGTATACGCTTGCGTCCCCAGAAGGTGTTCCATCAACACTTTTGACACTGCAATTTTGAGGAGAGATAATGTGTCCTTTAAGAGCAGAGTTATCAAAATCATCAACTTCTCCAAAAGGTATTTTTTTGGTTTTTTCAAAACCAGCTTTCATCACTTCCATATTGGATGCCACAACATCATCACCAAAACGTCCAAATTTCTTATGGTACTGCTTATTCACAGTATCTAGGAAGGTATCGTGATCAATACTGTGCTCTTTAAGAAATGTTGAAACTTGAAAGAAGGCACCGAGAAAACTATTTCCCTGCATTCTTGTTTGAAGGGCCTCATTACTGGTATTGGACTTGGCCACTTCAAAGCCATTAAGAGTGTAGAGTTTTATATCGTGATCAATCAATTGCTTTCGATACTTGGGGGGGATTCGCTGCCAAACTTCTTTGTCACTGATATTTGATTCCCAGATAAAGGCCCCGCCTGGCTTTAGGCCATTGAGGGGATTGGTATGGGTAAAGATTTTAGGGTCACAGCACAGGACAACATCCACATGGTTTAGATCACAGTTAACTCTAATTCTTTCACGAGCAACTACTAAGAAGTAATTGGTAGGAGCACCTTTTTTCTCAGAACCGTATTTTGGATTGGCAGAGATATGTAAAAGTTGCTTTGATTTGTCAGTGTTTAGCTTGGAGACCTCTGAGAGGTTTCCAAGAATTTCGGCCATGTTTTTACCTGTGGTAATGGCACCCCAGCCGCCAATAGAATGAATTCTAACAGCAATGGCACTTTCAGGGAGCAGGCTGACCACATCACTAGAAATGACTGCATAGGGGTGATTGACTCCTAAATAAATGAAGCTCTCTCCATCATTTGCAGCTTTTCCATCCATTCTTTTGGTTTTGCCTCTGACATACTCGTAGGCCCCCAAAATATTTTCCGGTCTAAAATCTCTCGATCCCAGTCCGTAAACCCCTTCAAATATACGGGGAACATCTTCTTCATTTAAAGTCGGAAGGTGGGCGTGACAATTGGTGGTGGCATTTTCACGGGCCTTGGAAATGGCAGCACGCACATCTCTTGCAATGGGGTTTGAGCCAGAGTTAGGCTCATCAGTTCTCTCAAGAATAATGACATTTTTCAAACCACTGATGGCCTCTATGATGGCCTTTTCGGGAAAGGGTCTTATGACATTGAGGTGCATGACACCAATATTATCATTGTGAGTTTCTTTAATGTAATCAATGGCCGCTTCTATATTTTCTGCACTTGAGCCCAGACTTAAAAAGACTGTGTCGGCCTTATCACAGTTGTATTTGTCTATAAGTCCATATTTTCGACCAGTGAGGTTATAGAATTCAGTATAGGCCTTTTCTAAAAATCCTAAAATATATTGATGAAAGGCACATCTTCTGGCGATAACACCAGTCATATAGTGTTCTTGGTTTTGAACAGAGCCCAATAGAATTGGATTTTTTAGACTATAGACTTCTGGAATTCTTCTACGTGTTGGGCCAAAGAGTTCTTTTTGTTCTTCTGTGGGAGTGTCGATAATATCTGAAGGGTGTCCCAGGTATTCTCTTATAAGCTCACTTTCAAGCTCAAGAAAAGTTCTTTCTAGGTGAGTTGTCAAAAAGCCATCTTGAATATTCATTCCAGGTGTTAGAGACAATTCAGTGACACGTCTTAGAATTAGGGTTTGGTCTACTGCTTGCTGGGCATCTTTGGCCATTAACATGGTCCAACCCGTATCCAGTGCGGCCATTATATCATCGTGTCCACAGTGAACATTAAGAGCGTGCTTGGTCAATGCCCTTGCACCAACATTGAGAACCATGGTGGAGAGTTTTCCTGGGGCGTGGTAGTACTGTTCAAGTCCATAGACTATTCCCTGACCAGAGGTAAAGTTGGAAACTCTTTTACCTGTTACTGAAAAGGCAATGGCCCCACCTTGAGCAGAGTGCTCTCCCTCAGCTTCAACGGCCTTAACCTGATCACCAAAAACAGTTTGGGTTCCAGCCGCCACTGACATTTCAAAATTTTCACCTTGCTCTGTACTGGGGGTTATAGGATAAAAGACTCCACAATCAGAAATTCTCGCCTCTGTTTTTGAAACAAGTTGATTGCCATTGGTAGTCACTCTTTTTCCAGGGAATTTAAATTCTGGCATTTTTATGTACTCCGCTAATTTTATGAACGTAAATAGTATATTATAAAGAACGCACAAACAAAACGAGATCCTTTGTGTTTTGTTAAGAAGAAGCTTTAAGCGAATAATCGCCCCATGAAAATTTACACTGAATCATATTCAATTTTTGAGATTCAGACCTGATCAATAATAAAAAAGAATATGCGAATTGTTGTGTGACAATAGAAGCATTTTAGGCAGCTTTTATTGGCAGTAATTCAATAAATTTTATTTCCTTAGGTTTCATGAATTACAGCAGCTTGCCCTCTTCGGTCAAAGGAGGAGTCCAAATTGGTTCACAATATAGGTAATGATTCACTTGTAAAAAACTGGCAAGTGAGAAAACCAAAAAGGGGAACGTTTATGGGAACCATTAAGAGTGTGATTGTGGCCATGGCCTTAATTATGAGTGCAAGCTATGCCTTTGCTGGTACGAAAGAAGCTTTCTGTCCACCCGGATCAGTGCCTGCTCCATCTGCACCAGGTTCATTGAGGTGTGTTCAAGCTGGTGCTAAAATCGAAAAATACAAGCTTCCAAGAAAGGGGAGTAAGTGTGGTCCACTAGGACACGCTAAAATTAGAGAGTTAAAAAAGTCACACGGTGTGTTTAAAAGAGGTTTTGATTATTGTGGTCTCAGAAATAATTATTCAGGTGTTCAGGTGGCCGCTCTTCCAAAGCTTTGTAAGCCAATTTACAAACATCTTCCTCTTGTAAAAAGAGACGTGAGGAGTGGAAAAAGAGATTATTGTGTCTATGGAACGCCTAGAATTAAAAAGGTTAGTGTAAAAACTAGAAACTGGTAAATTTATCCAATAAATTTTCAGAAAAAGAGGGGAGTTTTTTAGCTCCCCTTTTTTATGACACGCAGAGTTTTGAATAACTCAATGGCAGTTCCAGTCGTGCCCTGAGTAATGAAACTTGTGTATATGACATTGGTCATGGAAAATAGGATCAGACCGCTGCATATTTAACACTAGAAAAATGAAACCACGATGTGGTAAAACTAAGATATTCCTTACCTTGAGGACCTAAAGCGAGACAGCAATGGACTTAAGGCGGTACGGCACACTTGGAAACGAGTTTGTTTCCCGAATTTGGAGAGGAATGGAAATGATATCTTCTGATATGGCCTTTCATGAAATCATGGATAGGCAAATTGTTTTGGGCAAGAAGGCTTGCTCAGTTTTTGATTCCCTAGGACAAGTACTCTCCTGTGATGTTTTCTATGAAAACAATGGCCCCTCTTTTGATCGTGTGGCCATGGACGGAGTGGCCATAAACTTCCAGCAACGTATCGCAGGAAATTTAACCACCCACAAAATTGAAGCTGTCCAGAGGGCCGGTACGGAAAAGCTAACACTAAAACACCACGGTTGTGCCATTGAGGTGATGACTGGAGCGATTCTTCCAAATGGTGTTGATACTGTTATCCCCTATGAAAGATGCACCATCGAAAGTGGGAGTGTCAGCTTTGATCCCCAATATGATTTAAATATGGGATCCAATGTCCATAGAAAGGGAAGTGATTTCAAAAAAGGAGATCTTTGTCTAAAAAGATCATCTCCTATCAGTGCTCCTATGATTGGCACTATTGTTTCACAAGGAGTCAGTGAGCTAGATGTGGTACGTACTCCTTCAATTTGTGTGGTCAGTACAGGTGACGAGTTAGTAGAGCTAGATGCCACTCCTTTTGAGCACCAGCTTCGCAGATCTAATCCCTACGCCATAAGATCTGTTCTAAGTGATTACGGAATAAAAAATGTTGAGTTAAGCCATATTGTGGACGACAAAGAGATCCTCTATGAAAAGCTTGGGGCAATCATCAGTGACCACGATGTGACCATTATTACTGGTGGAGTGTCCATGGGGAAGTTTGATTTCATTCCCCAGATTTTGAGTGATCTAAAAGTTGAAAAAGTATTTCATAAAATTAAGCAAAAACCCGGAAAGCCAATGTGGTATGGAGTTAATGCAAGTGGGGCCCAAGTTTTTGGTCTTCCTGGCAATCCTATTTCCTCGCTGGTTTGTCTTATTCGTTATGTGGCCCCAGCTCTTTTAAAGGTCTCCGGTCACGGTTATCATCAGCGCTTTGTAAAACTCAGTCAAAAAATGAGTTTTAAAAAAGAGATGACTTACTTTCCACCTGTCATTGTGAATATTGATGATCACGGTCAGCTGTGGGCAACCCCGATTGAATTTAATGGTTCAGGAGACTATGCGTCGCTTTCTCACAGTAGTGGGGTCGTTGAGTTATGTAGTCACAAAGAGCATTTTGAAAAGGGCAGTGTTGTGCCTATCTTTCTATGGAGAAAAAATCTATGAAAAGTCTTGTCGATCAGTCTGGAAGACATATTCACAAGCTAAGACTGGGTCTTTTAGACGCTTGTAATTTTCGCTGCCTTTATTGTATGCCAGATAATCCAGTTTTTATGCCTAAGAAAAATTGGATGAAAAGAGAAGAAATTTTTCGCCTTGCCAGTGTCCTAAATGGTCTCGGTATTGACGAGATAAGACTGACCGGAGGCGAGCCTACACTGCGTTCAGACTTCGTGGATATTGCTGAAGATATCTCAACTCTACCTCTAAAAAAGCTTGGTATTACCAGCAACGGAGTTACACTCGCTCCCCATTTAAAACGACTCCAGCAAACAAATTTAAAATATATTAATTTAAGTTTAGATAGTTTAAATCGTGAAAAATTTAAAGAGCTTACAAAGATGGACGCCCTGGAAGAAGTGCTTAAGTGCATCTTCACAGCAAAAGAGTTGGGTTTTTCAGTGAAAATCAACACAGTGCTGATGAAGGGATACAACGATGACGAGATTCACCGTTTTGTAGATTTTTCTCGTGAGTACGATATTGAAATCAGATTCTTAGAGCTTATGAAAATTGGTGTGGCCAGATCATTTTTTGAAAAGAGATTTGCTCCCATTGATGTGGCCATTGATGCAGTAACAAGTCGATTTGGCACAACAGATGTGATCTTGCCAAAAGACTCCACTTCTTTTGCCTATGATATTGAAGGAGGTGGCAGAATTGGATTTATTGCCTCTGAATCTAGACCCTTTTGTCACTCATGCTCTCGTCTTAGGCTAGGCCCTGATGGATGTATCAGACCTTGTTTAATGCTCGATAGTGGCTTTTCTCTAGTAGGGAAAAATGAATCAGAGATAGAATCACTTCTACATAAAACCATGGCCTTAAAACCAGTAGATCGAATTGAGTCTGTCGCCCAGGCGATGTACCAAATTGGAGGATAGATGGGAGAATTTACCCATGTTGATGAAAACGGCACTCCCAAAATGGTGGATGTTTCACTAAAGCTGCCTACAAAAAGAGTGGCCCATGCACGTGCCACCATTGAGCTTACTGAAGAGATCTGTTCTCACTTTAAGGGAGAAGAACTTTACACAAAAAAAGGCCCAGTCTTTCAAACCGCCATTATAGCGGGAACTATGGCCTTGAAAAAAACCAGTGAGCTGATTCCTTTTTGCCATCCCATTGCTATTGAAGGGGCCAAATTGCAAGCTAACCTAGTAGGCACAAGCGTGGTGATTGACTGTGTTGTGAATACAAGTGGAAAGACAGGTGTTGAAATGGAGGCCTTAATGGGGGCACAAATGGCGGCCTTAACGATCTATGATATGTGCAAATCCTTTGGACACCATATGGAAATTAAAAGTATTCACTTAGTAGAAAAAAAAGGGGGGAAGAGTGACTTCAAAAGGGTTTAACTTTATCCACCCACTAGAGATTGCTTTTTGTGGTTACTCGAACTCGGGAAAAACCACTGTGATCTCTAAATTAATTGAAAGATTTAGTAGTGACTTTCACGTAGGCTACTTTAAGCACGACGCTCATCGTTTTGAGATGGATCATCCCGGAAAAGATACCTTTAAGGCCACTGCTGCCGGAGCGAAAACTGTGGTTATTAATTCTCAAACTAAGAGTTGTCTTAGTTTTGAGAAGTCGATTCCGTCTCGGCTTTTGGCCTCACAGTTTATCGATTGTGATTTTGTGCTATTAGAAGGGCAGAAAAAATCAAAAGTTCCAAAAATTGTTGTTTTATCTCACGAGTCGCATAAACGTGATGAGATGATTCAAATGTCTGATGCAGGAGAGTTAGGAGAGGTCTTGGCCTTCATCGGAACCGACGATAAACTTTCTTTATCTGCACCATATTTCCACCGCGATGATGTTGGTAATCTGGCCCAATTTGTTCTGGACCATTTTCAGGCGCAAGTGTTGGCAAGACCCACTAAGGCCTTGATACTTGCCGGTGGTAGAAGTAAAAGAATGAACTCCGATAAAGGGGCCTTGTCATATCACGGGAAATCTCAAGTATCTCATCTCTATGATCTGATCAAAGAGTTTTGCAGTGAAGTCTTTGTCTCTTGCCGAGATGATCAGGCACAGGCCTCGCATATGGACGGAATTCCTAAAATCTTTGATCTCATTAAAGACAAAGGTCCCATGGGAGGAATTATCTCGGCCATGGAATATGATCGACAGGCAAATTGGCTAGTTGTTGCATGTGATCTTCCCTTTCTAAACCAGGGAACTCTTCAGAAATTATTTAATGATCACAACCCCTATAAAGTGGCCACGTGCTTTATCAACCCTGAGAAAGGATGGCCTGAGCCTCTATGTACAATTTATTCCCCAAAGGCCCGCGCCAAACTCTATCAATATATGGGTATGGATATGAATTGCCCTCGCAAGGTTTTATTTAATAGTGAGATATGCGCGCTTGAGTTAGACGACCAGTTAGCGTTAGAAAATGCCAATACGCCACAGGCCTTTGAGCAAGCTATGAAAAAAATTGAGCACCACAGTGGAGAGTTAATATGAAAATTAAAGTGAAATACTTTGCCATGCTTAGAGCAAGTGCTGGAAAAAGTGAAGAAGAGCTCGAAACGACTGCTTCAACTCCCAGTGAACTATTTGGTGAACTTAAAGAAAGGTACAATTTTAAAATTGATCACCATCACTTAAAAGTTGCTATCAATGAGTCCTATGCTCCCTTTGATCAAAGTCTTTGTGAAAGTGATACCGTTGTCTTTATTCCACCAGTGGCCGGAGGTTAGTCTTGTTTGCAATTGAAAATACACCTATTGAAAAATTGAGATCTCTTTCCACCGATGTTAAGTCTCATACGGGCGGAGTGGTTATTTTTGAAGGCCTTGTTAGAGATATT
Source organism: Bacteriovoracaceae bacterium (assembly GCA_018649885.1). Classification (GTDB taxonomy): domain Bacteria; phylum Bdellovibrionota; class Bacteriovoracia; order Bacteriovoracales; family Bacteriovoracaceae; genus JABIHA01. Next base: position 20,739 of record JABIHA010000040.1, read on the forward strand.
AATGATGGAAAGAAAGTAAAATCCCTTGAATATCAGGCCTACAATGAGATGGCCTTGAAAGTAGGGGCCCAAATTATGAAAGAGGCCATGGGGAAATTTGATATCATAGATGCCAAATGTATCCACAGAACCGGTCACCTTCAAATTGGAGAAATGGCCGTTTACGTCTATTCTTGTTCAGTTCACAGAGAGCAATCTTTTCTCGCCACTCAATATATTATTGATGAAGTTAAAACTAGAGTTCCTATTTGGAAGTGTGAGCACTATGTGGATGGGGAGCCAGAGTGGGTGGCCTGTCATAAGTGTGGAGAGCACACTCACAATTAATTATTTCTTTAATTGATGCGAAATACTTGATAATAAAAAATCATAGGACGATCACCATAGCGCCACATAAAAGTTAGTAATTCCCTGCCATGAGCTCGGTGAAAAGTAGTGTGGTTTTCAGACACATTCTAAATGAATTATATTTACTCATAATTTATTTGATACTCATTAAACTTGTGAGGCATATTGTTGGTAAAAAAAGAAATATTGCCTACTTGGAAGGCCCTTAAGTTGTTGAAGTCGCATAGAATCTAAGGACTCCCTTATAATAGTTCAAACTCGGTTTTTGGACTCTTCACAATTTATTTATAAAGTGTGGCTCCAAGGTGCGCAAGGAACTTTACTAATGTATGTAGTCTTTCTAAGATATAAATTCACTTTTCTAGTGATTCACGCTGCACTCATTGCGCTAATGAGTTCTTGTGATTTTCAATTTCTGCCTGGTATGAGTGATGATGATGGAAACTTCTGTGACCTCTTTCCTGGCTCAGATACATGCAGTAAAGAAGCTCGCTCTGTCTCTATCTCAATTAGTGTGCCAACAGGATATTCTCCAGCCGCCTCATTGCCATCAGGACTATCCTTTGTTTCAAACACTGTTGGTGGTTCGGTAAATTATGGAACAGCTGTTGATATAACTTTCAAAAAGGACTGCAAATTAGACATAAGCTCTATAAACGGAAGTGTTGCGGCCAACCTTACGGATACATTAACAACAGGAGCTGACAAAAACGAAACCGTGACTTTTACTTCAAGTGAGGGAGGAGTAGACCTTACAGCAGGCACAAGCTTTAACGGTATTGCAAGTAATCCCATTAGCGTTTCTTGCGGAACAGTTCTTAATATAACGGCTTCTCATGCAAAATACCCCGATATTACGCACTCTCATACAGTGACCAAGACTGAAGCTATTGATCTAAATGGATGGATTAAATTCAACCCAGATTATCCAATCAAAAATCGAGATGTTTATATCTACGATGAACTCTCTGTAGCTGACAAAACGATCACTTTCTCTCATAATGGAGATAGCGTTACATGTTCGACAGATGGTGCAATCTATTTGGCCTGCACAACTGGTACGACCCATGAGTGGAGTAGCGCAACCAAAACTAATTATATAAAAATTACCAAGACAAATTCCTCCGATCTCATCTATACCTTTCATCCCAAAGACGATGCCGCAAAATCTGGTTGGATCACACTCACATGTGATGTTTCAGTATCAGATGGTGATAACCTTATGACGGTAAAGGAGATCAAGGAATATTTAGGCGGTGCCGGAACCAATATGTTTGATCACAGTCTCGGAATAAATGATCGAGTTATTTGTATTGATAATGGAATCGTAATTAACTCAACTCAGGTAGCCGACGGAGATCTTATAAGGGCCTATGGGAATGCTACTGGAAGACTTTACGTAGTAGCAAGGGAAGGCGCTACAGTAGAATTTAAAAATAGTGTTGCAGATGCTGGCTCTAATGCTAATCTCTATACATTTAGAATTTTCACTCAAAATGTCTCTTTAGTAGGGTTAAAAATAACTTGTACTCAAAATGCTATTGCACCAGGAGCCCACTGCCTCAATAGTAATGCCGATGGATTTCATTTAAAATATAGTGATATTACCACCTCGGGAGACACGACGAATATTATCTCTTATTGGAACCAGGGTAATAATGGAATTGTAATAAAAGATGTTACAATGACTAATAATGGACCGACACTTTCACATGGTTTTATAGGGGGAGGAAAGGTCATGGACATTGACAACTTAACAATTACCATCAACGGCGCCGGAAGGGCCCTTACCATACAAAGCCAGGGAAACAATGGAACGATCAAAAACTCTTCATTTAACTCTTCCACACTTCAGGCTTTTTTTTCCTACGGTCCGGGAAACCTAAATTTTTTAAATACTAGTTTTTACTCGTCTTCGGGACAATCATTCTATGTTCAAAATAAGGCCGCTACCGACGTAGATGGACTTGTAACATGTGATCAATGTACATTTCAGTCAGATGGTTCGAATTCCGTTGTAGTTCGAACAGATGATGTCGTGGGAACACCAACGATGAGGGCCTCAATAACCAATTCAGTATTTAAAGTTATTAATGCAGCTTTTAGCGCTGTTTTTGTTCAAGACGGCATTTTAAATTTAGATGGAAATAAATTCATTAACTATATAGGCTCTGTAAATGCTATCAATTTAGGATGTATCGCTGCCGACTGTGTCGCCGCCACTCAGGAGATAAATTCAACCTTACAAAATAATACTGCTTGTGGAAATATCCTTGCCAATAAATGGACGAGAATCCTAAAAGAGTATACTCCAAATGAAGGAAACTTTGATCCTAATGGACAAATAAATCACTCATCAAACACAGACATCCTTGACTGTGCCAGCTATGGTATTACACCTTAACTTTAACTTTAACTTTAACTTTAACTTTAACTTTAACTTTAACTTTAACTTTATAACTTAACTATTTAAGCTTCAACGTTTTTAAAAACGGCATTCACGACCTGAGAACTCTAGGATCCGTTACATATTCGCTGCCGCAATAAGATTGATATGTTGATTCCATTCTGACTTTGGCCCCAGTCCGCCCCGGATTCTAAGGACTTTCTCTATCTGTAGCTAAACCAATTCTAAATGCCTAAAACATGGCCACAGAAACTGCCCAATTTCTAGCTTGGAGTAAATCTATTGTTTTTAAAGGGCCGTAAGGCCCATAAATGGAGAACCGTTAAGGTTGTCGATAGTTTAAGGGGGCATTTGAGCAAAGATAGTGGGGGAGTTGTAGTGCTAGTTTTACTTTCTCCCTTAATGCTAATCAATAACAGCGTTCTCTACGTCCTCAAGGGAGCCTTCCTCGTTTTTTCCACTGTTAAGATAGTGAAGTCCATTAATGGGATCAGCGCTAGGATCTATGGCCCCATCATGATTGAGACATTGAACTGACCCCACAAGGCCTAGGTGTCGTTTGCCACTTTGGTAATCTATTTCAGTATGGACTGACTCAATGGGGGCCCGATTGAGTGTCTCTAATACTTCTATTTTCATGGCCTCTTTTAAATCATATGTTTTGACTCCCAGTAGGAAGAGGCCTTCAGTACAATTAATAACATCTCCGTCTGCCTCAGAGCTTGATACTTTCTGCCCTGTGTAGTGAGGATTGCTGCCATTGACTGGCTCATCACATTTTATAATTGTGTATTTGCAGTGATTAAAATGTCTAGGATCTCCAAAACTATCACTTGGATTGGAAGAAATTCTGACAAAGCAGTTCTCACTTGATTCATCATATATAAAAAAATCCCAATCAAGTTGGTGAATACTTACTTCACATAAATTTATAGCAACTGAGTCATCGCCACTTGTTTTAATATAATCTTTACTGATGGCAGTTTGTGGAGATCGAAAGCGGACTCCCTGATAATCCTCCGGAGTGTCATAGCTTGTACTTGCAAGTACAAGTCCAATTGTTGTCGAAAGGCAGTCTCCTCCAGCAAGATTTGAAAATACATCTTCAAGCATCGCCCCCCCTCCTGCAGCCGTTCGACCTGAAGTTTCAAATAGAGAAAGTCCAGGAGCTGCAATGGTTTTGCCCAAGCAACCGAGCTGACCCACACCAAGTTCAATTCCATCAACAGAATTCCAAACATCTGCCATGGGATCAGACCATGAAGGGTAGCTGTGGAAAATAAATAAAAATGTGAAAACCGAAGCAAGCATTACTTCCTATCGGATTCCTAACGGAATATTGAATGCATTTGTAATTAGTAGAAGGTTTTGCTCGAGTTTCAGTATGACTTGGTTTTCAACTAAGGTAAGTGATTGTTAATTTAGCATTTGAATGAGGTATTCTTTTCAATAAATTACCTTTAGGTAACTGCTAATATCGATCTAGGACGGTAACATTTTTTATACGTTGTTTAATGATGCATTTTCGTCCAATTTTCTTTCTTGGTTCTTTATGCAGGCGGTAACCGCAGAAATAACGATACCCTGAGTAGGGGGAGCGACAATAGCGAGGGGTCCTCCTGCTCTGTTGGCCCTTGTAGTAGGTTTCCACTTTAAAAATGACTCTATTGCTGATAATCTTTATTTTTTTACCTGGCATTTTTTGGATATAGGCCTCACCATTTTCTAGGAAACAATCGTAGTGATCATCAAATGGTTGAAGTTTGCCTCTAATAAGATTTTTTGAAATGACTTCCTTGAAAGAAAAAAAGTATTCAATTTTCTTGCCTGTGGGAACACCTTTGGAATCGACGTAATCTATGGATGTACTTCCAACGTAGAAAAAAATGGTTGAAATAGCTTCTCTTTAATATGTGAATTAATGGCCCTTCCACTATCATCTATGTAGATAGAAATTATCCCATCACTATGTTCGACTGAGATTTTTACCCATGGGCCCTCAGTGTTTTGAACTGCTGCAAGCGCATTATTTAAAAGATTTATTAGAACTTGGGATATCTGAACTATTCTGCCTGAAAAGCATAACTGCTCTTCACTGATCAAAATCTTTAGCTTGGAGTAGTCCCATACTTTTTAAAGGGCCTTTGGGCCATAAGAGAGGACCTTTTAAGGTCCAACGATAATTTAAGGGGGCATTTGAGCTTAGGGAGTAGGGGAGTTGTGGTGCTAGTTCTACCTACTCCTATACCAAATTCCTGTTACTTTCACATATGTCTCATCAATTCTCCAAGAAGTGCCAATTTTCTTTTTGGTCCTTTGAAATCTTTTTAAAAATTTTGGAGTATGTTTAATGACCCATAAATCAATGGTGGAATGATCGACCTTGATACCTTCACCGAGCATAATTTCTTCAACTTCACGATAAGACAGGGGATAAGATAAGTATAAACGAATACATTTTAAAATTCAGCTCTATTGTGGGTCGAAGCTTTGTGACGTATCTTGCCAAACTTGATCAAAACGTTCCATCCTAGAATCGTAATTAATACAGGGAGCTGATTTTACACTACTTTTTCAAATGACCAAAGCTGAATAATTGGATTCGACAGGACCCGGAGGCGAGCGCGCTAGACGGTACTGGTCAGCAAAAAGAATACTGTACTCCTACTAAATGAATATTATCCAGAATAAAAATTGAGAAAGATCATTTCAAATTACCTCCAAAACTTATAATTTCCATCATTATGAAAGTTAAAAACTATTTACGACAGAAAAATAGATACAATGACAAATCTTACAAGAAAAATTGTAACCTTTGTAACAAAGGAATCTCGCCGCTAAATATATTCGAAAGATTTCGCAAGGAGTGTAAAGAAGAGAATAAATTTAACCTTGTGTCAAAGGCCACTGATGTTTAAACGCAAAACAAGTCCAATGTCTTATTCTGAAATTCTAGAAGACCCAATTCGTGCCGAAATTTTTAGTCCTGAACGACTTGAACAATATGCATACTTTCTCGCTTCGGAGCTATCAATTGAAACTGGTAAAAAGAAAGGTCTCTCACTTCTTCCTAAGGTCCATGAAAATAGCCGTTCTCTCAAAATCTCTTACCAAAAACTAACAAAATGGGCCACAGAGGGAGTTGATCTTTCTCCTGCAGGTGAGTGGGTTATTGATAATTTTCATATTATTGAGGATCAAATTCGAGAAATAAAAGAAGACCTTCCTGAGAAGTACTATCTAGAACTACCTAAAACAAATGGAGGAAATCTCGCAGGGTATCCTCGTGTTTATGCTCTCGCATTAACTTTGGTGGCCCATTTGGATAGTCATATTGAAATTGGAACACTTAAAAGATTTGTTCATGCTTATCAAAGTGTCACTCCACTTCTTATTGGAGAGATTTGGGCCATGCCTATTGCACTTAGAATCGCTTTGATTGAAAATCTTTTCCGACTGACAAATCAAGTAGTTATTTGTCAAGAAATGAAAATAAAAGCAGATAAATTATCTGGAAACTTATTAGAAAGTAATCATACTTCTTCTCAAAATATACAAAAACTAACTGATGAACTATCCGAAATGTTGGGAAAGTCTCATACTTGTGACTGTTTTGTTATTTCGCAATTATCACAAAGACTTCACTCTCGAAATCCTGAAATTCTTCCGGCCTGTGAGTGTATTGATGAATACCTAGCTAAAAAAAATCTAAATTTTGAAGAAATTGTGCGAAACGAACACCAGCTTCAAACCACCGCACAGGTAAGTGTGAGTAATGCTATAACTAGTATGAAACTTTTATCAAATACTGACTGGCAAGATTTTTTTGAAAGCTTATCTCTAGTTGAACCCATTTTGGCCCAAGACCCTTTACATGTTTACAAGAATATGGAGTTTTCAACTAGAGACCAATATCGCAATGCAATTGAACGTATACACAAAAGAACAGGTTATGGAGAAATAAAAATTGCTCAAGAAGCTATTCGCCTCGCCCAAAAAGCTTGTTGCAAGAAGGAAAAAGACAAATGCAAACACCACGTGGGTCACTACCTCATAAGAAAAGGCGTAAGGGATTTAGAGAAAAAAACTAACTATCACCCAACAATTAAAGAAAAATTAATAAGGATGGTTTTAGATCATCCAACCTCCTTTTATATTAGTTTTCTCACAACAATTATCCTTGTTCTGCTTATCCCTTTAATGGTCTATGTCTATAGGTCGAATCCTCATTTTATATGGCCTGTCCTTATTTTAATGATAGCTTTGATACCTGCCAGTGATAGCTGTCTTAATATTTTAAATCTCTTTATTACTTATCTCGTTGGTCCATTTATCTTGCCTAAAATTAATTTAGAAGAAGGAATTCCAAACCATGCCAAAACCTTTGTAGTTATACCGACTATCATTAATCAGAAAGAGAGCATTTCTCAGCTCTTGGAAGACCTTGAAATTCGATTTCTATCAAATCAAGATAAAAATCTTTACTTTGCCATATTAAGTGATTTTGCCGATGCTGAATCCAAAAAGATGCCCTTTGATTATGAAATTATTAAAACCTTAAAAATGGGCATCAAAGCTCTTAATGATAAATACCACAAGGGACATGAGAAATTTTATTTTTTCCACCGAAAACGTCTCTGGAATCCTAGTGAGAGAAAATGGATGGGATGGGAAAGAAAACGCGGTAAGATTCATGAGTTTAATCGTTTTTTACGGGGAAATCATAACACAAGTTTTAATACTCATCCTCCATATTCTAATTTTTTTTCAGAAATAAAGTATGTCATAACTCTCGATACGGATACTAAACTGCCACGAAATGCTGCTAAAAAGCTTGTTGGAACAATTCTTCATCCTCTTAATCAACCTCAATTTGACAAAATATCAAGGATAGTGACTAAAGGTTACAGTATTCTTCAACCCCGCATAAGCATTACTCCAGAAAGTGCTGAAAAATCACTTTTTTCCAAAATATATTCAGGGCATACAGGAATAGATCCTTATACAACTGCGGTATCAGACTCTTACCAAGACCTTTTTGGCGAAGGTATTTATACAGGAAAAGGCCTTTATGTTGTCGATACTTTCGAATCCTCTCTTAAGAACAGAGTTTCTGAAAATACTCTTTTGAGTCACGACCTTTTTGAAGGAGTTTTCGCCCGCACTGCTCTTGTATCAGATATTGAATTCTTAGATGATTATCCCTCGAGTTTTGAATCTTTTGCTAAACGACATTACCGCTGGATTAGAGGGGATTGGCAAATTGTAAAATGGATATTTACTCATATTCCTAATAGTAGGAATAGGCCTGTAATAACCCCTCTTTCTTTCATATCGCGGTGGAAAATTTTTGATAATTTAAGGCGTAGTTTAGTTGCTCCAACTACCTTTCTTTGGTTTGTTTTAGGTTGGACCATATTGCCAGGTCATCCTCTCTTGTGGACCTTTCTTATTTTAACTGTGTTAGCATTGCCACTATATGCTCATACTGCCAGTAATATATTTAAATATCCGCGCAGCCTTTCTCTTCTTGAGCATTTCAAAGGCATATGTGATAATATCAAGTTAAATTTGAATCAACTCACCATCTCGATTGTAACACTTCCCTACCAAACTTATTTGCATCTAGATGCTATTGTGAGGACTCTTTATAGAGTTTACTTCTCAAAAGCCAACTTGCTCGAATGGACTACTGCTGCTCAAGTTGAATCAAATATCAAAAATGGTTCATCTTTCATTCTCAATATCTTTAAATGCTCTTCAACTTTTTCTTTGGGAATTTTTTTCTTAATTTTATTTTATAGGCCTTATTCCTTGTTTATATCCGGAGTATTTCTTCTGGTATGGTTCTTCTCTCCCCTTATTTTGGAAAAAGTTAGTAAGACTCGTAACAGGGAAAAAGTTGAAATTGAACCATCAGATATTGAAATTCTGAGAGGTATTGCTTGTAGAACATGGAATTTTTTTGAAACCTTTGTTACAGAAAAAAACCATTGGTTACCGCCAGATAACTTTCAACAAGAACCCGAAGATTTAGTGGCCCATAGAACCTCACCAACGAATATGGGACTTTATCTTTTATCTGCTTGCAGCGCTTATGATTTTGGATATATTGGGCCCGGGGAATTAATGACTCGTCTACAACAAACTCTAGATACAATGTTAAAAATCCCTAGACGTTTTGGTCATTTCTACAATTGGTATGATACTGTAAGCTTAGAACCATTAGAACCTGAATATATTTCTACGGTTGACAGTGGCAATCTCGCTGGACATCTATTAGCAGTCAAACAAAGTTGTCTTAAATTAAAAGAAAAAACTCAATTTCATTCAACTACTCTATCTGGATTAGAGGATTTCATTAAAATCATTAAATATGGTATAGAAAAACTTGAACCTGCACTCATCACCTCTCGTAGATTAAATTCTCACTCCCTTGTTTCGCAGATAAATAACTGCCTTCAATATATAAAAGAGAGCAAATTCGATCCAATCAATGAAAAATGCCATGATTTAGATGAATTGCAAAAAAGAGTAGATTTAATCAATAATCAAATTAAAAACTTGTCTCAAGAACATGGAGAAGATCACTTTAGATCAATTAATTCTTGGATTCAAAAGCTTCTTTCTAAAATAGAAAGAACAAGAGATGAGTTCACTAGTGTTACTGGTGAAATTCTACCCCTTCGATTTAAAAAACAATGTGATGAAATTGCTCAAACTTGCCACAATCTTGTCATGGATATGGATTTCTCTGCTCTCTACGATAAAAAGCGAAAGCTTTTTACTATAGGTTACAGCATAAGAGATGGAAAAAACGATAATAGTTATTACGATCTTCTCGCTTCAGAAGCACGCCTTACAAGTTTTTTAAGTATAGCCAAGGGAGATGTTCCAGAAAATCATTGGTTCCATCTAGGGCGACAGATGACATCACTTTTTCGACATCGAGTACTTATTTCTTGGTCTGCCTCTATGTTTGAATATCTAATGCCCTTACTGGTCATGAAGGATTATTTTGGAACCCTTTTAAATGAAACTCATATTGCCGTGATCAAACAGCAAATGACCTATGCACGACTCCGAAAACTCCCTTGGGGAATATCTGAATCGGCCTTCAATGCCAGGGATCTTAATAAAAACTATCAATATGGGCCTTTTGGAGTTCCTGGTTTGGGATTAAAAAGAGGGCTTAGCAATGATTTTGTCGTTTCTCCTTACTCTACGGCCTTGGCCTCCCTCGTTTTACCAAAGGAATCTCTAGATAACTTGAAGACATTTATTGATCAGAATCTTCTTACAGACTTTGGGTTTTATGAAGCAGTTGATTATACTGAAGGACGGATTCCTCCCAAACAAAATTTTTCTGTTATAAAAAGTTTTATGGCCCACCATCAAGGTATGACTTTAGTTGCACTGAATAATCTTCTCCATAAAAATATAATGACAACTCGGTTTCATCAAGATCCCATGGTGAAATCTTCAGAGCTTTTACTACAAGAACGTATTCCTCAAAGAGTATCCATTCTTAATCCTAGGGCAGAAGAAATTTTGCATAAAATGGGAGAAAACTATCGCTCACTACAGACGCTTCATCATGTAGAACAGGTTAATACGGAAATTCCAGAAACAAGAGTCCTTTCAAATGGTAGTTATACACTCATGCTTACAGCAGTAGGCTCCAATTTTTCCAAATGTGGAAACTTATCAGTTTTTAGATGGCAAGAAGACCCTACTCTTGATCGAGATGGACAATATGTCTTTATTTGTGATGATTCAGAAGAATCATTATACTCAACAACTTTTCAACCTCTGACCAAAAGTTCAAAGGACTACAAAACGATATTTTCAGAACATAAAGCTGAATTCTTTTGTAATAAAAAAAATTTCAAAACCTATACAGAGGTAATTGTTTCAGCGGAAGATAACGTAGAACTTAGACGTATCACGATTACAAATTTAACTAATAAGAAGCGCTCTTTTAGCTTAACAAGTTATGCTGAACCAGTTTTGTCTACTTCAGATTCAGACCTGGCACATCCTGCCTTTAACAAACTTTTTATTCAAACCGAGTATATTGGTGAAAAATCCGCCCTTTTGGCCAATCGAAGAAAACGATCGGAACACGAAGAAGATCTTTATGGTATTAATAAAATTGTCTATGACCATAAAAAATGTGGAACGATTCAATTTGAGACAGACAGGGAAAAATTTTTAGGACGTAAAAACTCCTTACCAAATGCTCTGAGTCTACAAAAAGATGCTAATCTCTCTAATACCGTTGGTGGAGTCTTAGATCCGATTTTCTCATTTAAAACGAGAATCACTTTAGCGCCTTTCAAAACCACGCAGGTTATCCTTGTCTCTGGTCTAGCAAAATCACGAGAAGAGGCACTTAGACTAATTGATCAGTATCATGACACTCATGCTTTTGAGCGTGAAGATCAAATGTCTTGGACACAAAGTCAAATAACGCTCAAACATCTTAATCTTGAAATAAATGAAGTAAACACATTTCAAAAATTAGCGGGTGTAATAATTTATTCCTGTTCCAAATTACGACCGAAGGCCAACATTATTGAAAAAAATAAAAAATCACAGAACGCTCTCTGGAATTACGGAATAAGTGGAGATATTCCCATTCTTTTGGTTTCCATCAAGAATAAGCATGATGTCTCTTTTATTACAGATATTTTACAATTTCACGAGTATTTGAGAATGAAAAATATTGAATTCGATCTTGTGGTAATGAGTGATGAAACTAGCTCGTATAGAATGGCCATCTATGAAGAGCTACTTCATCAAGTAAGAATTACGGGAGGACATAGCTTACTTAATAAAAAAGGAGGGATTTTTCTTTTAAGAAAAGACATCACTCCTCCAGAAGACTTGATTTGCTTAAAATCCATTGCCCGAATTTATTTTGATGCTCATCAAGGAAAATTAGAAAAACAAGTTAATCACCTTTTAAAATCGAAAGGCCTTCCCAAGGTAGAAGTGCCAGACGAACCCTTCCCATCAAATTGGAGAGAGTTTTCTATTAATAAACCTCAGCTTGAATTCTTCAATGGTTTAGGTGGCTTTAAAGAGGGGGGACGAGAATATCAGATTTTCCTGGATGAAAAAAAGGTTACTCCAGCACCATGGATTAATGTAATATCCAATTCAAAAGGATTTGGATTTCTTGTTTCAGAATCAGGAAGTTGCCATACTTGGTCACAAAATAGTAGAGAAAATCGTATTACTCCATGGAGTAATGATTCTATTCTCGATCCATCTGGTGAGATTATTTATCTTTATGATCAAGATACTAAGGAAAGTTGGTCACCAACGCCAGGATATGCCCGGGATAAATCCTCCTATCTTGTTCGTCATGGTCAGGGGTACTCCATTTTTGAGCATAACAGTTTTGAGATAGCTCAAAAATTATCAATGTATGTTTCGCTTGATAAAGAAGTAAAGTTTGTCCGTTTGAAACTTAAAAATTTAAGCAACGTTAAGAGAAGGATTTCTGCCTATTATTATTTGGAGTGGGTCTTAGGGTATCATCGAACCCAAACAGCTCACCATATTATTACAAAACAGGGTGGTGGTAAAAATATTTTCTATGCTCAGAACCGCATTCAGCATGATTTTGGGAATAATATTACATTTGCTTGTTCCAGTAAAGAAGTCACATCATTTACATGTCATCGAGCCTCATTCGTAGGCCGACACGGGGACTTTGATAAACCAGTCGCCCTTAATCAAAAAGGGCTTGATAAAAAAATAGGAGCAGGTCTCGATCCTTGTTTAGCGATGAAAATTGATCTAGAGCTTAACCCTCAAGAAGAGGATGAGATTATTTTTCTCTTAGGACAAACGTCTGATGACAGTCAAATTCAGCAACTCGTTGAAAAATTTTTAAAACCTAAAATGGCAGATCATGCTCTTAAAGAAGTACAGGATTTTTGGGATAATACTCTTGGGGTCATTAAAATTAAAACTCCTTTTCCTCACTTTGATATTCTAATGAATCGGTGGATGCTCTATCAAACAATATCAAGTCGTATTTGGGCACGAACTGCCTTTTATCAGTCTGGAGGTGCTTATGGTTTTAGGGACCAATTGCAAGATGTGTCTGCTCTTATTCATTCAAATCCCGAGATAGCAAGAGATCATATTCTTAAAGCAGCAGCTCACCAATTTCGCGAGGGAGATGTTCTTCACTGGTGGCATCCTCCTATGGACCGAGGGGTGAGAACACGATTTTCTGACGATCTTTTGTGGTTGCCCTACGTTGTCGATCACTACGTAAAAACAACGAAAGATGAAGCTATATTTGAAGAAAGCATTCCGTTTATTAAAGGACTTCTCTTATCAGAAGGGCAAGATGATCTCTACATGCAAGTAACAAAAAGTGATAAGAAAGTAACTCTTTTTGAACATTGTATACTTGCACTAGATCGCAGTCTTAAACTTGGGCAACATGGGCTTCCCCTTATGGGCTCAGGAGATTGGAATGATGGCATGAATAAAGTGGGAAATAAAGGACAAGGAGAAAGTGTCTGGCTGGCGTGGTTTTTAGGTACCAACCTACAATCTTTCATCGACATTTGCCAAAAACGAGGAGATCAGGAGCGAGTCAACATTTATAAAGCTCATTTAAAGAAATTAAAAAAATCTCTTGAAACAACCGGCTGGGATGGTGAATGGTATCGTCGCGCCTATTTTGATGATGGAATGCCTCTAGGCTCTCATCAAAATGACGAATGTAAAATCGACTCAATTGCCCAATCTTGGAGCATCCTTTCTAACCTTGGAGACAAAGAACATAGAAAAAAGGCACTTGAGTCCGCGAAGACCTACCTTATCAATAATGAACAAGAGTTAGTTCATTTGTTCACACCTCCCTTTGATAAAACAAGACTTGATCCTGGCTACATCAAAGGTTATCTTCCTGGTATTCGTGAAAATGGTGGCCAATATACCCATGCTGCCATTTGGTTAGCGATGGCCTTCGCTAAGGAAGGGGACAGTGATATGGGCCTTAAAATCATGAATATGATTAACCCTATAAAACATTCTTTAACTAAAAGTGATACTCAGGTTTACAAGATCGAACCTTATGTTATCCCCGCGGACATTTACTCAACTCCTTTATTCTTAGGAAAAGGCGGATGGAGCTGGTACACAGGGTCATCTGCTTGGTATTATAGGGCCTTTATCGAATCGATTTTGGGTATTCGTCGCGAGGGAAACACGCTTGTATTTAGACCATCGCTGCCAAAAAATTTTAGAGAGTATGAAGTACAATACCACTTTGGCTCAAGTATTTACAAAATTTCAGTTCAAATAACAAAAGAAATGAGCGCAATTTATCTTGATCAAAAATTCCTGGGGAATGATTTGATTTTACCTTTAGTTGATAATAAATGTGATCATTTAGTAACAATAAAAGTTTGCTGTACAAAAAATTAAGCTGCATTTGATTTTTTATTTTTTCCTTTAGAGGAAATATAAAAAGTAGCGAGACGCTCTAAGCCAAGTTTAAAAGAGATCTCGTTTAACTCCTTGTAGACATTACGGCAGCTAACTTTTCTATTTTTAATTTTTTTAAACCTATTTGGTTTTATTTTTAAAATTTCCTTTTTCTCTGGCATTACCACCCCCTAATTAAGATTTTCTATCTCATAGAATACATACTCTCCAATATGATCATCATCAGATTCTGCCATGATTAATGAAACAGGCCGTCAAATTTTAATCACTACTTTTGCGGGGCTTTCCATGCGGGGCATTCCATGCGGGGCATTCCATGCGGGGCTCAAAGCTGGGACTTATTTAACTTTCGTGGGTAGCTATAGTTCCGTACTCAAATCGGAATCTGTGGCGTTTCGCTTATGAATCTTTCCCGAATCCTATCACCATTGACCAAAATGAATTCGACACTACCGATAAAGTGGATAAAGTGGATAAAGTGGGATAAGGTGGGGTAAAGATAAAGAGGATAGTATCACGCACCTTTTTTCATTGCTCTATGTGGATGGGGAGCCGGAGTGGGTCGCCTGTCATAAGTGTGGAGAGCACACTCACAATTTAAAATTTTAAAGAGAGGTCAGATTGAAAAGTGAATTCGTAGAGCTCACAAGAAAAAAAATGGCTGCAGTGGTACAAATTTATGTTGAAGGCCATATTGGCGAGGACGTAAAATGTATTTTAAATCCAAGGTTGGGTGATCTCGAAACCTGGAGTGGCTCGGGATTTTTCATCAAATGTCCCTTCGGAAAAGATCTAATCGTCACAAATGCCCATGTGGTTAAGAATGCTAAGTCCATTGAAATTATGTCTATGCTTACCTCCGAAGAGAGGTTTGAAGCAGAACTTGTTGGCATTGTTAGAGAGGAAGAACCTGATATTGCAATTATTAAGCTTAAAGAAGGTGAGCTTGGAAGATTAAAAAAGTCTGCCGTGGCAGATATTCCCTATCTTAGTTTGCGCATGAAAAATGATATTCCGAGGGGAACAAGACTTAAGGCCATTGGTTATCCAATGGGGATGAGTGAGCCAAATATTACAGGAGGTGAGATTACCAATTTTATCTCAGGTGATAGACAGCTGGCCGAAAAATATGTCACCGACGCTGCTATTAACCCAGGTAACTCTGGGGGGCCGGCCATTGATGAAGAGGGAAATGTCATCGGGATGAATACCTCAATTTTTCAAGAGGCCGAAAATATCGGTTTTATTACCCCTGCTAACTTTATCTCTATTATTTTAAAAAATATCTTTAAAAATAATGCCATTTGTTTTGCCGACCTGGGTGGCAATTTTCAGCGAAACTCAGAAGTGGTGGCAGCTCAGCTTAGTATGAAAAAAAGTGCAGGAATTATTGTGAGCTCTCTTGAAAAGGGAGGATTCCTTGAACAGGCGGGTGTTATTGTCGGAGATGTGATAATAGGCGTTGATGGAGACAGTTTTGATCGCCACGGTATTTGTTTGGGGAAGCAGTACTATCATAGAAGAAATATTTTCGATATTTTCAAACTCAGCCCAATTGGCAAAGTGGTAGAGCTTACCATTTGGAGAGATGGCAAAAAGAAAAAGATCAAGGCAAAAGCTGCTGGCCTTCCCAAAAGAAAAATTGCATCAAGGCCGTTTATCAAAGAGCGCCATTTCTTAGATCTTTGGGGAATGACAATTCAAGTACTGTCTTTTGAAATAGTAGAGGCCTTTCATTTGATTGATAATCAAGTTTTCTACCAAATTTTGAAAAATGCCGACATCCAAAAAGAGCGCTTAATTGTTACTCATATCCAAAAGGGGAGTTCCGCAGATCAACAAGAATGGTCTATTGGTGAGGTACTTTATAGCTTTGAAGGTACTAAAATTCGGGGACTATTACACCTGTTAAAGCTTGTTGGAAAAAGTAAAAAAGTTGCAAAATTTGTTTCTGAAGCGGGCACAATTGGGTATTTTGATTCTAAAAGCCTGGAAGAAATGCTATATGTGCACAATCCCTCTGAGTATTTAAGTTAAAGATAATTATGAAGCTTTTGTATAGTCGGGGTAGTTTTCAGGTTTGTAGATGTAGATATTAGTTCTCTCGCCTCTGTATATATTATTTGAATCTTTTCTTGTTGGTGGCGGGATTTTTTTGCCCGCTTTGTTGTAGAGACTTTCTGA
>JABIHA010000150.1 GCA_018649885.1 Bacteriovoracaceae bacterium
ACTTGCAGAAAGCTTGGGGTGAGTTTTTGGAAATACCTAGATGACCGGAACTTCGGCCCGCGGAGAACTTCCTTTTCTTGCCCAAACTATACGATCTCTTTAAAAACAGTATATTGGGCAGTTACGCAAAAGGTGACTAAACTTTGGCCATGCATGTGATTAATACTAAAAAGGTTATGAAAAATGGGTTTATGAGAGATACTAACAACTCCTATTAATACTCGTGGAGGATTTTTATGTCTTATCAACTGGTTAGAAATATTGATTTAAAAAAGGCCTTTGTATTTGTATTAGAGCTTATGTACGAAAAAGTATCACCTAAGAAAAGAACGCAAAATATGTAGTTAATAGGCAACTGCCAACTTTTATTGGCAGTTGCTCTCAATTTTTCTCCTTTCCTCAAATTTGATATGAATTTTTTTCACACTCTATCCACTTAATTTTACAGCTAAATTGCATATACCAGAGTTTTTTGGTTGAACTTTTTCGTTTTTCCCTCGTGTATCTCTCAACAACAAATTAGACACGGAGAGAGAGATGAAAATTACCAATATGATTATTTTAGTTGTGGCCTTGACTTCACTTTCGGCTTTTGGATCAGATAAAATTAAAATCAGCTGCTCAGGCGATTATAAACTAGATAAATCGAGCAGTTCAAGTTCCGAAAAAACGTACACATGTAAATCAAAGAGTAAGACTACTGAATACACTACAAAAAGTACTCAGTGTAGTTCTGGTTATAAAATTTCTTATCGAAATGGAAAAGACAAATGTATTAAAGAAGTAGTTGAAAATCCAGAGTGTAAGCAAAAAATTCTTCAAAAACATTTTGATCTTAAAAGAACAACTGGAAAAGATTACTGTGAAAACTCAAAAGGTAAAACACACTCTGATTTCAAAAGCTGTAATGGAGACTACGTAGTAGACTACAGTGGTAAAAATGATAAATGTGTTAGAGAAGATGAGAAAAATCCAACATGTGCATCAGGGTATAGTTACGATAAAGATATCGATACTACAAATGGTAGTAAATATATAGACAGATGTAGAAAAAAGCTTAGTAAAGACTATGATTACAAAAGACCTTCAGTGACTAATTTGTAATAGTCAAATTCCATAATACCAGTGAAAGGGGATCAAGGAATTGATCCCTTTTTTTTTAGTTTTCAATTAATTTCAGTTTTGTCACAGAAAATACTTTAAGGCCTGAATCAGCTTTAACATCACTAATGCTCACCATTCCAATGGGATGATTTTGATCTCTCACTTTGATGATTAATTTCCCGTGACGATTCAGATGAATCTTTCTTGCTTGTCCACCAAGATTAAATCGATACTGAAACATTCCCCACTGCTCCCCTGCATAAGTCATATCTCCCGACCACTCGTGTACCACAAGTCCCGAAAACTGGTCATCGTTTCGATCAAACTCAATTCTAATTTGTGGATAATCTAAGGGTCTCGACTTAAGTTTTAACTCAACCCTTAAGGCCTCACTTGAATCTCTATGAAGGTATTCAATTGCTAGCCCTGCACTTAAGTTTTGGCAGAAAATTAAAATCAGTAAAGTAATGATCTTTTTCATAAAACTATATTGAAAAACCTTGTGCTATTCTAATCATCTCAGCCACTTCTCTGACACAACCTTGCCCTGCATGCCTTTGAGTAACGTAATCGCAAACTTCTTTCACTTCTTTGACAGCATGTGGAACAGTTGCAGCAAAACCCACCTGCTTCAGAATAGGCATATCAAATGGCTCATCTCCAATATAAAACATTTCACTGGGATCAAGCCCCGTTACCTCACAAACTTTCTGAAAGGCGCCAACTTTATTTTCATTTCCTAGGTAGGAAATTTTGATTCCAAGGTTATCGATTCTCTTTTTAAGGCCAAGGCTATCACCACCCGAGATAACTCCCACTTGAAGTCCACCTCTCATCATCATTTTTAGCCCGTATCCATCGTAAACATTAAATGTTCTATTCCAACCAACCTCTTCGCCTTGCCACCAAACAGTTCCATCGGTGAGTACACCGTCCACATCTGTCAGAAATAATTTGATTCTCTTAAGTTTTTCACTAAACTGGGCTGCAGCTGGAGCAATATCTATTTCCATGTTTCCCTCAAGGCATATAGAGACAGTAACTGCTCTACAAAGTCTTTTACTTTTGAAAGTTCATATATACTTGTGGCATCACTTTTTGACTCTGATGGATTGGGGTGGGCCTCCATAAAAATTCCATCAGCGCCAGCAGCAACAGCTGCTCTGGCCAAAACTTCGATTTGATCTCTTTTGGCCCCAGTAACAGATCCCGAAGCTCCCGGTAATTGTACCGAATGAGTCGCATCATAAATTGTTTTAACTCCAGTCTCTTTCATGGTTTTGAAAGAGGCCATATCAACAATCATATTATTGTAACCAAAACAAGTTCCACGCTCAGTTAGTCTAACACTAGATTTTTCAATAATTCCCGAGGTCTTATCCACAATAGTTTGAGTATTATGGGGAGCAATAAATTGCCCTTTTTTCACATTGAGAATTCGGTTGTATTTTTGGCAGGCACGAGCCCCCGCGACAATCATATCTGTTTGCCTGCACAGGAATGCTGGGACTTGGATATAGTCTACAACTGAAGCCAACTCCATCGCCTGATCCGGCAGATGATAATCTGTTAGGGTTGGAATATTGTAAACGGATTTTACTTCTTCAAAGATTTTTAGCCCCTGATCCATGCTAAAACCTCTAAAACTATTCACACTTGTTCTATTTGCCTTGTTAAATGAGGCCTTAAAAATCAAATCAATTTGATCAGCAAATGGAGCTAAGTCCTCCACAAGCTTCCCTGCAATATCTAGCGCCATATCCTTTGATTCTAAAACACATGGACCTATAATAAATTCTACTTTTTCCACAAATTCTCCTACTCCACTCGCGCTGCTGAAGCTTCGATGAATGAACCAAATAATGGATGTACATCAAAAGGTCTTGATTTAAACTCAGGGTGGTACTGACATCCAACAAAATATGGGTGATTTTCTAGCTCTATAACTTCAACTAGATTTAGCTTTTTATTACTACCTGAAAAGATCAGCCCTTTTTCACTAAGCTTTTCTTTATAATCATTATTGAACTCCAAACGATGACGATGGCGTTCACTAATCTCAGTGGTGTTGTAAACTCTGTGAACAAGTGAATTGGGTTCAACCGTGCAATCATAAGCACCAAGTCTCATTGACCCGCCTTTAGGACCCTCGTCACTTTGTCCTTCCATATAATTGACGACTAATTCTCCAGTTTCTGAAAACTCTCTGGATGTTGCCCCTTTTATTCCGACCACATTTCTTGCGAACTCAATACACGCAAGTTGCATCCCCAAGCAAATTCCCAAATAGGGTACCTTATTCTCTCTTGCGAACTCTATGGCCTTAATTTTACCTTCAGTCCCCCTCTCTCCAAATCCTCCTGGAACTAAAATTCCATTCACATTTTCAAGAATTTTCTTCACATCTCCACTTTCTAATTCAGTGGCATCAATATAAGTCGTTTCAAGTTTAACTTGATTGGAGATGGCCCCATGATAAAGAGCCTCAACAAGAGACTTATAGGATTCTGTAAGCTCAGTGTATTTTCCAACAAGACCAATATTTACAGTTTTAAGTGGGTGCTCAACATTGTAAACAACTCTTTCTAGGTCTTCTATATCTGGTCTTGAAGTCCAAATCCCCAAAAGCTCAGTGATTTTTTCATCGAGTCCTTGTTTAAAAAATTCTAGTGGTACTTTATAAATAGAATCAAGATCTGGGGACTGAAAAACATTTTTCTTGGGAACATTACAAAATAGAGAAATTTTATCCAAAATACTCTCATCAATTTCTCTATCAGCACGACAGATTATAACTTGAGGAACAAGGCCTTGACTCGTTAGCTCTTTTACAGAGTGTTGAGCTGGCTTTGATTTTAGCTCTCCCGCAGCTTTTAGATAGGGAATTAAAACCAAGTGAATAAATAATACATTTTCATGACCAACATCTTGAGCAAATTGTCTAATGGACTCAATAAAAGGGAGGGATTCAATATCTCCAACTGTGCCGCCAATTTCTCCAATGAGTAAATCAGTATCTTCAGCTGCAATATGAATTCTTCTTTTTATCTCATTTGTAATATGGGGAACAACTTGAACTGTTTTTCCTAAGTACTTGCCTTCTCTTTCATTTTCAATAACTTTTTGATAGACCTGGCCTGTTGTAAAATTATTTTTCTTTGAAAGGGTAAGTGAAGTAAATCTCTCATAGTGACCTAAATCCAGATCAGTCTCAGCTCCATCATCAGTAACAAAAACTTCTCCGTGCTGTATGGGACTCATAGTACCTGGGTCAACATTAATATAGGGATCCATTTTGAGCATATTAATTTTAATTCTTCTTCTTTCTAAAAGAGAAGCGATACTTGCAGCCGCCAGCCCCTTGCCAAGAGAGCTCGAAACTCCACCGGTAATAAAAATGTACTTTTTCGTATGTCTACCCATTTAAAAGTCCCTCCACCTTCAAAATATCCTCAGGTGTATCTACACTTTGGAGTTTGTCTTTAATTTCTATTGCACCAATACTCATGCCATTTTCTAAGGCACGAAGCTGTTCTAATTTTTCAACTTTTTCAAGTGTACTTGGGGCCAGAGTACTAAATTTCTCAATGGCGGCCACGCTGTAACAATAAATTCCGATGTGCCTAAAAAATTCAAACTCACTATCCCCATCACGATTGCAAGGAATTGCTGCTCTTGAAAAACTTAGGCACCTACCATTTTCTGGACAAAAATGGGCCTTAACAACATTTGGATCACTATGCTCAAAAGGCTCGGTTGAACTTTTGACAATAGTGGTAATATCAAAGGCACCACTATTTTCTTGGAACTGTACAAGCTCTTGAAGTAACTTGCCTTTAATTAGTGGCTCATCACCTTGCAGGTTAATTATATAAGAGTAGTTGCTGTCATCTTTTAGATGCCTTTCATAGGCCAGATAAATTCTCTCGGAGCCCGACTCAACATCATCATCAACTCTGATGACACTTCCTCCAAACTCTTTTACTGCCTGCTCAATTTCCTGACTGTCAGTAACTACGAAAGCCTCAAATCCTGACTGCACTGCCCCTTCATACACCCACCGAATCATAGGCTTTTGGTTGATTTTAGAGAGCGGTTTACCAGGAAAGCGAGAAGAGCTAAAACGAGCGGGAATCAGGATGACGGCCTTACTGCTTTTGTGTGACATGAAATTCCTAATAATTATGGGAAGAATGTATCACGGCTGCGGTCATATCCCTAGGTATGTTAGAATTTTGAATAAGACCACGTGCAGCATGGTGTTTTATTTGAAAAAACTGACCCTTTTACTTTTAATTCTATCGATTTTCACCGCCACATTGGTGCTGGCGAAGGTAGTCACAGACCCTTCAATTGGCAAAAGGTGTCATGAAATGGAAGGGAGGCGAAAAAGAAAAATCGAGTACAAGCAAAAAACCTACTTCCTTTTGCAAAAAAATAGAACTCTTCGCGCTAAAACCCCAGTATACATGTTGAAGCTTAGACGCAGACTGGCCCAGCTTCACAACGATTTGAATCAAAGACATCATCTAATAACCCTCCAAATTCAAAACCTCGAAGAAGAAATTATCAGAAAAGGTTGTCCTGGAATCCCAATAACCAAGTAGCCAACCAATAAGCTTCCCTTTTTTCAAGACTTTGCAAGACCAAATCGTTTCGATACACTATGTTAATCAAACTAGGAATTAACACAATATGTGGCGAAATTTTTATTCATTTATTCTTATGACCGGTCTAGTTTTTCAACTTGGTATCTCTAAGGCCTGGACACAAGATGAAGCGCTGGACTTAGCTGAAGAGGCCACACAAAAAAGTAGAAGAAGTAAGGACTTCTCCCCCAGGGATCTCTCAAAGACAATAACCTTGAAGCTGGTGTTAGAAAAAGGCTTAAGGGAAAATATCAATGAGAAAGTCAGAGGCCTTCAGAGAACAATAGTTAAAATTAACTGGAGGGACGCCTGGGAGAGCTTTTGGTTTCCCAATGTTAAATTATATCTAAACAGCAGCAAACAAAAAATTCACCGAGTATGGGAAGGCCCATCTGTTGCCGCCAATCGACGAGGCAACCTACACACAGGAACAGGTAACTTTGGTCTATCCCTGGGTGACTACACAGTTTTTAACTGGGGTAAGGATTACAGTCGTTATTTAAATCATGAACTCACTTTTGACCGAAGTACCGCATTCCTCGATGAACAAAGAAGGGACTTAAAACACAAATTAATTGAGCAGTATTTTTCTCTCGCCAAGGCAAAAAAATCTGAAAATATTTTTAAAGAGCAATTAAAGCACGCCACATTTATCTATAGACTTGCAAGAGAACGAGCTTCACTCAAAAAAATAAAAAAGCAGGAGTATTACGAAGCTCGCGCTGAGTATCTACTAACTCAAACAGAATATCATCAAGCCAGGCTTGATGCAGTTGAACAAGATGAAAAAATGGCAAATCTGGTTGGGGATAATCTAAGTACTAGCTACTTTATTAATGAGTACCTCGGTTTTAAAAAAGTAAAAGTTCTTCTTAAAGACGTTATTAGTTTTTCACTTTCAAAAAATACTGACCTTCTCAATCAAAAAACATCAATGAAAATCTTACAAAGAGAATATGATATAGCCTTAAAAGACTCTCTTCCCCTTCCCAAGTTCAGTATTAATTTTGGCACATACAATTATAATTGGAATCGAGACGGCCTTAACTCAAACTACTCTACCAGTGACACGACAGGGCATATTGACCTTGTGGCCAGTGTAAATGCCACCTGGAACATAGTAGGTGAAGGCGGACTATTTAATACAAGATCTACTTATAGGTCATTTTTAGAAAAAAGAATTGAAGAAGAAAAATTTTACGATGTCAGACGAAAAGTAGAGCTAAGAGTTCGCTCACTATATAAGAAAATCATGCACCTTGAAAATAAAATAGATATTGAAGGGCTTAGACTCGAAAATGCTCAGAAAAACTTTGATGCAACTCTAGACAATTATGTAGAAGGAAAAGCAAGGTTTGATGAAT
The DNA here is from genome assembly GCA_018649885.1 of Bacteriovoracaceae bacterium. Taxonomy (GTDB): domain Bacteria; phylum Bdellovibrionota; class Bacteriovoracia; order Bacteriovoracales; family Bacteriovoracaceae; genus JABIHA01. The sequence goes on from JABIHA010000150.1 coordinate 7,118, forward strand.
TAAAAGATTCATTAATAGATCTAAAGTCATCAGAAATAGAACTGGAAAAAACAAAATTTTTGCATCTCTCTAAAAAACTAGCTCTTGCTGGTGGAATGGGGCAAGAGGATTTTCCAGGAGAGAACTTTGAAACATTGGCGATACCATATGAAAAATAGATGGATTTTTACCATTTTTTTCTTTTCCATTCTTCTGTCTTTGCCAGGCTTATCTGCCGAAAATGATGATGATACAAGACTAACAAAAAACAAAGTCAATCCTAGCCAAACATTTGACGAGGTATTAGATAAGAAAGATACACTCCTTAGAAATGAAGCCCTGATTGAAGAAAAAGACCCTAAAACAGGAGTCTATGATTACCAGTATTACACTGGTCAAGATATGCACAAAGTCTCCCTACTATTCCATTTAAGCCATGACATTTCTAGTATTTCAGAAATCATGGGATTTGAAGCACAATTTGAACAAAGAGTGTCCAATAGACTATGGATGGGACTTCTACTTTCTAGAATTTTTGGCCGATGGGACTCAATGGGCGAAAACCCAGTTGGAACGAGTACCAATGTAGATGCGGAAGTTAACAATCCAAGAGATCCAGTTTCTAAACAAACAGTCACTTCATTTGGAGGTGGACTCTCATACAGATTCAGAATGCCTGATCAGATAATCACCACCGAAGGATTATTTCAAACTGTTTCAGCCTACGTAACATGGAATACAGCACTCGATGAGATGAGACAAAAAGATTACCGAGGACCTGGATTTAGAGCTGATTATGGACTCCATAAAAGATTTGCTCACAGATGGTACCTAGGAGTCAGAGGTTCTTACCAAAAATCCTTTGTTAAAAGAGGCTCAATAGGCACTAACGAAACCGGTAGCGAAAGAAGATATAATCTTTCATGGATTACAATTGCAGCCGACGCTGGTATCTATTTCTAAGAAAGCTCCCCTACTGGAACTGATATGATAAAACATGTATTAGGGCAGTCCTGATCAAGCCTGAGAGTTCCCTCCATTTTATCTACAATGCTTTTTGAAATGCTTAATCCAATGCCTGTTCCCTTTCCGATTTTCTTTGTTGTAAAAAATGGGTCAAAGAGCTTTTTTTGAACTTCTTCAGGTATACCTGTTCCAGAATCACTTATTCTAATCATAAGCTTTTGGTCTTCTAACAAGGTTTCAAGCTTAATCCATGCACTAGAGGACTCTTCAATGGCATCTATTGAATTATTGAGTAAATTGATAATCACTTGTGAAAGCTGAATCCTATGAAGACTTATTTTTTTCTCTTTCAAATTTTCTGGAACATCAACTTCAAGAGAAATTCCAATACTCTTTATTTTTTCACCACAAATCCCAAAGATATCATCTAAAATTTCTTCCACTCCACATGAACTTCTTTCGTTACTTTCCACTTCTCTTGAGAGATTTTTCATGCCCTCGATAATCTTTGTAATCCTATCCACAGTTTGATTAATATTTTCTGCATGTTCTTTTATTTTTTCAGGATCAAGTTTATTTGAGCCAATATATCTATTGAGAATGCTTGCACAAGTTTTGATGACAGTGAGTGGGTTGTTTATTTCATGAGCAATACCTGCAGCCATTTCTCCTAGAGCAGAAAACCGAGACTCTCGCACCATTTGAACTTTTTGTTCTTCGATTTTATTTTCAGCATTTTTTCTATCTGTTATATCAAAGGCAATTGAAATAAAATCAACCCCTTGTTCACCTTCAGGGCTCATCAAAAGAAGTATTACTGAATCAACCCAATAAAAGCTGCCATCTTTTTTCTGATTTTTCAGCTCTCCTCTCCAGATATTTCCAATCTTGATGGTGTCCCAAAGATTTCTAAATTCATCTTTTTCATGGGATCCGGAGCTAACCATATTAATATTGTTGCCAATGAGTTCACTTTCACCGTAACCAGAGAGCTCACAAAAATTGGAGTTAACAGATTTTATTATTCCATTTAGGTCTGTACTACAAACTACCGCTGATCGATTAAGTGCTTTTTGGTAAGCCCCTACTCTCATCTTTTCATTTTGTAATTTCTGATTGGCCTGATAAAGGACTCTGGTTTTGCTTTCAACCATGTTTTCAAGGATTTCGATTTTCCTTTCAAGTCTTAGAATTTTTTCTTTTTCAAAACTCATTTTGCTACTTTGTTTTTAATAGGAATTGACAGTTTTCATCACCCTTACTTGTGCACTTTATTTGACTTATTTCAACCTCTTGCGAAAAATGCTTAAAACTTGCTTGTAAAAGCCCTTCCATAAAAGAGCATAAACCCTTTTCTGAAATATAGGTAATAGTTAAATCTCCACCACAATTTTCTTTAAATAAAAATTTTGGTAACTCTGATCCTTCATAAAGCTTTTTCACTTCAACATGAATAATTTCTTCAACACTATGCAAAAAGCTCTTGCAGTCAGTAAATTCAACTTCAAAACTTCTGGATACTTCATAGAGTTTTGGAAATATATGTTGCCCAAAATCTCTTAATACATCATCTAATTCGACTGAGCGATCATTTACTACAAACTCTAACATTTTGACCAAACTAGCAAAGGGATAGGTCCCTGGACCCACAAAGGGATCAGCAGGATTAAATTTGCAATCAATGAGAATTTTTTCGAAATAATCACTTTCGAACTTCTCATTTACAAATTTTTCAAATTGATTAAAAATCAAACCCTTCATAGTACTTCTTTTTTGAGAGAAACCTAATTAATCATCTTCAGATTTTTTCATAATTTCAATTTCATCAGTCTGGCCTAGTAGAGTTTGCCCTAAATCATTTTGTTTACCACTTTCAAGAGCACTGCTAACTGATTCGAATAAATTCTCTAATCCCGGCTTGGCAATAAAGTCATGAGTGCCGTACTCACTAACCTCAAGCATCGTTTCATCACTTCCATATCCTGTGAAAAAGATAAATGGAGTGTTAAACCCTTGTGCCCGAGCTTCTTTAATAAATTCATTGCCTCCCATAACAGGCATTTTCAAATCACTCACCACGCAGTGAATTTCTTCTCTGGCCAAAATCTGAAGGCCTTCTTTTCCATTTTCTGCAGTGAAAATTTTATCTGCAAGATCTTCCAATAACTCTGGAAGTTGCGATCTTAAAAACTCTTCATCGTCTACAATTAGTAGATTTCCCTTCATGATCTCTCCACTTTATTAAAGTTTTGAACCAGTATCATATGCATCTTTCCTTTTTACCTCAAAAATTTCAATCTCTTTTGAATCAAAATCCTCAATTTTTTCAACAGGATTTTTTGATCCCTCTTTTTTCACAGTCTCTACCACTACGGGCTCTTCTTCAATGATCTTTTCAAAACCCATCGTCGGGTTTTGAATGAGTTGGTTACCAAGTACTCGCAATTTGCTTTTTTCTTCAAAATTTAAGCCATGAAAAATCCCCATATAGTGCCGATGGTGTGCCTTTGTAGTAAGCTCATTCCAAGGTGGTACAATGATCAATATCAAGTTACAGGGGTAATCTAACTCTAAAATACTATAGCACGGAAAAACGCTTTGAGAATAAAAGGTCATCGAGTGTTCGCTGAGACTCGTCACGATAACTTCTGGCTTAAACTTAACCAGGGAGTTATTTGTTGCAGGATTAAACATGAGCTTATTACTTCTTGTCTTGTCCTTAAAATTAATTTTTGAAAAGTAGGAGTCAATTAGTGGATACACAAGGGATGGTATTAGCATCTCTTTTGTTCCAATGATATTTCTATATTCCAAAACTTTGCGGAGGGCCTCTGTATTTGTGAGAGTATTAAAAATACAAATTACTGGTTTGTACTCTTCAATTTTCTTTACTCGATCGATTAGCTTTTTCAAGTTTTTAATTGAAAGATTACCCGTATTAGTCGAAATGAAAATACACTCAGGATTAGCCTCTTTAAAGAAATTTGAATTTATATTTTCAGGTTTGATGACGTAATGAAAATTTAGATGATTGTATTTTAGCTCAAACTCTTTATCGGCTAAAAATGTTGCCATAGTATCCAAAATTAAAATATTCGTTTCAGTATTTTGAATTACATCCAAATCTATTAACTCTTCAAACCTCTTTCTCAAAGTGGTACTATTCTTTTCTTTGTTTTCAAAAAATTGGTGCCTTGCTATCACTTGAGTAGTAAGAGGAAAGTAAGCACAGGTATTCTTTCCAGAGTCTTTAATCATCTGGATTTCAACATCTTCATCTTCGGGATGAACTATTGTATCGAATTTCCCAAGTAATCCTATCTGGTCTGATTCGATTAATATCTTATTTTTGGAGAACCAACCAATGGGATTGAGTGAACGAAGATGATATTCAACATTAAGATCTTTTGCTTTAGCGTACATAGGAAAATTCAAAAAAGTTTCGAACGTGATTAAAAAAGAATCTCTAAAAAGATCGTAATAATAATCTTTTTTTATAAATGAGTAATTCAGACCATGGCTAAAAAGATATAGATTGTCTTGAAGTTGCTCTACAGAGTTGAATATACCAATGAAAACAGTCCCTTTAAAAATATCGCTATTTTTATAAAACCGGATAGTTTTAGAAAATTTTTCAAGGTCCTGACTTAATGAATAAAGATCGAAAAATATACATGAAATTTTCTGGTCAAAGAATTTCCAGGAACGATAGAAATCGCTACTGTCTAGCATTCTTGCACTCACACTGTGCTTGTCAACTCTGTCTAAAAACTTTTCTAGCTGCCTAAAGAACTCATTATCTTTTCCAAAATAATAGAAGAAATTTCCACGTTCTAGTTCATTATTCTGTGTCATTTTTTCCCTGAGCGAAACTGTTACTGCTAAATTCTACAGTTAGCCCAATTTATTACAATTTAAGAATATTTTAGCAACTATCAGCAAATTCATCCAAAGCTGCGCTGAATAAATGACTAATACCATCGATTTTTTTACTCACAATAGCTATTATCAGAAACATCAAAAAGGTGTATGTTTACCACAGAAAACTAGTCATTAATCATCTCTATTCAAAGGTGCACAAAATGATCCCAAGATATGAAGAAAAAGAAATCTCTAAGTACTGGAGTGATGAATTTAAATTCCAAACCTACCTAAAGGTAGAGTTGGCGATTTTAGAGGCACTCGAAGGCGGGAAAATACCAAAGGGAACCTGTCAGAAGATTAAAGAGAAGGCCGTGATTAACCCGGCGCGAATCGATGAAATTGAAAAGACCACAAGACATGACATAATCGCATTTTGTACATCTATCACAGAAAACTTAGAGCCAGAGGTGGCCAAATACTTTCATTTTGGAGTGACTTCCTCAGATATAATAGACACTTCACTGACAATCCAAATCAGGGAATCTCTGGGCCCTATTTTGAAAGCACTTGAGGCCGTAACTCAAACTCTTTGGAAGAAATCCCAGGAGCACAAAGATCTTATCGCCATGGGAAGAAGTCATGGCATGTTTGCAGAGCCACTCAGCTTTGGCCAAAAACTACTGAGCTTTTACTGTGAATTTAAAAGACGCCACGACGATTATTTGGATTTTTTTGAAAAAGAGCTCACAGGACAATTCTCAGGAGCTGTTGGCAATTATACAATGCTTTGTCCTGAAGAAGAAAAAAGAGCACTTGATATACTGGATCTTATAGTTGAGCCTGTCTCAACACAGGTGATCCCTAGAGACCGAATTGCCAAATTAGTTTCCCTTGGTGGCCTTCTAGGGTGTGCTATCGAAAGAATTGCAACAGAGATCAGACATCTCCATAGGTCTGAAGTTGCTGAACTTCATGAGGGTTTTTCAAAGGGGCAAAAAGGCTCATCTACTATGCCTCATAAGAAAAATCCCATATCGGGAGAAAACCTCACGGGAATGGCAAGGCTACTTAGATCACATGTTAACATGGCATTTGAAAATGTAGTCCTCTGGCACGAAAGAGATATCAGCCACTCTTCCACGGAGAGAATGTATCTTCCAGACCACTTTGGTATAATCCTCTACTCACTAAAACGCTTAGAGAGTACTATTGATAATTTGCAAATTCATAGTGAAGTTGTAGAAAAAAGAGTTACTGAAAATTTTCAATACCTCTCTAGTTTTTACCTACATGAGCTTGTAAAAAAATCTAATTGCCATAGAGAAGATCTTTATAAAATTGTGCAAAGTGCTGCTTTCAAAACAATGGATCAAACAAACCAAAATCCAGAAACATTCCATTCAAACTTGCTAGAAGAGTTAAAAAAAGAAAATTTAGTGATTGATGACCTACCCACACCTGATATAGAGTCCATAAAGAAAATCTTCCTTGGCTCTTCAGACAAAGTATTTAAGAGAGTTGAGAGCTATTATTGTTAACTGATTTAGAGATTGAATATGAATGAACAGCAACTAAGAAAATTACCTAAGGCCACAGTCCATCATCATTTTGATGGAAGTGTGCGCTTTGAAACTATTGTTGATCTGGCAAAACACAATTCTCTCGATCTAGGAGTGAAAGACAACGATCAACTTTACCAAAAAGTTAAAGTTCGAACTCCCATGACAGACCTTCAATCTGTTCTCGATACATTCTGGACCACACAGAAAGTTCTCTGTAATTATGAGGCCATTAAAAGAATTGCCTTTGAAAATGTAGAGGACTGCTTTAGAGACGGAGTTAAATTAGCTGAACTCCGCTTTGCTCCTACTTTCATTTCTGAAGGTAAAAACCTATCTAACGATGAAATTATTGAGGCCGTTTTAGATGGCATCACCCAAGGGATGGACAAGTACCCCATTCAAATTGGACTAATTTCCATAGTTCCCAGATCTCTTGATTTGGAGAAAAACAAATTGGCCAACCTTGACATCATTAAATACAAGAAATCTCATCACAAGAGCAGTGACAGACTTGTAGGCTTTGATCTAGCAGATGATGAAGAGAGCACTGATCCAAGCCTTTGGGCACCACTTGCCCTTGAAGCCAGAGAGGCGGGACTGCAAGTCACTGTTCACAGTGGAGAGGGCACCAAAGCAGAATATGTTAAAACATCTATTGATACCTATGGGGCCAAGCGCATAGGACATGGCATAGCAATTGTTGATGACCAAAATATACTAGATTATGTAAAAGAAAATAATATTCACTTAGAGATTTGTCCCACCAGCAACTGGCTGACAAACTGTGTACCAAGCCTAAGGGAGCACCCAATTGGAGAGCTCTATAAAAAAGGAGTTTCCATATCTATTAACGCTGATGATCCCCAGTTAATGGATATTGACCTGGTCAATGAATATCTTGTTTGTCACAAATATTGGGATTTTGGAGCTCAAGATTTCCACAAAATTAACCGCCAAACCACAGAGCACAGCTTCCTAGATGATGACATTAAGCAAGCCATACTAAAGCAATTTTTTTGAATGTATAAATGCTTTTTATTTAAACATTTAGAGGATTAAAATCCGCTACTTGAAGTGGCAGAAAACTTAAATTATCTTGTATCACCTGCTGCCTATCTACTTGAAATTGTGAAAAACACCATCTATGCCTTATACTGTTTAGTACGTTAAAGGGGGAAGGTTAATGTGTGATGCTTGCAGGTCATTAAATTTAAATCCTGAAAAAATTAACGGCCAAGATAGGGCAGCTTATCAAAAAATCAGCAATATTTATGGGCTCAGTCCAACAGAAACACTACAAGTTTCTCTTTGCTACTTTCACGATGTAGAGTTATTCACTCTTGGTGAAAAAAGATTTATGGAAAAACTGCAAGATCTCAAACGAGATATTATGTATAACAAATCCAAGTATACAAATATCAGGCACAACAGACCCAATCAATGAAATAGCTATAAGAGTTCTTCAGAAAAAGACCGCTCTTTGATGTAACCCACTACAGATTTTACTTTTTGTGCATCTTTTTTGGGAAGTATTAAAAGGGCCCCATCACTGCTCACAACAATAAAGTCTTTGAGCCCAATTGTAGAAACAAATTGATTGGGAGCAAAAATAATATTTCCGCTACAGTCTTCTTGGTAAGCATCGGAGTACTTATCAAATACAACACTTCCATCTCTTTTTTCGCATACTAACTCTAAGGCGTCCCAAGAACCAAGATCATTCCAATCAAACTCGGCCTCAATAACACTTACTCTCTTCGATTTTTCCATTATTGCGTAATCAATAGAGTCACTTTGCATCTTGGAATAAACAGAGTCTAAACGCTCGCTACCAATCGCGCCTAAAAGCTCTTCGTAGTGGGAATAGATTGATGGAGCATGAGTTTCAAACTCTTCAAGTAGTGTGGAAATTTTGGCAACAAACATTCCTGCATTCCAAAAATACTCACCGGACTCAACATAAGATTTGGCCGTATCAAAGTCTGGCTTCTCTTTAAAAGCTTCAACAGTATAGATTCGGTCCGTTACTGTTTTCCCGCGCTGGATATATCCATAACCTGTATTTGGAAAATTGGGTGGGATTCCAATGGTAACGATTTGAGAGTTTTCAGAGGCCAAATCCCGGGCCCTCATCAGAGACTTTTGAAAACCTTTGGTGTTTAAAATTACATGATCACTTGGAACAATGGAGATAATATCATCACCGTGAGCCCCATTTTTAATAAGAGTTGCCAGCGAGAGTAAGATGCACGGGGCAGTATTTCTACCAGATGGCTCAAAGATAATATTTGATTTATTAAGAGCATCTCCCGAAGCCTCCACGACAAGCTCGCCTTGCTCACGAATTGTAATGACATATCGGTTGTCCAGCTCAACAAGGCCTTCGAAGCGGGTCAAGGTCTGTCCTATGAGAGTTTCATTTCCAGTTAGTGCCAAATACTGCTTTGGCATTTTCCTTCTCGATTCTGGCCAAAATCTAGTTCCCTGTCCCCCGGCCATAACCAAACAAATTAAATTCCCTGAATTACCTGGCATTACAAATCCTTTATGTTTGTTTTATAGGAGGGATAGTATACAAAATTTTTTACTTGAAATCAGTAACTACGTAGTCAAGGTTGCGAAACAATGTTTCTTCTTTAAGGATGTAACTCTTTGCTTGTGCTGCTGTGTCAAATACCCCTAAGCTCACTCTGTACCAAGTTCCACGCGACTTGATGTCAACTTGATTGACTATGGGGTTGTAGCCCCTGATGCGAAATGTATCTGCGAACTGCTTAGCGTCTTCAAGGTTGGGATAGCTTCCCAGCTGGATTGTAAACTTCCCGAGGTACTGTGACCTCTGGGACTCTTTTGGAGCCTGATCAAGTAGCTCTTCCAGGTTACCCGCAGTATTAGCAGGAGCCTGCTCTAACGATCCACCTTCAAGCTCAAGCTGTTTTTTATAGGCCTCATCACTTGTGGGCAATGAATCCATCTCAGACTTGGTATCTAGCTGAGTGCTGCCACCACCTTGGATCTCTTCATCGATACGCTCAAACTCAGACTCAAGTTTTTTTAGCGTCGCTGATGGGACCTCAGCCTTTTTTTCAGCCCCTTGCAAGTCTTGCATGGTTTTAGAGACTTCCTCTTCTTCCCTAGATCTCAAATCGACTTCAATTCGATCAGCAGGGCTAAGACCAGCACTCTCGTAGGAGTAGTTTTTTCCAACCTTCACTCCAAATATAAAAGAAGTGGCAGCGGAGAAAACGACAAACAAAAAGAGCAAGGCGATCTCTTTCTTATCAAATACAAATAATTTTGTTTTATCTTCCATGTATCTAATTTTAAAAGTTATTGCGCTCTATGCAATTGTTTTTACAGACGGCAAAAGAATCCTCATAAAAAAGAGCTTTTTGGGCCATTTCATTTTTAAAATTATTACCCGCTCACTTCTATCTGTAATTGAAAAGCAGTGCTCAGAGATCTATTCAAGTTAAACAAAGGAGAATTCGATGTTAAAAAATTTAAAAAACCAAAATGGTCAGAGTGCTATGGAGTACGTCATCCTCACGGCCTTAATAGGCATAGTTTGCCTAGCTTCATTCCAAAAATTCGGAAAAGATATTGATTCCAAGGTTAAAGAGGTGAACAAAATTTTCAGTAAAAGAACAAATATCAAGGGACAATAGCCAGTGGAAATCATCACCAATCTAGTTATCACGGCCCTACTTGTCTCAATTTGGTGTGGTAGCGGGATCTACTTTCAAAAGGCCCAGTGCAACCAAAAAACAAACTCAAAACTTGTTGAAATGAGAATGGACGATATTTGGAAAAATCCCAAGTCAGTGCTGCAGAAAAAACGATTCATTTGCAAATCATTTTACAACTTTAAACTTAGTGAATTTGATTCAAGTTTTTCCTCTTTTACAAAAAAGGGATCACTTTCTCTGACCAGGGCCTACCGTCAATGAAAAATCTAGTCAGTGATGATTCAGGAAATGTAACAATGGTAGGGATTTTATCCCTACTCATTGTCACCTTATTATTTTACACCAGACTAGAGTCATTTTTAAAATTCGAAAAATATTTTATAGATGAAATACAGCTTGCCACCTGTGCAAAATATTTTTTACATCTGCAAAGTAGTTATACCAATAAGATGGCCAAGCTCAATGTAGCTATAACTGCAGCCTATATATCGAGTAAATCTCAAGTCCCCCAGGTCGCCGTACCTGCGAAGATTCTCCACGCCTCACTAAAAATATATCAAACGAAAGTTCGTTTTACTAATAAGCTCAAAATATTCAATACAAAGATTTGTAAGTACCCACAGAAACTTACTCTTTTGCTGCCCATTTATAAAAGCAAGAGAAATATTGATGGAACTCTATCATATAAGAAGAACCGATGGAGTCAGAAACTTATTTCAAGGTATCGAATCATATGGATAAAAAACAATGCACAAACACACTATCACAAAAACAAAAGTTCTATCAAAACTCTCGCGGTTCCTCTTTAGTTGAAGGAGTTTTTTGGTTAGGGGTCGTATCCCTATACTTTTCGCTTGTTTTAAAAATGGAGAATAAATATGTTAACAGCCAAAGCAGGTCTTTTAAAATCCTTATCAGAAAATGGGAGCAAATCCCAAGGACAAGGTATTGGTCTGGAAAAGACAAAAAAATCAATCCAAAAGGATAAGAAAATCTCTTACCTTAAAATGATCCTTGTGGTAATTGTATCCAATATAGCCATCTTCTCACTTCTTGGTGATGAAAAGGATACTCAGCAGACGACTATCCACCAAAGCACTGGGGAGATATCCCCTACTGATGACCACAAAATTATTAATAAAAAGATCTCTACTTCACTTATTCCTGGCCACTGGCACCGTGCAAGCTTAATCTTTCCCAAAAAGCTTCAATATATAACTGAAGTCTATGTCAAAGTTAATGAGAGAACTGCTGAGGAAATGGATTTCACAGAGCAACTTCCCACTAAAAAAATAGAGAATACATACCTCGCAAATATCGCCATTAAAGATGCTGATTTGTTGACCTATTTAAAAAATAAAAATGATCATGAAATGCTTGCGATTCCTCACCTTCAAAATGAGGAAATTCAGGAGTTCATAAAATCTCTAAGCAGGGGCAATCGAAATGTTACATTTTAAAAGTTGGATGATTTCCACGGTCCTCTTTATGAGTTGTGGAGGATGCTTTGGTGGCCGGGTTTCAAAACCATTTGTGATTTCTCATTTTAATGACCAAGTACTAGCTGATACTTCTAAAAAAGTACTGGTTGAAAAATTTAATATTCCAGAGGGTTTGATTGAGACAAAAATTGCATCACACCCCTGCTCATACCACACCAGAGCAGTTGTCCACATCTGCATTGAAAATCACTCAATTAGAGTAAGTGAATTCAAGGCCTTTGATTTTTATGCAGGATATCGCGTCTTCCTTGAAAAGGAATTAAAATGAATCTGATTGAAAAAAATAAAAAAGAGAAATCTTATTTTAAATGGATAGCAAATTTAGGTGTAGTACCCTTATTTCTATTAGCGGCCTTTCTTTTATGTCCGGCTTTTTTTAATTTGTTTGCTCTTTTTGTTTTGGTTTTTCTAGTCAACGAAACCATGAACTTCACCTTAATTTTGATAAGTTTGTATCAGAAGTATTTAAGTTTTCTTCCAGCTTTTGTCAAAAAATCAAATTTGTGCACAATAGCAGTATCTCTAACTGTCTGTAATTATAGTTACTCAAATACGACACCCATCATCATAGCCCTGGGTGAACAGACAGAAATTCCTCAAAAAGTAGTGGAAAAATTCTCAGTGGGAAACCCTGATATTGTAGGTCAGCGCTACCTCGAATCGGAAAGAAAGCTCCTCATTAAGGGCAAAAAAATGGGCTTTAGCGATCTCATCATTTGGGGAGGAGGGAGAAAAACCAAATACTCCGTCTACGTTTTGGCCAAAAGGCGGCACCTTGAATTGATCGGACACCTAGAAAGGCTCAAGGGCATAGGCCTACTTGTCACTCCCATGGGCCCTTATCTGAAAATTGAAGGAGTGCTGAAAAATTTGACACAGGTCAAAATTCTAGGAAATCTCTATAAGGAAAATAGTGAAAAATTTGAAATTAATGTTCAGTACACACCGAAACTTAAGAAAAAGATTCTTGAAAATATTGTTCTCGAATTTTTTAGAGAACAGATCTCCCCTGTAAAATGTGACTTTGAAAATATACAAATATTTTGTTTTTATCCCGAAGGGCTCGCCCCATCAAAAGGTCTAAAAGATCTTCTTTCTAGGCGCTTCCCCATTACCTTTTTAGAAGACAAAAAAAACCGGCAACTGGAAAATTACAAAATTAAGATTAAGGTGATCCAAATTGAAAGACTTGATGGTAAAGAGATTTCCTTTGGTATCGAAAAAATTGGAGGGTCTCTAAAAACACTTTTTAAAAAGGGGCTCTCTTCCCTCATTGATTTCAATCCATTTCTATTCCAGGAAAAGAATTTAACACTTTCCACCATTGCTGAACCAGAGATAATCACCCAAATTGGAAAACCGTCCATTGTAGAGTTAGGTTCAAAAATAGCTTTCAAAGGACAAAAAAATGACAATGGAAAATCACTTCACTGGGTTTTTGCTGGGATTAAAAATGAGATACTACTAACTGCAGTCTCTAATTCTGTACAAGTCAAATATCATACTGAATTTACTTACCCAAACTTTACAAGCTCTAATGAAAAAAAGATCTCAGGAAGTAAAGAGTCCTCAACTTTAAGCCTGCCATTTAACAAGCCTATTAAAATTTTCTCCATTTCTTACAAGAGCCTAGGCACAAACGAGGAAGGAATTCCTTACTTAAAAAATATCCCCATTATTGGAAAGTTATTTGTATCAAGTAATGAAAGCTCAAATTTCAAGAAGATTGAAGGCTTTGTCATGATACAAAGACAAAAACTATGAATAGGCAAAAAGAGTTAGAAGGAAATGTAGAGTTTATCTTGGGTTTGAATAAACGCTATAAGGAAGAGTTCAAAAAGGCCTTAAAAAGAGGGCAAATTCCCAACCAGAAAAAAATTTGTGAAATCATTTGGTTTGAAAACCAACTGGGAGAATACAAAATTGACTCATCTCTATTTTTTGATTCATTAAATTGGCACCACAACCTACTAGACGGTAATTTTCTTTGTTCACTTTTATATAGAAAAGGACTTAGAGAAATTATATTCCATGACCATGATCTAATTCAAATTGATGACGAAAATGGAACCCATATTGAAAAAGTATCGTTTATTAACAAAAATGATTTTCAAATTTTCATCGATTTATTGGCCGTCAAAAATTCAATCAAATGGAATAGTGAAATCCCATTTGCTAGCTTTAATGCCACTATCCAATCGACTAACTTAAGGGCAACTCTAATATACCCTGAGACCTCAGGATCAGGAGTGGCAAAACTCTTCTTGAGAGCTATATCAAGTAGTGTATTCCCACTTTCAAGCTTCACAGATTGTCCTGAAACTAGAAGGACACTAATTGACGCTGTTGAAAAAAAGAAAAACATCCTAATATGTGGAAGCACTGGCTCGGGAAAAACCAGCTTTCTCTCCTCATTACTGGATTATACAAAAGAAAATGAGCACACAGTAATTATGGAGGATATTGAGGAAATTGTTCCCCCTTATAAAAGCTCCACAACACTTCTCAGTAAACAAACGGGGAGTGCCTATTCATTAAAATCATACTGCTCCTATGCTCTTAGAATGAGACCAGATAGGATATGCGTCGGTGAAATGAGATCAGTCGAAGTTATCCCGTTTCTACTGTCAATGAACACTGGTCACAGAGGACTGATGAGTACAATCCATGCAAGTAGCGCACGCGATGCGATTCAAAGGCTCTCCCTATTATTTTCACTCTATAGTGAAGGGCAAGATATAAAAAGAGAATTGATTATAGAAATGGCGGCCAAAAACTTAGATCTAATTGTATTTCTTGAAAATAGGAAAATTAAAGAAATTTCGGCCCCTCTTGGAGCCGAAAATGGTCATATATTTTTTGATAAATTATTTGTTTGAAAAACAATCATGTTTTTTAATATAGGTTGAATTATCTTTGATGAAGTAGGCAGCACAGCGCTTTAAGTCCATCCCCTGTTTTACTTCGTCATTACCTTCAAACATAGGGTTTTTCCTTATTTTAGATAAGCTTCTAATGTATTTTGAAAGTAGAGTGTTCACAACTTGCTTCTCAGTATCTGACTCTATGTGTTTATAAACACGCCTAGCAACCTTAAGAACATCCATCATTTTACCTTTATACTTTCTGGCCTTTAACAGTTTCTTATGCTCTTTTGCTTGCAGAGCAGTGCAAGCATTTTTTTGAAAAAGAGCACTATCAAAATTTAGTTTTGTTTTGAGATCTTCGGTCTCAAGTCTATCGACCTCTATATAAGCTGGAATAATATTGTAATCAATTTTCTTAGATTCAATGTCGATTGTCTCAAATACTCCCTCTTCTATTTCGCAGCCTGGAAGTGAAAATGTTTGTCCATCTGCTGAAAAGGCATCTAAAAGATTATTCTCATCATCACCTAACTGGCTACTCAAGCTCATAGGAAAGTATTTTTTAACTACCGCTGAAAAAATATCAAAATAAGCGCTGTCATCAGTTGATTTTAAAGTCTCAGATAGGAGCTCTACTAAAAAGAGGTCCGGAAAAGGAATATTTTTACTGGCGAATAAACTAATCATATCTACAAGAGCACTACTTTGCCCTAATTGTTCAATAAAAGAGCTTGGAGCAATACTTTGATATGATTCAGTAAAGCTCAGTGCTGAGCTAGAAAATGGAGTTGACCAAACTTTTAGATCAGCAGCGGTCAGTAAAAGCCCTTTTTCCAATACTTCTTGTTTTAATTTTACCTGGTGACTATTTAATTCTTCTAAAGCCGCAGTATAGTTTCCAATTTCAACACCTACAGCATCGAAATCTCTTCCATCTCTGGGAAGCTCTAATATTCTAGTGATTCCAACCCCTACTTCAGGCCTTAATCTTCCATCACTTTGTTCAGCTTGATTTAGCTTAATGAGAAGAGTTGAAAAATCATCGCGAGATTCTTTAAGTCTTTCTTTTAGTTGAGTTGGCGTATGCTCATCATGTCTATCTAGGAAGGCCGAAATTGCAAGCTGAGTATCCTCGCCCCAAGATCTGATTTCATCACCTCTCGTTTCCGCACCTTTAAATACTGTCTTTATTTTTTCTTGTTCATTTTGAAGAAAGATCAAATCAGTTGCATAAGCACCAATCATCACAAAATCAACTTGCTTTGGATTTTTAGCTATAATAGCGGCAATACCATCTTTTAGCTCTGGCTCTACTTCAGCATCTAAGCTAATGCCTTGGGATTCAATATTGCTTCCAAAGCTCTTCAGACTTTCAATTCCATCTCTCAGCTCGGTAGCAAAGGTCTCAGGTAAGAGTTCTTCGTTTTTTCCTAAGTACTCTTCAAGACCTAGAACAGACTCTGTGGACCAGGCCAGAAGCTCCCCATAAGTAAGGTTAGTTTCTCTATTTCCAATAATTAACTCAGAAAACCCATCTTGAACAAATGCTAAAACACTTGAATCCTCAAAAAAAGCTCCCAGTTGATTAAAATCAATTTCATCAGAATTTCTTAATATTTTTCTCATGCCGTATGAAATAGGCTCAGGAAATACTTCATTAGGATCATTTGATTTTAACTCTACGCTGGCTTCTGATAACTTAACTCTGATATTTAATAGTTCTTCTCTTTTTTCACTAGTAATGATTGCTCCGCCCTTAGCTATCACATTACCAAGGCTTACCAAAAGACCATCAAGTAACTTGGTCAACTCTCCGTAAGTGATTTCCTCGCCTAGTTGAAAAATATTTGCCTTAAACTGTTCTTGCTTTACTTCAACAGCATCAGTTTTTTCTTTCAGGTCTTTCGCGCCCTCGGCCTTTGGGATCTGGGACCCCATATTGGAGCGCCCATCAGCTCCATCATCATTAAATTCACAGCTGACTAGCGAGAATTGAAGAATAAATAAGATAAATCCAATTAACTTAAATTTTGACATGACCCGACCTTGACGTAATTGTTGCGAGTAAATCTTATCAATTTAGTGGATTTGGCTCTATATGATTGTAAAGTTTACTGGGCCGTACAGGGTCTATACAGCTGTGATATTGAGCACTTAGAAAGGACAATCTCTATTATCTGCTTCATCGTCATCGCCTAAAATACGAAGTCCCAAACACCATTTGAGTTCAAGCCCCGTTGTCACAATTTCAAGGTCCTGTGCCATTTGAGATTCTAGTAACACTTGGAGCTCAATCTCTCAACTTGTTTCAACTAAGTGGTGAAGTTGTCATGGCCAATAGAGGGGTCTTAGAATTTTCAGATCTTCTGAAAAGACCACTTGATACCTATAAATA
>JABIHA010000089.1 GCA_018649885.1 Bacteriovoracaceae bacterium
ACTTGCAGAAAGCTTGGGGTGAGTTTTTGGAAATACCTAGATGACCGGAACTTCGGCCCGCGGAGAACTTCCTTTTCTTGCCCAAACTATACGATCTCTTTAAAAACAGTATATTGGGCAGTTACGCAAAAGGTGACTAAAAATACGACATCTGGTGTAGATGTTACAAATGACCACATCCGTGGGGCCTATTGAAATATAATTGACTCTATGAAAACTAAATCTCTGATATTACTGGTATTATTTGTCTTTTCTACTCATCTCTTTGCATCTGATGAAAATCAGTGCTTACAAGAAAGAGAACAAATAAGCTCCCTTGAAACTGAAAATGGTGAGCTCAGAAGCGAGAAAGAACAGCTTACAGGTGAGCTGTTTCAGTACCGTGAAGTGGATAGAGTTAATAAAATATGTCTGCCCAAGTATCAAAAGCTAAATGAACTTCTTAAAGAAAATATTAAAACAACACTAAAAACTATGCCAGCACAAATCGCCTTAAGTATTATATCAGCTGTTCTCAATCCTTTTGGTTCGGCCATGTCGGGAGTCGTTGGTATTGCTGAGATTGGTATTGAGCTAGGTAGACTTAGTGGTTCTGCCGCTTTCACTCAGCTTTTAGGAAGAGGACCTAGTCTTATCACGATGGGGATTGTTTTAGACCGAGTTTCCAGAATGAGAAAATTTATAGAACAATCCTATCGCTATAAACAGTATAGAGAATGGATGAAAGATTCTTCAAACCTAACTGACCCTGAAGACTATCGCGCCTATATAGAATTAGACCGAAAGGGTCTGCGTGCTGCTAGAAGAAAGGATAAAAAAGGGTATAAACTATTTAAAAAGTGGATTAAAGGAAAGCTAATAAGTGAGAACGAGAGCTCTGTGCTTGAGCGTTATCGATTGCTAGAGCAATATGATTCTAAGAAATTTGAAAAAGAGTTTAAGCTTCTGTTTGAAGCTGAAAGAAGAATTTCTAAGGTTGATGCTGACGGACAGTTTTCTGGCAATGTAGATATTAAGCTAGATATTGCTAATATAATTTATGAAAATTCTCAATCAGGAAGGCTTTGTGATGGTACGATTACAAACGCTATTCGTTTGATTATTGGTAAGCATTCTAAACAAATTAAAGTAAAGGATGGCTCTCCATTTCTATCACAAAAACGTAATTCTTCTTATCAATTTCCAATTGTTTTCTACAATGAATCTCTTGGCTTCTTGTTCACTCTATTAAAATAATCATGGTCTCACATGAAAAGAGTAATATGGACCTGTGAATCGCCGAATTTGACTTCCCAGAAGGCCTGAATTTAAGAATCCGTCATGTTTAATTTGATAACTGCCAGGTGGAAGTCCATCAATTGTCACAGTAAGATCTGTACAGTTAAAACAGCTCAAAAGATCTTTTTTTGTCCAGACAAGCCAAGTATTTGGTGAGTCTTCTGTTAAGACTAGTTTTTTGACTCTAATATTGCCCCTTAGGGCAGCTGCTAGCTTTGGAGTCGGTCTTGATTGTATTTTTACTCCATTAATTAGACTTGTAGCAAGTTGGTCAAAAATTTGAAGATAAGAAGATAGAGTGAAGGGGCCGAAGTGTGTGCTGGCTCCCTCATAGTGTTGTTTTTGATACTCTTCATAGGTGGTAATATAACCACTATAGGCATTAGATAATCCTGCGTTTACTACGTATTTGACTCCTATAGGCGCTAGTTTTGCTTTTAAAAGCTCTCTAAGTCTTCTTCCTGCCATTGTAGTCATTTCCCCTGGAATTGAGGCCAAGGCCAGCTGTCCAATTCTGATAATTTGAAAGGGCAGGGTGGTGGGAGTCCACCCATTCTTTCTCACATCATCACCAGTTGAGATAAGAATCGGCTTTGGAAAGTGACATTTTTTGAGCAATTTACTGGGTTTCAATATAGGAGAGAGAAGTCTAATGAGTCCCTTTAGGGGAAAGGGAAGCTTTGATGCAAGCTCAGCTGTTATGCCCTCATAAAAGCCTGGAACTTCAGACGGCCCATCTTCGGAGCCAGCAACAAAACTATGACCAAGTGCTGGAGAACAAAGGGACTGGTCTCCTCTGCTCGTATATTGATTTTTTACTACAAGGCTTGGCATTTTTATCCATGTATGGATCGAGCTAATTTCATTAGTTAACTCTGTAATTGCACTATCGTGTAGTTCAATCGCTTTTTTATATTGTCTCTTACCAATCTCTTGGACCCTTTCAAGTTCAGAAAAAACTCTTTTCTGGTGAGCAGTGAAAATGTCAGAGGAGATATCGCCCTCATCACTATTGGCAAAAGCTGCTATAAATGAGGGATGATTTCTATCTTTCATTTTCTGTTCAAAAAGTGCGCTTGCTACGCCTTTATTGTCGCCACTAATAAGTTTGTTATGTTTTCCAAGAGTTGTTGGATGTACTGAAAACCAATTAAGGGAGCCCAGTGGCCTTTTTTTCAGATCTTCGAAACGAAGTAAACTCATGATGTTGTTATAATTTCGTGGAAAAGACTTCCAGTCGGGGTTATTTTGGTAGGGTACAAGAGACTGGTTAAAGCTAACTCCATCTAGAAGACCTTGTTTAAATAAAACCTTTGCTGGAACCATTTTTTTGTAAGAACTGATAATGGCATTGGTAATTTGATTTACAAGATAATGTAAGTATTCAGGTGAATAACCTCCTGCCGCCAGTTTATAGAGCTTAAAATGAAAAAATCCTCCAAGGGCAGAATGAGTATGGGTTGCTGTTAACAGTACATTTTTGTGATCAAATATTCCCGCAGCCCTTTTTTGTAAGCTCTTTACCACTTCGATTTTAAGGATCTGGGATACCATTCCTAAGTCTAAATTAACGATCGATACAATATTTTGTCCGTTTTTTAGAGTGAATGCTTTTGCGTAAACTCGGCCATGAATACCTTGTCCTTTTTGAGAGCTTTGACCAAATCCTAAAAATCTATTTTGGTAAAATGGGCCTGTAATATCGCTCTTTGCTATGCCCACTTGAATCTGAGCACTAGCACTGATAGGGACAGACAGGATGAGAAGCAGCACTAAGGATTCTAAGAATTTTGATCGAAAATTCACTGTGTTGACTCCAACTATAAAGAATAGACTTTGTGGTACTTTATAATATTACGATAAGTGTTTAATTCACCGAAATTTAGTGAAACATTGTAAAAATAGTGTTGAAAATGTTCGAATTTGTAGACAGTGGAGCAATTCAACAGCTGAATTGCTCCTACTGGTAAAATTATCTAATTATTAAATCATCACAAAATAGATCAGATGCAGACCGTGTAGCACCTTCGATTAAAGGAGTACGCACATAGTCTCCAATCAGTCTAAGTCCACTAATCTTAAAGCTTTCTTCTTGAACTACCCTTATTTTTCTAAACATACCTGTTTGGAATGTGGGAACTGCTGTAGGTCTTCTCACAATGGAAACATCTTTAACCATATCTGCCATATTGGGGATATAGATTTTCATATCTTCAAGGCAAATATCAATAAGTATTTTATCATCAGCATCCATTAGCTCTCCTGCAGTAGGATTGACAAAAGAAACCATGATAACACTTTTTTGATTGGGAAATGCCTCCGGGCATCTTTTGAGGCAATCAATTGCAAAAGCAGCTCGGTGACCATCGTGTCTTGAAAGAGTATAAACCCATCCGTCACCTTCAAGTTTTCTATCAAGCTCAAAATTGACCATAATTGTTGCTGTGTATTTTATTTCTTCAAGGCCACTTGCAAGAGCAGGCCTTGATTTTTTAAAGAATTTGTGTGCCGCTGGTGGTGGAGCTGCGCAAACAACATGACTTGTTGTAATAGTCTCTTCAACTCCATTTCTCATGACTGTTACAGAGGTCACTTGGTCATTTTCAATATTTATATCGGTGGCCTCCGCTACTATTGTTTTAACTTTTGAGGCCAATGCTTTTGGAAGCGAGTCATTACCTTTTGTCAGTGCCATGGTCTTCGCTATTGCTCCTAGCTTTACAATTCTTAAAAGCATGGAAAGTGAATGTCCTTCTGGCTCAGCAAATGAGTAAGATGTGACCATAGGTCTTATGGCAAGCTCCATGACACCTTTACTGACACGATCCCCAAAATATTTTGCCACGTCAATTTGATCATTAGGATCATCAGCTCTATAGTTGAAGATATCATTGGTCAGAAGAGGCCAGACTTTATTGGCCATTGCTTTCCAGAGACTTATGTTGTCTTTTGCTGAAAGAAGACCAAGCCATGGTTTAGTTTTACTAAAGGGCGCTATCTTTCCTTCAAAACACATATAACCAATGACATTGGCATTTACCATGTGATGCTCAAGTTCCATCTCATTAAGCAGTCCTTTAATATTTTTATAAGCACTGTAATAAAAT
The DNA here is from genome assembly GCA_018649885.1 of Bacteriovoracaceae bacterium. Lineage (GTDB taxonomy): Bacteria > Bdellovibrionota > Bacteriovoracia > Bacteriovoracales > Bacteriovoracaceae > JABIHA01. The sequence goes on from JABIHA010000089.1 coordinate 4,386, forward strand.
TGCTGACCTGACTCAAAGACTGCCCCGTGGTTGTGCTCAGACTGCATTCGCCCACCAAAGTGTTCAGTTTTCTCAATTAACAGAACAGGAATTCCTCTTTTGTGGAACTGATAGGCAGCTGTTGATCCAGCAATCCCTGAGCCTATTACGACTACAGGTTTCGATTCAGTAACTCCGGTTGTGTCAAAGTGCTTTATTGTGCTCATTTTTAAACTCCTGATGATTGAGTGTTATTCAATCTCGTATTCTGGAACCAGTCTTCCATCTTTTGTTGGTATCATATTTCTAGTAACAATTTTTCCGTCTTTATCAAGGTGCCAGGCCTTCATACTTGCCACACCATCTACAAATTCAACCATCCACACAAGTTGTTCATAGAGACCTGAAGAGCCTGTATTGACATATTTTGTAACTGTACTTCCATCATCAGCGATGGCATTGAGCCTTGGCTCATGAGTGTGGCCTAGTACAAGTGTTGGCATCTCTTTATTGTAATGAATTAAATCAGTAACTCTTTTCTCATCCATATGCCTCCACTTAACGGGGACATTTTTTTCCCTGATAAAACTAGGGGCCTTAGATATATGATTATCAAATCCAATTCTTTTATTCATTCTCTTGTGCCAGCCCATTGGAGCTACTGTGTCTCTTGGCCATACTCGGTCTGCCCCTGTTCCCATCCAAGCAAGTGAGCCTGTGAGGTTATCACAAATTAACTCTTGAGCTTTCGGAGCACAGTAGGGGTCAAATTGATGACCGTGGGCCATGATTACTTTTGCTGGTGCTTTTGGATTATCCAATTGATCCTCATCAACGAGGACAAGGTATTCATAGGTTTTGATTTTGCCGTTGTAGATGACTTGCAGTATTTCTTGTAAATAGGGCTCTTTTAAGATTTCATCGTGATTTCCAATGAGTTTTATAAAACGGCCTTCATTAAAAAATTGTCTACCGATGGCCTCGTACATCTCTCTATAATTGAGAGCGATTCCCTGCAATTTATCTCTTCTTTCATCTCTTTCAAATTTTGCATCAAAGTAATTTCCAAAAGGGCCAAGAAAAGTATCAAAGACTTGATCAATAAGCCCAATATGATACGACGGTGGTTTTACAAGGAGGTCTTCAATATCACCTGCTTCGACTAGGGTGTAACCCTCTTTGTAGTAATGAGCTAAGGCCTTCAAATATATATCATGATTGCTTTTTGCCTGTTTTGCTCGTCCCCAATTCTTAAAATGGTCATGTTTTGCGCCATAGTTGAGAATGTGTAGATCCGATACAACGACATATTTATTTTTTATTGAAGCTCTGTGAACAAGAGCGTGTTTTGGTTTTTTGCCTTCAGATAGCTTTTTTAAATCATCAAGCCCTTTATCGTCAGGTCGAAATAAGTGAGAAAGACCTGCTAGTGTGGCACTATAAACTAGATCATCAATATGAGTGACAACCCAAAAGGTTTTTCTGACTATAGACACATCAGACTCTTCTTCAAAAACTGACATTTTAAAGTTATTTATTTGTAAGAAGATAATGGCATAAGCGAGTATAATCACAGTAGAAGCAACGCAAACGGCCTTCTTACCAAACTCTGCAGGAAAGGAGGGATTCCATTTGCTCAATCTTTTTATAAGTATTCGTTGATGAATAGTTATACCCATAATTAAGTTGGCAACACCTACCATTAATAGTGTGAAGTAAACTGTATGATTCGCGTAATTTATGATTGAATTATTGGTTATAAATGCATAGGGAACAGCAATTACCAATGTTATTAAAAAGAGCACCAAGGGAGAAAAGAAAATGAGTACTAGATAAGCCGACCCGGCTATAACTAAGAATTTAAAAATACCTGGGTTTTTTGGACCGCCATCTCCTTTTTCAAAGAAGAATGGCACTGCTAGTGTATAGCCTGCCGATATTAAAATGATGACGATATACGCCCATGAGAACCAGTTGTCTAAAATCATGTCTATCCCAATTGCCTGTAAACTATTGTTATTCTATTAAATCCTTTTTTCCTGCTAGAATCTACTTGATCTAAGTCACATAATACTGAGGCTTAGAAATTCTCAATTCGACTCAAAAACGATGAATGCAAGGGTGACAAAGAATTTGATGATTTTTTTTTAAGAAGACCAATAGGAATGGAGTTTCAAAATAATTGAATGTAATCCCACCCAGAATGGAAAATACGTACTAAGTTTACAAGTTTTCACTCCCACAAAAAGGAAAACCTTTTAGTCCGTTTTTATCCTTCCTAAAAATTCTTTATTTCATTTGCACACGATCCGTCTAATACCTAATAACTACCTCAAATAGAAAAATTGTGTAGATTAATTAGTGTTTCCAGTAATTATTTCTTGATCGTGTAATTTGAAATTGACAAACATGATATAGATCAATTTTTGGCCAGCTTTTTCTCAGGAAAGCTGTAAATTAGTGGAAACTCTAGGACAGTCCCAGAGTTTCCTGATTTTTTTATTTACAACTTTTTCTGAATTTTTTGGCCATGGCAGAAAGCTGTGATGAACTACTGAGGGATTTGAAGAAATCACCAATAGATTTTTTAATATTTGTTTTGATACGAGATGAAACATATAGGTCTTTGTCGATGATACTTGCAAGTTGTGCCCTCTTCCCCGCAAACTTTGAGACCATTGCTTTTAAACTTGATGATGATAGACCACAAAATCCTACTGCATTGTCATAGTCGTATTCAACAACGCCCTCTTTTCTCACCATATCTGCCCAATCAAAGTCATAGGCAACTGGAATATAGCTCATTGAAGGAGTTTGAAAAAGCTTTGTATTTCTCAAGTCATCTTTTGAAATCTCAACATCTTGATTTCCAATCATGTAATTGAATAGAAACATGGTGTTCATTGTTGTTAGGTTAACTTCTTTTTTTGAAAATTCGTACTCGTCTACATAAGTAAGACCTTTTCTCTTTGCGAAGTTTTTTGGACTTTCAATAAAAAAGCCAAAATGTTTTTGAAAGGGAGCTTTGTCTATTTTATCAAAATCTAGTTCACGGCGATCAACATATTCTACATTAACAGGTCTTGTTTCCAGACTTAAATCAGTAAGGGCATTATAAAGCTTGTAAATAAGAAGCTCAGTTTTTACCCAATCTCTTTTTTCCCCATCGTTGCACTTTACAACAAGTTTTAGAGACTTACTTCCTTCAAAAACTGTTCCGGTTGCGTCATGTTCTTTTGAGCGTTTTATCTTTAGTGGAGAGTATTTGCATGTTTCTAGTCTATCCCATCCTCTTACTCTTGTTTGGCCAATCAAATTGAAAACTTTTCCATTGTAGGAGTGAACAAGTGAGGCCATTGTGTATTTTCTAAAAAATGGATCTTCTATTTTTTTGCCGGCCCTGACTTTGTCCCAGTCAGTGACTAGAGTCAATTGGAGAGGCTCATTTGTCTTAAAAAGGTTGATCACCCCAGTTGCGGCAACCGCTCCAGTTGTGAACAGGGTGGATAGTAGTAAGCTTGTTAATATTTTCTTTGTAAACACTTCTCTCTCCTAAAGGAACAACATTTTCTATTTTACAAATAACAATTGGCCTGCCAATTCTCTTTCAGCAACTAGTGGAAAGACACCATCTTTTTTGGCCTCTTTTACATACTTTGCATGGTCTTGTGGTCTTCCAGAAATATACTCAACACTGTAGACAGGTAAATTGAAGTTAGAAACAATATTTTCAACTTCTTCTCTAACCCATTTGTCAGGGTTGAAAGGATTATCGTTTCTATTTTCTCCAATATGGTAGAGACTTTCAATTATTTGTCCGTCGACATAGTCATAAAAACTGCTTGGGTTTTCAAGTGACCATGTAAAAGAAGTAGCATTTTGTACGAATGTTTTAAAATTCGGATTTAGAGATTTTCCAAGAGCAGCGATATTTTTTACGAAGTCTACCATTTGCTTGGTCTTTACTTTAAAGACATCTTCGCCTTTTTCTTCGTAGGGCTCATAGACATCAACTCTATCTAAGAAAACTCCATCAAAGCCTTGCCCTACGATTCTTTTTACATAGCTTTCTTGTGTCAGACTATCTTTTAGAAAAATTGCCTGCCAATTTGGCATCCAATATTTGACTTCAAAATTGCCTTCCCACTCACCATCAATTCCACCATTTCCAGTGGAGGGATTTGTCAGAAGAGTTTTATCAAAAGATGGGTAGTAGTATCTAAAGTTTTCGGCCTCACCAAGAGAGAGGTAGGCGACGATGACATTGCCATTTTGTTTGAAAACAGCAATTTCTGCTGGTGTCCATTTTCCGATTTCACTACCGTCTTTACTGTAGTCGATAATCCAAAGTGTATTTGTGGAGCTTTTAATTGTGGCCACAGATTCAGGGGTGTAATTTTGCAATTGGTAGCCCCATTTCTTTGGAAGAGAGCTGGCAGCTGCACAAAATGTAATGAGGGCAGTGAATATCCCAGCTGTTAATAACTTTTTCATTTACTATCTCCTAATGGTCTTTGTCGCGTTACGTAGCAAAGTTTAGCCTCTGTGCAGCAAAGAGGCAAGTTTAAATTTTAAAAATTGAAGTTTTTTTCTATTGATCGGAAGAGATATTTTTTTGATTTTCTGCAGGAACTTTTTGGCCTTTAAGTTGGTACTCTTGAAGATCTTTTACAAGTTCTTCGATCCATTTGTACGGGGTGTCATAAAGGTCTAAATAGGAGAACAAGTCGCCCATTTGATCTGCATTGCTCTGTACGTTTGCATTCGCTGATTTCATCTCCCACTCCATTCCGATATGTGTTGAGGTTTATCGACAAAACTGCATGCAGTCAAATTTAATTGGCGAAATTTTGCTGAATGTTAATTTTGCGTGAAGTCAAAAGTTGTGCGGAGCAAGAAGGTTGCTCATGAATAATTCCTTAAGACCTTCTTCATTTTGATTCCAAATTTCAGCGAGGCTTAGGTCCTTACTTATGCGGGGATATTCCAAGGTTAGGACAGGAACGTTTAGACTCTCAGCGCAATAGCTCCCAAGCGAGCCAGGGGTCTCATAGCCCACATCATCGCAAACTGGATATTGATTATAAGTAGAAAGGTATTCGGCCACAACTTGTAGATTGCCATCATAATTTATCATCGGCTTCCAGGAGTGAAAGCTCATAACAAGATAGGGGGGCCATTTTTTAAATCTTTTAACTAAGTAGCTTGTCTCTGATTCACTTCCAGCTTTTTTACCGGGGTGGTATTTGGCATCTTGATGACTCTCGCTCCAGTTTTTAGCAGGTAAATTTCTATTGAGATCAACACCTGTTGCATTACATCTCGTTCCCATGCGGTAGCCATCTGTATTGAGAATTGGGATAACAACCATGGGTAGGTTCATCTCTAGTCCTTGGTCTTCATTAGATAGCCATTTGAATAGTTGGTTTAAGACGTAGACACCTTCAACCTCATCTCCGTGAAAACCTCCGATTAAATAAAGGTAACGGGGAGATTTCTTAAGAGCTTTCCACAACTCAATTTTATCACCCATGGTGCTAATGCCAGGTTTTTTGCTCTCAAACCTCAAGTGCTGGTCCCCTTTCCACTAATTTGTAAGAGGCACTTTGTCCGGGTGTCTCTTCGACTTCGACTTCAAGAGATTGAAATTCGAATTGATATTTTTTTTGAACCTTGTGATTTATTTGATGAGATAAAAACACGGCAAGTCTTTCAACTGATGTATTAGAAATTGGCAAAACCAGAACATCGGAGGTGGGAAAGCTAAATGAGTCTCCAGACGTTAATACAAGCCTGATCTGTGAGCTAGTGGTTTCAATATTTATATGGGGATTGTCCCCAGCAATGAGAAGTTTGTGATCTAGATCATCACAGATTTCCCTTACAATCGGTTTTAGGTGTAAAAAGTCAAAGACCATATCGCCTTCAAGTTTTGGTGCCGAGCCTTTAACTTTCACACGGTAATTGTGGCCGTGAAGTCTCTCTCTATCGCCATTTTTAAAGACTAAAAAATGGGCACTAGAGAAGTTGAAATATTGCTTATAAACGCTGATTCTAAATTCTGGTTCCAATGAGTACGTTCCTTTTTGGTGCATCCTACTAAAAAGTAGGACTAGTCAAAAAGACGAGAGGTGTTATTTTTTGATGATTTTTATATTTTAGGTTATGCTGGTGACCAAAGCCAGCAGGACCAGTGAGGAAAATATGGATCAGAGTGCTCTGAACGCTGAAGTTAAAAGGCAAATGAAGATTTTAGAATTTAGAACCACGGAAATAACGCCGCGTGATGAATTTGAAAAAATGCTAAAACATTCCATCGAAAATAATAAGCCGCTAAGAGTAAAATGTGGCATTGATCCCACGGGGTGTGATGTTCACCTGGGTCACCTAGTTCCCTATCGTAAGATGAGGGAGTTTCAGGATTTAGGGCACACAGGAGTGGTTATTATTGGCGATTACACAGCTCAAATAGGGGACCCAACTGGTAAAAATGAATCCAGGAAAAAGCTGGGTGCTGAAGAGGTTGCAGAAAATGCCAAAACCTATATGGACCAAGTTTTTACTGTGCTCGATAAGGATAAGACTGAGGTTCGCTACCAAAGTGATTGGTTTGAAAAAACTAACCTCCATCAAATATTAGAGTGGGCAGCGCAGACTACTGTCGCCAAATTAATATCTCACGACACTTTCAAAAAAAGAATTGATGAAGGGCAATCTCTGGGACTTCACGAGTTGTTCTACCCTGTTTTGCAGGGAATTGATTCCACAATGATAGATGCTGATGTTGAACTGGGTGGATCCGATCAGAGATTCAATGTATTAATGGGAAGAGATTACCAAAAAGTACAAAACGTAAGACCACAAGTGGCAATGTTATTACCCATCGTCACAGGTCTTTGTGGAACCCAAAAAATGAGTAAGTCTCTAGACAACTATATTGGTGTTTTTGATGAACCATTCGATAAATTTGGTAAGGTGATGAGTATCCCCGACAATTTAATGCCTGAGTACTATCAATATATGGCCAATTTGCCAGTGAGTGAGTTTGAGTCCATGAACACACAGCTTAAAAATGGGTCGATCCATCCCAATGAGGCAAAAAAGCAATTGGCCTCTAAAATTGTTTCTCTATTTCATGGTGACGAGCAGGGCGCACTTATGAGAGAGCAATTTGAAAGAGTCTTTAAGAAGAAAAAAGTTCCCGATGAAATCGAGGAATTTAATCTTGAGTCTGGAATGAATGTGCTTGAAGTTATGGTCAAGGCAGGTATGGTCTCTTCAAATGGAGAGGGAAGAAGAATGCTCAAGCAAAACGCTGTGAGTATTGTTGATGGGGATAAGATTACAGACCCGGCCCAAGGCATTGATTCCAGCTTTAAAGGTAGTGTACTAAAAGTTGGCAAAAGAAGGTTTTTAAAGTTGGTTTAATTATGTCTATAAAAAAGAAATTGAATACTTCATTAAATAAATTGGCCCAGGTTTTCGAAGAAGATCCCAAGGCCTGTGAAGCAGTTGATTATTTAGTGAAAGCGCTTAAAGATTGGGATGAACCCAAAGTGGATAAAAAGAGCATAGAGCTGAGTTTGCCCACTGAGATTAAAGATAGTGATGATTATGCACTATTCTCGGATGGTGCTTGTAGGGGGAACCCAGGACCTGGCTCATGGGCCGCCATTGGACAAGACCAAGGCGCTGGGGTGCTATTTGAATCGTCTGGGGTTGAGTTTCAAACCACAAATAATAGAATGGAATTGATTGGCGCCATAGAGGCATTAAAATCTCTTGAGAGGTTTTTAGATGAGTGCGGGAAAGTTGCAGACCAGGCCAAAGTTCATCTCTATACAGATAGTAAATTAATTGTTGACGCTATGGGATCTTGGATGGCCGGTTGGAAGAGAAATGGTTGGAAAAAATCTGGTGGAAAACCAATTATTAATGTTGAGTTGTGGCGCGAGTTAGACGAGCTTAGCGAGCATTTTAAAAAATCCCAATTCCATTGGGTCAAAGGACATGCTGGGCACCCTCAAAATGAGAGATGTGATGGTTTGGCCAATGAGGCCTTAGATGAAGCTGGTTACTAGTTTAATCCTCGGGCTCTTCATTATTTCTATGGAAGCAAATTGTTGCAGTATCAGGGTCAAGAAATTGGTCTCACTTTCAATCCCTGTAACTTACGCCCTTAAAAAGCTTGAGCTGTTAAACGACCCCGCTTTAAAATTTGTTTCAACTCCCTTTGGCCTTGCCTCGTGGAAGACAAGTGCCGAGTCAATTAATGGCGGGATATTTTTATCTAATCAATATCTAGAAAAATTCGAAGGGGCTTCAGTATTTTTTGACCAAAGTAGAGATTTAAGGCGATTTTTAAAAAGAGGCCCTGAGTTAAATATCTTCGAAGTTAAATCAAGAGGGCTAGATCCCTTTTCTATGAGCGATAAAATATTACAGCAGCTGAGCTCGGTATTAGTAAAATGTGATAAAAAAATTAATGGGCTAAAACAATGGTTGAAGCTCAGTTTAAAGAAAATTAAAAATCACCAAAAAACAGATGAGAAATTGATCTTTTTTCTAGGTAAAGTAAAAAAAAGCTCTCGTCTTCCCAATATGATTATGAATAGGGATGGTTTTGTGCTCGCCCTTATTAACAATTTAGGGATTGAGTCCTATCCTTCAGAGTTGTCTTACTTGTCACCGTCACAAAAAATACTTGGTAAGTTGTCAAAAAGCGGCAAAGTTACCTACGTTGGTTTAGTTGGGCACAATGATAAAAAAGGCAAGTTGTTTGAAAAAGGAAGCCTAAACAAACAGACCAGTTTTATAAATTTTTATGCCCCCAAGGCGTTGGTTCCTGGAATCACTCAAGTGGAGTTTTTACTTAGTATGTTGGATGTTTTATTTAAAGGTTGATGGATAGATTAATGGAACTTATTTTAGACTTTCCAAAAAGTTCAAATATTTTACTTCACACGGGAGTACTTGATTTAAATTTAACACTTAGCTCTGGCGAAGTTGTGGCCATCACTGGAGAAAATGGAGTGGGCAAGAGCTCTGTTGTTCAATTAATTAAAAATGTACAAGGCCCGCGTTTTCCGGGGATTAAACTTTCTTTCATTGATCAATTCCCTATAAATGTTTTAGGGCAAAGAAGGGGAGTGGATTTAATAGATTTATTAAAAGATATAGATTCAAGCTATCAGTGGGAGGATACATTCTTCCTTGGAGATAAGCTCACGTGCCCTATTTCGAAATTATCTGGTGGAGAAAATCAAATACTCAAATTGAGTGCATTTTTGTCACGGGGAGCAGATTTTTACCTATTAGATGAGCCAACTAATAACCTGGATAAGCTGCGGCTCCAAAAATTAGAAGACAAGCTTGTTCAGTTAAAGAAAGAGGGGGCCGGAATACTTATCATCTCCCATGACCACAATTTCGTTGATCGTCTTGCAGACAGAAAAATTGAGGCAGCCTTGTGTGATGGAGTGGTGGAATTTAAGGAGGTTTTTGATGGACCTACTTAGATTTGCTTGTGCCTTTTTCTCTGGAGGGCTCTTATTCTTGTCGGGAAGTTTGATTCAAGGTGTAAGCTTTAATGAAATTTCAGGGCCTTCGACTCTAGGGCTCAATGCAGCCTGTGTACTTGCTATAGTTTTTGTCCAAGGACTTTTTCATATCTTTGGCATTGAGTTGTCCCTCGAATGGAGCTCTCTTGGAATTATGTTCTTGGTCACAATCTTATTTTATTTTGGAGTTTACCAAAGTGTAGGTGAAGGCCCGGTTGTTGGGAACGGTAAAGAAATTGAAATGAAAAATATTTTAATTTTCGGACTGTGCTTTAATCTATTCGTAGGCGCCATTTTTTCTGTGATGCAATTCTTTTTCATTAATCTCAATATGGAGTTTCCCGCGGGCCTGTGGTTTGGAAATTTTAAATTTATTCCCCCATATGCTCTCTTCTTTATGCCGGGAAGTTTTTTTGTAATTTATCTAATTTCTATAAAAATTTCGAAAAGTTTACAGATCATGAGTTTTGGTTCGGGGCTAGCAGGCGGGATAGGCCTACCCATCAAAAAAGTCATTGCGGGAAGTGTCGCACTTTCTCTACTATGCAGCGCAATCGTTACCTGTTTTTTTGGTGTATTCGCATTTCTGGGAATTTTATTTCCACTACTAGTAAGAAATTTTGGTTCAATGAAATATGATCTTCGAAAAGAAATTCTTTATGGACCTCTTATTGGTGGGCTCATCATCGCTTTGTTGGACCTTAGTTGCGCTAACTATACGGCTTGGGGTGCGGAGATTCCTGTTGGAATGTTGAGCTCACTTGTGGGCAGTATTTTATTCATGATCGTCTTAGTCTCAAGAGGCAAAAGCTTATAATCTTCGTACTTTAAACTTTGGCAAGAGGTTTCACTGTGGTGTATGCTTGCACTCAAGTATAACTTTATCAAAGGAATGGATGGTGAAATTGGCCGGCAGATTAATAGGGCTACTTTTAGTGATTGGGCTTGTCTCATGTAACGGAGGCGGTAAATCAAAAGGTGGAGACCTTAGCCTTAAAACAGAAGACCAAAAAACTTTTTATGCTGTTGGTTTAATGTTTGGCGGAAAGTTAAAAGAGTTAAATTTAAGCGAAGAAGAAATGAACTTTATGGTCCTTGGTATTAAAGATGCCGCTAAAGGAGCTAAGCCGCAGGTAGAAATGAAAGACTACCATATGAAAGTTCAGGAATTATTTAAAAAACGAATATCGGCCAGTACCGGTGTAAATAAGAAAGCAGGCGCTGATTTTATGGCCAAATTTGTTAAAAATGAAGGTGCCAAAAAAACAGCTTCAGGACTTGCCTATAAAGTCATTAAAGAAGGAACAGGAACTCCTCCAAAGCCAGAGGACTCTGTTGAAGTACACTACCATGGAACTCTTATTGATGGGACAGTTTTCGATTCATCTAAAGATCGTGGTAAGACAGTTAACTTCCCACTTAATAGAGTTATCAAGGGCTGGACTGAAGGCCTACAACTCATCAAGCCAGGCGGCCTTGTAAAACTTGTGATTCCAAGTGAGCTAGCATACGGAGAACCAGGTGCTCCACCAAGAATTCCAGGTGGAAGTACACTAGTATTTGAAGTTGAGCTTTTTAAAGTTACAAAAGCTGACGCTTCAAAAGCTGGAGGCCCTAAAGCACCAAAGGGCGGACACAAAAAAGGTGATGGACATGGTCACTAATAAAAAAAAATGAAAAAGTAATTATAAAGAGGCCTCAACTTATTGGGGCCTTTTTTATTGGCAAAGAGAGTAATTGGAGGAAGCACTGGTCATAAAGGGAAAAACATTTTTTAAGACTTTGCACTCTTTAGGGTTATTAATGCTATCCACTGCACTTATTCCCATAACTTTTAGGGCCTTATTGATGGCCAAATACGTGAAGTAAGTAGAGGCATTTTCTTTTGTGTAGTTTGGGTTAGAAGATACAAGAGGACGCAGCTCTGCTGCCCATTTAAAAAGTAATTTGGCCTTTTCTTTGTAGTCAGAAGTTTGAGTAGAAAAAAGCTGGTTTACTCCATAGGCGATAATGGCACCTATATGATGAGAGTCAGAATAATTTGTTTCGCAGCCTCTTGTCCTGCCACTTTCAGTGACACCAAAATAAATATCTAGTTCATGTTCGCTGAGATATTTTTCTTTGCTATCGTTAAAATATCTAGAATTGGCATTTCTCGTTTTGTTCATGCAACCAATGGCGTCCATTTTAGGACCACCTGTACTTCCGAATGCATAATGGGCGACAAGATCGGCGAAACCCTCATGAAATGCCTTTAGAGCAACGGAAGTGATGTAGTTATTAGTTTCTAAGTTAAAGTTAGTAAGTGAGATCGCCTTTTTTGAGGAATTGATTGGGGATTTAAAACATCCTTTTTGCTCCATCAGAAGCTTATCTATTACGCTGTGATGTGGATGAGCATAACTTTTTAATATGTGATGACCATACTCATGGGCCCCCACAAATGGCATTTTCCAAAATGGCATTGGGTTTCTATCGGCGATGGCCTCGACGCTTTGAGGGAGATAATATATTCCTTTTTGTCCATGGTGATAAAAGGCATTGTCAGTATAAATCCTACTTGAGCTTATTAGAACATCTGATTGCTTTTCAGATCTCTCAGTAACTATTTCTTGATAGTAGGGGAGGATACTGAGGTGTACTTTGGAAAGCTTATTACTGCTGGCACTAAGATGCAGTTGATGGGCCTGGTCGATTCCAATTGTAGCTGAAAGGCCTGCGGATTCTATGCTCTGGAGAGAATAGGTTTGTTTAGTTTTACAAAATATCAGATTCTTCTCTGGGCGAGTGATTGTAAAGCTGTGACCTCCAATCCCATTTTTTTCTCTGTAGTAGGCACCCCAAGTTGTCTTCCAAATGGCAGGACTATTAAGACTGGGCAGTCCACGAAGAATACTGTGATCTATATTTTTTGAAACATAGTTTTCTTTGGCGCCACCGAGGTAGACTTCAACTGTTTGTTCACCAATAAAATTAAGGGCATCCTTACTAGTGCAATCCTGGTCTTGTCTTTCCAGTATTAGTGGAGTGCCTGATTCTTCGTTTAGGCTAACTATCCGGCTGATCCCACTATCCCGATTTTTCTGACCGGAATTTCCGCAGCTAATGAATACAAGAAGTAGCAGGCCACTTGTAAAGGCCCTAAGCAAGTGAATTTTCAAAATGTGATCCTCTCAATATTATATTCAGTAAAAATTACTTCGCTGATGCACTATGTTTTGTCATGACGTGTCGCATGATTTATATTATTGGCCTAACAATATTGTAAAATGTATTGGATTGAAGAAATTCAAACTGATTGGAGATTTAATATGACAAAATTTATTGGCCTTTTAATGGGAGTTGCTTTCGCTCTAAACTCCTATGCAACCCAGGTAGAAACACAGACCATTAATGACGTGGCCGCAAAGGTTCGTGAGATGGGAAAGAAGTACAGTAAAGAGCAAGTTATAGTTGTTTTTGATATGGATAATACGCTTCTAGCAATGAACCAAGACCTTGGAAGTGATCAATGGTTTTCTTGGCAGTCTAAACTTCCAAAATCAGATGGCAATAGAGTTGGGAAAAACTTTTCTGCACTTTTAAATGTTCAGGGTATCCTTTTTTCTATGGGTCAAATGCACACAGTAGAAAAACACACTGCAACTGTAGTCAGGGGTCTTCAAAAAGAAGGATATAGAACATTGGTACTAACCTCAAGAGGTCCTGAGTTTAGATCTGCCTCAATGAAAGAGTTCAAAAGAAATGATTTTAATTTTAGTGCGAACGCCATAGGCCCTGTAGGCGGATTTGCTTCAAAGTATAAGCCTTACGATGGAATCAATCATGGTTTTACAAAAATGGAACAAAAACTTTTTAGTGTAAAAAAGCAAAGAAAAGTGTCCTACCAAGATGGAATCTATATGACAGCAGGTCAACATAAAGGGGCAATGCTAAGGGCCATTTTGAAAAAAACATCAACATCTGTTAAGGCCGTAGTCTTTATGGATGATCATAAAAAACATACTGACCGCGTTGAAGCAGCATTCAAGGATTCTGGAATTGAGACTTGGAGTTACCGTTACGGTAAAGAAGATCTAAATGTTAAAAGATTTGTCGATGGAAAAAAAACTTCGGCCATCTTAGGTTGGAAAAAACTTAATACAGCAATGAAGACAGCACTTAGTTTTCAACAATAATTTAAAATTAGTTAGCATCGTATTTAGCGCTGGTTCACTCTGACACCAGCGCTTCAAAAAAATCATCCATTAACTTAAATCTTCTAACACAGATGACTTCTTCGTAATCACTATGATACTTCAGCCAAGCCACTCATTTTACAATCTTTTGGGGAGAAAATATGAAATCAATCTTTGCAAAGACCATGAAAACCTTTGCCCTATCACTCATTGTCATTTCTTGTGCTAAAGAAAATGTCGGATCTGGATTGGACCCCATTTGAAGCTACCGATTGTTAGCTGATTTTTGATACTCTAGTGGACTTTTCATTCCAAGTCCAGAATGCGGGGCCACACAATTATAATCTTTGAACCATTCAGGTAGCATTTTTAAAACTACCTTCG
>JABIHA010000151.1 GCA_018649885.1 Bacteriovoracaceae bacterium
AATATCTAGCTTGGAGTAATTCCATGGTTTTTAAAGGGCCTTTAGGCCAAAAAAGAGGGCCTTTTTGAGGCCGTCGATAATTTCAGGGGGCATTTTAGTAAAGAGAGTGGGGGAGTTGTAGTGCTAGTTTTACTTTCACCCATGATTTTATTTTTGTTCTTGCAGGGAACCTTTCACCTCTTCCAGCACTAAAGAATATGGGAGTAAATATCTCCAAAGTATCAGGGAGAGAATTGTGAAAGTCTTGGCGCCTCTACTCTTTATATTGTGTTTTTCCTTTTTGGGATGTGTCCCAGAGCAACCTATTGCTGAAAGTAGCACTTCCCCTTTAACTGAGTTTTCCCATGATGGACTTGAGGGAGCTTGTACAGGCTGTCACTTAGAAAAAAGACCCAGCGAAGAGCATAATCGAAATATGCAGTGTGACCGTTGCCACGTGACTCGTCAGTGGGATAAAAACATCGACTTTGACCACACTCCCAAACCAAAAGACTGTAAGCTATGCCACCTTGAACAACGTCCAGAGACAAGCTTTGGAAATAACACCCTCGAGGTATCTGTTCACGGTCAAGGATTTAACTGCAAGAAGTGTCATAGTGTAGAGAACTGGAAAGAAGGCATCTCCTATTCCCACGACCCCAATACTGGCAAAAAGTGTTATGAGTGTCATAGCGAAAAAAGGCCTGCGGTCTCTAAGTTTCCGAAACCCAAACATCAAGTTAAGGTAGGACACTATGAGACAAAAGACTGTTCTAGCTGCCACAAAACTGAAACAAATAAAAACGAGTGGTACTTCGATCATTCCGATTCAAAAGATCGGGATATTAAATTTTGTCTTCCTTGTCATAAAACCGCAGGTAAGAGAAAACACTTTTACGCAATCCCCTTTGGTGGCTTTCGTGGAGATGGTAACTGCTATAAATGCCACAATAAAAAAAGACAAAGCTGGAAAGCGAAGTAGATCATTCTCCCCTTACTCTGCCTTTGAATAACTAGATGTCTAATTGCTAAACACTCTCTTATTAGTATAGGCAAATAATGTTAAATGATTCCTTTAAACCTCTGAAATTATGAAGTAATTCTGGCAACGAGGTTGCATATTTAGCTACATAATTTAAAACGTGGTGATATTGAGAGGTTTTTAATGAAGAAATTATTCGTAATTTTTACTTTGGTTTTACCACTTGGCCTATTGGCCTCTCCTGGAGAGCACTCAGATGGCACATTCCACTTTTCACAATTTCATATCGATTCAAAGGCCAAAATCATGGTTTTTCAATCTCCAGGCCAAGAGAGTGGGAAACGTATAGTAATCAAATGTCCCAAGATTGGAGACCGTACACGAATTACAGTATACGAAGGTGAAAAGAAAATAGTATCACCTATTATTTTGTCAAAAGCTGCTTGTAATGCCCAGTTAAGCTTTTTAAAAACAAAGATTCTAATGGATACAATTGCTGATACTCCGCAATGCTCTGGACATAGTGCCAACGTAAAATTTTGTGGTTCACCTAAAGGCCTTGATCCCTACTCAGTGACATTAGACTCTGAAGGCCATAATTTTATATCTTTTAATCATTCAAACGCAAATAAATACCATCCTAAAGAATTATTCATGGACCGAATCAAGGCCGATACAAATGCTATCAAAGATAGACTTGATGACATTGGTCCGATTTGTATGCCGGGAATTATATCTAACCGAGAGGGATGTAGAGGTGGAGTCAGCACCGAGTAACTCCCTATCTAACCCTAAAATAAAAATATTTAATCAATTTAATATTTAGATACGCTTGTTAATAAGATAGTCAAAACTAGGTGTTTCCTTCACTGTTATTTGGAAAATTATTGGCATCATTATTGCTCTCTAGTTAGGTAACTTACTAATTAAAATTATTTCAGAGGATTTTCAAATGAATAAATTTTGTTTTATTTTTCTAATATTCAGCACATCTGCTTTTGCTCAAGTTGATATTGACTTTAGAGTAGTTGGAAGTAGCTATACGTTAGAATTTAACAATGGTCATGTTTGTAAGGTACAGCCTTCTTTTTCTGAGGCACCTGCTCTTGGCTACGGAGCCGATATCTCAGTTGCTAAAGAAAATGCCATCCAAAATTGTATATCGCAAACAGGTAAGCACAGAATGTTTTGCGAAGATACAAGTTGTGAACGAATAGCATTTAATAATGGTAATCCGATCATATCAGTATCTAATAGAGGTGCAGGAATTGGCGTTTACTTTTAGCTTGGAGTAATTCCATGGTTTTTAAAGGGCCTTTAGGCCAAAAAAGAGGGCCTTTTTGAGGCCGTCGATAATTTCAGGGGGCATTTTAGTAAAGAGAGTGGGGGAGTTGTAGTGCTAGTTTTACTTTCACCCCAAATTACTTGGGTCGGGACAACTCCTACAGGGGGGGAAAACTTCAATTAACAACCATGCGCTTTTAGATGTGTTTGGATGTATAGCTAGACAGAAAGGGGCCTCGGAAAAGGGGCCATTTAGAGTAGAAACGAATTTTATTTACTTGAGTGAAGTACTTGAAAATAGGGGTAGAAATTTCTACGCTTGGAGTTCAAGTAAATGTGGAGTAAAATAGAGTGATAAAAAGGGTTTCTATGGTTCACTTTGTTTTACTTTCCTTCATTTCAATATTTTCGACTGCAGAGGGTTTTGCGGAGTCAGCTTTATTTAAAAAAAAGTGTAAGGCAAAAATTAGTAAATATAAAAGCTTGAGTAAGGCGTGTTCTTCAGGGGAATATGATGGTCAAAAAATCTATAAGTGCAAAAAAAAGTGTAAAAAGAGAAAGGGTTTCAAATGCAAAGAGTGGGAATGGGATTCTAAGCAATTGAGGGTTTGTAACTCAGATGGAGAGAAAAAAGGATATTACATCGGGACATGTGCAGGAAAAAATCTCAATGCCAGTAGCTGGAAGAAGGCCTGCGCCCAAAAGAACGCTAAAGGACAAACTGTCGTTTATTGTAAAAAGGGAAAAGAGAAGAAACGACAAACCTGCTCTTCAACGACAAATAACGATAGTAAAAAAAATGAGACCAGGGTTTTTATCGAAAAATGTGGAGGGAGTCAGGCCAAAAAGAAAAATGGTAAACCGATCAAAACCAATCTCTCCAAGGCCTGCAAGCAGAACAATTTAAAGAACAAAGTCTTGGTTCGCTGCAACAATACATGTATGAAAAGAAGTGGACTTAAATGCGTCAAATGGACCTGGAAAGAAAAGAAGAGGGCCATATGTGGAGCTAACAAAAAGGTCTCCAACATGAAAACATGTAATGAAACACAAGCGGCAGAGCTGGCCCGTGCGAGGACAGATGCAATTAAGGACATAAGTAATGTAATCGTCTCGATGGAATCTTTTATAAAGAATCCACAAAACTACTATTCAAAGAATAAGGGGGAATCCTCATTTTCTAAAAAGCAGAAAAGCACTGCCTTGGAATATATGAAAAAGGCCAAGAAAACTGCGGGAAAAATTCGAAGTTCAATTAAAACAAAGACCACCAAGTTGATATGCCAAGGCAATAAGAGCAGTGATAATTCATGTAGCTCAGGCTCAAATGCTCACGCTCTGCGAATTATAAAGAGAAGAATTTGGTTTTGTAGCAATTGGCTAGGTTTTTCAGACTATCGAAAAGCAGCTGTGTTTATTCATGAGTACAGTCATCATCACATGACAAATGATATCACCTACGATCGTAGCAAGCTTAAAAATATTAAATGGCACAAAAATGCGGAAACCTATGAAATGTGGGCGGAAGACAACAAAATTTGCATTCCCGGTTATGATTGCTAGGTATGTGTTAACAGTGCCAAGGGAAGCACGCACACAATCGCAAATGCTCTCCCCTAGTATATATATAATAAAAAATTATCTAATATTTCTTGCGACTGCCATTTTTCCTTCCTGAAAGGCTTGAAGAATTCCTGTTACCAATTCCTTTAAACTCTTTAACTCATCATTAGACTTTTGCAATTTAAACATAGTTTTTTGATCACTATCTGTTTTACTGGTAGGAGCTATAAATCTGGCACTCACTTTATTTATAACAGACTTAGCAATGGCATCTGCTTCTTCATAAGATCTTACTGGAACATCTTCGATTGTCAGAAAAACGCCATTATCAGAAGTAAATTCAAATTTCGCTATGTCCATTGAGGTTTTATTATCTAATGAAAATTCAATTGATGCCGTTATTACTCCAGATGGAAGTTCGTCACCAACTCTAATTTGAAATGTTTGTCCGTGACCAGATCCTGCGGAAACAAATCCAAAGACTTCATCTTCACGGAGAATAATAGTCGAACACTTTTCAGATCCTGATGTATCATCAAAGATCATCCATTCTTCTTTTTCAAAAGTTGTGCCTTTTAAATACCTATCTTCTCCATTAAGTTCAAATTTCATTGGTTGATTCCAAACTTCAGCCGAAAAATGCATGGATCCTGGGTTTGTATCTTTGCAAGCGCGAACTGGTGTGCCATCTGGAAGAAAGCCAGCGGCCTTATTTTCTTTGTCGTAGAAGTAAGTTGGTCCTGAGTTAGAAAAATTGGCTCCAACTTCGTCCGCCACGAGGGCGGCCATAAGGCTTCCAACAACTACAATTTCTTTTGGTTTCTTGGCCAAGGCAGTTGGGATACCCATACCCTTAATTTTTAGATCACTCGTTTCAATATATTGAGCAGCAGCTCCTCTAGCTTGGAGTAATTCCATGGTTTTTAAAGGGCCTTTAGGCCAAAAAAGAGGGCCTTTTTGAGGCCGTCGATAATTTCAGGGGGCATTTTAGTAAAGAGAGTGGGGGAGTTGTAGTGCTAGTTTTACTTTCACCCTGCTGGAAAGCGCGCCCCTCATGGACTTTTTAGTGAAAGAGTTCGCTTTGATAAAAATCTATTTATAAAAAGGATTTAATATCCTAATTTAAGTTTAGAGATGAAAGTCTTCAAGGTCTTTGATTTTAAGGGCGTAAGTATACTCAGCTCCTTCAGTTACTTCTCCATCTTCATCATAGTAATCGTCTGAGATATCGGCTGTGTTGTAGTCTCCAACTAATATAGGAGAGACATTTTCCCCTACTGGAATTTCATAATATAGAAGTTGGTCTTCGTCGTAATGAACCTCTACAACGCCAACATATTTAGTAGTGGGTTTTTTACCAGTAATTTTTTTGAATGCTTTTTTTCCTCTGCGATATCTTGTCACACCTATTGTGTGTTCCATCTCACCTTCAGAGTATCTCTTGTTTGAGTCAATTCTCAGGCATTGTTTTGCATCAATAGAGTTTTTCACATTACATGTCGTTTTAATTTGTTGATCAGCATAGATGTTGGATGACGCTATGCATATAAGTACCAGTAGGTATTTCACGTTTTTCTCCCATTCTCAAAGGCCGTTAGGTCCTCTAGTTATTGCCCTCGCTAGATGCTTTGTTAATGACTAAGATGAAATATGTAAAAATAACATTCATTGCTATTAAATTATGGAGCAGATTAAGGAATTCTTAACCCATTCGTGGTGTTCCACCACTCAGGTCCTTTTAGGAGAATAAAAAAAAAGGGGGTCTAGAAAAGACCCCCCTTCATATTATTTTTTTTTATTAAACTATTCTTCTGAAGCAGTACCTTTTTTACATTCTTTAACGGCCTCTTTCATATCTTTTTTAAGCTCTTTTTTAACTGATTTCTTTCCTTTCCAACAGGCTTTAGAAGCATCTGTTCCTTTGCCCTCTTCATCTTTGAGTGCATTACAAGTACCTTTAGTGGCTACCTTGTAAGCCTTCCAATCACTTTTATATGATTTTTTTGCTTCTTTAATACAATCAGCTTTTGGAAGTACACAATTTTTGATTTTGTCTTTTACACAAGATCTTTTTATTTTTTGGCAAGCTTTAATCATTTTCTTTTGTTCTTTTAAATATCCAGATGCAGAAAGTCCTGAATCTAGGCCAGCAACGCCAGAATCAAAACACTCATTAAAACCTGCATTACAGGCCCCATCAAAACACTTCACAGCAAATGCGCTACTCATGAAAGACATAGCAAAAACGACAACTAGTAACTTCATATTTTCTCCTCGCAAAATATTAATATAGCTACTATTTTATCGGAAGCATATTTGATTTATTTAGAAATATATACGAATAAATTGTTCGTGACCCCCATTTGATGGCTACCTCCTAAATCCGGAGGAAAACCATGGATTTGAATAGAAAAAGAGTAACTCAATCACAGAAATTCAACATCTTAACCGCTCACATTGAAAAAGGAACTCCCATTTCCGAGTTG
>JABIHA010000145.1 GCA_018649885.1 Bacteriovoracaceae bacterium
AAGGTGGAGTATTTCTGTAGCTCCGGTTAACTGCTCTTTCCAATACCCAAGATTCTTCTCAAATAAACTTCCATTCATCTCGCGACACTGCCAGATTGAAAAGTCCGGGTATTGTATTTTCAATTCAGGAAGAGGTGAAGGTCTCTCTTCAGAGAAAGTCTGATAAAGCGTAGTGAGCTCCCTGAATAATATCCCGATAGACCAGGCATCGGAAATAATGTGATGCATTGTTATAAGGAGGACATGATCCTCAACACCTGACTTAAGAAGAGTGAACCGGATCAGTGGGCCGTTTGCAAGATCAAAGGGTAGTTGGAACTCCTCATTAGCAATTTTGTGTACTTCAGCGAGTTTCTCTTCTTCGCTTACATGTTGCAGGTCATTAATGGACATTGATGTTTCAACTTCACGATGTACAATTTGTTGCGGATCTCCATCTCGATCCACAAAGGTGGTTCTCAATGCTTCATGGCGGCACACGATCTCATCGAAGCACCGCTGTAACACTTCAACACGTAAAAAGCCGGTAAGATGTACAGCCACAGGTATATGGTAAGCCGTACTTTCCCCTTCTAACTGGTCTAAAAACCACAGTCGTTGCTGGGCAAAAGATAATGGAACCGTCTCCTCTTGAGAGCGAATGGGTATTTCCCCTGAAAAATCCCCAGGAACACTCTTTCCCCTTAATCTTTTTTCTAAAAGATCTCTCTTCTCTGAAGATAGCTTCGACTTTCTTTCATTTACCCGGTCACTTCTATACATTTAATATCCTAAACCTAAAGAGTCTACCGCTAAAGGCGTCACTGAAAACAAATTAAAGTCCACCTCTGGCGGGAATTATGAAGTTTGAAATTTCCGTATTTTAACATAGCTTGCTTTCCGTAAAAAGACCAATTTCATAATGTTTCTGTTTGGATAATTTTATGATTTGAAATCTTTAATACATCTGGTATAAGCAATGAAGAGTAGTGGAGCTGCCGGTTAATTGGAATGGCGCATTGAATAAGGAGATGAAAAGTATGGAAAAATATGTTTGTAGTATATGCAGTTATGTTTATGATCCTGAGCAAGGCGATCCGGATGCTGGAATAGAACCAGGAACAAAGTTTGAAGATTTGCCAGATGATTGGGTATGTCCGGAATGTGGCGCATCAAAAGACCAATTCGACAAAGAAGAATAAAAGTATTGTGTAATAAGTGCGGCTTGTTTCTAGTACGTTTATACAGTTAATGGTAAAACTTGTCTCGTGTCCCAACCAAGACTTGGAGAACCTGATCCATAAGTTTTAAATTGGTATCTGGGCTGAATTGCCTCTTGATTTCCATAATACTACTTATTAACATTCGAACACGGAAAATTTAATAGAAAACTTTCCACCTATTCCAACTGTTATGCAAAAAAATATTATGGAAATATCTGAAAACTACTCAAGGTTAACAGGTGAAGATACATTTCTTAAGATAGCAAAACAAAATCTTAATAGATTTGATAAATTAAATCCTCAATTGCTCAAGCTTAGGGAAAAAATTTCGGCCGTACTAACAAACTGCGATGACACAAATAATCCACCTCGTGAATATTATGATTTATACAACGAAATTAACCCAATAGAAGACGAGTGGGATCAATGTTGCATTGTCTCTGTTGTTTTCACTGCAATGTATTTCGAAGCATTTATTTATGACTATGCTGCATCATATCTTGGGGATGATTACTCAAAAAGTCATCTGGACAAGTTGGATTTTATTTCTAAGTGGTTGGTAATCCCCAAACTTATAACAGGGAAAGAACTGTCAAAGGAGGGACAAGCATATCAAGCACTAAAAAGGTTGCATAAAGATAGAAATTCGTTGGTACATTTGAAGTCTAAAAAGTTTAAAATGAATCATTCCGCTATATTTGATCATCTGCAAAAAAGAGAAAAAAATATACGAGACAGTGTTAAAAATTGTCGTATTGTCATAGAGCAAGTAATCAATGAGCTTGTTAGGATTGATCCTAAGCATCTAAAGGTAAGACTTGCAAATAAATCACATAACTAAGCCATCAAATTGACACCAAAAAACGGTCCAATTTATGGCAGAACGTTATGCTGAAAAAATGAATCATATAGAAAAATCAATTAAACTTGTTAAGTCGAAGCTCAAGTGCGAGGTTAAGCACAATATTTGTGATGAAACTAGTTTTAGTTATGATTTTGATCAGGGAATTCATATTATATCAACCCCAACTAAATCTAACACTGATGAATTCTGGAATTTGTTATTCTTGCATGAGCTTATACATGCACTTCACAAAGAAATTCTTCCAATAAAATTCTCAGAAAATCCAACAAATGTTCCTATTGGAACCAATAGGGAAGTGGCGAATTATTTCAATACGGTTAAGGACTGGTTTGTGCTGGGGAATTTGTTAGAGTATTGCCATGAAGAAACAAAATTTTATATAGAAAAAGAAGTGGAAGAATTTTTAAGAAAAGTAACCATTAATATGGATGTAAAAGATCGGCTGATAGTGGGTATGCTATCTGCTGAAGCAAAGTTGATTTTGGATAAAAATTATTTTATTAATAATGAGCAAGAAGTGTTATCCGTTCGAAACGAATTGCTAAAAATTGACCCTAAATTACCAAGTGTGGAAAATCTAACGACATCAGTGAATGGATTATTTGATATTTTTGGATATTTCAAACTTTCCATTTCTACAAAAGAACAAGATGATTGGGAAGTAAATCAAATTAATGAACTGCCGAAAAAAGAGTCAAATATAAAGAATTTATTTAAAAAGTTTTCTTGAGAGAAGTGACTCTTTACTATTTGCATAACACCTATAAGGCCCCCGTTGTTATGTTCGGTTTGACTACTTTTAGATTCTTTGATTGCCTTATTATCTTTCTCTGTTTTATTTGCCATACGGGTTAACTCACTTCAGTCGTTATACACATAAACACATATATATGAATTTAAAATGAAGAAATTCACAAATATATCTTTAAAAAGCATAGGTTTTTACAATCCTTGGTTTCCAAGAAGGCTCCTAATATTTCTTAACTTCCTATTTTTGCTGATAAACAAAGAAGTGTTTTTACCGTCAACAACTGAACACAAGAAGACAGCGACAAGAGCAGCAATAATATTTTTGGTAACATTATCTTGTCTCCTATTAATAATTTCATTACCACCAATAATGGATTTTATTCTAAAACACAATATCACACCAGAATTGAAGAAAACGATAATTAATGATAAAATAGCCATTAAATTATGGATTGGATGGGGATGTTTGTTTCTTGAAATTGCAGGACTTCTTTTATTAGGAGGGGCAATTTGGGGTGAATGGAGTACAAAAACATTTCGGGACAATATAGAATCTTTTGAAAAATCAAAAGTTAAAAACACTGAGACAGATCGAGATAATATTTTAACAAGAATCAATGAAAAGACCTCTGATATAAAAAAATATATTCAACAGTACAAAACATCAAAATCTTTAAAAGAAAAATATTTAATAATGGTTAAGTTATATAACCTAGCAGTTGGTTTTTTTGATAACATCCCTGAATACCAAGGACGTTATATAATAGTAATGTTTTTCACTCGTTTCCCTGGTGGATTATATGGATTGTTCGCTTTCACTTTATTCTCAATATTAGCTGTTTTAAAAGTTGGACAACTATATCTCAACAATAGTCTTTTTAACTAAAGAGATGAAAAATGAATTTGCCACAAAAACTACGTATGACAAATCAGTGGAGCCAACACCTCCGTCATTTGTGATTCGATTATATTTAGACTCTGTATTTATCTTATTTTTATCTATTATTTTATTTGCTAAATGGGGTTGCTCACCTCGACGTTAGGTGTCTAAAGGAGAAAGCATGATGAATGAAAATTTAGAACCATCTTTGCACTCAGCAAAAGCATTCGCGGAGTTTTCTCAAAAGAAGGCTAATGATGCTAAGAAAAAAGCAGCAGCCACAAAAAAAGCCAGTCAGCTCGCTTCTGATCAAGTAGCTTTACTAAAAGAATCTAATGAATTAGCTAAAAAAGCACTTACCGAGGCCAATCTTAGATCAGAACAAGAGAGAGCCTTGCACGAATCAAACAGCACTGATGTAGTTGATATAAAGCCAAACTTTTTTGGTTTAGGTGCAAACTTGAATGAAGCATGGCGTAGGTTTAAAAAATGGAGTTCGAAATAAAACACCTAACAAGCAGGTCAAGTTCGCTCCCGTTGGTCGCTGGGACGCGCAAACAACACGCGCCCCTTACCTAAATCGTTAGCAGCAAAGAATAAAGGGACGGTTGTATATGCTCAGTAATTAGGTAACTTATAAAAAACAGTAAACTGCTTACAGGAAAAAAACCTTCAAACAAGTTTAAATAATACATTGATCATGAACACTTCACGCCCGGTTTATCTCTTCTCTGACAGTCAACTCCTGTTCCGGAAGTTAGACGGTGTCTCTTTTCTCAATTCCATAATCGAAGACTTACAGAAAGATTCGCTCAAGGCTGCCTATATAGGTGCTTCTAATAATGACCTACCTGAATTTTACGATCACTTTGTGGCGGCAATGGAGAATATTGGGATTAGAAATTGCCGAATGATCCGTTCCTCTTTCTCAAAAAATGACCAGAACTTTCTTGAAAAAGCTGACATCATTCTTTTATCCGGAGGGGATGTAGAACAAGGATGGGATGTGTTTGTGAAGACAGGAATAAGAGAGGCAATTGTCAGCAAGCATGAAGAAGGAGCTATTTTGATCGGTATTTCCGCGGGAGCAATACAACTGGGGTTGTGCGGATATCGCGAAGGAGAGATTCAGGAAGAACGTGTATTTGACGCATTCCAGTTTGTTCCTTACATCATCGCGGTGCATGAGGAAAAAAGTAATTGGAAGAATCTGAGAAAAACAGTTCTGTTCAAGGGAGAATATTCAAAAGGTATCGGGATTTCTACAGGTGGCGGAATAATTTATCACGAGGATAAAACGATTGAACCAATTCGGTTCCCTCTTTATGAATTTTCAATCAAAGACAATCAGACAATCGAGAATTTACTCATTCCACCTGAGATGGACTATTCCTGATTAAAACTGAAAAATGGAGTGCATCATCCGTGATGATGCGTATTAAAGCAGTGACACGGTCACTGCACTCCAAAAAAAGATTAACTCATTCCCGCACTCTGCATGGGAATGAAATATTTGACACATAAAGTCATTCTTTGTGTCTCTGCGTCTTTGCGTGATAATTTCTGTTTAAATCTGTGAACCAACTGCACTATAGTGCGCCTCCCTCTCACTTTCAGGAAGGGCAAGGAATGCGTCGATTGTTCCCAGCATATCTTTTTTGTCTTCTTTCATACTACCGGACACACACACATAATTATTTCCATGATCGCAAACTACGAAAGTGGAAAGGTTGTCATCAAGTCCTTCAATCAACATCCTTAGTTCCAGAACAGTTCCTTCAGCGGTTTGCGGCTGGAAAGCACCAGTACGAATTTCTGATAATAGCGGAGATTCAGGACCTGAAAACGTATTGTCACTTCCATACAACCACAGTCTTCTAACCCTGACAAATTCAGGTTCTGTTTGATTGATGAGTCTGACAGACTCACGAATATGTGTCTGCCAGTGGTCTCTCCCGCCCAGACCCAGGAGTACATAGAAGGATATTTCAATACCGGCTTCCTTCAGCCATGCAGAAGTCTCTTTGATCATTTCAGGAGACTGCCCTTTTCGGTGATAGCGCAAGGTTTTGATGTCTCCGGATTCAAGACCGATATGCACCCGGTTCAGGCCTGCTTGAGTAAGAACCTTGATAGCGTCCTTTTTCAGCTTCCATAGTGTCGACGCCCTTGCATAGCAGGTAAGCCTTTTTATCGGAAAAACCTGACGAAGATATTCGGCAATTTCTACAAAAGTATCAATACCCGCCTGTAGCGGAT
>JABIHA010000055.1 GCA_018649885.1 Bacteriovoracaceae bacterium
GAGGACTTGAACCTCCACACCTCGCGGCACTAGATCCTAAGTCTAGCGTGTCTACCAATTCCACCACTTGGGCATATTTAATTCAAAGATCAACTTTCTATCAAGCTGGGTAACTGTCGCCAACTCGGTTCTATACTATTGTGTGCTACCATCTACCCTCGCTCGAAGTCAAAAACAGACTTATGTCTGTTTTTGTGGCTCCAGCCACTTGGGCATATTTTATACAAAATTAGTTAAAATTTGGTTTGATCAACTTATAGATAATTGCTGGAGATGACAAGTGAGAAAGTGCTTAGGCAGCTTTTTTGTGCTTTGCAACTTCTCTTTCTAAGGCAGCCATTTTGTTCTTCATAGCTGTTTGTTCCGACTTAAATTTGGCCATATGCTTCTTCGCGTCAACGAGTTCCATAGAAGTTTTTCTGAAGTTCTTTTCCGCTTGCTCTTTTTTCATTTCGAGTTGCTTCAACTGATGCTTGATTCTGGGATCCATGGCTCCCTCTTTAGCACCTGCACCACTCCCACCAGATGATTTCTTAGCCAATTTTTCCAGTTTTTCTGATTTTTGTGTTGCTAACTTTAGCTTATGCTCTAATTTTTTAATCTCACGACTAAACACTTTTAATTTGCCCTCACTCTCTTGAAGCTTACCAACAGCTTCCAACTTCTCTTGCAAAAGAGATGTCGACTTCTCTGATTCCTTTTGAAGAGCTGCTTTTTCTTTTGCCAAAACCGAGTTGAGATTTGTTTGATCTCCCTGCGAAGTTTCTTTTAGAAGCCTCAGTTCTGCTTGGGCAGACTTTAGCTCTCCTTCAAGGCTAGAATTTTCACCCTCCAAGGCATTAACTGCGGCTTCTGAGTTACCACCAGCCTTAACCGTCTTGGCCACCACCCCTGCTGCCGGTGCATCGCCAGCCTGACCAAGCTGCTTTTGTAACAGCTTAATTTTACTTTGAAGGAGTGAATTCTCTTTTTTGAGATTCCCTTCTATTGGATCAACCTCCCTTTCAGAAATTGGGTTTCCAGACTCAGAGGCCTTGAGCTTTTTCTCAAGTTCAGCAACCTGACTTTTTAATTTTTTTGCCTCACCACTTTGGTCTTTATCACTCAGCTGAGCCTCTAGTGCTTTATCCGCCAGACCTGAATCAGCCAATTCTCCTGCGTTTATAGCTTCATTCCCACTACTTCTCCTGAGCTTAAACTCTAATGCTTTTACCATTTTTTCTAAGTCAGTTTTTTCCTTATTCACAGCTGAGAGTGCCACCAATGTGTTCTTTCTTTCATTCTTAGCTCTTTGTAATTCTTTTTCCATTTTTAAATCAGCACCAGATGACCCAGCTGCTGATTTAGTCTTACTTAGCATTCCTGTTAAATTTGCCACTTTTCTTTTTAATACATCTACCTGCTTTCCGTATGCATCTCTTTGAGTTTTAACTTTATTTACGACATCATCTGACCCAGTATTTTTAGACATTTTGTTTTGTCTTGCGAGGTGATCAATTCTAGATCTTAGAGTTTGCATTTGTTTTTCTTTTCTCTCTAAGATAGTGCTGACACCTTCCTTTGTTTTTACCAGCATAAGCTCTCTTGCCTTTACTAACCTTTTTGCCCCTTCAATCTCCCGTTTTAGAAAATTAGATTGAGCATCATTTGCTGACTTCAATCTCTTTAATTCATTGACTGCACTAGTTGCAGTTAATGTGCTATGCCTTCCTTCTTCAGCTAATCTTTTTAAATTTTCAACTTCAAAATCGGTTAAGACCTTTCCTGCTTGTAATTTTTCTATAACATCACTTGAGTCCTCAAGTATTTTTTCACTATTCTCTAATTCATTTATTGTTTCATCACTAGTCAATTGCTCAATAGTTTTTTCTGAATCTTCTCTTTGAGTTTCACTCTCATCAAGTTCTTCATTCATTTTATTAGTTGAATCATCTATGGCCTTTTTTGTTTCTCTATTTGTGGCCACTTCAATTTTTGCAGCATTTAATTTATTTTGAAGATGCTTAATTTGCTTTTCTTTTGTTTGAAGCTCTTTCATCATCTTAATTTTTAAAACTTTATCTTCATTATTTTCAATAACGCCCAGCACATTTTCATTAAACTGCTCTGAGACAACCTTATCTTTAGAAAGATTTATGGCTTCGTCGACAAGTGGTGCGATATCCGCGACTTTAACTCCAAGTTCTGAAGCAACCTTTTCTGACAAATGGCTTCCCATCTCTTTTAGACTCCAGCCCTTGTCTTTCATTTTCTCCATTTCATCACCCAAAATTCGGTGAATCATTTCTCCATCAACCCCTTTTCCTTTTATTCTCTGGGCATCATCTCTATTATCATTAGGTCCACCTTTGATTCTCTGAGAATCATCTCCATTATCATTAGGTCCACCTTTGATTCTCTGAGAGTCATCTCCATTATCACTTGGACCACCTTTAACTCTTTGAGCATCATCTTCATTTTCTGCAAATCCACCGGCTACTTTTGTGGAGCCTTCATCATCTTGATCACGACTTCCTTTGACTCTAGTTGCATCATCTCCATCATCTTTACTTCCATTTACTTTTTGAGCTGAGTCATCATCTTGATCCCGACTTCCTTTGACTCTAGTTGCATCATCTCCATCATCTTTACTTCCATTTACTTTTTGAGCTGAGTCATCTTCATCAAACTTTCCGCCTACAACATTTTTTTCATTAGCAAGAGCATTGGCATCACCTTCAATTTTTTGAACTTCTTCTGGAGTTAAACCTTTTTTGACTTGCTCTCTTAGTTTTTTATTATTTTTAAGCTTTTTGGCAGACTTTTTACCTGCAGTAACTTTATCGACCAAACTTTCGCTTAATCTTTCTTGTACATTTGTAATATCCTCTTCTGAAGCCTCTCCTCCTTCAACAAGAGTGATGTACTCTTCAACCTCATTTTCAAATGCCTCTCTTTCTTCTTCACCCATATCTTCAGGATTCAGCCCTAACTCATCCAACATTTCAGAGGCTAGATCTTTTTTCGCCTGATCTTTGGTTTTATTTTTTAGAAGATCGGCCACACTTTTTGCACTTAACGCTTTTTTGGCCTTCTTAGCAAGATTATCCTTAACAACTCTTTTTTCTTCATTTAAATAAGCAGGTGAGCCTGCAACTACAATGGCCTCATCTTCATCCCCGCCAAATAAACTAGATCGTCTAGCTTGACTTGGAGCACCTTCTTCACCTTCATCCAATTTTTCAGTGAGCGCTTTTGTTAAGCGATCTGCCATAGACTCTTCAATATCTATTTTTGCTAGTTCTTTTAGTTGTTCATCAGCCTCTACTTCCTCTCTTTTTTCTTCAACTGCTTCTGCAATTTCCTCTGCAAAACCTTCCTTAGCCATGGCGTCAGTAATCATACTAAAATCGCCAAGTGATAAACTTTCGATTAAACCTGGGTCCCCAAAATCGGCAAGGTAATCTTTCAGCTTAGTGGGATCGAACTCTCCCTCTTCATATTTATTTTGAATATGATTGATAATATTTTTTAAGCTTGCTGGATCTTTTGCGAAAACATCCCCTTTCCCAGCAACCGAAATTACATCAATAATTCCACCAGGAAGCTTCTTCTCTTTAAGCTCCTCTTCAATCGCCATATTATTTTCTTCAATGGCCAAACTAATATTTGAAATTTTTGCATTTGCTAAAGCATCCATCTGGGTGGCGGAAGTTAAGTTTCCAATTCCCATGCTATTAAATGTGATATTTTCCATTTGATCATTCTTAGGCCAGATAGCTGTAAAAACAATCTTTTCAGATTTTTCAAGATAATATACGTCAAATAAAGGTGCTAAGTTCGAGCAAGTATTTAGTAAGAACTTCGTAGGATCACTTGGGTTTTCACTTTCAAATGATCCCCAAATATATTCAGTCACAAAATCTTTAACTGAAATATGCATTTGAATTAAGAACTCACTTGCTCCTCTTCCATATTCAACTTCAATTGGAAGCTCCCCTATGCCTGATTTTTTC
Organism: Bacteriovoracaceae bacterium; assembly: GCA_018649885.1. Lineage (GTDB taxonomy): Bacteria > Bdellovibrionota > Bacteriovoracia > Bacteriovoracales > Bacteriovoracaceae > JABIHA01. The sequence goes on from JABIHA010000055.1 coordinate 3,996, forward strand.
AAATACATTAAATAAGAAATAAGTGACAAAAAATAATTTCTAATGCCAATTATATTAAAATCTTTTTCAAATGCGTCTGCGGCAATTAAATCTGAATAGAACCCTACTCTCAGATGATTAATCACTTTAGCAGTTTTAACGTCCTTGATTTTATCACCAAAGGCTTCATCTAAATGTAAACTTGTTTTTTCATCTACAAGTCTTTTAAGAACATTTCGGGAGAGATCTTTAGTCATAAACCATGGGTTTAAAATTAACTTCCCATTATAACGTAAAAAATCTTCCTTATTGGCGACATCGCTTAGAGAAATAATCGATATATCTTTAGCTAGGGTCTGGTACATCTCATCTATTTTCGAATAAGATCCTTGATGGTTTTTTATACAGATAAAAGAAATCTTTACATTTTCCTCAGATACATCGTGAATAACTTTTAAACCTAAGCTACTAAAATAATCAAAAACATCCTGTCTGATATCTCCAGATAAATTGAGTATATATCTGATGCTTTTCTTCTTCTCTTCATCAAGCTCAACATCTTCAATTAATTGCTCACCTTCTTTAAGTGTGGCAGCTTCCCCCTCCCCTGTCTGTGTTGAGGGTTGCAAATTAGCGGTGCTATCAGTCTCACTTTCTGTAGTGACCTGAGTGCTCTCCTGGGCAATGTCTGATTTTACATCTTCATCACTCACCGACAGCTTTCTCCTCTTCTGCTTCTACTTCAGTACCAATAGGTTCTATATTTAGAATTCCATCTTCATTTGTTACTCTAGTTACTAATTCAAAACTTTTATTTGAACACATTTCTTTTTCAATACGAGAAAAGACTCTCTTGCATGGTAGGTAATCTAGAGCTGTGTTTGCTTTAAGCTCATCGATTTGATCTTTTAAAAATCCTCGTGCATCACCTTTTTTAGATAAAGTCTCAGCATACGAAACGAGGTGATCTACAAACATTGGGATAGTTTCCCATTCAGAGAGATCATCATGTAAAAGCTCAAGTGGAAACCCTGTCCCCATACCATTTTCATGATGTCTTAAAATAAGTTTTACAACTTCAGGATATTTAAACTTGCTCTCACAAGTTACCAGTACCTTTTCAAATCCATTTTTAGGATGATTAAGAAATAGGTCAATCTCTGATTGAGATGCCCTAGATGCCACCAAGTGATCTCTCCCAGTTCCAGGTTTAATTCTTTCAACCTCTAAGGCCTCAATAACCTTGAATGGAATGGTGTCATCACACAACCCGTAATCGAGTAAAAAGCAGGCATGATATACATCTTTTAAAAAATCAAAGTCTGTATAGCCAAGGATTAAGGCAACAATCACCCCAAGTGCACTAACCCTCTGGGCACGGTCATATATGACAAGACTCTTATCCATAATTTGGGTTACTACTTTTTCGTCCAAATCAAAGAATACACTCATACAAATAAGAGAGAGATCTAGGAAGCTAATATCATCATTGCCATCCCATAGAAAAACTTTAACCCAGTTAATAAATTCATTGCGGGCCAAATAAGCTTCTTCTTCATTTTTAGAGATACGTAATTTTTTTAATAGGGCAGATCCATCTTTAATTTTTTTATCATCTTTTATGACGAAGCAAAAAAATGATCGAAGTCCTTTGTTTGTGTATTTTACAATCCACTCTTTATCGATGTAGCCTCCACCTTTGAGTAAACAAATGGGTGGCATCTTTGCTTTCCTGGGAATAAAAAATAAATGGCCTGGGGCTATATTCATTTTTAGCAGATCATCAAAACTAATAGTCTCTAGTTCTGATTCATCTACATCCCGATTTAATAGTTCAATAAAAACTTTACCGTCCAAAGGCAATCCTCCATGCTATCTATCGGATTTTTTTAGGTTTTAACTTAAAAAAATGCCGACTAATTTAGCCTTGGCCGAGTGGAAAATTCAGGTATGGAAATTGGGAAAAAGATCGATTTTAATTCGGGTGAAAACACCTAAATTCATGTGTTTGAGACACTTCCGTCACTCCCGGATATTTCACATGGCACTTGTCCGAAACACTCGGGCATCTTGGGTGAAAATGACAGCCAGTAGGCGGATTCATGGGAGATGGCAATTCACCTTTTAAAATGATTCTCTGATGCTTTTTCTCAGGATTAGGAATTGGTATCGCTGAGATTAGGGCATTGGTATATGGATGCATTGACTTCCCATATAATTCAGAACTTTTTGCACTTTCAATTATGCTACCGAGATACATTACTGCAACTCTGTGTGAAATAAATTCTACGACTTTAAGATCGTGAGCGATAAATAAGTAAGTAAGACCCAACTCTTTTTGCAGATCCATCATAAGATTAACAATTTGGGCCTGAACAGAAACGTCTAGTGCTGAAACGGGCTCATCACAAACAATAAACTCGGGTTCAACAGCGAGGGCCCTAGCAATACAAATTCTTTGACGTTGACCACCACTAAATTCATGAGGATATTTATTTATTGCATCTTTTGGAAGTTGAACAAAATCTAAAAGCTTGTGAATTCTCTTTTCTTGATCAGCACTTTTAGTAGCAAGGTTGTGAATAAGCATTGGCTCTGAAAGAATTTTCCCAACGCTCATCCTTGGATTTAAAGAAGCGTAGGGGTCTTGAAAAATGACCTGCATTTTTCTTCTCATGGCCTTGAGCTCTTGCCCGTTCATTTTAGTAATATCTTGCCCATCAAAAATAACTTGGCCACATGTTGGCTCATGCAATCGAAGAATTGCTCTTCCTAATGTAGATTTTCCACACCCCGACTCTCCAACGAGGCCTAGTGTTTCGCCTTTTTTAATTTTAAAGCTTACATCATTGACTGCTTTAACAGAGCCAACTTGTCTACCTAGGATTCCGCCTCTTATGGGGAAATGTTTAGAAAGATTATTTACTTCAAGTAGAAACTCACTCATAATTTTTTCCTGCTAAATGGGATTAAAACAACTCACCATGTGATTATGGTTATCAAGAGATCTCAAACATGGAGCCCCTTGTCCGCCTCGACACTCTTCTTTGACATTGAAACACCTGTCTTGGAAATAGCAGCCTTGTGGAAGATCTAAAAGTGAAGGAACAATCCCTTCAATAGTTGTAAGACGTTTTTTTTCCTCTAATGATGTTGAATCAAAAGATGGAATCGATGAAATAAGACCTTTTGTGTATGGGTGTCTTGGATTTTTAAATAAATCCACCACACTGGCCTGTTCAATAATTTTACCACAATACATAACAGCAACATCATGACAGACCTCTGCTACAACTCCCAGGTCGTGGGTAATCATGATAATGCCCATGCCAAGTTCATCTTGCAGTTTTTTCATTAATTCTAAAATCTGTGCTTGGATTGTGACATCTAGAGCTGTTGATGGCTCATCAGCAATTAAAACTTCTGGCTCACAAGCGAGGGCCATGGCAATCATTACCCTTTGTCTCATCCCGCCAGAAAGTTGATGTGGATACTCTCTCACTCTCTTTTCAGGAGAGGGAATCCCCACAAGATCAAGCATCTCAATAGCTTTGTTTCTTCTTTCAACTTTAGATAATTTTTCATGAAGAGCAATGACCTCTTCAATTTGGTTTCCAACTGTAAAAACTGGGTTGAGTGAAGTCATAGGCTCTTGGAAAATCATCCCAATTTTATTGCCTCTAATTCTTCTCATATCCAAGTCTGGAAGGGTTAGAATATCTTCACCATTTAGCTTAACTTCTCCTGCCGCTATTTCTCCAGGAGGTGTCGGAATAAGTCTCATAATAGAAAGAGCTGTAACAGACTTTCCTGAGCCAGATTCACCTACAATCCCAAGAGATTTTCCTTTGAATACATCAAATGAAACTCCATCAACTGCAGTGACCATGCCTTTAGGTGTATTAAATCTGGTAGTAAGGTTTTTTACTTCTAATATTTTTTCATCCATCTCTTTAGTCCTTACCCTTTAATTTGGGATCCAGGGCATCTCTTAGGGCATCTCCCAATAAATTAAATGACAGCACAATAAGAAACATAAAAAGAGTGGCTCCAGCAAGTTGCCAATAAACCCCTCTAGATAATTCTAGCTTTGCCTCATTGATCATAATTCCCCAACTAGGTTCTCCGCTCACACCGAGACCTAGGTAAGATAAAATAACCTCGGCCTTAATTGCAGTCTGAAACTGCAGAGAAAATGTAATAATCACAACATGTAGTACATTTGGAATAATATGAAGAAATAACATTCTAAAGTGAGAAGCCCCAACTGCATTAGCGGCTTGAACATACTCTCTTTCTTTGTGACGAATAACTTCTGCTCTTATTAAACGGCACAGCCCCACCCAACTTGTTAGCCCCAAGGACAAGCAAACAGATTTAAGTCCCCCGCCGCCAACAAAAGCAATGGCAGTCACAAGCATAATCCACGGAATGGAAGAAAAAGTGGTGTAAAGCCAGACGATAAACTCATCAACCCTTCCACCAAAATAGCCTGCAATCGCACCTAGCGTAAGACCAATGGGAATAGAGATCATGGCCGCAAAAAAACCAACAGTCATAGCAATGTAAATACCATGTATACATTTTTGTAAAACAGATCTACCAAAAATATCGGTCCCAAATAAGTGGTTGATTGATTTAAAACTTGGCGCTTCATAAGAGCCGCCAATTTCCACCGCCCAATCTCCACCTAAAATCTCAAACCCTGAAAGAGTAGCTAGAATTGCGTAGAGAACAACCATCACAAGTGAAGCTGTTGCCATTTTATCTTTTAAAAGCCTTTCGAACGCATCTTGCCAAAGAGACTTAGATTTTTCATATAGCTTCTCATCATTAGGTAGAGCGCTGGATTGTGATTCTACATTTGTCGACATTTCAACTCCCCCCCTACTTAAGTCTGACTCTTGGATCTACTACTGTGTAGAGAATATCCGAGAGTAAATTAAAGATAATATAACCAACTGAAATAAAAACTGTCATGGCCTTGACCACAGGAAAGTCCTGATCATAAATGGCCTTAACCAAAATACCTCCAAGCCCTGGAATACTAAAGAAGGTCTCAATAAGGAGAGCACCTAAAAGCAGAAAGGGGATTTGAATCACCACATAGGTGATAATAGGTATTAGTGCATTTTTAAGAACATGCTTTAGAAGTACATATGGCTCTGAAAGACCTTTGGCACGAGCTGTCCTTACATAGTCTTGATAAATTTCGTCCAACATAATAGTTCTAAAGAACCTCACATCAGGTCCCAGAGATAAAATAAGCCAAATAATAATGGGCAAGCTAACGTAGGGGAGAAAATCAGGAAAACCATATTCATATCCCGAAATTTCAAACAACCCCAGCTCATAGGCAAAATACCACTGGCAAAACAAAATATAGGCAAGCGAGGAGATGCTCATCCCGCAGATACAAACAAAGACCACGAACTTATCAATATAAGTCCCGCGATAATAAGCCACCAGCAGAGATATCAAAATTCCCAGGACAGTACTTATAAAAAAGCCAGGAAGTGTAAAACTCAAGCTTACTGGAGCTCCCTCTCTAATCATTTCTGTTATCAGTTGCTTACTTTTCCAAGAACGGCCAAAATCAAAAGTCACCGCAGATTTAACCACATCCAAATACTGCATATAAAGTGGCTTATCGAGACCCAGCTCTTTTCGAAGCTCCATCGCCCTTTCTTCACTGGCATGCTTACCAAGTAGTTGATAAGTCGGATCATCATTTAGAACATTGAATAGTAAGAATACTATGAATGTGACACCGAAAAGTATGGGGATAACGTAGAGAGTTCTTCTTAGGATATAAACCCAGATATTCATAAAGATCCTTACTCTTTGTAAAAAATAAGTTTGGCGCTACAAGTTAAAATTTAATGGCGCTGAGAGAAGTCAATCATTACCAAAGTTTGGATTCATTTGAAAGAGCAAAAAACTTAAATCTGCTGCAATAACTCAATGTAAGATTTTGAAGAAATGGGATAACCAATTATTAAAAGGTTGGGCCCCCAGATTTTTCTGAAGGCCCAGTATGGCACCAAGATGATTAGAATTCTTTGGCAAGTTTTCCTTTAAGATCAAGATCTAGACCTAAATACTGCGCACGCTCTCCAGTAAATTCTGTGGCCTTAAAGTTTTTAAGCCAACCCTGTGCAATAACAAATGAAGTTCTATGAACCCCATAAATTAGTGGAACCTCTTCAGCAGCAATTCTGTTAAGCTTTTCGTAAAGGGCCTTTCTTTCAGGGCCAGCCTGCATAATAGCTGCTTTCTTGAATAGAGTGTTGAACTCACTATTGTTATAGTTAGAGCCATTGGCACCAGGAGTTTGATTAGGACCGTATAGAAGCTGTAGAAAGTTTTCTGCATCTGGATAATCTGCACCCCAGGCAATCCCCCACATTTGAGCTGTTCTAGTTCTAATTTTCTTTAGAAGCTCAGGCCATGAGTTCGAGCTTAATCGAATGTTAATTCCTAGATCAGACATATTTTTTTGGAAAAATTCAGCCATTTGTCTTGAAGTTGGAGAAGTTCCAATATGCTCGAAAAGAATCTCAGGTAAGCCTTTTCCTTCTGGATAGCCTGCAGAAGCCAAAAGTTTTTTAGCGCCTTCAAGATCTCTTCCTCTAAAAGGACTGTTGTAGCTAGGCATGAAGCCAGAAATCCCTGGAGGGACAATACTTTGAGCTGGCTGAGCAGTACCGTTGTAAAAAAGCTCATTCACTTTCTTAATATCGTAACCAAGACTCATGGCCTGACGTAATTTTTTGTTGTCCTTAAATAATGGATCCGTATGTTGAAAAGCGCTGTAGGTAACATCAAGGGAAGCTGCAATATGCAACTTCATGCCCTTCTTATTCATTTCAGGAGTTAAATCTTTCGAAGGAGTAATAGCGTTGGCAAAATCATCCTTTGGAATAGAATTAAAATCTAAATTACCTTTTTTGAAGTTAAGCCATCTCGTTTGCTCTTCTTCGATAATACTTACTTCAATTTTGTCTACCAATGGAATCTTTTTTCCGGCAGAGCCCAAAAGACCTTTTTCTTTATCGCCTTCACTTCCTTCTGTAGGATAAAACTTATCTCTGAAAGTAGGATTTTTAATGTAAGTAATTTTTCTTGTTTGAGCGTTAAACTTTGAAGTCAGCTGAAAAGGTCCAGTTCCCACAGGATGATTGAGAAACTCTTTTTTGTATTTTTCTACTACTTCCCTGGCAACAGCAAAATGAAATGGCATCGCTAGTGAGTAGAGAAACTGTGGAAATGGCTTTGTTAGCTTAAACTGAATCGTATACTTATCAAGAGCTTTAAGACCCTCAACCACTGAAGAGTAGTCGACAACTTTCTTTGAAGAGTTTTCTTTTCTCCACTCATTGAGGCCTGCAATTTTTCCATCGAGAACCCACCAACCAGTTGATTGAAGTTTTGGGTCTGCCACTCTTTTAATAGAGTAGACAAAATCCGCAGCAACTAGCTCTCGTCCTTTTCCACCTGGAAAAGCTTCATTATCTTGGAACAAAATCCCTTTTTTTACTTTAAAAGTATAGGTTGAGCCATCTTCAGAAACAGTAGGAAGGGCTTCAGCTAAATTTGGGATGAGTTCGTAGGGTCTTTTTAAGTAGTGGTATTGCAATAGGCCTTCATAAACCTTCCCAATTTCATCTGATGCATACTTATCTGAAGCATGAATTGGATCAAAACCCTTCACGGCCATTGGTACTGGCATATGTAAAACTTTACCAATATCTTTTTTCTTTTTCGTACAGCCAACAAGCGCAATGGAGGCGGCTAAAATAACTACAGCTAACAAGGATTTTTTCATGACATATTTTCCTTTAAATTATGGGGACAAAAAAATTTTCATTAATAGTAATGCAGTTTGCACAAACTGCAACGAATCTAAATGTATATTAAATATTTCGGGAATTTTCAATGAGAAAAGCTGCAAAGAGACAGGTGGTGACAAGTTGACACTGTTTCACAGCGTAGCAGAATAAAAAATTAATTACTGCAGGATTTAACAAACAAATCCCAACTCATCAGTGGTGTTGAGCTAGACATATTCTTACTCAGAAGAGACCAATTCATTCTATGGTAGTACCCATCTTCCAAATTCCAATTTTTCATCCTAACAATGTACTTACCATTAACTTCTGTGGAGATTTGCAATATTTCTTCATTAACAAGAAACCTGGGTCCTCCATTTTTTTTCCCACACTGACCGGGATTTTCCTCGCAAAATTGGTTGCCTTCTTTTGCCAGTCTGACGATCACGCCCATCTGATCAAAAAAATCCTGTGCTGCAACCTTTTCTATACCCCAAGGGTTTTTGGCAAATGAACCGCGGATTCGATGATAAAAATTCCCTGAAAGCTTGGGAGGAAGGCTGGTTTGGTCAATAAAGAGAACTTCTTCACCAAAAAGAGGAAGCCTTATGGCGAGTCCCCATTTCTTTCCTCCATCAACAAATTGTGACTGGTAGTGAAAAAGGTATTTCTCCTTTCCCACATTAACCCTGCCCTTCCCAGTTGAGTCAAAGCATATATTTTTGAGAGATTTAGTGATCTCAGGTGTTAACTTGTCTGAACTGGAACGCTTGGATGAGAATTTGGAACACGAGCAAAGCAAAATCACAGCACTAAGAGCAGCAATATACCTGCAGCTGAATAATCTACTTTGTGGGACCTTCTGACGCAGGTGAGCGCTTATCTTCCAAATTTTTAACGGCTTCCATAAGAGAGGATCTCTCCCCCTCATGACGAGAGTTTTTAAGGGCCTCAACATAGAACCTTTTGGCCATTTTATACTTTTTAAGACTCTCATAAACTATGCCTAGGTGCTTGGTAATTACGGGGTCATTTGAAACCTTCTTATAGGCTTCCTTCAATTGAACCAAAGCTTTATCAAAATTGCCAGTTTTGTAGTAGTACCACCCTAAAGAGTCTCTAATGTAACCATCATTGGGCTTTAGCTCCACAGCCTTTTTTATGTAACTAAGTGCCTTCTTCAACTCTTTACCTTGAACTAGCAGTGAGTAGCCCAGGAAGTTCCAAGCATGCGCATTTTTGGGCTCATCCTTCAATATGGCCTGAACGATATCGATGGATTCGCCGTACCTTTTTTGTTTCTCTAAAAGTGAAGCCAAGTAATACTTGTGTCCAGATGAGAAAGAAGCATGGGGCTTGGCCTTTTCGAGGGTATCTGAAGCCATTTTATACTCTAAAATGCCCTCAAAGTAAGAAGCTTTGATAACCAAAAATTCCACTGCAAGTGGGGATTTTTCATTGTAACGCTTATCTATAAAAGAGAAGAGCTTCTTCTCCCCCTCATTTTTGCCTGAAGCCTTATCTTTTAATGCAAGTGCCGAAAGCATTTGGGCAATTTGCAAACTGCTATCTAAATAGAGACCTGAAGTAACAGGAATTCTGTGAAAATACTCAATGGACTGCTCAAATTCTTTGGTTTCCTGAAAGAGAGCTCCAAGATAGTAAAGCACCTTATCAGACTCTGGCACGGCCTTTAAAATGTCCTGAAAAACACTCTTGGCCATGTCAAATTTACTTGTTTCTGTATACAAGATACCGAGCTTCACCTTTAAGTTTAAATTGGTGGGATCAATTGAGCTCAATGTCTCTGCATAGGGGATGACATCTTTGTACTTTCCGAGGGCAAAGAGGAGATTGACTACCTTCCCTAGTACTACAGAATCACTTGGCGAATTTTTCAGAAATTTTTCATAAAGTTTTAAAGCCTGCTTATAATCTTTTTTCTCTTCATATAATAGTCCAAGAGCAACTGCTGCTTGATAGAAACTAGGCTCTACTCTAAGCGAGCGTTTGAAGTGCTTCATGGCGCTTTTTCTCTTACCTTCTTCCATCGCCATTTTCCCACGGTAATAGGAAAACACACCTGCAGTTTTGATTTTTTTCTCGCACCGACTAATTGTTGCGACTGCTTTGTCTTTGTGTCCATCAACTGCATATGATTTAGCTAGAAAAATACAGGCATCTTCATTTTTTGGGTGATTCTTTAAAACTGCTTTATATACAACTCGGGCCTTATCTGGGTTTTCAAGCGCAGTATAAGTTCCAGCAAGTAAGAGGCCTACTTTCTCGTCACTGCCCTTAGTTACTTCAAAGAGCTCCGCCAAAAACTTTTGGCTATCTGTTATATTCCCAACCCTAATAAGCTCGACAGCATATTTAAATTTAACAAAATCATCCTTGGGGTTGAGCTTCAAAACATACTTGTAAAGAAGAGCGGCAGTTTGAAAATCTCCCTGCATAGACGCAGCACTTCCTTTTAAAAAAAGATCACTAGCGAGGTATCTAATTGTTTGATCACCGCTTTTAATGGCCTCATCGGCAAGCTGTGTTAGCCTTTTATCTAAGTCATCAAGTGTGCTTACGTTTTCCTTGGCTGCAATATCCTCTGGAGATGGCTCGTGATAACCCGAAACAGCTGTTCCATTACCACTCTTGTTTTGGCCTTTATCGTGATGTGTGCACGACAGTAGATAAGTGGCCAAAATCCCTGAAATTAACAATGTTTTAAATTTCATCAACAAGTCCATTTGTTAAAATAAGCATAAAAGGAGCACCATTAATTAGGCAACTCCCACCTTCTTGAAGTTGATTCGGAAGTTTGTGACAAAAACTTAGACATAGTGCTTATTTTTTACACGATGCATACATTTTTTCCCACTTCTGATGAAACAAACAAACCCCTTTATTTTCAATTAGTTATCCTTTTGCCCCAAGCTTTTTCGGTGGTGCTTCATTTTTTATAATCTTTTAGGCGCAATGGGTTGACATAACTACACGTCTATTGATAATTCATGATCAGAACTAATTAAGAGGCAAAGCATAAAACTTGAAACTATAGGGGAATCAGGTGAGTGTTTTGGGCTCTTGGCGGTACTTGTCAAAGTGAGTTAGCTGCGAAGCAAATCCACATTGACAAAGTGTGCATATAATAGAAATATGTGACGCCGCTCAAAAAAATTTATGTTGAGTAAACTGCTCGGAATTCCAATTGGGGTAATTTTTGGGTAGTTAAAGTTAGACTGATTAAATTATAGGGGAACTAAATGAAAGACGTCAGAACAATTAAAAGGTACCAAAACAGGAAACTCTACGACACGTTTCAATCCTGCTACGTGACATTAGAGGAAATCGCTCAGATCATAAGAGAAGGTCACGAAATCCAAGTAATTGATAATAAATCAAAAAATGACATTACTTATATGACTCAAATCCAACTTCTATTTGATCAAGAAAGAAAGTCTTTAAGACCTCAAGACACTGAGCTCCTTAAAAGAGTTATTAGATCTGAAGAAGGTACTTTGACAGGATACATCAAAGCACTAGAAGCCAAGCTAGGAATTGCTCCAAAAGCCGAAGAAACTGCAGTACCTGAAGGCCTTGGAACTTATATGACTGGTGAAGTAAACACAGGCATTGAAACTTCTAGTACGCTAAACTAATATAAGAAGGTATTAACCTTTTTAAATAGTGAAGTGTTATATGAAAAAATTAAGTTTTCAGAAATATCATATCGCCACTGCATTAATTGCAGTGGCTTTTTTTTGTAATTCAGCTCTAGCTGCTACAAAAACTACAGATACTAGTAAAAAGGCAGTTGATCCTTCCTCCAAGGAAGCCAGTAACTCTTCAACTGCATCAGACTTCTTTGCAAATGGGCCAAAAAAACACGCTTTGGGCCTGGGAATCGGACAAACATTTCTCACTGGAAACTTTGCTGACAATGGCGAAGATAAGATCACTTTTGATGTCATGTATTCATACAATGCAAGTTACTCGTTCGATGTATTAGCCGATTTATACTATTCCAAACATCAACTAGGAGAAAAATCAGTTACTACTGCGGGTGCATCCTTTGGAGTTAAATCCAAATTTTTTCAATTTGATTCCTTTAGTCCCTATGTTTTAGGTGGACTGGGTTTTTATAGACCAACAACAGTTAGAGACATTGACGGTGTCCTTACTGCCTCAACAAAGAAAGTTGTTTTCGGCTCACATGTTGGAGTTGGCTCTGATCTCAAACTCAATGAAAGGGTATCAGTGGGAATTTTGGGTCACTATCACAATCCTTTTGATGTTAAACAAGAAACAGGTGGTGATATTGAAGGCTCTTATTTCAAATTACTATTAACTGCAGCCTTTATTTTCTATTAGCCATGACAGAAAACACGAACATTGAAAGGCTCCTGGTCTTTACAGGCAAGGGCGGTGTAGGCAAAACAACACTAGCAATGTGCATGGCCTGTTACCTAAAAGAGCAGGGAAAAGAAGTCCTTTATGTCAGCTTTGAAGAGCCCGAGGACGTGGAGATTTTCTTAAAACTGGGAATAAAGAAAAAAACTTTGGAAGTAGCAGCCTCTGCTGAGGGTTATGTGGGAAAAAAGCTTGGCTCCAAAACTTTGGCGAGATGGGTTTGTGAGACAAAATTTTTTAAGTCTCTGCTGAACATGCTACCTGGGTTTTCATATGTCATTTTACTGGGAAATATTTTGGAGCTGTTGCACAATGATGAAAATCTCCACATCGTTTTAGATTCACCAAGCTCGGGCCATGCAATCACAATGTTTGAGTCTTGCTACAACTTTAAAGAAGTCTTCAAAAGTGGGCTCATTGTTGATGATATCAACAAAATGCTCGAGTATATTCACCAGGGATCAATACTAAAGGTCTATATCGCTGCTCTTCCCACCGAAATGGCAATTCAAGAAGGTATGGAGCTGCACAGTAGCCTCAAAACCATGGGAATCGAAAATATCGATATTGTTATAAATAACTCATTGGCCCACATGAAAGAGCTTGAACAAGCCCCCAAACTTCCCATGTCCTTGAAGGCGAAAATCGAGCTCGAAAAAAATGTTATAGAAAACTCAAATCAAATAAGTCAAAAAATCATCCCCCACTCTCTTGAGGTCAATAATATCCAAGTTATTAGTGACCTCAAACCTTCTGTAGGCCACTGCGCATAACTCCTCGCATAAAAGTTGTCTGCGGACCCATTTTTCAATAGAATAGCGCAAGTTTTTGATAAAGGTCCCTAAGTTGAGTATTACGGCAAAGAAAATTGAAATATTTTGTGGAACTGGAGGAGTAGGGAAAACAACCCTTGCCACTTCAAGGGCAGTCTATTTGGCCACGAAAAATAAAAAAGTTTTACTCATAACCATTGATCCTGCAAAAAGGTTAAAACAAGTACTAGGTATAAATGATGAAAAACCAGGGCAGTTACATCCAGTTGATCTATCAATATTTAAAAATGAAGGCGTTGGAAATTTAAAAGCACTACTCATGCATCCTGAAGCGACAATGAGAAGGCTTGCTGTAAAACACTCCCTTCACGATGAGTTTAAAAATCCCCTCTTTCAAATTTTCACAAAACCCTATGGTGGCATGAATGAAATTATGGCCTTGCTGGAACTTCAGTACCACCTAGAATCAAATGAATTCGACACGATAGTTTTAGATACCCCTCCAGGAAAACACTTTATTGATTTTCTCTTGGGAGCTAGAAGAATTAATAATTTTTTCGACAAAATTTATGTTGATATTTTTATGCATCTTGGGAAAAAAATTAATCATAGTGAAGTTGGTAAATCGGGTAAAATCCTGGGTATGCTTGTTAATACTGGTGTTAAAAAACTTCTCACCTACTTAGCAAAAGTAACAGGAGCTGAATTTGTCGATTACTTTGTAGATGCCGTGTCTTCAATTTATTTAGCAAAAGATAGCTTTATAAAAGGCTTAAGCCTTGAATTAGAACTAAAAAAGGTAGAGTCTTCAAATTGGTACTTAGTGACTTCTACAGAGCACAACAAACTGAAAGATGCCATAAGCCTCAGCAAGAAAGCCTCAAGCTTTGACCATGAAGATCACTACGTGATTATCAATAAGTGTCTAGCTGAAGATATCCACGACTGGGTTGCACCACTAGAAAGTGTGGAAGACAAAATAAAATCCTCTCTCATTAAAAATGAAGATGAGCTTTTGGCCATGTCAAAAGAGCACTTTAAAAAAATATTAAAATTTAAAGATATCCTCTCTCTCTCCCCACAGGAGCAAGTCAAAGAACTTGTGGGTACATGGGAATCGTACTGACTAGGATTAAAAGATGGCAAAAATTCAAAATAAAGCTGAACTAGAAAATTTCATTGTTACTAACTGGAATAAAGTAAATGATTTTCTAGATCAATATTCAAAAGATCTCCCTCTTCCTATTTATTCAAGTGTTGATATTAGAGAAAGCTCTGAAAAATTTGCACCCGTTGATAACAATCTTTATCCTGCAGGTTTTAACAATTTATGTGCACTTGATATCAAAGCAAGTAGCGAGCGCTTTCATCACTACATCCTCAGTAGAGCAGGAGAGGCCAAAAAAGTTGGTATTATCACTGAGTCACACACCAAGAATACTTTTTATCTAGACCACCTTCAATCACTGAAACAAGCATTAACTGCTGGTGGTCACCAAGTTTTCTTTATTAGCCTAGATCCAAATCTTTTTGCGGATCAAAAATATCTTGAGCTATCCTCAAATTCTTTGGGAGAGCTGACAATCAATTTGGCCGAGATAAAAGACAACCAACTAACAATTATGGAAAGCGGTGATGAAATCGACTTTGCCATACTAAATAACGACCAATCCAGCCCAATAGAAGTGGATTGGGCAAACCTAAAAACTCCTGTCCACCCTTCTCCAGAACTAGGCTGGTTTAGAAGAGAGAAAGCGCGTCATTTTCACTTCTACCACCAGGTTCTCACTGATTTTTGTAATGAGCTTGAAATTGAGCCGACTTTAATGGAAGCGTCATTTGATTTTGTTACAGGTGTAAACTTTAGTACCAAAGACGGTCTAGCTGAGGTTGCTGGGAAAATAGATGAGTTGCAAGCAAAGGTAGGCGGCGATAAAAAAATCTTTGTCAAGGCGAGTCAAGGCACCTATGGAATGGGGATTTCTGTTGTTGAGTCAGGTGAAGACATCCTGAGTCTTAATAGAAAAGGCCGAAATAAAATGGATGTTGGAAAAAATAGAAAGAAATTTACCACAGTTGTGCTTCAAGAAGGGATAGAAACCATGATAAAGTTCGGCACCTCGCCAGCAGAGGTCACGATCTATCTTGTTGGTGGTGAAGCAGTTGGTGGTTTTATGCGCGCAAACCCACTAAGAAGTACAACGGGCAATCTCAATGCAAAAGGGATGATCTACCAAAAATATTGTATAAGCGAGATTAGACAATCCTGCGAGCACCAATGCAAGGAAGCCGTTTATTCAATAATTGCAAGGCTGTCGACTATTGCAGCTGCACTTGAAACTAATGAAATTATAAGCTGATAACTGGAGTAAAAAATGAAGCAATTCGATCAAAATGTCACAGACGTAATAGGCAATACTCCTATTATAAAGCTTCAAAAAATTGGAAAGGAACTTGAGTCTGAAATCTACGTCAAGTTAGAGTTTATGAATCCAGGTGGCTCTATAAAAGACAGAATAGGATCCTATATTGTTGAACAGGCCGTTAAAAGAGGTGATCTAAAACCTGGTGGAACAATTATCGAGGGAACCTCTGGAAATACAGGCGTTGGTCTCGCAATTTATTCTGCGATTCATGGATATAAGTGTATTTTTGTTATGGCAGATAAGCAAAGTAAAGAAAAAGTCGATACACTTAAAGCCTTTGGAGCAAAAGTTATTGTCTGTCCTACTGAAGTTGATCCAAAAGATCCAAGGTCATATTACTCTGTATCAGCAAGACTTGCAGAGGCCACACCAAATTCTTTCTATGTGAACCAATATGATAACTTTGACAACAGAGACACCCATTACTATCAAACAGGTCCTGAAATATATGAACAAACGAAAGGTGAGTTCGATGTTTTCATGACAGGAGTTGGAACCGGTGGAACAATTTCAGGCATAGGCCGTTATCTAAAAGAAAAAATGGACCATGTACAAATTGTTGGAGTTGATGTTGAAGGCTCTGTTCTTGCCAATTACAAAAAAACTGGCCGAATTGAAAACTATCACTCTTATTTAATGGAAGGCCTGGGCGAAGATATGATTCCCAAGAATATTGACTGGGACATTATTGATGACTTTGTCACCATTGGGGACAAAGAAGGTTTTTTAATGACACGAAGAATCCTTCAAGAGGAAGGTATTTATGCAGGAGGATCTTCAGGCGGAGCAGTCTGTGCGGCCATAAAGTATGCAAAAAGCCTAAAAGAGCCAAAGAAAATTCTCGTGGTCCTACCTGACTCAGCAAACAGATACATATCTAAAATATTTAGTGATGATTGGATGGCATCTAAAGGTCTTCTCGATTACCACCACAATATTGTGATTAAAGACCTTCTAACTAAATTAAATAAAAAAGATAAAGAATTTGTCAGCATCACTGAATCTTGTTGTGTAGAAGAGGCCATTAATTTAATGAATGATAATGACGTGAGCCAAATTCCCGTAGTAAGCAAAGGGGAAATTATTGGAGTCGTCACCGAAAAGGATTTATTAAACCCACTATTTGAAGGTGGACTAGCTCTAACAGATTTTGTTTCTGTTGCTTATAACCAAGATTTTTTAATAGCTGATGAGGATCAAAGACTTGAGGAAGTATACCAGTCACTAGTTGATAAAAAAATTGCCTTAGTAAAACGAGGGGATGAAATAATCAACGTCTTAACTCATATTGATATTTTAAATTTTATTGCAAGATTGGATAAATAAAATGAAAAAAAAATTAGATATATCATCAAAAATTATTCATGTCGGAGGCGAGCCAGATCCTACAACTGGTGCAATTATGCCTCCTATTTTTCAAACTTCGACATATGTTCAAAGCTCGCCAGGAAAACACCAAGGCTATGAGTATAGCAGATGTCATAATCCTACAAGGACGAGACTAGAGGAATGCTTAGCCTCTTTAGAAAACGCAAAATACTCAATGGTTTTTGCATCGGGAATGGCGGCCACAACAATACTTCTTCATGCACTCCCACAGGGCTCAGATATAGTTGTGGGTGATGACGTCTATGGTGGAACATATAGACTATTCACAACGATTTATGAAAAAATTCACAACTTTCATTTCATTGATACTACTGATCTTAAAAAAACTAGAGAAACAATTCGCAAGATAAAACCTCAGCTGGTTTGGATTGAATCTCCCACAAATCCAACTCTTAAAATTACTGATATTGAAAAAGTTTGTAAAATTGGAAAAAACCATGGAGCCCTTACTCTTGTAGATAATACTTTTATGAGCCCCTACTTCCAAAGGCCTTTGGACTTAGGTGCTGATATAGTTCTTCACAGCATGACAAAGTATATCAATGGTCACTCTGATGTTGTTGCAGGGGCTTTAATGTACAAAAGTAAAAAACTACACGATAAACTCTTCTATCTACATAAATCAATGGGTCCAACGCTTTCTCCATTTGATTCATGGCTTGTGATTCGAGGCCTTAAAACACTTGCCGTCAGAATGGAGGCCCATGAAAGAAATGCCATGGAAGTTGCTGAGTTCCTTGAAAAAAACAAATATGTTGAAAAAACTATATATCCAGGTTTAAAAAGCCATCCCGGTCACCTCATAGCAAAAAAACAAATGAGTGGTTTTGGCGGAATGGTGACATTCTACTTACAAGGTGGGATCAAAAACTCAAAAAAATTCCTGGAAAGTGTAGAGCTTTTCGCTCTTGCTGAAAGTCTAGGTGGCGTAGAATCACTAATTGAGCACCCGGCGATTATGACCCACGCTTCAGTCCCTGCTAAAAATAGAAAAGCACTGGGAATTGATGATAATCTTATTCGATTGAGTGTAGGAATTGAAAGCTCGAAAGATATAATCTCAGACTTAAAGCAAGCTTTTAAGAAAACATTTTCTTAAAAGTCAGCTTGCTCACCATCAGATCCACTTTCGTCAGAGTGTGAGGGATTTTCCGTTGGAGCGTAGTTGTTTTGTGACTCTTTAGGTAAGAGAGGCTCTGAGACGAATCGCTCCAATTTTTGAGGTTGAAATCGACTAAGCACAATTCCCTGCTTTAAATATTGCTCTAATAAAGTAAATACACAAAAAACCTTTCCGTGATCAGTTGCAATTTGCTCCTTCTCACCTTCAGCAAAGATCAGTCCATCATTTTGGATCGTTTCCAAAATTCCATTAAGTTCTGTGCAGTATTCTCCAGATTTTTCCACACCAAAGCAGTTAATTCTCTTTAGAACATCAACACCATTTTTTCCGGACTTGATATGAACAGGGGCCCGACATACATCAATTGCCCACTTCTTAGTAAAAATCTTCTTGTGTTCTATTGAAATATTGCACTTACTCTTACGCAGACTCAATTTCACATCAAGCAGTCCAAAGGGTTTCACCTTGTGTGATACTTCCGTTTTGTATTCAGAATTCAAACAATCACTTAGTGTAAAGTTAGAATGCCCTAAACTTGGAAATAACAATAAAAAACTAATACTATACTTCAATAAAAACATTTTCTTCTACCTCTATTATTAACCCTGATGAATCAAAATCAAAAAAGCTATCTTCTCTATTTTTCGACAACTGAAAAAATAATTCATTAATTATCTCTGTTGGAGCCTTGCTACCTAATGAGTAAATATATTCATATAATTGCCTGCCCTCAATATGGTCACTACAATTTTTTCTAAAACCAGGAGAAACAATAATTAGCCTATTCCCCCTTTCAAGCCGGCCGGTCATTTTTGACTTTTCCAAAAAACTAGGACAAAAGTCATAATGGTTGCCAAGAGTTAAAACATTTTCGTGAGTAGTTATTAGAAAATTTCCAAAAGTATATGATTCATAGCTTAGCTTAGAGAGATCAATTTTGAGTAGAACCATTGAAAGCTTATGCCCATCTTGAAAAGTATCCAATCCTGAATCTTTGAGTTCAGAATATAAATTCTGGATGAAATTTGTTAAATGGGACTCATCGATTTTTGATGTATCTTGCAGCATTGCAAAGTGGGATAACAATATACTAGATGTTAAATAACTCTGACACGAAGACATTAAAATTAATAATTTCCCACCAATTTTAATAGAGTCAAAAAATTCTCCTCCAGCACTTGATCCTGCATTGTACTTTGATGCAATTTTCAGCCCTTTTAAATTTCCAAATCGTTTAGGAAGAAAATATTCATGGATTTTCTTTACTCGAAAAAGCTCTTTTTGAAGCTTAGTCATTAATGGAGAAATTTCGTCATCAATTTCTTGAAAGGAGTTAATTAATTGCTTTCCAGACCTTATCACATTTTTAATCACATTTTTTTGCAACCCGGGTGGCCAATCAAAATCAATAATATTTAAAGAAAAAGGAATTCCACTAATTTTATCTGAGAAGATTGATTTAACCTCATCCTTTAGACTGTCAATATCTGCAAACAAAAGTAATTTACTATCTTCAGTCACCAGATGTTTAATATCCTTAATAGAAGCAAAGTAGAGTTGCTCACTGATACAAAGAATATCTATGGGTTTGTCTGAGTCTTCACATAATTTTATGGAGTTATAATGATCAACTTGTGTACCTTTTACTTCCTTACTAAGTAAATGACTTAGTTTAATAAGACGCCCTTCAGGGTCAAAGAAAACTACCCTTATATTGCTAGCTCTATCTTTTTGATTATTCATGCAATGATTATATATACAATTTAGATAAGTGTAATATCAATTACGACGTAGGCTCCAATATATATTCCCGACTAAAACCATCAGAGACCCCATAGGTTTTTCTTGCTGCAAGGAAAATAAAAAAGCCTCTATTTAAACTTCAATTCAATTTTTCCGAAACATGGAAAGAGATAGTCATACTCAAAGGATATTTGTGGCTAAAAAGAATAATGTATATCACATTCCCCAATTTCAAGCGACTCTAGGTCTTTTGACTTTGAATGAGCGGATAAACAAACTCGAGGATGTTCACAAACAAACATGTGAAATGGCGGCGAGAACTATTCTTAAAGCACTAGATATGAAAGACCACTACACTTTTGGGCATAGCATGAGAGTTGCCTTTTATTCTCTTTTAATGGGTCGAGAAATTTATCTAAATGAGAATGATCTATATAAGCTAGAGCTAGCAGCACTATTCCATGACATTGGAAAAATTGGAATCCCTGACAGCATTCTCCTTAAGCCTGAAAGATTGAATGAAGACGAATTTCAGATGATGAAAACACATCCTGAAAAATCAGCTGAAATATTAGATGGCTTTGAAGATTTTGAAGATGTAGCAAAAGTGGCCAAGCATCATCATGAAAGATTTGATGGAAGAGGTTACCCTAATGGCCTGAAAGGAAAAGATATACCAATGGGCTCAAGAATTATTCTCATTGCAGATACATTTGATGCCATGACCTCATCAAGACCTTATAGAAAAGGTTTAACTTACCAAACTGCGTTCGAAGAACTTAGAGAGTTTGGTGGAAGTCAGTTTGATGCCGACCTGGTGGAAGCTTTTATTCATGCGATGACCGAAGAGCTAGCATCTGGAAATCAGACCTTTTTCCTCAAAATTATGGGTGAAGCATTCGAAAAAAATGCTGCCTAGTCTGAAAATTATTTAAACCCCTTTATAAATTATCTAAGATAGCCGAAAAATCATGAAATATGAAACTACTAGATGATTTAAAATCAAAATTTCTGAAAAAAAAATCTTCTTCAGAAGATGAAGATCTAGATATCGAGCTGGATGCAGAAGATGCATCCTCTGAACCAGGTGGAATGACAGAGCTTTCATTAGATGATCTTGATGATGAGTCTGAACAAGATTACGGTGATGCCACAATCGAGGCCAGTGTTGATGATCTTTTGGCCAGTGATAATAGCGAGTCACCAGCTGATGAAGATCCTTCATTTGATGCTACTGGTGAGGTTGAACTAGACCTTTCAACTGATCCAGATATTGATGCTCCAACAAAGAAATCAAAGCTATTAAATTTTTCTCTTCCCAAGTTTGGCAAAAGGGGAGGATCAGCAGGGGGTAAACCTCCAGCTTCATCAGCTGGCCTCAAGCAGAAAGTGTTTAGAGGTGTACTTTTCTCATTGATAGCCGTGGCGGGAGTCATGACTTATCTAAGTGAGAATGAGCCACCTGCTCCAGCTAAAAAGACAAAGACTGTAGTAAAAAATAAAAGGCGGAGGATTGGTAAAAAAGCTCCTGTGAAAAAACAAGCTCCCGCAAAAAAGATGGCAAAGAAGATTGCTCCTAGTAAAAAAATCAATATTGTGAAAAAGAGTGCTCCGGCCAAGGTCGCAAAAAAGCAAATAAAAAAAATGCCCACAAGCAAAGAAGAAAAAGAGATTCTGAATGTACTGGGTAGCCTAGGAAAAAGTGTGCCAAAGGGAGCCGCTCCCAAGAAGGTGCTGAAAAAGAAAATTGTAAAAAA